>CAZCGA010000378.1:0-1580 GCA_964498075.1 uncultured Binatia bacterium (SeqCode) | reverse complement strand
GCGGAGGGCCAGAGTGTGATTCGCCTGGCACGGCGCCCCGCCATCACGAGGCGCCGTGCCAGGCGAATCACACTCTGGCCCTCCGCTGCCGGCGGGCGGCGAAGTAGCGCATCAGGGCCGGCAGATAGGAGCGGTCGGTCCTGAGCTCGAGCCACGCGCTGCGCGCCTCGCGCAGCGCCCGCTCGAGCGTGCGCCGCCGCGCGAGCGCCTCGCGCTGGTACGCGCGCCGGACCGCGGCGCTCGAGGTGTTCACCAGGGTGCGAGTAGCGCGCTCCAGGTCCTCGATCTCCACCCAGCCCACGTCGGGAAGCGTGTCGTCGCGCGGATCGCGCAGCACCATGACCGTCAGGTCGTGGCGGCGGGCCAGCACCTTCCAGTCGCGCTGTGGGAGCGGGTCCTCGAAATCCGAGATCCAGAACAGCAGGCTCTTGCGGCGGGTGGTGCGCAAGACGAAGCGCGCCGCCTCGGCGAGCCGCGTGCCGCCGCCCCCGGGCGATATCTGAAGTACGTCGCGCAGCAGGCGCAGCAGGTGGGTGCGGCCACGCGCGGGAGGAACGAAGTGCTCGACCCGCTCGCCCGCCAGCACCAGTCCCACGCGGTCATTGTTGCGCATCGCCGCGAATCCCAGCACCGCGCACAGCTCGGCCGCCATCTCGCGCTTCTCCTGCCCGGCGGTGCCGAAGCGCATCGAGCGCGAGACGTCCACCACCAGCAGCACGGTGAGCTCGCGTTCCTCGACGAAGCGCTTGACGTAAGGCGCGCCGAGCCGGGCGGTGACGTTCCAGTCGATGTCGCGGACCTCATCGCCCGGCACGTAGGGCCGCACTTCCTCGAACTCGACGCCGCGGCCCTTGAAGATGCTCTCGGATTGGCCGGCGAACAGGTCCTCGACCAGGTGCCGGCTCCGGATTTCGAGCCGGCGCACCTTGCTCAAGAGGTCGGCGGTCTGCATCAGGGCACGCGCACCTGCTCCAGAATGCGGCGGGCCACTTCCTCTCCGTCCACGCCCTCGGCCTCCGCCTCGTATGTGACGTGGATGCGGTGCCGCAGCACGTCGGGCGCGATGTGCTTGACGTCCTCGGGGAGCACGTAGGGCCGCCCGTCGAGCAGCGCCAGGCCCTGCGCGCCGCGCACCAGGAACAGCGTGGCGCGCGGGGACGCGCCGAAGGCGATCAGGCTGTCGAGCGCGAGCCCGAAGTCGCGCGGCCGCCGGGTCGCGGTGACCAGGTCGAGCACGTACTCCTGGATCTTGTCGTCGACGTACACACCGGATAGCGCCTCGCGCGCGTCGAGCACGTCGGTGCCGGTCGCCTGGGGCTGCAGCGCCGGAAGCTGGGAGAGCCCGGCGCGTTTTAGAATTTCCTTCTCCTCGGCGCGCTCCGGGTAGCCGATGCGCACCTTCAGCATGAAGCGATCGCTCTGCGCCTCGGGCAGCGGGTAGGTGCCCTCCTGCTCGATCGGGTTCTGGGTCGCCATCACCAGGAACGGCTCCGCCAGCGTGTGGCTCTGGTCGCCGAGCGTGATCTGCCGCTCCTGCATCGCTTCGAGCAGCGCCGACTGCACCTTGGCCGGGGCCCGGT
>CAZCGA010000377.1:0-1584 GCA_964498075.1 uncultured Binatia bacterium (SeqCode) | reverse complement strand
AGCACGACAAAGCCCATGAGCATGTAGCCGGCGTGCGCGATGCTCGAGTACGCCAGCAGCCGCTTCAGGTTGCGCTGCGACAACGCCGAGAGGTTGCCCAAGGTCATGGTCACCATCGACAGCACCAGCACCAGCTGCGGCCAGTCGACGCCGGGCAGGAACTGCCAGCTGCCGTCGGTGCCGGCGTGCGACAACACCGGGTAAAAGACCCGCATCAGCAACGCAAACCCTGCGGCCTTCGAACCGACGGACAGGAACGCGCTGATCGGAATCGGGGCGCCGGTGTACACGTCCGGCAGCCACATGTGAAACGGCGCCGCGGCGATCTTGTAGCCGAATCCGGCGAGCGTCAGCACCACGGCGATGAACAACGCCAGCTTGTTCGGATCGCCGTGCGTCAGCGCCGCGTTGATCTGCACGAAGTCCATGCTGCCGGCGAGGCCGAAGATCCAGCTCATGCCGTAGATCATCGTGCCGGACGCCACGCCGCCGTAGATCAGATACTTGAGCGCCGCTTCGCCGGAGCGCCGATCGTGGCGCAGGTACCCGGTCAGCACGTACGACGTCAGGCTCACGAACTCCAGCGACAGGTACGCCATCAACAGGTTGGCCGCCGACGCCATGAAGTACATCCCCAGCGTGCTGGAGAGCAGGATGCCGTAGTACTCGCCCTGATTGGTCCCGGTGATCTCTTTGGAGTCCAACGACATCCACACCGCCGACATGGTCGCCAGCGCGAAGATGACCTTGAAGAACACGGCGAAGGGATCCTGGACGATCATCTTCGAAAACAGCCAGGCATCCGGCGTGGCGGTGAGACGCGACACCGCCAGCAGCGACAGCGCCGTCCCGGCCAGCGCAATTTCGCCGAGCCGCTCCTTCTCGGCCACCACCAAGTCGACGGCGAAAATGATGATGATGGTGAAGACGAGGATGAGCTCGGGAAAGACGTAGCTCAGGCTCTGGATGTTATCGATACTCATCGGGCTCGTCGCCAGGCCTCAGAGCGAAGCCAACACCAACTGGTTGAGGCTGTTGAGTGACGCGCTCGTCAAATCGAGTATCGCATGCGGATAGAACCCGAGGATCACCACGATCACGGCGAGCGGGGCGAGGGTGAAGATCTCCCGGCCGTTGATCTCCGGGAGTGCGACGTACTTCTCGTTCACCTTGCCGAGGAACATGCGCTGCATCGTCCACAGGAGGTAGCCGGCGGTCAGAATCACGGCGCTCGCTCCGATGGCGGTCAGGCCCGGGTACTTCTGCCACGCCCCGATCAACACCAGAACTTCGGAGATGAACGCCGACAAGCCCGGCAACCCCAGCGCCGCGAAGAAGGCCAGCGCGGTGACGCCAGTGTAGACCGGCATGATCGACGCCAACCCTCCAAAACCTTCGATCTCACGGTGATGGGCGCGGTCGTAAATCACACCAACCAGCAGGAAGAGCATGGCGGTCACCGTGCCGTGATTGAACATCTGCAGCACCGCACCTTGGATTCCCTGCGGCGTGAAGGACGCCATCCCGAGCATCACGTAGCCCATGTGGCTGATGCTCGAGTAGGCCACCAGCTTCTTCAGGTCC
>CAZCGA010000376.1:0-1587 GCA_964498075.1 uncultured Binatia bacterium (SeqCode) | reverse complement strand
AACTCCTTCTGGTTCTTGTGTACCTGCGAGCGCACCTGGCCCTCGATCTTGCGCTCGAGCTTCACGATCTCGAGCTCGGAGGCCAGGGTCTCGCTCAGCAGCTTGAGGCGATCCGCCGCGCCATCGACTTCGAGCAGGCGCTGCTTCTGCGGCACTTTCACCAGCAGGTGCGCCGACACCGTGTGCGCGAGCGAGGCCGGATCGGCGATGTTGTTCGCCGTCATGAGCACCTCGTCCGGAATGCGCCGGTTGAGGTGCACGTAGTCGTTGAAGAGCGAGAGCACGTGGCGCATCTGCGCCTCGATCTCGGCCCCCCGCACCGGCGGCTCGTCGAGCACCGCGACCTTCACGATGTAGTAGTCGCTCGACCAGAAGAAGCGCTCCACCCGGCAGCGGCACAGCCCCTCGACCAGCACGCGGATGGTGCCGTCGGGCAAGCGAAACAGCTGGAGCACACGCACCACCGTCCCCACCTTGTACAGCTCGTCGTGCGTGGGATCGGCGACCTCGCTGCTCTTCTGAGCAGTGACGAACAACATACGGTCGCGCGCCACCGCCTTCTCGATGGCATTGATCGAGGGCAGCCGCCCCACCAGCAGCGGGATGGTCATGTACGGGAAGATGACGACGTCGCGCAGCGGCAGCAGCGGGAGGCGGTCGCGGAACGTGAACCGCTCGTCGCCGCGGGAGATGCTCAGCGTCAGCGACTTTTCCGGGAGCGCCGGCTTTCGCGAGGCGCGGGACGGCCGGTCTCTGCGCGGAATAGGGGGCACTCGGGCTCCGGTGGAATGAGGCGTGCGGCCGATCAGGCTTCCTTGCGGCGCTTCTCACGCTCTCCGCGGTAGGTCAGGAGCGGCGGCGCGCCGCCCATGATGCACTCGCGAGAGATGGTGCAGCCGATGACGTCTGCGCGGGACGGGATGTCGTACATCACGTCGAGCATGGCTTCCTCGATCACGGCACGCAGGCCGCGCGCGCCGGTGCCGCGCTTGATCGCCTGCTGGGCGATCGCGCGCAGCGAGTCCTCTGTGAAGTCGAGCTTCACGCCCTCCATGTCGAGGAATTTCTGGTACTGCTTGGTGATCGCGTTCTTGGGCTCGGTCAGGATGCGCACCAGCGAGTCCTCGTCGAGCGAGTCGAGCACGCCCACCACCGGGAGCCGTCCGACCAGCTCGGGGATGAGCCCGTAGCGCAACAGGTCCTCGGGCTCGACCAGCTTCATCAGCTCGCCGATGTTCTTCTCCTTCTTGCTCTTGATCTCGGCGCCGAAGCCCAGCATCTTCCGCCCCACGCGCCGCTCGACGATCTTCTCCAGCCCGTCGAACGCGCCGCCGCAAACGAACAGGATGTCCTTGGTGTTGACCTCGATGTACTTCTGCTGCGGGTGCTTCCGCCCGCCCTGCGGCGGCACGTTGGCCACCGTGCCTTCGAGGATCTTGAGCAGCGCCTGCTGCACGCCTTCGCCGGAAACGTCTCGCGTGATGCTCGGGTTCTCGCTCTTGCGCGAGATCTTGTCGATTTCATCGATGTAGACGATGCCGTGTTCGGCGTTGACCAGGTTGAAGTCCGCCGACTGGAGCAGCCGCA
>CAZCGA010000375.1:0-1595 GCA_964498075.1 uncultured Binatia bacterium (SeqCode) | reverse complement strand
GGGTTGAGCGCATGCGGCAGGGTGAAGACGACGTGGAAGTAGGGCACGGGCAGCAGCATCGCCTGCTCGGCCGCCATCCAGCGGGCGCGCTCCTTGCCCTGACACTTGGGACAGTGGCGGTTGCGGCAGGAGTTGTAGGCAATGCGGCGATACGAGCACTTCTCACACTGCTCGACGTGCCCACCCATCGCCGCTGTCCGGCACGTCGCGATGGCCCGCAGCACCTGGCGTTGCTCAGCGCTGGTCGGATGCGTGCGCAGGTACTGCGGTCCGTACGCGCGCACCACGTCCGCGAGCTCGCAGCGCGGCCGGGCCGCAACCCACGTACGCCTCCTCGGTCCGGTAGCTGTAATGCCGGGTGCGGATCGCATCGCGCACTTGGTCGAGCAGCTTCGGTTGGTGTCCTGCGATCTGTCCGCCGCTGTGGCGTGTGGGCGGGCAGCTCGGCGCGCCGTCCACTCCACCCGCCACCGCCTCGCCTCGATAGACCAAGCGCAGCGGCCTTGCGGGCGCCGCGCTTGGTTGGAGCACGTGGCCCTGACGGAACGGCTCTTCGTCGCGCATCACTCTCCTTGTGTCGAGACGAAGATAATACGAAAGTGGGTCCGGCGTCAAGACGCTTCAACGTCTGGACGATGCAGGACTCAAGGCGTCGCCGCCTGTAGAGGTGTCTCGCGGACGCGGGTGAGGGGCTTCACCACGTTATGAGCGCGGCGCGCTACGTCGGCTCCACCCACTGGCCGTTCGGCGCGATCAGCTCGGTGGCGCTCTTCGGGCCCCAGCTGCCGGCTTCGTAGTTGGGGAAGTCCCGCGGGCGCAGCGCCTGCCACACGTCGAGAATCGGCGACGCCACCTTCCACGCCTCCTCCACCATGTCGGCGCGGTGGAAGAGGATCGGATCGCCGATCATGCAATCGTAGAGCAACGTCTCATACCCCGTGCCGGCAATCTGGTCGCCTTCCAGGTCGCTGTACTTGAATTGCATCTCCACCGGCGCCAGGCGCATGGACGGCCCCGGGCTCTTCGCCTGGAACCGCAGGTTGATGCGCTCGTCGGGCTGGACGTTGATCGTCAACCGGTTCGGTCGCTGCTGTGGTCCCATCTGCTCGCGCAGGAACATCAAAGGGGCTCGCCGGAACTCGATGACGATCTCGGTGTCGCGCCGCGCCAGCCGCTTGCCGGCGCGCAGATAGAACGGCACGTCGGCCCAGCGCCAGTTGTCCACGAAGAGCTTGAGCGCCGCGTACGTCTCGGTCGGCGAGTTGGGCGCCACGTCCGGCTCCTCGCGATACCCCGGCACCCGCTGCCCGTCGACGAATCCGGCGGCATACTGCCCGCGCACGGTCTGTTGCAGGATCTCCTCCGGCTGCATCGGCCGGATGGCGTGCAGCACCTTCACCTTCTCGTTGCGCAGATCTTCGCCGCCGAGCGAGATCGGCGGTTCCATCGCCGTCAGGCAGAGCAGCTGAAACATGTGGTTCTGCATGATGTCGCGCAGCACGCCGGCCTTTTCGAAGTAGGCGCCGCGTCCCTCGATGCCGATGCTCTCGGCGACCGTGAGCTGCACGTGATCGATGTAGCGGCGGTTCCAGATG
>CAZCGA010000374.1:0-1600 GCA_964498075.1 uncultured Binatia bacterium (SeqCode) | reverse complement strand
GACCCCGCGTTCATCGGGCCGCTCTCGGTATCCACGCAGACCCCGACCACCGCGGGTCGGATGGGCATTGCCGGCTGGACGTCGCCCAGCGTGATGGTGGCCAGCCCGGCCAGCGGTGGCCGCGAAGTGACGGGGTACTTCGCTCTCGGGTTCGCCTTCGAGTGGGGCGGTCCGCCGCCCTCGAAGCGTCCCGTCCGCTGAGCGTGCCCCGACTCCGCGGCAACCTCCACGCCCACACCCGCTTCTCCGACGGCGTCAAGTTTCCAGAGGAGCTGATCGCGGAGTACGAGGCGCTCGGCTACGACTTTCTCGCCATCACCGACCACGACGACCTGATCACCGACGACTACTGGCATGCCCTGCGCGCGCTGTCGCCGCGGCTCCTGCTCTTCCAGGGCGTCGAGCTGAGCTACCAGTCCTTTCCCCAGCACGTGGGACGCGTGATCGGCGACCGCGAGACGCTTCACGTCCTCAACCATCCGGCGCGCTACAAGCTGAGCGTCGAGGACACCATCGAGCGGTTGCGCATCCTACGCGGCGACGGCTTGGCTATCGATGCCGTCGAGGTGACGGATACGGGCCGGTATCGCCCGCTCTACCACTCGGACGAGATCCCGCTGGTCAAGATCGCCACCGACGATGCCCACAAGCCGGCGCACTTCGGACGGGCGTGGATCGAAGTCGAGACGCCCCGCGACCGCGACGCGATCATCCGAGCCATCCGCGGCGGCGACTTTGAACTCGGGTTCGCAGGCTGATCAAAAAGGGCCATCTGCGTCGTTGGCTCGGTCGCGCCTCCCTGAGGCGTACGCGGCGTACGCCTCAGGGAGCGCTTCCCTCGCCGCCTAGCATCTAGCCCTTTTTGATCAGCCTGCTGCGTCTTTCCGCAGCCTGCCAGGAGTTTTATTATGCAGACGATCCGCATCGGTCATAGCCCTGATCCTGACGACGCGTTCATGTTCTACGCGCTTACCGAGGGGAAGGTGAATATTGCGGGCGCGCGGATCGAGCACGCGCTCGAGGATATTGAATCGCTGAACCGCCGCGCACGGACGGCCGAGCTGGAGGTCACCGCGGTCTCCGCCGCGACCTACGCGCTCGTCGCTGACCGCTACCGGCTCATGGATCCCGGCGCCTCCATGGGCAAGGGCTACGGCCCGATCCTGGTCGCCCGCGAGCCGATCGACCTGAAGGACATCCCGAACAAGGTGGTTGCCATCCCGGGCAGCCACACCACGGCGTCGCTGCTGCTCCGCCTCTACCTGCCGGAAGAGCCGGCGCTGATCGAGGTGGCTTTCGACAAGATCATGAACGCCGTGCTCGAGGGCCAAGCGGACCTCGGCCTGCTCATCCACGAAGGTCAGATCACCCACGCGCACATGGGGCTCATCAAGGTGCTCGACCTCGGTGAGGAGTGGCAGCGGGACACGAGCCTGCCGCTGCCCCTGGGCGTCAACGTCATGCGCCGGAACCTCGGCGACGGGATGCATCGCGCGATCTCTCAGGGGCTCCGCGACTCGATCGCGTGGGCCTATGCGAACGTCGACGAGGCGCTCGAGTACGCGATGCGTTACGGGCGCGGGATCGACAAGGAGACGTG
>CAZCGA010000373.1:0-1608 GCA_964498075.1 uncultured Binatia bacterium (SeqCode) | reverse complement strand
ACCGCTACCCTCACGCCTACGCGATGACGGCGGCGAACCTGGGTCGCCTGCTCATCAAGTCCGGAAATGTGCCGGAAGGCAAGCGGCTCCTCGATTCGGCGCTCACGATGCGGCCCCTCCTCTTCGACCAGGGGGAGCGGATCGAATCGTGGTTGCGCGAGGCCGGTGAGGAGAGCGGCCCGGGCCCCACGCCCGGCGGCCGGGGACCGAAGAGGTGAGAGGCTACCAGGATGCTGAAAAGGTCGGAATCGATCGCGGGCGCACGCCACTCTCAGGAGGAAAGAGGAGGCTCGGGAACGGTCGCGACTACCTCGGCCTGCATGATCGTGTCCTCGCGAGTCGCGATGCGCTCGGCGACCGGCCTGATCCGGCCCCGCCTGAACGGCACAGCGTGAATGTCGTTCACGGGTGACACGGATGCGCAGGTTCGCCTGCGCGTCTTCGATTTCCTGCGCGAGCAGCGCAATCTCCTTGGCGATCAACCGTTCCCGAGGACGCTTCTCGAGCGGGGGTTCGAGTTTGATCACCGCCGGATCCCTCTGGTCGGCCCGCAAGGGATCTTCAAGCCCGCCGTCTGCGAGATGCCTCTCAGCATCACGACGGCGCCGGTCGTCGAAGGACGGGAGCGGACCTACGACGACGAGATCGGCGAGGAGGGGTTGCTGAAGTACAGGTATCGCGGTACCGACCCGAATCATCACGACAACGTCGGGCTCAGACGCACGATCGAACATCAAACACCGCTCGTCTACTTTCACGGTGTCGTGCCCGGCCTCTACGAGCCGGCCTGGCCTGTCTACATCGTAGGTGACGATCCCGCTGCCCTCACCTTTGCGGTCGCCGTTGACGACCGGGTCGTTCCGATCGCCAGCGGACTCGTTGCTGACCCCGCGCTGGTGGCCGCGCGCCGCACCTACGTCACGGCCGTGATCCAGCGTCGGCTACACCAGCAGGGTTTCCGGCAGCGGGTTCTGCGGGCATATCGCGACTGCTGCGCGATCTGCCGATTGCGGCATCAAGAACTCCTCGACGCGGCGCACATCCTACCGGATGGCCATCCTAGGGGCGAGCCGATCGTGCCGAACGGTCTGGCGCTTTGTCGGCTACATCACGCCGCCTTCGACCGCCACCTCCTCGGCGTCCGGCCCGACCTCACCGTCGAGCTGCGGCTCGATGTTCTTCGGGAGGAGAATGGTCCGATGCTGCGGCACGGCCTGCAGGGCTTCCAGGGCACGCGGATCCACGTGCCGCGCAACGAGCGGCTGCGGCCGAACCTCGAGTTCTTGGCGGAGCGGTATGACCTGTTCAGGCGAGCGAGCTGAACGTGCGACGGGCGGACTGGAGCCGCGCACGCCAGGGCAAAGCCACAGACGAAGGAAGCCGAGCGCGGCGAGGGGTTGTGACCCCTCGCCGCCGCAGAAGGCCGGCGGCTGCGGTGGGTGTCGGAGGGGCGCACGGGAAGGTGTCGGTCGGGGCGGGCGGCAGACGCCGACGTGGCGTCGCGAGTCTCTGAGATACTACTTGAGTCCGAAGACCAATGCGCCCGCGGCCACGCGGGCTCACGCGAGAGGACACGACGCCATGCCCTACGACACGTTGCTGCTGGAC
>CAZCGA010000372.1:0-1613 GCA_964498075.1 uncultured Binatia bacterium (SeqCode) | reverse complement strand
GCTAGTTCGTACTGCCGGAAGTTCGACGAGTCATGTCGAATAAGGGGGTTACGACCTAGCCCGTCCTATTCACCACGACAGCTGATTTTCGCATCGGAGCCGCGAGCATTGCGACAATGACGCGGTTGGCCGTGGCGCAGGCGGGTGCGCTGGGCGGGGTCTGGATTGTGCTGCGGTTGGAGGTTTCGGGAAGGGTTCGACGGAGCACACGCGCCCCGCTTTTTATGGCGCGGCGGCGGCGAAGCGACCGGCGAGCAGCCGGAACAGCGCGGCCTGCGGACAGGCAGTGGGTAGCCACACGCGAATGCGCGCGGCGCCCTCGACGACGCGGGCGGCGAGCTTGATGAGGCCCAGCCGCAAGGTGTTGAACTCGGCGCGCGCCCAGGACGATCGCCGCGGCGCGGCCGCGCGCAGCGTGTGGAGCAGCCAATAGGCGGCGGTGTGCAAGATCAGGCGGAACTGATTGGCCAACGGGCTGCGGCACGAGGTGCGGTCGGATGCGAGCTGGGCCTTGTGCAGCTTGATGAAGTTCTCGGCCTGGCCGCGCGCGCAGTACACGGTCTGGTAGAGATGCTCGGCCGTGCCGGGGAGCGAGGTGACGACATAGCGGATATCGAGGCCGAGCGCCGTCGCCTCCAGCCGGGCGACGACACGGCGCGTGGTTTTCCAGCCCTTGGCCGCATAGCGCAACGCGGTCCAGTCGCGCAGTTTCTCGGCGCTGCTCTCGGCGCGGCGCACGCACAGATCGTCGGCGACGGCGCCGACCCCGGCCCGGAGCACGGCGTTGCCGCCGAAGCCGAAGATGTAATCGACGCCGTGTTCCTCGCACCATTCCATCGCCTCGTGCCGGCCGTAATGGCTGTCGCCGCGCACGGTGATACGCACCAGCGGCCAATGCTTGCGGATGCGGGCGATGACGTGCTTGAGGATCGTGCGCACCTCGACGCCGCTCGGCGTCTTGCCGCCGCGCAGGATCATCGCCACCGGCTTGCCGCCGTTCCCCTCGTAAATGTGGATCGGCAGGAAGCAGCGTTCGTCGTAGTGGGCGTTGAACAGCGACAGCTGTTGCTGCCCGTGCACCCGGTCGAGCGTGTCATCGATGTCGAGCACGATCGCCGCCGGCGCCTGCGGATAGCTGGCGCAGAACAGGTTGATCATCGCCGCCATCAGGCGCGCGAGGGCGATCTTCGAGGGCGCGTTCTCCAGCCGCGACAGGGTCGGCTGCGAACACAGAGGGGCGCCCGTCTCGGGCAGGCGCCCGACCGCCATCTTGAATACCGGGTCATGGCGCAAGGTGTCGCAATCGTTGGCGTCCTCGTAGCCGGCGGCAATCGCGAACATGCGCAGCCGCAGCATCTCGACCAGCGCGTGACGGATGCGGGCCGGGTCGCGCCGATCGATCAGGCACGCGGCCAGCCGGTCGGCCAAGCCCAGCTTGCGCTCGACCGCGCGCAGCAGGAGCACTCCGGCATCGGAGGACACAAGCCCACCGTCGAAGGCGGCGCTCACCTTCTTGCGTTGGACGGCTGGCAGAGCGAAGGGAAGAAGGTTATCGTGATCCATGGCGGGTGTGGCGCTCCGTGATCGCGGGATTGACCCTGTCTCGACAACAG
>CAZCGA010000371.1:0-1614 GCA_964498075.1 uncultured Binatia bacterium (SeqCode) | reverse complement strand
GCTCGAAGCGGAACGAGCTGGCGGATCAGATCCAAGCCGCCACGCGCTACGCGATCCGCGCGAGCACGATGAACGGCAAGGAGACGAACTTCGACCCGGACGCGATGGTGCAGAACATGATCTTTGGGCTTCTCGGCTACTGAACCGAAGACGGTCGCTCGGGCTAGTGGAAGGTCGGCAGACGCTCGCCGACGAGGATGGCTTCAGCCTCGGGGTGCACGTCCGCCGAGGATCGGAGGAAGCTCGCTTGGCAGAGCCAGCCGGGCCATGCCGCGCGGGCTTGAGCGAAGGTTGTTGCCTTGGGTCGCCCCGTCGAGAGGTCCCTGGCGTTCCAGACCGCCTTGTATCCGTCCGGGACGTTCCGTAGGTCGTCGAGGGTCAACGGCTCGACCAGGACGCTCCTGTGGGGCGGCAGGCGCCCTACGACCAGCACGTAGTCGGCCCCAGCGGCGAGGGCCTCTTCGATTTCCGTGTCCGAGGCGTGGATCCCCTTGGCCAAGATGGGCTTCGTCGTGAGGGCGCGCGCCTTTTGCACCAGATCGAAGGATCCGCCCCATCGCGGGTTCGTGTGGATCGAGATCCAGTCCCCGACTTGGTTGGCGATGTCAAAGAGCTGCTCCCAGGTCCGATCCGAGGACCACCCGAAGGGGCTCTTCGTCTTCACTTCCGCGATTAGGATCATCCTTCGACGCCCCCGTCGCGTGGCGGTGGTGTGTCTCGAGTATGCCGGGCGCAAACCTCGCAGGGATCGTCGACCCGGTGCGATTTGCAGTTCGCGCACCACCTGTCCCACACGTCGAGCACGCGCAACGGTGGCACCGCCACATCGTTCTTGCCGGCGATGATGTCGTCCACGGCGTCGATGGCTGCCTCGATCTCCGTAGCCTTCTCTTGTCGCCGTTCGCGGTTCAGGCGCTTGTGGAGAGCCGCTGTCGCGACGACGGCGAAGCGCGTCTTGCGTCGCTCTGCGTGTTGCTTCGAAGTGCTCACGACTTCGGCGATTCCTTCTTCGATGGCGTGTGGGCGACCGCGGCGAACTGGTACTCCGTGACCGTTGCATCCAACCCTCGGCACCACTCGGTGATGCCTTCGAGCGGCTCCTTGACGATGAAGCTGCGTTCGCCGAGCGGCCAGATCACGAGCCAGATTCGGTCTGGGAGTCTGGGAGGTGCGCTCATGTCGGAGCCGCCTTCTTCGCGGCGGCGCGCTCGTAGTAGCTCACCTTCGTCCGCCACTTCGTGAGGGCCTTCTGCGCCGCCTTCGTCCGCTTCTCGGCGCGCGCCATCATCCGAACGGCGCGGGCGGCCCGCTTCTCGACGAGTCGTGCGGCGGTCTCGGCTCGGGTCGGCTTCGGCGCCTCGGCCTTCGGGGCGGCCGGGAACAGCTCTACATCGCCCCGGGCGATCTTCTCGCGAAGGGCTTCGATCGCGATCTCGCCCATGCCGTAGGCGATGCAGCCCTGACTTGCGGCTACGTCGAGCGGCACGTCGATGCCCCAGAGTTCGAGGCACGCCCTCTTGAAGACGCGCCGGAACCGCTCGCCATGGTCGGCGTCGCGCGGCAGTGCGAGGTGGCACATCTCGTGGACCAGCACTTCGAGCGCTCGCTCCGGCG
>CAZCGA010000370.1:1037-1653 GCA_964498075.1 uncultured Binatia bacterium (SeqCode) | reverse complement strand
GGCGCTGGACCCGAATTACCCGATCGTTGTCATTGAGCATGGAGAGCACGGCTCGCAGCAGTACAACGAAACAGAGATCGGGCTAGCCGAGCCATTGATCGAAGTATGTGCGACCAAACTCCGCTTGGACGGCAATGACGGCATTGGTGTGGTGGTTCCCCACCGGGCACAGAAGGCACTACTGCGAGCTCGCTTCCCCAGGCTAGCGATAGCCGATTCGATCGACACGGTCGAACGTTTCCAGGGCGGCGAGCGGGACATCATAATTGTTTCAGCCACGGCTTCGGATCCCGACTACGTACGAGCTGAGGCTGACTTCCTGCTCAACCTCAACCGCCTCAATGTGGCCCTCTCGCGCCCGCGCAAGAAGTTGATCGTGATCGCCGCGCGATCGGTGATCGACCTGTTGGTCTCGGACCTTGAGGTCTTCGATAACGCCGTGATCTGGAAGCGCCTTTACTACCAGTATGCTTCGCAGGAGCTTCACCACAGCCTGCGCGACGGTGTGCCGGTCTGGGTGAAGGGGACGCCAGCTGCGGGGACTGGTGAGCGGGGAGCGCCGAAGGGACGATGACCAGCCAGGGAGTGACGCTCGAACGGCTCTGGAAGGAAGCCG
>CAZCGA010000370.1:710-1027 GCA_964498075.1 uncultured Binatia bacterium (SeqCode) | reverse complement strand
CCTGGCCGCCGGCCCGGGTTCAGGCAAGACCCGCGTCCTCCTATGGAGAACGCTCAACCTGATCGTCTTTCACGGGGTGTCTCCCGATGAAGTCTTTCTCTCTACCTTCACCGAGAAGGCTGCTCGTCAACTACGGGAGGGAATCCGCCTCCTCCTCGCCCGCGTGACGAACGCCACAGGGCAACCTTTCGACCTGGGGCGGATCTATGTCGGAACTGCGCATTCCCTATGTCGGCGGATCATCATCGACCGGCGCTTCTCACCGCACCGGGCCCGCACTCACGCGCCCGTGCTTGTAGATGAGCTAGCGCAGTATT
>CAZCGA010000370.1:0-700 GCA_964498075.1 uncultured Binatia bacterium (SeqCode) | reverse complement strand
TCTAAGTCGGGCGCGTCGTTGGGAAGAATTGTGCGAAGTAGCGGACCTCGGGGACGAAGCGCTTCCCACAATCAACGGTCTGTTTGGCGACAACGGTCGCGAATCCAAGCACCTGGCAGTCGTCCATGTCATGGCTCTTTTCAACCGGCTTTCGGAGGAGTGCCTTGAGCCTTCGGCCAAGCACCCCGGCATGGATCGAGTATTCCGCCGGCTCATGCACATGTACGGTGAGTACCTCGATCTTCTGCGGCCGTTGGACGACGTTCGCCGGACGGACTTCGCCCTCCTTCAACAGGATGCCCTGAAGGCGCTGCTCGGGAACGCCGAGGCGGCCGGCGTCTTCAAGCACGTCATCGTCGATGAGTACCAGGATACCAACACAGTCCAGGAGCGGCTGTTCTTCGGGCTTGCCTCAGGGCACGGGAACATCTGCGTGGTCGGCGATGACGACCAGGCGTTGTACCGCTTCCGCGGCGCGACGGTGGAGAACTTCGTTGAGTTTCCGGATCGGTGCGTCGAGTATCTGGGGGACAAGCCCAAGCAGGTTCGGCGCATTACGCTCGCAACGAACTACCGGTCCCTGCCCGCGATAGTGGACTACTACACCGATTTCATTGCCCGCTGCGACTGGAAGAGGGGAGACAACTCGAGGCGTCAGTACCGTGTTCACGACAAGGAGATCAAGCCAGCGCGCAAGTCC
>CAZCGA010000369.1:0-1688 GCA_964498075.1 uncultured Binatia bacterium (SeqCode) | reverse complement strand
CCGATGTTTCGGGGATGCGCTCGTACGCGAGGACATACTCTCGAACCGCGCGTTCCTCGGCGGCGCGCCGAAGATACTCGGCGCTGGCAGCGCGGATGAGTGCCGCGCGACTGACCCCGCGCTGCTTCGACAATCTGTCCAACTGAGCGACCAACCCTGCGCGTCGGCCGTAGACGCCTCTCGCGAGAGGCGCCTACAGCGGAATCCTCCGGTCTCCATCGGGACCTGGGTTATCCTGGCCTTCATGTGGAGATGATGCCACAACTATTTGTGGAACCACGGGCGAGGCCCACCGTCACCGCCGTCGCGAGCTGGCGGGGCTGGTCGATGTCCACGCCGCGGCGCAGGGCGCTGATCAGCTGATATCCATTCCCCGCGGTCGGCGCGTGAAGCGGCTCACTGAAGGCATTCGTCGGCGCTGGCCGCGTCGGCGAGGAGACTGCGGCGCCAACAAGCAGAGTGAGACAAGGGCCGGCCTGCCCCGGCCCCTTGCTCACTCTGCTGACGGGACTACGGAAGCTGCGTCCACTGACTGTTCAGGCCGAATCCTGGCGCCGCAAGCTTGCCTTGGAGCCCGTGGAAGCCCCCAACAGGGTCGTTGTAGATTTCCTCGACAATCGTGTATTCACCCCAGAGCGGGCTGCCAGGTCCGGTCCACACGATCTTGACGAAGTAGGTGTAATGCGCGTCCTGGGTGCCATCGCTGTCCGAGTCGTAGTCACCCTCGTTCTGGTTTGTTAGCCAGCCCAGACTGATGCCGCCGGCGACTCCGCCAACGAGCCCACGATCGAGCTTGTTGTCGCCGTTACAGTCGACATTGGCCAGCCAGGCGTCGCTCCACTTCATGATCAGCGAGTCGTCAACGTAATCGCCGGTCGAGCCCCAGTAGGTTCCGTCGAGGTTCCGGTCGACGCTGTCGTATGTCCCGTTGAACATGTGAGCCTGGTAGTTGTAGCCAAACTGATCGTAGCCAAGGGTTAGGAGGTTACCCAGACTGTCCTCAAGGGTCCCGTCCTGGATGGACGTGCAGTCGCTGTTATCCGGGGGCGGCGGGACTGCAAGCGCCTGACCTGTGAGCGTAATCAAGGCACCCACCATGGCCACGGCGAAAACTGCAATGCTCTTCAACACGAGAGGCCTCCTTGCGATATCGGGCGACCCGCCCGGCCACTCCCGGACGGCCCTACGCGGCTAACCTCGTCGCCGTTGGGCCGGCGTCCAATCGACGCCACTCCGCACGGGAAGCGGAGTAGCGGTTAAGGCGCACCAGTGATGGAGCTGTTGCCGCGCAGGAACCGTTAGAGGTCTCGGCAATACTTCGAGTAATTGGCGTTATTCTCCCCCGTCAGTCCACCTGGAGCAGAACCCAATACTTCATCACCGAAGTAGGGTGGTTGGCCGTTGGCTGGGTCATGATGCTGAGTAGGGTCGCTAAAGTACTCAAAGACACCATGGGCGTAGTTGCAGCTATCCACGGCCTGCGCTGGTGGATTCCAATCGCCGCTTCCGGCTGCGAATGCCGGTACTGCCGCAGCCCCTAGCATTACGGCACTTGCTGACGCACTGATTAAGAACCTTCTGATATTCACTCGCAGCCTCCTTGCCTTTCACCGGGCACGGCGGCCCGGGCTACAGTGGTGGGGTTTGAGCACAATCGTGGCAGGGCTTGTCAGGGGAGGATGTTACGC
>CAZCGA010000368.1:0-1708 GCA_964498075.1 uncultured Binatia bacterium (SeqCode) | reverse complement strand
CCTGCTGCATGAGCACAACGCACTGATTCGTGAACAGATCACCACGCACGATGGCTACGAAGTGAAGACGATCGGCGACGCGTTCATGGTCGCCTTTCAGGTGGCTGAAAAGGCGCTGCGCTGCGCCGTAGCGATCCAGTCCGCATTCGCGGCGTATAACAGTGAGCATGCGGAGCAGCCGCTCCGCGTTCGCATCGGTCTGCACACGGGCGAAGCAGTCCGCGATGCGGGCGACTTCTACGGCACGAACGTGGTCCTCGCGTCGCGCATCGCCGATCAGGCCAGGGGCGGCGAGATCCTCGTTTCGTCATCGTTTCGGCAGCTCGTCGAGTCCGCGCCGGAGGCGGAGTTCGGCACAGTCCGCGAAGTGACGCTGAAAGGGCTGTCCGGCTTGCATCACGTTCAGACGGTGGGGTGGGCCGAGCATGCAGTGTAAGCAGTGCGGCCGCGAGAACCGTGAGGGCGCTGTCTTTTGCGACTCCTGCGGGCAGGCCATCGGCCAACCCAGTGCCTCGCAGACTCCTGCCCCGGCGCTAGCTCTGCCCGCCTCCTTCGCCGCCGGCCGGTACCAGGTCCAGCGCCTCCTGGGCGAAGGCGCCAAGAAGCGCGTCTATCTCGCGCGCGACGGCCGACTCGAGCGCGACGTCGCCATCGCGCTCATCAAGACCGACGGGCTGGACGCGGAAGGGCTGACTCGCGTCCGGCGAGAGGCCCAGGCGATGGGCAGCCTCGGCGACCACCCGCACATCGTCACCGTTTTCGACATCGAAGACGGTGACGGCCAGCCCTACCTGATTCAAGAACACATGGCGGGCGGCTCGCTTGAGGAACTGCTTGAGCGAAGCGATGGGCGGCGACTCCCGATCGATGAGGCGCTTCGAATCGCCGAGCAGGTGTGCAGGGCGCTGGAGCACGCCCACGCGCACGGCATCATCCACCGCGACCTGAAGCCCGGCAACATCTGGCTGGCGCAAGACGGCACCGCCAAGCTGGGCGACTTCGGTCTCGCGGTCGCGCTCGACCGGTCGCGACTCACCGCCGCAGGCCTTATGGTTGGCACCGTCGCATACATGCCTCCAGAGCAGGCGCTCGGCGGGGAGACAACGCCGCGAGCCGATCTCTACGCGCTGGGCTGCGTCCTATACGAGATGCTGACCGGACGGCCGCCGTTTCTGGGCGATGCCGCCGTTGCGGTCATCTCGCAGCACATCAACACCGCGCCCGTCGCACCCACCTGGCACAACGCCGACGTACCAAGACCACTCGAAGCGCTGGTTCTGCGCCTTCTCGAAAAAGACCCGGCCCAGCGCCCGTCGTCCGCCGCCGAAGTCGAACAAGCGTTGGTTGCCATCGACTCGGCACGGTCACGCACGCAGGAGTCCGGCAGCGTGCGAGCGCCTGCGGTCGAGGCCGCGGCGGGCCCGCTCTACCGCCGAACCTTTGTCGGCCGCGAGGCGGAGCTGCGCCAACTCCAGGCCTCCTTCGAAAGCGCCCTCTCCGGCGCGGGCGCGTTGGTCATGGTCGTGGGCGAGCCGGGAATCGGCAAGACCTCGCTCGGCGAACAGCTCGCAACCTACGCATCGTTGCGCGGCGGCCGCACCCTCGTCGGGCACTGCTACGAGGAGGGATCGCTCTCGCTGCCATACCTGCCCTTCATCGAGGCGATGCGCTCCTACGTGCTCGCTCGCGAGCCTGAGGAGCTGCGCAA
>CAZCGA010000367.1:0-1738 GCA_964498075.1 uncultured Binatia bacterium (SeqCode) | reverse complement strand
GAGAACGTGCGCGTACCGGCGCGTAATCGCCTCGGCGAGGAGAACCGCGGCTGGTACATCGGCACGACCACGCTCGACTTCGAGCGCTCCAGCATCGGCTCGTCGGTGGGCATGCGCCAGCAGGTCGAGACGTTGATCCGCTTCGCGGCGGAGCACAAGGGCGACGGCCAGTCGACGCTGGGCCACAGCGCCTCGATCAAGTACGAGCTCTCTGACCGGCTGATGGAGACGCAAATTTCGACGATGCTCTCCTACCGAGTCGTGACGATGCAGGCGAAAGGCCTGGTGCCGAACTACGAGGCGTCGATCACGAAGCTGTTCGCTTCCGAGCTGAACCAGCGCATCGCCCGCACGGGGATGAAGGTGACGGGCCTGTACGGGCAGCTCCTGGCGGGCAGCGAGCACGCGGCAGCGCGCGGGCGTTACGGCGGCAGTTATATGCAAACGCTGGCCTCGACCATCGCGGGCGGCACGAGCGAGATTCAGCGCAACATTATCGCGTCGCGCGGACTGGGCCTACCCAGGGACTAGGCGTTCGTTGTTAGTTGTTGGTTGTTGGTACAGAGATGCCGGAGGAAGTTGGCAGCGGCTATGAACGACTCGACGTTTACCGACGATCAATGGAGCTTGTTGCGAAAGTGCAGTCATTGATCCGAAGGCTGCCCAGTTCTGAGCGGTACGACTTGGTTAGCCAAATGAAGCGCGCTAGCCGTTCTATCCCGGCGAACATTGCGGAGGGATACGCGAAGAGGAAGTCAGCCAAAGAGTTCCGCAACTATCTGACGATAGCCATGGGCTCTGCGAGCGAGATGAAGGTCCATCTGACGATCGCCGCAGGACTTGGCTATCGAGGCGAAGATGACCAGCTTACGGAAGAGTACGACATTCTGGGCCGGCAACTAAATAGGTTGATTACTTCATGGAAGGCCGGTTCTCCAGAAACTGTGAACCAACAACCAACAACGAACAACTAGAGGAGGAGGAGAGAACAAATGGATTTCGTAGACGCGCCGGACGAAGCGGCGTTTCGCACAGAAGTAAGGACCTTCATCAAGGACCAAGCGCCGAAGGCAGCTAAAGGTGTGAGTGGCGAAGAAGCGCTCGTCGCCAACTGGGACCAGAACCAGGTGTGGTTCAAGAAGCTGGCCGAGAAGGGCTGGATCGCCCCCGCCTGGCCGAAAGAGTACGGCGGCGCCGGTCTCAGCACGATGCAGCAGTTCGTCCTCAACGAGGAGCTGGCGTTGCACCGCGTGCCGCGCCCGATGCACTTGATCATCGGCCTGGGTATGGCGGGCCCGACGATCATCGTGCACGGCACGGAAGAGCAGCGACAAAAGCACCTACCCGGCATCATCAACGGCACGGACATCTGGTGCCAGGGCTACAGCGAGCCCGGTGCCGGCTCCGACCTCGCGTCGCTGCAGACGCGCGCGGTCAAAGACGGCGACGACTACGTGATCAACGGCCAGAAGATCTGGACGTCGCTGGCCCACATGGCGAAGTCGATGATCGTGCTGGCGCGGACCGACCCGGACGCACCGAAGCACAAGGGCATCACGTACTTCATCCTCGATATGAAGTCGCCGGGCGTTACGGTACGGCCGCTGATCAACATGGCCGGCAGTCACGAGTTCAACGAAGTCTTCTTCGATAACGTTCGCGTTCCGAAGGAGAACATCATCGGCGAGGAGAACCGCGGCTGGTACGCGGCGATGACGACGCTCGACTTCGAGCGCTC
>CAZCGA010000366.1:0-1761 GCA_964498075.1 uncultured Binatia bacterium (SeqCode) | reverse complement strand
CGGCAGCCAGCTCGGCGCGCCACTCGCAGAGCGCGGGGGCGAGCGTCTTCGCTCCGCAACGTTCGATCAGTGCGGTCGCATTGGCGAGCGCGGCTTCGGCGGCGTCGCGAGCCGCCGGCCCGTCGCGACGCAGTAGCGCGCGCGCCATGACGCCGTGGCTCTCGGCTTCGTAGTTGCCGCGCAGCGAGCGCTGGCAGAGCGCGATTGCCTCCGTCGCTGCGGCCTCTGCGCCCGACAGATCGCCGGCCTGCAGCAGGGCCTCGGCCAGGAGGTGCGCGGACAAGCCCGCATTCGCCTTGTCCACGCGCCCGTGGAGGTCGAGAGCGGCACGCGCCGGCTCGATGGCGTCGGCGGCCCGCCCGGCAGCGAGGTGTGCATGGCCGAAGGCGAGCTGCGTCCGAGCCGCCATCGCCGGGGGCTCGCCCAGTCTGCGGTTGACCTCCTCGAGCTGGCGGGCGCTGGCGAGTACCCGGTCCGCGTCGTGGGCGTGGTAGTAGGCTTCGGCAGCCCAGGACAGGGCATAGCCGGCCAGCTCCGGCGTGCCGTCCTCCTCGGCGAGGCGGCGGCAGCGGCCGAGCTCTTCGAGCCCCTCGGGCAGACAACCCGTCCAACTGAGACAATAGCCGCGCAAGAGCGAGAGCGCGGAATAGGGATTGATGCCGTAGCTGAATTCCCCGGAGAGAACGTGGCGGGGAACGCGCGCGAGCCCTTGCTCCGCCATCTGCAGCGCCTCCGGGAATCGTGCGGCGATGAGCAACGCGCCCACGACTTGTACCGACGTGGTCGCCTGTACCTCCATGTCGTCGATCTCGAGTGCCGCATGTTGGTTCTCGATCGCCAACTCGAGATACGCCGCGTCGCCGGCACTGCCGAGAGCGTTGGTAAAGGAGAGCGACAGGTACAGATGGGCGCGTCGATCGCCGATCGCGTTCGCAAGGGTCTGCCCTTCCTCCAGCAGGGCACGCGCCTGGTCGAGCCCCAGGCCGACGCGCCAGCTCATGTTCAGCAGCTGCGTGCAGGCGGTGATGCCGAGCGCTGCCGCCTCGCGGTCGTCCGGCAGCTCGCGCCGCAAGGCGCGCACGCGCCCCCAATGGTGTGTCGCGGCGGCGAAGTCGGTGCGGCCCCCCCACTCGGCCGCACGCCGGTGCCAGCGCGCGGCGCTGAGCACCTCACCGGCCTCCTCGCAGTGGTGCGCCAGCAGCGCGGCGCGCTCGTCGAGGTGCTCGGCGTCTTGCTGCTCGATGGCGCGCGCCACCGCGGCGTGCACCTGGCGGCGCCGCTCCTTGAGCTGGCTGCCGAGCGCCACTTCCTGCGTCAGCGGATGCTTGAAGGCATACTCGGTCACCGGGTAGAGCGCCTGCTCGTGGACGAACTCGGCACGCCGCAGGGCTGCCAGCGCCGCCTTCAATTCGTCGGCGGGCAGCTCCGCCACCGCCGCCAGCAGCGGCTCAGGAAAGTCCTTGCCGATCACCGACGCGACATGCAGCAGTCGCTTCTCACGCTCCGCCAGCCGATCGATACGCGCCGCCAGCACCGCCTGCACGGTCGCCGGCACCGCGAGCCGCTCGATCGGCGTCACCAACCGGTAGGCACCACGGGTGCCTACGAGATGCCCCGACTCGATCAGCGATTGCACCACCTCCTCGGTGAAGAACGGGTTGCCGCTGGTGCGCGCGTGGATCGGGTCGGCCAGCGCAGCGAGGCTCGGATCGGTGCCCAGCAGATCCGCCAACAGCTCGGCAATCGCCTCGCGGCCGAGGG
>CAZCGA010000365.1:0-1808 GCA_964498075.1 uncultured Binatia bacterium (SeqCode) | reverse complement strand
ACCCCCCGGCGCCGAATCCGATGGCGACGCGCTCGGCGGTACTGCCCTCGGTGACTGAAACGAGATAGCCCCGGATCACAAGGTCGTTGATCTGCGGCATCGTTCCCGCCCCAGCCCGCGCTGCGGGCATTCCCATGCTTTGGATCTGCTCGACCAACTGCGACGCAATTTCAGCGCCCAACTGCCGGCCGGTCGCGATCTGCTCGGCAGTTTGGGATGTGTCGGTAGTCTGGCCGGCAAGCGCGGAGTCGGCCGGAACATCGGCGGCCGTGGCGGCGAAGTCGTACACCCAGATCTGATTGGGCCGCGGCAGTTGCCCGGCCACGAGTTGCTGGCGGTTGGTGACCTTGGTCGAGGCGCAGCCGCTCACAACGACTGCGGCAAGCAGACCTATGTGGACGATTCCCAGAGACCAGAGCGTCAACCTCCACTCGCGCCCCATATGCTCGTTCTTCATTCACCATCCTCCTTCGAATGTCTTCAGCGGCGGACTCGTGCACCGCCGAATCTTGCCCTTTTGCCATGTCTCGCCATCCAATGCCACCACAGTCAGAATCTCGCCAGGCGCTGGAAGAACCAGAAAGCCGCCAGGGTGCCGATGGCGTAGGGCGCCATCCGCGGCGCATAGCGCTGCACGTGGAACCCCGCCCCGACGCGCCTTGCCAGCGCCACCACGCTCAGCACTGCGGCCACGAATACCAGCTGTCCGCATTCGACCCCGACGTTGAAGGCGAACAACGCGAGCGGGATGTCACCCTGTGGGAGCCCGATGTCGGCTAGCGCGCTCGCAAAGCCGAAGCCGTGCAGCAACCCGAACGAGAACGCCACCACCCACGGCCATCGGGCGGTGAGCCCGATCCGGCCCCGCTCCACGTGCACGATCTCGACGGCCAGGAGCAGGATGCTGAGCGCGATCGCCGCCTCGACCGGCGGCCCGGGCAGGCGCACCAGACCGAGGGTCGCGAGCCCGAGCGTGATCGAATGCGCGACCGTGAACGCGGTGATGGTCCAGAGCAGAACCCGGGCGCTCCGGACAATCAGGATCAGGGCCAGGACGAAGAGCAGATGGTCGAAGCCGAAGAGGATGTGCTCGACCCCGTGCGTGAGATAGGCACCCATCACAGCGAGCGGCCCGCTCGCAGCGGTGATCTCCACCCAGGGGCGCGAGGCACGTACCAGCGTGGTCGACGCCGTGCCGTCGCGGAGCTGTACGCGCACCAGCACGTCCGTGATCGTGCCCTGCAACCCCACGAAGTCGATGCGGGCTCCGGCGAGCGTGCCGCTCGCCGCCTGGATCACTCGGCGCTCGACGAGCGAATCGGACAGCTCGCGGACTCCGGGCTCCGTCACGTTGCGCACGTCCGCGGGGAGTCTCAGCGTCACCGGCAGGCGCATGCCGGAGAGGACAGGCGTCCGCCACAGGAGGTCGTACCGGCCGCGTGCCGTCTCCCTGATCTCGAGGTACGCCGGCCGCGCCTCGTGCGCCCACGCACCGCGCACGAGTGACGCGAGCAGGCCGCATACGAGCAACGTTGACTTCATCGTCAGCCTCCGCCGCTCATTCTGGAACGACGCCCGCGAGCGCAGGGACCTCAGGCCCTAGCAGCCTGTCGGGCTTGGCAGCCCCTAGCGACCAACGGGAGCGGGCCATAGAAAAGACGCCGGCCGCAGGCCCTGGCAGGGTGGCGACATCCGCAACGTTCAAGTCCTTCGGCATGACGACCTGGTAGCGCGTTCGCATCGCTTCGAACGACCGCTGGCGGATCTGGGCGCGTTGGTCCTCGATCCATCCCGTCTTGACGTCCGGC
>CAZCGA010000364.1:0-1833 GCA_964498075.1 uncultured Binatia bacterium (SeqCode) | reverse complement strand
CGGCAGCCAGCTCGGCGCGCCACTCGCAGAGCGCGGGGGCGAGCGTCTTCGCTCCCGTGCGTTCGATCAGCGCGGCCGCGTTCGCGAGTGCGGCTTCGGCGGCGTCGCGAGCTGCCGCCCCGTCGCGGCGGAGGAGCGCCCGCGCCATGACGCCGTGGGCCGCGACTTCGCAGTTGCCGCGCAGCGAGCGCCGGCAGAGCGCGATCGCTTCCTCTGCGGCGGACTGCGCCGCCGACAGATCGCCGGCCTGCAGTAGGGCCTCGGCCAGGAGCGTCGCGGACCAGCCCGCATCCGCCTTGCCCATGCGCCCGTGGACGTCGAGAGCGGCACGCGCCGGCTCGATGGCGTCGGCAGCCCGCCCGGCAGCGAGGTGTGCATAGCCGAAGGCGAGCTGCGTCCGAGCCGCCATCGCCGGGGGCTCGCCCAGTCTGCGGTTGACCTCCTCGAGCTGGCGGGCGCTGGCGAGTACCCGGTCCGCGTCGTGGGCGTGGTAGTAGGCTTCGGCAGCCCAGGACAGGGCATAGCCGGCCAGCTCCGGCGTGCCGTCCTCCTCGGCGAGGCGGCGGCAGCGGCCGAGCTCTTCGAGCCCCTCAGGCAGCCGGCCCGTCCAGCTGAGACAATAGCCGCGCAAGAGCGAGAACGAGGAATAGAGATTGAGGCCATAGGCCAATTCCCCGGAAGGAATGTGGCGGGGAAAGCGCGCGAGCCCTTGCTCCGCCATCTGCAGCGCCTCCGGGAGTCGTGCGGCAACGAGCAGCGCGCCCACGAGTTGCACCGACGCGGTCGCCTGTACCGCCATGTCGTCGATATCGAGTGCCGCATGTTGGTTCTCGATCGCCAACTCGAGATACGCCGCCACGTCGCCGGCACTGCCGAGAGCGTTGGTAAAGGAGAGCGACAGGTACAGATGGGCGCGTCGATCGCCGATCGCGTTCGCGAGGGCCTGTCCTTCCTCCAGCAGGGCGCGCGCCTCGTCGAGCCCCAGGCCGACGCGCCAGCTCATGTTCAGAAGCTGCGTGCAGGCAGCGATGCCGAGCGCGGCGGCCTCGCGGTCGTCCGGCAGTTCCCGCAGGAGCGCCCGCACCCGCCCCCAGTGGTGCGCCGCGGCGGCGAAGTCGGTGCGGCCCACCCACTCGGCCGCACGCCGGTGCCAACGCGCGGCGCTGAGCGCCTCACCGGCCTCATCACAGTGGTGCGCAAGCAGCGCGGCGCGTTCGTCGAGGTGTTCGGCGTCTTGCTGCTCGATCGCGCGCGCCACCGCGGCGTGCACCGAGCGGCGTCGCTCGCGCAGCTGGCTGCCGAGCGCCACCTCTTGAGTCAGCGGATGCTTGAAGGCGTACTCGGCCACCGGGTAGAGCGCCTGCTCGTGGATGAACTCGGCACGCCGCAGGGCTGCCAGCGCTGCGGGCAGGTCGATCTTCGTAGGGGCGGGTCTTGTGCCCGCCCTGTCCGGCTCGGCCGTGAAGAGGGCACCCACAAGGGGTGCCCCTACGTCAACGATCACCCGTTGCAGAATCGGTTCGCTGAACTCTTTACCGATCACCGCGGCGATCTGCAGCAGCCGCTTCTCGCGCTCCGGCAGCCGATCGATGCGCGCCGCCAGCACCGCCTGCACGGTGGCCGGCACCTCGAGCCGCTCGATCGGCGTCACCAACCGGTAGGCGCCGCGGCTGCCCTCGAGATGCCCCGACTCGATCAGCGACTGCGCCACCTCCTCGGTGAAGAACGGATTGCCGCCGGTGCGCGCGTGGATCGGGCCGGCCAGCGCGGCAATGCTTGGATCGGTGCCCAGCAGATCCGCCAACAGCTCGGCAATCGCCTCGCGGCCGAGGG
>CAZCGA010000363.1:0-1943 GCA_964498075.1 uncultured Binatia bacterium (SeqCode) | reverse complement strand
AGGATTCTCCAAACCGCGCCAGACACTTTGCGGCTACTTTTTCAGCACCCTGCTAACCAGCGCTTGCTGCTGTCGGGGCGTCGGCGGCCCACCGCCGGAATGATGACTAGATTTGGCGGGGGCCGCCTTTGGCCCCGCAGCAGAAGCGCAGGGCGTTATGCCGAGGGACACGGCACGCGTTGTGGGAAAACATGAAACCCGGCCTTACTTCGGAGCGGGCATGCTGAAGCCTTACATCGTGTTGATCGGCGCCTTGATGCCGCAGGCCGCTTTGGCTCAACGACCGACGGCTCCTCGCCCACCGATCATCGACATGCATATGCACATCGTTGAGGTCGCGCTCGGCCCGGACGGCACGCCCTTGCCGATTCCGTGCGCTCCAGTGCCCTGCAAGGATCGTGGAGCAACGGCCGCCGCAACGACTGACGATGTCCTGCGGCTTACCTTGCAGCAAATGGACCGCTTCAACATCGTAAAGGGGTTCCTCAGCAGCGATAACCTGGCGAAGCTCCCAAAATGGACTAGCGCCGCGCCCGGGCGGTTCATTCCATCACCGTTCATCTGGGAGCCGAGTCGTTTCTCCGTCGAGGAGCTTCGGACGCACTACAAGGCGGGCCGGCTTGCGGCGATGGGAGAGATCGCGACGCAATACTACAGCTTTGCACCGAATGACCCGGCGTTGGAGCCGTATTTCGCGCTCGCGGAGGAACTCGACCTTCCAACACACATCCACACGGCCGGCTTCGGGGCGCCACTACCCGGCTTTCGCGTGGCGTCGGGGAACCCGCTGCTCCTCGAACCCGTTCTGCTGCGGCACCCGAAGCTGCGGCTCTTCGTCGAGAATGCCGGCTACCCGTTTCTCGGCGAGATGGTGGCGATGATGTATCAGTATCCCCAGCTTCGTGCGGATCTCTCAACGATCACGTGGATTATCCCTCGTGAAGCCTTTCATGACTATCTTCGCGGCCTCATGCGGGCGGGTGTTGGCGACCGGCTCATGTTCGGTTCAGATCAGATGCAGTGGCCGGAGACGATCGGCATTGGAATCGACGCGATAAACTCCGCGACGTTCCTCACGGAAGCCCAGAAGCGCGACATCCTGTACAACAACGCGGCCCGCTTCCTCCGGCTCACCGCGTCGGGACAGTGATGCCGTGCTGACATTCTTGCGGCCCGGCATAACAAGCAATTGCTGCTGCCGGCGCGTGGGATTGCGGTAGCGGCGCGCGCGCTCCGCGCGCGTGGCGCATTTTGTTGTAACGCGCCGCAGCAGAATTGCGGTCGTTAGGTAGCAGGCCACAGCCACTTCACGTCCAAAGAGGGAGCCAGCCCATGCGCATCGCGCTGCTTGCAGTCCCACTTCTGTTGCTCGCGTCGCCCGCCGTCGCTCAGAGTAAATGTCAGCTGGTTGGCGTCTGGGAGATGGTGTCGGGCAAGGCCGACGGAAAGCCATATCCAGTCGGGCTTCATGACCGCAAGTTTATCACCCGCACCCATTGGGCCTGGGTCATGAAAGTGGACGGCGACCTTATGGACCTCAAGACAGCCACCGACTCATTGCAAGCATTTCGCACCCGTGGCGGGGCAACAGGGACGTACACAGTTCAGGGTTCCACATACACAGAGAAGATCGACTTCTTCCCTGACCCTGTTTACGAGGGCATATCCATTCCGTTCACCTGCCGCGTTGAGGGTGACCGGTTCTATCAGAGTGGCAACTACCCGATCTTCCAGGGTGGCAAGAAGGTCCGCGACATCATGCTGGAAGAGATATACCGACGAATCGAGTAGGCCTGCTGCCTAACAACCGCATGAAGCTGCCGTGGCGCGGCCGACGCCTGGCAGAAGGACTGGCACTCACGAGCCGCGCCCCGCAGCTTATGCGGGACGTTAGGCGGCGCACGCTACGATTCTAGGGCATAGGAGTCTCCACACAATGAGTG
>CAZCGA010000362.1:0-1971 GCA_964498075.1 uncultured Binatia bacterium (SeqCode) | reverse complement strand
ATCCCTACGCATTCCGGCACGTAGACAGGCCCGGTCAGAAAGTGCGAAAGTCCACTTCTACGAGTCGCTCAATATTCTCGAGCATCGGCCTGAGGTGCCGGGCGACGTATTCCGCGATGCCAAGCTGCTCGGCTTCATCAACAAAGTCGCCGCCAACCTCTACCGCGACCCGCTGCTCAATCTGCTCGGCGTGCCTGAACGCGTGAAGGCGTTGATCGACGCGCATGTCACGGCTCGGGGAATCGATCCGAAGATTCCGCCTGTCAGGATCACCGATGCAGAGTTTGAACAGCTCGTTGCCAGGCAGTCGACGAGCCGGGCACGCGCCACCGAGATGCAACACGCCGCGCGCTATCACATCGTCAGCTTCTCTGCGCAGAACCCATCGTACGCGCACCGGATGAGCGAGAAGCTCGAAGAGATCTTGCGCAAGTTCAAAGACGACTGGGACGCTCTGGAGCGCGAGCTTCGAAAGTTCATAGAAGAGCTGCGTCTCGGTGACCGTAACGAGTTTCCCAACCTCGATCCGAAGACGCAGGTCCCCTTCGTTCGCGTCGTGCTCGAAGAATTGGGAAAGAACGGCCAACTCACGGACGCCCAGCGCACCAAAGCCCTCGCTACCACGATCGATATCGTCGAGCGCATCCGCCAGGAGATTCGGAACGTGGGTTTCTGGAAAAACATGCATGCCCGCGAGCTGCTGACTAAGGCGATTGTCCGCGATCTAGACGCTTGCCGCCTGTGCCCGGCTGGTCAGGAACGCGATCTTGCCCAACGGCTGGTAGCCCTGGCGAAGGAGAACCACGAGAATCTGACGCGATGATCTCCGAGAACCTAGAAGTCGGCGGGCTTACGTTCGCCGTCCAGCGCAGCGCGCGCAGGCGAACGCTAGAGCTGACCATCGAGCGACACGGCGGCTTGCGTGTCTACGCGCCAGCCGACGTGTCTGCCGACCAACTGACGGCGTGGGTGCAGAGGAAGCTGTTGTGGATTCACGGTAAGCTTGCTGTGAAGACTCCGCAGATCCGCCAGCGGCCGACACGGGAATTCGCAGCCGGGGAGAGCTTCAGCTTCCTCGGGCGGCCGTGCCGGTTGCGGCTGGTCGATCTGCAGGACGCGCCGCTCCAGTTCAACGGAGAGATGTTCTTCCTGCGACGCGACGCTCGCGCGGACGCGGAGCACCATTTTCGGCGGTGGTATCGCCTCAACGGACTTCCTTGGGTGCAACAGCGCGTGCGGTTCCTAGCTCCACGCGTCGGCGCCGTTCCGCAGCGCGTGCAGGTTCGCGAGCTGGGGTTTCGCTGGGGTTCATGCGGGCGCAACGGCGTGCTGCGCTTCCACTGGAAGTTGCTGCAACTGCCAGTGCAACTCGTCGACTACGTCATCGTCCACGAGTTGGTTCACCTCGTCGAACCGCACCACGGGCCGAACTTCTGGGCATGCTTGGAACGGGCACTCCCGGATTGGTACGAGCGACGGGAGGCGCTGGTCCAGCAGGCGCTCGGCTACGCGGTCTTCTAGAGACTATCCTGAGCCGGCCCTCGATGCTTCACTGCTGATTCATGAACATGCAGCGCGACATCGAGGTGAAGTTCGCCATCCATCCGGTCGCCGGCCGCATGCCGGGGCACATGAACGTGCTCCTGGCCGAGGCCAACGTGCCGTACGAGCAGCTCCACGAGATGGAGGCGATCAACCCCTACTTCCCGGAGGCCGACATCGTGCTCGTGGTGGGCGCCAACGACGTCACCAACCCGGCGGCCAAGAACAACAAGTCGAGCCCGCTCTACGGCATGCCGATCCTCGAGGTGGAGCGCGCCAAGTCGATCATCGTGCTCAAGCGCAGCATGCGCCCGGGCTTCGCCGGCGTCGACAACGACCTCTACTACAACGAGAAGTGCATGATGCTCTTCGGCGACGCCAAGGCCAGCCTCACCAAGCTCATCACCGAGATGAAGTCGCTGCTGTGAG
>CAZCGA010000361.1:0-2043 GCA_964498075.1 uncultured Binatia bacterium (SeqCode) | reverse complement strand
TGTGCGCCATGGCGCAAAAGGACCTGAAAAAGCTGGTCGCCTATTCGAGCATCAGTCACATGGGCTACGTCATGCTCGGCATGGCGTCGTTCACGCCGCAGGGTATCCAGGGCGCGGTGCTGCAGATGTTCAATCATGGCACCGTCACCGCGATGCTCTTCTTGCTGGTGGGCGTCATTTACGACCGCGCCCATCACCGTGACATCGACGGCTTCGGCGGGCTGGCATCGGTCATGCCGGTCTACACCGGCGTGACGGCGCTGGCGTTCTTTGCCGCGCTGGGACTGCCGGGCTTGTCGGCCTTCATCTCCGAGGTGCTGGTGCTGATCGGAGCCTGGCAGAAGTATCCGGTGCTGACCGCTGTGGGAGCGAGCGCGGTGATTCTGACGGCGGGATACTTGCTGTGGACCATGCAGCGCATGTTCCTCGGCAAGCTGAACGAGAAGTACGCCAGCCTGCCGGAGATCAGTGGACGGGAGCTGTTCACCCTGATGCCACTTGCCGTGATCGTGGTGATCCTGGGGGTCTATCCGCACGCCGTCCTCGATCTGATGAGCGAGTCGCTCAACAGCTTGAACCAGCTGGTGCTGGCGTCGCTGTAACCGGGAGTACGCATCGGCGTCCATGAGCCTCGATAACCTACACAGTCTGAGCTACATCCTCCCGGAGCTGATTCTCGCCCTCACGATCCTGGTCGTCTTCGTCGCCGACCTTCTGGTGAGCGAAAAAGAGCGCCTCGGGGAGATTGCGCTGGCCGGCGTAGCGCTGTCGCTGCTGGCGGTGTCGCGGCTGGTAGGAGCACCCGACGCCTGGCTGTTCAGCCGGATGATCGTGCAGGACCCGTTCGCCGTCTTCTTCAAGGTCATCTTTGCCTTGGCCGGCATGGCCGCTGTGTGGATGTCGCTAGGCTCGAAGGAGATCAAGGGAGCGAATCAAGGCGAGTACTACGGCCTGCTGCTCTCCAGCACGCTGGGGATGTACTTCATGGCCTCGGCGTCGAATCTGCTCATGGCGTATCTGTCGCTCGAGTTCGTGAGCCTCACGTCCTACGTGTTGACCGGCTACCTGCGTCACAACCGGCGCTCAGGCGAAGCCGCGCTCAAGTATCTCATTTATGGGGGCGTAGCGTCCGGGACCATGATCTACGGCATGAGCTGGATCTTCGGTTTGGCCGGCAGCATGGACTTTGCGCAGATCAACACGGCGTTGAGTCACGGTGATCCGAACAAGCTGGCGGTGTTCGTGGCTGTGGTGCTGACGTTGGCCGGCTTCGGGTACAAGATCGCGGCGGTGCCGTTTCACATGTGGGTGCCCGATGTGTACACCGGAGCGCCCATTCCGATTAGCGCATTCCTGTCAGTGGGTTCAAAGGCGGCGGGGTTCGCGCTGCTGATGCGCTTCTTCTATCCGGCGATGTCGCATCTTGGCGCCGACGGCACCTGGCAGTTCTTGCCCGGCGTCGACTGGCCGCAGCTGGTGCTGGTGCTGAGCATGGTCACGATGACCTTGGGCAATCTGGCGGCGCTGTCGCAACGCAATCTCAAGCGGCTGCTGGCTTACTCGAGCATCGCGCACGCCGGCTACATGCTCATGGGCTTTGTCGTGCTGAGCGACGAGGGGTTGCGAGCCATGATGTTCTACATGGTGGTGTACTACCTGATGAACATCGGCGCCTTCCTCGTCGTGATGATCGTCGCCAACGCGACTGGGCGGGAGGACATCGACGGCTATCGCGGCCTGGCGTGGCGTGGTGGTGCGGCACCGGCGGTGGCGATGGCGATCTTTCTGTTCTCGCTCACCGGACTGCCGCCGCTCGCCGGGTTCGTCGGCAAGTTCTACCTGTTCGCTGCCGTCGTCCGCCAGCAATTCTATTTCCTGGCCGTTGTCGGCGTCATCAACAGCGTCATCTCGCTCTACTACTACACGCGTGTGGTGCGCACGATGTTCTTCGACTTCCCCGACGGCACGGAGGCACCGGTCACCGTCAGCGCGCACAACGGCGTGCTCATGTGGGGCCTCTCCGCCGCCACCATCGTGCTGGGC
>CAZCGA010000360.1:0-2075 GCA_964498075.1 uncultured Binatia bacterium (SeqCode) | reverse complement strand
TCGCCTCATCCTCTCCTTCAGCCTGTTATCCCAACCGTGGCTGCGATCTGCGCCGGCGTCAAGCGCGCGCGCGCGCGCGCGCGCGCGCGTATAATCGGCACCGCGGGCTACGCAACACTCCTCCGTATGGCACGGTAACGCAATGAGCGCAACGGCGACCGAGCACCCGCTCCAGCAGCGTCACGACGAGGCCGCAGGCCAGCTCACCGCATTGCGAGGCAGCCTGGGCGAGGAACACCCGGACACCTTGGCGGCGGCGCTCGATCTAGCCGAGATCACCTGCGACTACTCCCCTTCCTCTGTGGCGCACCGTCACCCCGCCCTGGAGAACCTCGCCTTGCGCCACCAACTCACCGTGTACCAGCGAACGGCGACCCGGCCCAAGCTTCGTCGGGCTGATCACCTCTTCTGGGTCGGGGATACAAGAAGGTGCTGGGCATGTGGGCCCCCGGCCAGCCTGTTATTCGCAGGGCATGTCCGCCTCGCTCACGAGGCAGGTTATATTCCTCATCGCCGCCATGGACCTAACCGTTTGCCGGCAACCGGCCGGGACCGTCGCCAACGCCAGGGAGAATGCCAATGAGCATCACTGAATCGGCCGCCGACCATGACCTTGCCGCACGCGTCCGCCGCGATCTGATCGATACGCTCGACGAGGAGCTCGAGCTCGAGCTGGAGGATCGGCCTCCGGGCGGCGAGGCCGCACCCGCGGGCGAGAAGGATGCGGAGAGGGCGGCCCGGCGCAGGTATTACCAGGGGCTGTTCGGCCTACAGAGCGAGTTGATCAAGCTCCAGGACTGGCTCATGGCCACGAAGAGCAAGATCGTGGTCATCTTCGAGGGTCGGGACGCGGCAGGCAAGGGCGGCGTCATCAAGCGCATCACGCAACGCCTGAATCCGCGCGCGTGCAGAGTGTCGGCCCTTCCCGCCCCGACCGAGCGCGAGCGGACACAGTGGTACTTCCAACGCTACGTCGCTCAGCTTCCAGCCGCGGGCGAGATGGTCTTGTTCGACCGCAGCTGGTACAACCGCGCCGGGGTCGAGCGCGTCATGGGCTTCTGCACCGACGAGCAGTACGAGGAGTTCTTCCGCTCGGCGCCCGAGTTCGAGAGGATGCTCGTCCGTTCCGGCATCCAGCTGATCAAATACTGGTTCTCGATCACCGACGCCGAGCAGGAGTTCCGGTTCCAATGCCGCATCAACGATCCGATGAAGCAGTGGAAACTCAGCCCCATGGACGTCGAATCGCGGCGGCGATGGGAAGACTACACGAAAGCAAAGGAAATCATGCTCGAGCGCACCCACATCGCCGAGGCGCCCTGGTGGGTGGTCCAGGCCGACGACAAGAAGAAGGCGCGGCTGAACTGCATCGGGCACTTGCTGAGCCTCGTTCCCTATCATGAAACCGCGCGCGACCCGGTGACGCTGCCGCCACGCGTTCACCACGAAGACTATCAGCGGCATCCCGTGCCGAAGGACATGATCGTCCCCGAAACCTCCTGACGCCGGACCACCGCTGCTAGAGAACACGGACGCGCGCCTGGAATGCTCAGTTGCGACACGTCGTGTCGTCGCCGTAGACGACGTTCGCCCAGCTGAATACTCCGGGGGCGTGAGGATCGATGGTGAGCACCGACGGATCCGTCATGTGGTCGGCCGCACCGGCTCGCCGCCAGCCCAGCCTATTGGATCACGATAGATCTCTGCTACTGTCCGCCGCGACTTGTCCGAGCGGCCCGAGCGCCTTTTCGACCCTCGGCTTGACCTCGCCGATCATCAGTTCCATCGAGCGCATCGCCGCCGTGTGCGGCGTGTTGCCGACCTTAAACGAAAAGCAGACGTGCACGGGCTTCGTCGCACGGATCTCGGCGACGAGCTTTTCTGCGACCGTCTCGACATCGCCGATCAGCAGATCGTTGTAGATGGTTTCGAGGGGCGGTTCGTCGGGGAACGGCACATCGACCAATACGGTACCTTGCATGACTTCCTGCCGGCGCCGGAGGCTCGACGCGAGACGCGACTGATAGCGCGCGTTCTCGGCAAAGCGCATCCCATCCTCGCGGCTGTCGGTGATG
>CAZCGA010000359.1:0-2088 GCA_964498075.1 uncultured Binatia bacterium (SeqCode) | reverse complement strand
GACGTTCCCGTACTACCTGGCGCGCGGGTTCTGCACGCGGGTGTGGGAGAAGTACATGTTGCGCGACTTCTCGGCGATCGCCGTGTTCTGGATCGTCGGCGCGCCGCTGATGCTCTTCGGCTTCTCCTTCGGCCTGTTGCACTGGTTCCGCTCGTTCTGGACCGGGCATCCGGCGACCACCGGCACGGTGATGCTCAGCGTGCTGCCGTTCCTGCTCGGCTTCGAGCTGATCTTGCAAGCGATCATCCTGGAGATCCGTGAGAGCCCGCGGTAGGCTGGACCAGCTCCCCCAGATCATCGATCGGCCGACAGATCGTGCTGCAGACGGCGGATGCCAACGTGTTGGCGTCCGGATAGTCAGCGGGCTGCAGCGGCGGCCCGATGTGCACCGCGCCGATCAGTCTTGGTCCGCGCAACACGTGCGTGCGCAGGTGTGCGCCCATGCTGATGTCGTCAATCCAATACGCGCGACGCTCGCTGTATCGGATCGTTACCGGCACCACGGGCGTGTTGATCCGATGCAGCAGCCGGAACACACCGCCATTGAACTCCGCCGGCAAACGCGTCCCGCGGGTGGTACCCTCCGGAAAGACGACGATGGGGCCCGGCCCCGCACGGACGCGCCGGGCAAGGGCGAGCGCCGCACCGGCCGCCGCGTGCGGATCGTCACGGGTCACGAACACCGAGCCCACCTCACGTGCCACCATGCCGATCACCGGCCACGTCGCCACGTCCGCGCGGCTCAGGAAGCTGCTGCCCAGCGCAGCCGAGAGGACGGGGATGTCGAGGTAGCTGCGGTGGTTCGAGACGTAGATGCCCGCCGCGGCGCCGGGCGCGCCGTGAACCTGCACGTCCACCGTCAGCAACGCACACGCATGCCGGCTCCACTGCTGCAGCAGGGCCAACGCGCGTGTGTGCGACGCACCCGCCAGCGGCCGCAACCCGTAGTAGAGGCCCAGGTACCACGCTGTCGTTGCCCCGAGCGCGGCGACTCGCGCGCACCCAAGCGGCGTCATCGATGCCAGGCTGCGCGTACGATCGAAGCCGCCGCCGCGAGTGCGCAGAGCACTGCGAACCAGTCGCCACCGCGCACGTAGATGGTCTGGCCGCTCGCCGGCGCGATTGTGCCGCGCATGACCGTCCGAGCGAACAGCTCGGTGCGGGCGCTGATGCGGCCGCTCGGCTCCACGATGGCGCTGATGCCGGAGTTGGAGGCGCGCACCAGCGGGCGGCGTGTCTCCACGGCGCGGAAGATTGCCCCCTGCAGATGCTGCCACGGCGCGTTGCCGGCACCGAACCAGGAGTCGTCGGTGATGTTGACGAGGAAGTCCGCACCCTCGCGCACCAGCCGGTTGAACACGCCGGGGAACAAGGCCTCGTAGCAGATCGAGGGCGCGAAACGCTGCGCGCCGACTTCCAGCAGCTTGGGCGTGTCGCCGCGACGGTAGCTGCCCGTGGTGCGCCACAACGTGCCGAAGAACGGCGCCGACTCCCCGAACGGCAAGAGCCGCGTCTTGTGATAGGTCCCGGTGACACGGCGCGCCGGCGAGACGACGACGAGGCTGTTGAACGGTCCCTGCCCATCGTCCGTCGCATCGAGGCTCCCGAGCAGCAGCGGTTGTTGCAGTGTCTCGGCGAGGTCAAAGACGGTCTCGCGAAAGTGCTGCTCCTGGCGCAGATACACGCGCAGCGTGCCTTCGGGCCACAGGATCAGTGCTGAGCGCTGAGTGCCGGGTGCTGAGTGGAAATCACGCTCCTCTGCGGCGGCGCGCAGCGTGAGCTGGCGGTGGATGGAGAGGCTCTGATCCTCGACCATCGGGCTGGCCGGCCCCGGGCTGAGGTTGCCTTGGACGGTGAGGATGGACGTCACCCTTCCGCCAGGCAGGGCCGCCTCCACTTGCCCCAGGCGCACGGCTCCATAGCTCCACACTCCCACGACCAGCGCGCCGGCGAGCGCCAGCGGCCGCCAGGCAAGGCCGCGGCGATCCCACCAGGCAATCAGTGCCTGCGCCAGCGCGGCATTGACCGCCACGATCACGAAGCTCAGTCCCCAGACGCCGGTGACCTCGACAATCTGAATCAGCCGTA
>CAZCGA010000358.1:0-2128 GCA_964498075.1 uncultured Binatia bacterium (SeqCode) | reverse complement strand
CGAACATCTTGGCGTCGCGCATGAGCTTCTCGAAGGGCAGCTCGGCCATGTAGCCGGCGCCGCCGTGGATCTGGATCGCGTCGAGCGCGACACGCACGGCCTCCTCGGCGCAGTAGAGCTTGGCCAGCGACGCCAGCCGCGCGTCGAGCTTGCCGGCACGCTGCGCCCAGGCCAGCTTGAACACCAGGTTGCGGGCGTTCTCCAACGCCAGCTCCATGCGTGCCAGCTTGAAGGCGATCGCCTGAAACTCGGCGATCGGTTTCCCGAACTGCTCGCGCGTCTTGGCGTAGCGCACCGACTCCTCGACGCAGCGTTCGATGATGCCCAGACACATCGCTGGCATCACCGAGCGCTCGAGGTTGAGCGTATCGAGCGCGGCGGCGCCGCGCATCGCGGTCGACGTGTCGAGGCTGCCGATCAGGTTGGCGCGCGGCACCCGGCAGTCGCGCAGGAAGATCTCGCCGGTCGGCGAGTCGTGCATACCCATCTTGCGCATCGGCTTGCCGGTTTCGAGTCCCGCAGTGCCGCGCTCCACGACGATCGGACGGATGGGCCGCGGTGTGTCGCCGCTGTCGATGCGTGCGTAGATGGTGAAGACGTCGGCGAACGGTGCATTGCTGATGAAAGTCTTCTGGCCATTCAAGACGAGGTGGTCACCATCGGGCACGGCCGTCGTGCGCATGCCGCCGAACGCGTCGCTGCCGGCACGGGGCTCGGTGAGTCCCCACGCGCCGATCTTCTCAAAGCGCAGAACCGGCAGGGCGTAGCGCTCGATGAGGTCGGCGCTGCCGCGCGACAAGATCGCCATGCCGCAGCCCAGCGTTGCGAGCAAGGCCATGCCGAAGCCGGGCGAGACGCGCGAGATCTCCTTGAGCAAGACGCTGGTGAGCATCGGATCGGAGCCGAAGCCCGTCGCCGCCTCGTCGGGAGATGCCGCGCCGCCGTGCAGCTTGGCGATGCGGCGCCGCGCCATCGTCGCGAGCGTTTCGGAGAGACCGAGCTCGCGCGCCAGCCGGCGCAGCAAGTCGTAGGGCAGGATCTCACCCCGTTCGAGTGCCGGCACCGCGGGTGCGAGGTGCTGCGTGCACCAGGCGCGCACGGTGTCCTGCACCATGCGCTGTATGTCGTCCAGCTCGAACATGCGGCCTTGTATAGCAGGGATGGGAAGCGGACGGACAACAGATAACCTGAACCTCCATTGCCTTGTAACAAGCGGGCCAAAATCGGCTCAACGACTGGAAGAGCACTTGGCGAGTCCCCTTTCGGGGGACTTTTTCGCTACGTAGCCGGCGAATTCATTCGCCGGTGATGGCCACGCATCATTGTGAGTCGCCCCGGCAGCACATCGCCACACCCGCCACCGCGGGATCCACGATCGTGCTCGTTGGTGTTTGGGCAATGCCCTTCGGAACTGACCGCTACCAAGCCCCGGCCGCCGCCCCGGCGTCTTCCAGCTCTTCCTTGCGGCGCCCGTAGCCGCACTCCTCGATGAGGGCGCGGGCTTTGGCCAGCTCGGACTTGTCGCGGAAGAGGCGGGCGCGGTGGAGGTGGGTATCGGCCATGTGGAGCTTCATCAAGCCGCGCGCGCCAATCTGCCAGGCTGCGACGAAGATCACATCAGCTCACCACCGCCGGGCGAGCCTGACGACGCCTCTCGTCGCCAGGGTCGGGTTGCAAGGGACGTCGGCAGATGATGGTCCCCCTCGATACGCGCCCTGAGAAGACGTGCGCTACTCGGGACGAAGGGTTTTTGGAACCTGCGGAGAGTTTTTCACAGCCCCAACGGGGCGCAAGATCTCAGCCCGAGGCAACGCCCCGGGCTTCTGGTCGTGTTGCGAAACGCCCCCGCCGCAACAGCTGCAAGCGTTGACTGAGCCCCTGACCTGGGCTACCCGAACTGACGCAACCACCGAGAAGGAGGAACATCATGCAGGAATACCAGCTGTACATCGACGGCAAGTTCTGCCCCGCGGCGTCGGGGAAGACCACTGACTCGATCAACCCGGCCACCGAAGCACCATGGGCACGCGTCGCCCGCGCCGGACGCGACGATACACAACGCGCCATCAAGGCCGCGCGCAAGGCCTTCGACGAGGGGCCGTGGCCGCGCATGAGCCAGGCCGACCGC
>CAZCGA010000357.1:0-2151 GCA_964498075.1 uncultured Binatia bacterium (SeqCode) | reverse complement strand
TTCCACCCCGTGATCTCGGCCGACGGGCAGTTCGTGGTGTTCGAGAGTCGGGCGACCAACCTGGTGTCGGGGGACAGCAACGGCAACGACGACATCTTCCTCCGCGATCGTTTACACGGGAGCACCGAGCGCGTCAGCGTGAGCGCGGCGGGCGCGCAGGCGAACGACGCGAGCCACCTGCCCGCGATTTCGGCCGATGGCCGCTTCGTCGCCTTCCTCAGCTACGCCACCAATCTCGTCGCCAACGACACCAACGGACACGGGGACGTGTTCGTCCGCGACCGGTGCGCGTCGCACGGCGCGAATATCCCCGGGTGCGTGCCGACCACCGAGCGCGTGAGCGTGAGCTCGACGGGCGCCCAAGCTGACGGCGACAGCTGGAGCTCGAACACCGCCATTTCGGCGGACGGCCGCTTCGTCGCGTTCGTCGGCTTCGCCACCAACCTCGTGCCCGACGACACCAACGGCTTTGGGGATATCTTTGTGCACGACCGACAGACCGGCAGGACCAAGCGGGTCAGCCTCAGCGATGCCGGGGCCCAGGCGAATGGCGAGAGCCGCGCGCCCGCCATCTCCGGCGACGGGCGCGTGGTGGCCTTCGAGAGTTACGCCTCCAATCTCGTGAGCGACGACACGAATCTCGACATAGACGTGTTCGTCCACGGCGACTGCCGGGTGGCCGGTGCGGCGTGCACCGACGGCGACCCCTGTACCAAGGATGACACCTGCGACGCCCAGCTGCTCTGCAGCGGCACCGCGGTCACGCCGTGCAACCCCGCCGCGGCTGATGAGGCGCTGGTGGGTGGACCGGACAAGCTCTGTGACGGCGGGAGGCTCGATCCCATGACGCATAGCTGCGTGCTCGAAGCGGGGGGCGTCACGGTGAGCATTCCCCTCGACGGCCCAACCTTGGCCCTGCCGGTGGCTAAGACCATCACCATCATCTCTACTCCACCCAGTTCCACGGCGGGGGCCTGCGACTTCGCGCTGCGCAATGCCTTGGGCAAGGTCGTCAGCTGCGTTCAGCTCGAGCCCTCCGGGACGCAGTTCGGCACGCCGGTGACCGCGACGTTCACGTGGACGAATGTGGCGCCGTCGGCAGCCTGCCAAACCACCAGTGCAACGTGCTGTGTGGACGCCACCGACGCCGGCGGTCCCACCACGCTCAAGGAAGGGTCGCTGAAGCTGTACACCCGCGGGCAGTGCAATCTCAGCACGCACCGCTGCGCGGTGCTGCCGACGCGGTCGTGTACGGCGTCCAGCGATTGCACGGTCGAGCTGACGCCCAACCCGTGTGGCCAGAAGCAGAATGACGCGCTGTGTCCGGTCTGTCCGGGCACCGGGTGCAGCGGTGCGACGTTGGACTACACCCCCTGTACCGATCCATGTACGGCGCCCGCCACGTGCGACCCCGCGGCCAACTCCTGGACGGTGAAGCTGTCGCACTTCAGCGAGTACGCGCTCGGCTTCACGCCGCCACCGCCCGACCACTTCCAGTGCTACACGGCGCGCCTGCTGAGCACCACGCCAGCGACGGCGCCGGTCACCTTGGTGGACCAGTTCGGGACCGTGAAGGCCACGCTCATCAAACCACTCAAGCTGTGCGCACCGACCAACAAGAACGATGAGGATCCGCAGGCGGTGTCCCATACCGACTACCTGCAGAGCTACAAGATCACCCCGCTCAACCGGCGGGAGCTCGAGGCGCGGCTGCCCGTACGCGGGCAGAAGATCGTCGATCAGTTCGGCACCCATGTAGTGGACGTGCGCTTGCCGGATCGCCTCCTGGTGCCAAGCGCGACGGGGTTCGACAGCGTCTCACCGGCGCCCAGCGCCTCCATGCTCGACCACTTCACCTGCTACAAGGTGAAGCGGCCCAAGGGCACGCCACGGTTCACCCCGCTCGACGTCACCGCCGCCGATGCGTTCAATCCGGGGAATACGTCCGTCCGCGTGCGGCAGCCGGCGCATCTGTGTGTGCCGACGAACAAGAACAACGAGACGCCCGGGGCGGAGAACAATCGCTGGCAGCTCCTGTGTTACCGCGCCAGCCCGCCGTTCACGCAAGTACGCCGACTGTACACCAACAACCAATTCGGCCCCAGCCAGGTCTACCCGCTCTTCCGCGACGAGATCTGCGTGCCGGCGCTG
>CAZCGA010000356.1:0-2156 GCA_964498075.1 uncultured Binatia bacterium (SeqCode) | reverse complement strand
CTGCCAGGTGAGCGGAAACGTCCCGCCGATCCAGAACCACTGGTAGGAGTGCAGCAACCAGGTCATCACGACGACACACAGTGTGGAGAGCAGGAGCGCCGGCGTGGTGCCGTGCCGCCGCAGTGCGAAGAACGCCGGATAGAAGAACACCTTCTGCATGAAGTCCTTCCAGTAGATGTTGATCCGACGCCACAGATCGCCGATGCTCGCCGCCAGAAAATAGAAGTGATGGGTGTCCGGCAGATTGAATCCGAACAGGTGCAGGATCCCGGCGATCACGTGGAAGTTGCCCGACACGCGCAGGTAGAGCGCGAAGTTGGCGACCAGGAACTGCGCCAGACTCCAGGGACTCGTCACCTCGGCGGGTGCGAGCGTCCAGTAGTAGTAGACGACCCGATACAGGAGCAGGTGGCCGATGCCGCGCAGCATGCGCTGCACGCCGACCTGGTAGATCTGCGGTGCGTCGGCATCGTAGTAGGTACGGCGGAAGGTCTTGTAGTCGACCAACGGAAACAGAGCGAAGCAGACGTTCGGCAGCAGGAAGAAGTAGGCCAGCGTCTGCCACATGGAGCGCGGCCCGGTGTCGTGGCGCAGGTCGTAGAGGTAGATGATGAGGCGGAACATCAACATCGATCCGAAGATCGGCCACACGGCGCGCGGCCATGGGGCCGGCATCCATCCGGCGCGCACGACGGCGAGGCAGGCGCCTGCGGTGATCACCAAGCTCACGCGGCGAGGAAAGGCGATCGGCAGGTGGCAGAGCCCGATCAGGAGCAGACTCAAACCAATGAGCCATACCCCGACAGTGGTGCCGAGCACCCAGATGACGGCACCGAGCGACAACAGGACGAAGAACGGGAGGCGATAGGCGTAGGGGAGCAGCGCATGCACCACGAAGCCGCCGCCGCACAGCAGGGACACCACGAAGAAGCCACGGCCCTCGATCTGGAACTGGCGGATCAGGAAGACGGCGAGCGCCACCTGGATGGTCAACGCCGCCAGCTTTCCCAACCCGACGTGAGCGGCGGCGGTCACCGCTTGGTCGGTGGGCGCGGCACCCACCTCGCGGCCTCCCGTCGTCGCCCCGAACGCGCCGATACTTTGCAGCTCCGGTTGCATTGCTCGCCGGGCTCTTTAGACCAAAACGCTGGTGCAAATCCAGAGTCGCCGACTGTGACGCCGCGCGCTCCGGAGTGGCCTCGCTCCGAGTAGCTAGCCGATGCAGAGGCGAGCGATCGCCGCGGCTACCTGCTCCGGACTGCGATCGTCGGTATCGACGTGATGGTGCGCGGCGGCCTGGTACAACGGCGTGCGCTCACGCAACACGTCCACCACCACCACCTCCCATCGTCCGCCTATTGTCCGATGCCTCCGTGCACCGGGGGTTCGTCCGGTTTGGGTGCACCGAGAAGCTCGGGCCGCCGCTCCAGGATGGAATAGAGCCCGTTGGCGATCAGTTGATGGCCGGCCGCGTTGGGGTGGTTGTCCCACGCGCCGAGGCGAAGCGCCGCGCGATCGTATCCCGCGTAGACAGCGGAGAGGTCGAGGGTCGTGAACCCGGCGTCGCGTGCGGCGTTCTGGATCCGCTCGGCCTTGAGTTCACCGTTCATCGGCAAGAAGATCCATACGGGCGTCACCCCGTGCTCTCGGCACAGCTCGACGATGCGCCGATACGTCCAGTCGAGCAGGCGCATTTGTGATGGATTCAGGCGTTGCAACCGAATCGCCTGCGGGGTGTTGCGGTCGATAGCTGCGTCGCGCAGCAGGTTGGCAATGAACGGGGAGGCCCGTGTCACGCCGGGGCGGTCGGCGACCTTTGCGAGATGCTCCACCGCGCTACGCGGGTCGCCGGGATTCGCGAAGTAGAATACGACGTCCGGATCGAAGTCGAATACCTTCCGTTCGAGCGCCACCATGTGCTGCAAGGGGGAGTAGCCAGCGACTGCGAAGTTGAGCAGCTCGTAGTGCCGATCCCGGCTGTGGTGATTGAGGCGGTCTTCGACGAGCGCTTCAAACGTCTCGCCGTCGGCGATGCCGAACCCCATCTCTTGCGAGCTGCCCAGCAGCGCGATGCGATAGGTGCCGGGCGCCTTCTCGCGGGTGTACTCCTGGTCACGCATCCCCCAACGGTTGACGTGGAACGGTGCGCCTTTGAA
>CAZCGA010000355.1:1461-2185 GCA_964498075.1 uncultured Binatia bacterium (SeqCode) | reverse complement strand
GAGGTATCCCGCTGCGCAGGCCAGCTTTCAGGCTGCGAAAAAGCTAAATCCAGCATGCCATACAGTTCTCGTCATTGGCGTCCTATCTTCAGCGGTGAAACGCAAGATGAGGACCGACGGGACGGTGGACAATTGGTACTTGCTGCCAGAACTAGAAATGGATGCGGAAAAGAGAACCGAATACCTGATGCGGGAGATTCAATCCTATGCTGAGCGTTAGGCCTTCCGCCAGAAGCAGACGCTTTCCCTCACGGGCACTTTCCCGTACTTGCCCATCTGCTGGGAACTGTTTCCCTTGTAGCGGGTTACCCAGATTTCTTCGGTCTCAAGACCGTGATTGGCGGCTAGTTCGCTGAGCATCAAATCAACGGGGATCAGTTCCCCTTCAAAACGGGCGTTAGCAATTACTAGTGCGACTCGCCAACCAGGTCGCAGCATTCTTTCCATCTCGCTGATGGCAAGGTTCATATCCTCAAAGTAGCCTTCGATCATGATTGGAATTCGTGCATTATTCAGGGCTTTCGCAGCGAGTTCGTCCAGTATTTCATCCAGTGCATCGAGATGCACGAGATCAGTCGGAGCGGGTCGGGATTCGATGTGCGAACGTAATAGGCTATGCCGGATCGTCTTTAGATCTCCGAACTCTTTAACGCAGGGCTCGCCGTCCTCTCCTTGCATGAGGCAAAGCTCTAACGCATAGCTCCGCGAATAGTCATATCGATTA
>CAZCGA010000355.1:1188-1451 GCA_964498075.1 uncultured Binatia bacterium (SeqCode) | reverse complement strand
TGCCGCGCAGTCGATAGAAGTTCCTTGGCAACTTTCTCGCATCACCATAGAATATCTCACTTTCTCCATGGGTCCGCGGTGCTTCCTTGTCCGTCCATGTCCTGGATCGAAGGTCAGCGAGCATCCGATTGACGTTTACCTCAAGCGCGTCGCGTACGGACTTCGGTTGACGCGATACCAACCTCAGAAACTGACCATCTTTCGATGTAAAACTGGCTTCTTCAAGACTTGCGAGCAGTGCCAGCATTAGAAAACGTCGCACA
>CAZCGA010000355.1:0-1177 GCA_964498075.1 uncultured Binatia bacterium (SeqCode) | reverse complement strand
CTGAACATCTGGCCAGCTGCCCTTTGCGACTCGTTGTCTCGTCTGGAGCAGTTTCGAGGCAGCTCGCTCAAGCTTCTCGACATCGTATTTTGCGTGGTTGAGCTTCGCCTGCGTGATGAACACAGCAATCGGCATGATGTCGCAACCCACGGTTCGGTAGCCGAGATCGGATGCAGCAAGTAGAGTGGTCCCGCAGCCGGCGAAAGAATCAAGCACGATTCCCGTCTTGGGAAGCTTCCGTACACGGGTTCCTTCCTATTTGAGCCATAGTTAACGAACTGTCCCCAATCGAGACGCTCAACGATCTTCGCTGAGTATCGTTTCTCAAGCGAATCACGAGCTCGGGTTGTGGGAATGGTTTCAGCGACCAAAGAGACTTCCTTGCCCTTATGCTATTGGCTAGTCTACACGGTTCCGTGTATCATGTCAAGCCCCCACCTCGCCCGCATCACCCAGCACGTCTTCCAATCGATCCGTCAGCTCCGCGCACGAGCGGACGCGGAGCTTGCCGAGGCCGACGGTGTGCGCTGAGCCGTCCAGCGTGCGGACGCTAAAGCGCACCTCGTCGTCGCCGGGGAATTCGCGCAAGATGTCGAGCAGGCGCGCCAGGCGGTCGCGGTCGGCGTCTTCGTCCTCCGACTCGCGCAGCTCGATGCGCAGCGTCCGCGTCGCTGTGGCGACGCGGCCTTCGACGGGCTCAGGCTGGCGCTTCGCGGGCGCTGCGGGTCTGACGGCGGCGCGAGGCGCGGCTGTCGGAGCCGGCTTCGGAGCGCCATTCGGAACAGATGCGGGTGCAGGTCGAGGTTGCGCCGCCAGCTCCGGCGGCACCTCTCCGATCGGCGCAGACGAGCCGTTGCTTCCATTACCGCCGCCCACCGCGGCGCCACGAAGCCGGCGGGCGTGCCATCCGCGAGCTGATACAGCTCGACTTGCTGGACGGCGATCTGCAGCCGGCCATTGCGCTCGCGGGCGCGCACCTGCAGCAACAGGATGTTGCCCTCCAGCCAGAGCTCCTGCGTGCGCTCGAACAGCTCCGGCCAGACGGTAACTTCAACGACGCCGGAGAGGTCCTCGATCTCGGCGGCGCAGAAGGCGCGGCTATCGCGCGTGTAGAGGCGGCGCGTATTGCCGACCATGCCCGCGATCACGACATCGCGCCCTTGCGCAGGCAGCGCGG
>CAZCGA010000354.1:0-2200 GCA_964498075.1 uncultured Binatia bacterium (SeqCode) | reverse complement strand
TTCAAGCAGTACTGACCGCTGTTCGCCCCAGTGTAGCACTGGCCTTCCCCACAACGGCTTCCGGGACAGTCTGCATCCGACATGCAAACGCGCCCCACATCCACTCCGTCGAGACATCTGCCCGACTGGCAGCAGCTTGGGAGACACTCGGGTTGGTACTGTTGCGTCCAGGTGTTCGACGCGATGTCGAACAGCTCGACGTCGTTTCCCGGGTGGCTGGAGGCACCACCCCCAAAGTAAAAGATACTCCCGCCGTACGCGGAGCCAGCTGCCCGCCGTCCCACCGGGTGTGACAGTACGCCAACTCGCGTGCAGTCAGTGAAATCCTGCGGAATGAATCGTTGTGTTGGAACCGTTTCGAGACGCCCCCACGTGTTGGGCGGCAAGTAGCGGCCATCGCCTGTGAGGGGCGGCATGAACGCGGGGGTCGGCGTGACCGTGGGGGTCGCCGTGACCGTTGGCGTGCTTGTCCCCGTCGGTGTGGCCTTCCGCGTCGGCAGGGGTCCCGTTCCCGTATAACATACCGTCAACGCCGGCCCCGCCACCGTCGTGTTGTCAAACAGCGCAATCCGCACCCTGTTCAGTCCCGTCGGCGCCGCATCCCCCGGCCGCTGCGACAGGTGTGTCCGCAGGTACGTGTATCCCGTCGTGCTCACGTTGGCAGCGGCCCCCGACAGCGGAATCGTATTGCTCCCGGTCGTGATGGAACTGACGGGCACACTGAACGCCGAACTGAACGGCACCTCGGTGTAGTCCTCCGGCCCCACCGTCGGTCCCCAGTCGTACCACTCGCCCGTCAAACTCAGCCCGTCCGCGCTTACCGGCGGCTCCGCCACTTGTACCGATAACATCGCACTGCTCACCGCCACGTCGCCGGGTAGCACCGCCCCGGTGTCGAACCGTAGTGCGCCGGTTTGTACCTCGAAGGCGGCCGGAGGACCCGCATAGAGCGAACGTTGCGTTCCCATGCGGAAAAACGTGTCGTCTGCCATGATTGCGGTGTTCGGGGGGTACACTGCGCTCCCGGAGCGATCGATCCAGCCATCGTCCCGACTGGCTCCCCCGCAAGCCAAAAATGGCGCCTCGCTGCAGTCGGTATCCACGGTGCAGACCGTACTCGAACAGTCCGTCCCGCTCCGCTCCGTACAGCACACCCCCGATTGCAGCGTCACACAAGTGGCTGCCGCCACCGGCATGGCCAACGCTCCCACCACCACGGACATCAATGCCACGCGCGTCGCTTCTCGCTGCATGCGGCCCACTGACTTTTCACTTCGGCAGCGCACTCGCTTCGACCACGCCGCCGGGCGCAGGCCGCTCAGCATCGTACGTCCCCGGTCGGATCTCGACGTGCGTGTGGTTGACGGAGACGCCGCTTGCGCCAGCGGCTGCTCGTGCACGGGTGGCGACAATCGACCCGTCTCCAGAGCGTCGCATCCGTAGTTCGCGATCATTTCTGACACCGGACGATTCGCATGCCTCTGCCGGACCGCCGCGCAGGCCTGCGCAATTGCACCCAAGTCCATCGCCGACAGCTCCAGGATCCAGCGCGAGTCCTGGGCGATGTCCGATGCGCTGGCGAGGCGCATCTCGTTGCCCAGGATGTGATGCTCGACGCTGAGGCGTCGAGCATGAATGGGATGACGAGGTAATGTACAAGGACCTTCATCATGCAAGGCCTGCGGGAGTAGCCAGGTGCATCGCTCACGAGCGTGAGCCCGGCGACGCGATGCCGGTGGCCGCCCGCGTCCGCAATCCGGCCGAGGCGAGCAACGGCGGCGCGGAGACGATGCGCACCACCGGCCGCGGTGCTGATCGGACGCCTGCGCGGACCGGCGCGAGCGCCTCCAGCTCCCGAGTCGCCACGGTCTTGAGTATGGCGACGATCACGAACAGGTGCCACGCGAGATCGAAGTACGCGACGCTGAGGAACGCGCCGGTGGCAAGATAGGCGACTATGCTGGCGCCCAACATGTGCGAGTAGTCAGAGACCCATGACAGTTCCTTGTAGCGTTGCCCCATTCGGTACGTAGACCACAAACTACCGAGGGTGCAGGACACCAGAATGAGAAAAAGGCCGAGCCCCATGTAGCCGTGCTCGCCCAACAGATTGAAGTAGATGCTGTGAGCGTCCGTGGCTCTGCGCCCCAGCTCCGGGGCGAACCTCGCATAGGTCTCGGGGCGATTGAAGGCCTGGAAG
>CAZCGA010000353.1:0-2213 GCA_964498075.1 uncultured Binatia bacterium (SeqCode) | reverse complement strand
GCCGAACGTCAGAGGGTTTTTCCGTCGTCCGGCCAGACGTGCAGGGTGCTGCTCAGGCAGACTGGCTGCGGCCGGATGGCGGAAAGACCCCGTTGAACTGAACCGCGTATCACCGGCGATTGCTCCCTATGGAGCTTCTATCTCAGGAAGAGCGTCGGTGGCAACGAAGGAGGGCGTCGAAGACGCACGTAGGAAGGGAGCGGATGGGTGGCGAGAGCAACGGTGTGTGAGTCGTGGATAGTTCCGCTGACCTTCCAGGGTGAAGCTCAGCTCGGGCACACGCACGGCAGCGACGCAAGCGGAGAGCTTGCCCGATCGCAATGTGCTGCGAGGATACGATCGCTCGGGTCATGACGTGTCGTGCCGGTGCGCGGCCAGAAGCTCGCGGACCCGCATCGGCTGGCCGCAGACCGGACACGCGGGTGGTGTGGGCTGCCTGGGGCTGGCGGCGTCGTCTTGGTGGCGACTACCGCTGTCATCGAGATCGGCGGATGCGGACGGTGATGCTGCTACACCGAGGAGCTCGCGGCAGCGAGCCAGCTTCGAGTTGCGGTGGCAATTGGCGAGCAGCCCGTAGTGGCGGATGCGCATGAAGCCGCGCGGCACCACGTGCAGCAGGAAACGGCGCAGGAACTCCTCGGCTCTGAGCGTCATCTCTTTGCGGGCGTTGTGGTCGGCGTAGTCCTTCCACGTAAAGCGCACGACGCCGTCGCCGACAAAGAGAATGCGGTGGTTGGAGATCGCGACACGGTGCGTGTAGCGACTCAGATATTTCAAGACGCACTCGGGTCCGCCAAACGGGGGCTTGGCATAGACGATCCACGGAGTACGGCGCAGCGCGGCGAGCAGCTGCAGCCAGGGGTTTGCTTCAGCGAGGTGGGCGCTTTGCCCCGCAAAGCGCAGCGCTCCCTTGCGCTGCAAGCGGTCGAGGGCGGCGAGGTACGTGCCGCGAAACATCTGGCTCAACGCCTTGACCGGGAACAGGAACCCGCGGCGCTTTGTCGAATGCCAGCGACGGGCGTCGGCGCTCAAGCCGCCGCCGCTCACCACGCAGTGCACGTGGGCGTGCTCGGTAAGATTCTGCCCCCACGTATGGAGCACCATGGTGATGGCGGGGGCGCCGCCGAGGTGGGTGGGATCGCGCGCGAAAGCCAGCAGGGTGGCGGCAGCAGCGTGGAACAGCAACGCGTAGAGCCGGCGCGGGTTGATGCGGATCAGCGTGTTGAGGGCGTGCGGCAGGGTGAAGACGACGTGAAAGTACTCCACCGGCAGCAGGGTGGCCTGCTCGGCGGCCATCCACTTCGCCCGCGCCGCCCCCTGACACTTCGGGCAGTGGCGGTTGCGGCAGGAGTTGTAGGCGATGCGCGTGTAGCCGCAGGCATCGCAGCCTTCGACGTGCCCACCCAACGCCGCCGTGCGACAGCGCCCAATGTGGCGCAACACGCGGCGTTGCTCACCGGAGGCGGGGTGCGCGCTCAGGAAGCTGGCGCCATACGCACGCACCACGTCGGCCACCTCGAAGGGCGCGCGGCCGTTTGCGTCCTCTCCTGCCGCTGCCACCGCTGGCAACGGCACTGCCATCGACTAGCGGCGGGGCACCGGTTGCGCGAGCACGATCTGATCGAGCGGCGAGACCCGTTGGGCAATGGTCCCGGTCGTCACGTGCAGGTAGCGCATCGTGGTCTTGATGTCTCCGTGCCCCAACATGCGTTGCAGCGTTGGCAGATCACAGCCGAGTTCCAAGGTGTGCGTCGCGAACGCGTGCCGTAGGGCATGGATGCCACCCTGCTTCTCCACCCCGGCGGCGCGCTTCGCGAAGTAGTAGATCTTCTGCACCACGGTGACATCCAGGGCGCGTTGTGGATCACGGCGCGACGTGAACATCCGCTCGCTCTGTGGTGGATAGACTTTGCGGTAGCGATCGAGCGTCTCCGCCACACAGCGGGGCAGTACCGTGTAGCGGTCCTTCCTGCCCTTCCCCTGTTCGATGCGGATCACCCCGCGGTCGCGGTCCAGGTCGCTCCAACGCAGTTGCGTGACTTCGCTGACCCGCAGCCCCCCGCCGTAGGCGAGCATCAGCAGCAAGCGTTCGCGCACCGTGCGGGTGGCCTCGATGAGGCTACTGACCTCCTCGCGGCTGAGAATCTCCGGCAGCTTCTGCGGCTGGCGCGCCACCGGCACGGCCAGACAGGCGTGTGGCCGGCGCGCCGTGA
>CAZCGA010000352.1:0-2253 GCA_964498075.1 uncultured Binatia bacterium (SeqCode) | reverse complement strand
GTACCCGCTGGTGTTCCTCCAGAACATCACGGGCTTCATGGTGGGCCAGCGCTACGAGAGCGAAGGGATCGCGAAGCACGGGGCGAAGATGGTCATGGCTGTGGCGAACGCCAACGTCCCCAAGTTCACCGTGGTCGTCGGCGGTTCGTTTGGCGCCGGCAACTACGCCATGTGCGGCCGCGCGTACGACCCGCGGTTCCTCTGGATGTGGCCGAACGCAAAGATCTCGGTCATGGGCGGGCAGCAGGCGGCCAGCGTTCTGCTGACCGTCCGGATGGACAACCTGCGCAGCAGAGGCGCGGACATGACCGATGAAGAACAGGAGGCGTTCATGCGCCCCATCATTCAGCAGTACGACGAGGAGGCCTCAGCCTACTACAGCACCGCCCGCCTCTGGGATGACGGCATCATCGATCCGCTGGACACGCGCGCCGTCCTCGCGCTCGGCATCAGCACCTCCCTCAACGCTCCCATCACGGACACGCAGTTCGGCGTCTTTCGCATGTAGGCATGGCTCCGTCACGGCACGTCGAACTCAACAGACAAGGCGCGGTTGCGACCGTACTGATCCGCCGGCCGGAGGTGCACAACGCCTTCAACGAACGTACGATAAGCGAGCTACAGGACGCGTTCCGCGTAGCCGGCGACGACGTTGGAACACGGCTCATCATCCTCGCGGGCGAAGGGACGTCGTTCAGCGCCGGCGCGGACCTGGACTGGATGCGGCGCGCAGCAGAGCTCTCCGAGGAGGAGAACCAGCGCGACGCGGAAGCGCTTGCCCGCATGCTGCGGGCGGTGGCCGACTGTCCATGCCCGGTCGTCGCTCGCGTTCAGGGCAGTGCCTTCGGCGGCGGCGCCGGCCTCGTCGCGGCCGCCGACATCGCGATCGCCGGCGAGTCCGCGCGCTTCGGCTTCACCGAGACGCGCCTGGGTCTGGTGCCCGCCACGATCGCTCCCTATGTCGCTGAAAAGATCGGCGCTGGCTGGGCGCTCCGGCTGTTCCTCACGGGCGAGCGCTTTGGGGCGGACCGGGCGTCGGCGATCGGACTGGTCTATCGCGTTGTCACGGACGCAGCACTCGACGCCGCAGTCGACGAAGTGGTCACGGCCTTGCTCGCCGGCGGGCCGGAGGCACTGCGGACTTGCAAACAGCTGATCCGGCAGATCACGGCCGGTAGCGCAGGCATCGACGAGTATACGAGCGCGCTGATCGCTGGCGTACGCTCGAGCGATGAGGGGCGAGAGGGCATCCGCGCCTTTCTGGAAAAGCGTAAGCCCCGTTGGGTCGCGGAAGAGCATGTTTAGGAAGCTGCTGGTCGCGAACCGTGGAGAAATCGCCCTCCGGATCTTGCGTACCTGCCGCGAGATGGGTATCGCCACCGTTGCTGCCTACTCAGATGCGGACCGAGACGCTCTCCACGTCCGCCGTGCCGATGAGGCCGTGCGGATCGGACCGGCGCCTCCTGCCCAGAGCTACCTCTGCCTAGAAGCTGTGGTCGAGGCGGCGCGGCGCACTGGCGCCGAGGCCTTGCATCCCGGCTATGGGTTCCTCGCCGAAAACCCCGAGCTGCCCGAGATGTGCTTGGCGGCGGGCATCGCCTTTGTTGGGCCGCCCGGGAGCGCGATGCGGCTGATGGCGGACAAGGCGGCGGCAAGAGAGCTCGCCGCCAGCCTCGGCGTACCCGTCCTCCCCGGAGCTGCCATCACCTCCCACGATGACGCCGCCGCGCGCGAGCTCGCGGCGGGCATTGGGTTCCCACTCATCGTGAAGGCGCTTGCCGGCGGCGGCGGGCGCGGCATGCGCTTCGTCCTCGCACCAGAGCAACTCTCCGGCGCGTTAGGGAGCGCTCGCCGCGAGGCGCACGCCGCCTTCGGGGATGAGCGGTTACTGCTCGAACGAGCCGTCACCGGTGGCAGGCACATCGAGGTGCAGGTATTGTTCGACGCCTCAGGTTGCGCTGTCCATCTGGGCGAACGCGACTGCTCGGTTCAGCGGCGCTACCAAAAGGTCATCGAGGAGAGCCCCTCGCCGGCTCTATCGCCTGAGCTCCGGGAACGCCTGGTCGCGGCAGCGCTCGCGATCGCGCGCGCCGCTCGCTACGTGAATGCGGGCACGGTCGAGTTCCTGGTCGATCGTGCGGGCGAGTTCTACTTCCTGGAGATGAATGCGCGCCTCCAGGTCGAGCACGGCGTGACGGAGCTGGTAACCGGTCTCGACCTCGTCGAGCTCCAGCTCCGCATCGCTGCCGGCGA
>CAZCGA010000351.1:0-2265 GCA_964498075.1 uncultured Binatia bacterium (SeqCode) | reverse complement strand
AGCTCCAGGTACTCCAGCCCCTGGTCGTCGGTCTTGATGCGAATGGCGCGATCGATGTACTGGCGCTCGAGGTAGCGCTCCCACAGCCACGTTGGCTCGATGACATGTCCGTCGGCGTCGATCGTCCCGTCGTGCGGGAAGCGTTTGATCTCATACATGAGGGTCACCCTCCACAGAGTGAGTCAGCTGGCCCGGCTTCGAGTCCGTGCGCGGTCGTGGGTGTAGGCGCGCGGCGACAGCCCCGTCCAGCGCCGGAAGGCACGCGGGAAGCCGCTCGTATCGGCCAAGCCAAGGAGAAAGGCGATCTCGGTGACCGAGGTGTGGCCCTCGTCCAGGTAGGAGCGCGCGATGTCGCGCCGCGTATCGTTCAGCGCCTTCCGCAAGACTGAGGGAGCCGCCGCTCGGACGCGTAGGCTGAGCTGTAGAGTCTCCGGCAGGATCCCGCGCAATCCTCACCCCGCCTCTCGAACGATCTCTTCGCCAAGCCGGCCCCGGCGATAGCGCGACCACTGTGAGTTCCTCGACCGGGACTTCGGTCTCGACCGGATCTGCTGTTCCCTCCAGAAAGAATTCTACACGTACCAGGTGCCGGCCTCCCATGCCCAACGGGCCGCGGTCTTCGAGGACGGTGGCCACGACGTCAGAGGCACCGAAGCACATCTTCACTAGGGTGCCTACTGGCGGGACCGGAGGAACGGTCTTGAGTGCTGCCTTGCTCATGATCGCTATCACCAAGGAGCTGTTCCAACCAGCGCCGCGACACCATCTACGCGGCTCCGCATCACGACTCGCTCGAAAGGGCTCGCGCCGGTGGTACCTCACGTGTCATCTCGATCATCGTACGCCGGAAGCCGAGCTGCTCGAACAGCCGTTGCGCATCCTGATTCTTCTCCGCCGTCCACAGCATCACGCGCGGCACGCCGCGGCCGACGAGCCACGCGGCCGCGGTCTCGATCAGACGCGTCCCGACGCCTGCACCGCGCACCGCGGGGTCGACGACGACATCATGGATGAAGCCGGCGACGTCGCGCAGTTCCTTCCACGAGCGTGGCTCGACGCCTGCGTAGACGTAGCCGACGATGGCCCCGCTCCGCTCGGCGACAAAGATCGCCACGTCCGCTTCCGCCAGCTGCGTGCCGAGGAAGTGGGCGTAGCCCTCTTCCAGTCGCGGCCCCGGCGTGAGGAACCGATGCGGGTCGAGAGCGTGATGCACACGCACGAGTGAGGCACCGAAGCGTCCGAGGGTAGAGACATCTCGCGGCGCAGCGCGCCGAATGAGAACGGCATCAGTGGTCGTCATGCCGACACACTACGTCGCCGCGCGCGCTGGCGCGAGATGCACGCGGGCTTCCGCCGGCTCTCTGCGAGTCGTCTACGCCACCCGATCCGCTGCAGAGTGAACCGGCAGCGCAGCCAGCGTCTGCCATCCCCAGACGAGGACCGCCCACGGCATCACCAGCCAGGGAGAGTTGGCGAGACCGAACTTCAGCCACAGATCCGCCGGGCTTGCGGTGTCCACACTCGGGAAGCCCGCCAGGATTTCGCTGCCGTAGTAGAGCGTGGTCGAGTAGAGGTGGACGACGGCGGTGACCATGAACAGCAGCACTGCGGTTCGGCTGCGGCCGGCGCTGCGCGCGCGCAGCCACAGACCCGCGAGGCCGATCGTTCCGTTAGCGACGGAGAGTGCCTCCATGACCAGCAGGGCGGCCGGCGCCTCGAGGTAGCGACGGTCGCCGCCGTCGATGTAGGCCCACCAGGCATACGCCCATGGTGCGTTGGGCGAACGCGCGATCGCGTTGTGGAAGAGAAGCCAGGCGAGCTCCCACGTGACATGCGTGAGGCACGTGAACCAGAGCCAGACGAGGCAGGCGATCTCGAGGCGGCGCGCCCGCGTCCACCCGCGCAGCGACGGCAGCAGCCAGAACGGCGTCGACAGCGCGAGGTAGATGCTCGTCGGGTACACCGCGGAGAAGACCCGCGCCACGCTGTGCCGATCGCAGCCCACGCCGAACACCGCGAGCGCCATCGCGGGAAAGCCGAGCACCAACGGCGCGAATGCGAGCGCGACCGCCGCGGCGAGATCGGGATGGGCACGAACGGTATCGGCGTCGGTCATGTGTGCCCCGCTACACCACCATCCTGCAACAGCGCAAGCGCTACCAAAAGGGAATCACCAGTAGAGTAGAGGATGAGGCGACATCCCGATAGCACGAGACCCGACCTCATCCCCCCTCGCGGAACCGGACATGCAGATTTCCCGCATCC
>CAZCGA010000350.1:0-2309 GCA_964498075.1 uncultured Binatia bacterium (SeqCode) | reverse complement strand
TGCAGCCCTCCAGGAACTTGTGCGAGCCAGAGACGCCGATGTGGTGACGTTGCCGCGAACGCGCGACTCGGCCTCGGCAAACGCCCATCTGATGGGCTTTGCCGGGTGTTTCTGGTACTGTGCAAGGTGCAGAAGCCATGAGTGTCATGCCGCACGTAACGCGCGTCAAGATTTGCGGGATCACGACGAAGGAAGACGCCTGGACGGTGATCAGCCTGGGCGCGGACGGCGTCGGCTTCCTCGTCGGCCTCATCTACGACTCGGAGGACGAGCTCTCCCCGAGCGATGCGGGGAAGATCCTCGAAACGCTTCCCCCCTTCGTCAGCGGGACGCTGGTCACCCACCGGTCGGATCCGACACAGGTTCGGGATCTGTGCCGGGAGGCTCGCCCCCACGTCGTGCAGCTCCAAGGGCCCTTTCCGGTGGATCGGATCCCCGAGCTGCGCGACGCGTTTCCGGCGATGAAGGCCATCAAGGCGGTCCACGTCGAGGACGACCGCAGCATCGAGCAGGCCGTGAAAGCTGCGGACTACGCCGACGCCGTCCTGCTCGACACGAAGACCGCAACGAGAATCGGCGGCACCGGCGTCGTGCACGACTGGACCCTGAGTCGTCGCATCCGCGATGCGCTGGCGCCCAGGCCCGTGATCCTGTCGGGCGGCCTGAATCCGGGCAACGTCGCGAGCGCGATCGCGCGCGTTCAGCCGTATGGTGTCGACGTCAATTCCGGCGTTAGCATCCGGCGCGGCAAGAAGTCGCCGGCCCTGGTGAAAGCGTTCATCGACGCGGCCAAGCACGCGGCCCTCGGGCTCTCCGCGCCGGCGTGAGCCGCGCGTGAATCCCCTCAGCGCGTTCTCGTTCGGCAAGATCCTCAAGACCTTCATTCCCGGCCTCATCGCGGCGGCCGGGAGCCTCCTCCTCGTCGAGCTGGCGTACCGCGTCTCATCCGGGAAACCCTGCGCGCCCGGATCGGGATTCTGGCCGTGCTTCTTCTCGGAGTCCCTGCTGAGCGTGGCCTTGGCCGACACAGCGCGGACGACGGCGTTCGGGGCGCTCCTCCTCCCGATCGCCCTCATGCTCGGATTCCTCCTTAATACCGTCATGTGGTTCTGCGTCAACGACATATGCCGGCGACGGGCCGATCGGAAGATTGACGGCGCCCTGCGGGAGGCGCACGCGACGCTGGAAGGCAAGGCGCTCGAGGCCTACCGGGCGGTGCTGGCCGCTCCCGCGGCCGCTCCGCGGGTTCACCTGTCCGACTTCTATCTTCACCTCGTGGATCTCGAGAAGTTGACGTCCCTGCGGGAGAGCTACTTCTCGTGGTTCGAGTTTCACCTCAACTCCCTCGGGGCGCTCTGCCTGACAGCGGCCGCGTACACTGTCACGGTGACCGCCCTCGGGCAGCGATGGTCGATCGCCTTTTCGTGGCTGAGCCATCTGGTCGTTCCCCTGGCGGCGGTGCTGGCGTTGGGCATGTTCCTGTGGTGTGCCGGCCTGCGGAATCTGCAGCGGTATCAGGAGGGATTCGTGTGGTTTCTCGTGGGCACGCTGCACGTTCAGGCCCAGGGGGGCAACCGCGCCACACCGCCGATGTTGTGACGGCCCACCCGGCGCCACGAAGGAGCAGGCCGACTGGTTCAACGAGCTGCAGCTGATCACGGTATCGCCTGAGATGGCCGTGCGGATCAGCGAGGCGGGCGGCGAGGTCGACGTCACCGCGCTGCTCCCGCAGGTGAGCGTGCCGACACTCGTGCTGCACGCGCGCGATGAGGCCCGAGTGCCGTTCGAGTCCGGGCGCCGCATGGCGGCCGGCATCCCGGGTGCGCGCTTCGTGGCCCTGCCGGGGCGCAACCACCTGTTCCTCGAGACCGAGCCGGCCTTCGGCAAGTTCCTGGAGCAGACCCGGGCGTTCCTGGCCAGCTAGCCAGGCCTCGACCCTCGGCAGGAAAGGCTTCTCCTCGCCTGGCTCGGGATCGAGCTCCGAGCGCTCGGTGTTACACTACGAACAAATGTCCGCCGACGGCCCGAAGAGCGCATTCGAGTTGGCGATGGAGCGCCTCCGGCAGAAGGACAAGGAGGCCAGCATCGATGATCGCCCACTCACCGAGGAGCAAAAGGCCGCCATCGCCGAGGCCCGCCGGTTCTACAAAGCGAAGGTCGCCGAGCACGAGATCCTCCACCAGGCCGCGCTTCGCAACGCTCGTACCCACGAGGAGATCGAGCGGCTGAACGAGGATCTACGGCGCGACAGGGCGAGGCTGGCGAATGATCGCGACCGTAAGATCGCCGAGATCAGGAGAGAGGAGTCC
>CAZCGA010000349.1:0-2333 GCA_964498075.1 uncultured Binatia bacterium (SeqCode) | reverse complement strand
GACGCGCGGGGCGCGGCTGGCGGCGTCGGCGCAGATCGTGATCGGCGGCTGGCGCCTCGGAATGGCGGAAACCGCGATGCAGAGCATGTACGAGGAAGGGTGCGCGCTGGCCGAACGGATGGGGGCACGGGAGGTGATCTCGGCGCTGCGTGGCGGCTACGCCGGTCGGTTGGCCTCCCTGGGCCGCATCCGCGAAGCCCTCGCCATGAACGAGGAGTCCCTGCGCGACGCAGACGCGACCTCGGCCGATACCGTGTTGCGGGGTGGCGCGCGCGTCGGCACGGCCTACTACCGCTACCAGCTCGGCCGACTCGAGGATTCGCTGGCCATGATGGATGAGGGGCGCGCCATCGTCGGCACCGATCTCCAAGCCGGTCGCGAGATCTTCGGCTTCAGCTATGCCATCTGGTTCGTGGGGTTCAGGGCGGTCGTCGGCGCGATGCTGGGTCGCTGTGCCGAGGCCGTCGCCACCATTGAGCACGCACTGCGCCTCGCGAGGGCATCGGATATCCCGGAGAACCTGGGCTGGGCCTACAGCAACGTGTCTACCATCTCGCAGTACATCGGGGAGACGAGCTACGCGGGCCTGGGCGACGCTCTCATGTGTGCCCAGGAGGGCGTGCGGATCGCCGAAGAGACAGGCAGCGCTTTCTCCCGCGTGGTCGCCTACACGAACCTCGGGGCCTTCCACGCCGCCTTCGGAAACTGGGAGGAGGCGGACCGCGTTGCGTCCGGGGTGCTCGACCTGTCGCGCGAGAGGCGCTTGGGTCTTGAGTTCGAGAGCCTGAACGTGGCCACGCTCTCCCGTGCCGCGCTTGGGCGGGGGGATGCGACGCGTGCCCGAAGCCTGGCGGAACAGGCCATCGCCCTGGGGACGGAGCGCGGGCAGAAGCTCCTCGTGCTCCAGTACGTGGCGCTCGCGCTGGCGCTCTGCGCCGAGCACGGCCAGCGGGCCCGGAGGGCGGTGGAAGATGCACTGCAGGCCGCGACCACTGCGGTGGCGGAGACGGGAGCGCGGGGACTCGAGCCGCGCATCCCCGAGGCGCGCGCCGAGCTGGCCCGCGTGTGCGGCGACGCCGTCGCGTGCGGGCACCATCTGCGCGAGGCGCAGCGGATGTACGCGGCGATCGGCGCAACCGGGCACGCGCGACGGCTGGCCGAGGAGCTCGGGATTTGAACCGCGACGCGGTGAACGATCCCGCCGTATGGGAATGGATGCTGGAGGAAATGTGCTGGGGCTATCGGAACCTTACGTCAGTCATCAGCAGGGAAATGGAAGCCCGCGTTCGGGCTCAGAGCGAGGACTAGAGCACGCCGATGAAATGCCCCAAGTGCCACACCGAGAATCTGTCCGACTCGGCCTTCTGCGAAGAGTGCAGCGCGCCGCTGGAAGCCGCGTGCTCAGCGTGCGGCACCAGCAACCGACCCACCGCCAAGTTCTGCCGCAAGTGCCGGGCACCACTGCCGGGTTCTGGGTCCAGGGTTCAGGGTTCAGGAAACGCCGAACCCCGGACCCCGAACCCTGACCCCCGCTCCTACACCCCCAAGCATCTCGCCGACAAGATCCTGCAATCGAAATCCGCCCTCGAAGGGGAGCGCAAGCAGGTCACTGTGCTGTTCGCCGATGTGAAGGGCTCGATGGAGCTCGCTGAGCAAGTCGATCCGGAAGCGTGGCACACGATCCTCGACCGCTTCTTTCAGATCCTCGCCGAGGGCGTGCACCGTTTCGAGGGCACGGTCAACCAGTACACCGGTGATGGCATCATGGCACTCTTCGGCGCGCCGATCGCCCACGAGGACCATGCGCAGCGCGCGTGCTACGCCGCGCTGCATCTGCGCGACGCGCTCCGAGGCTACGCCGACGAGCTGCGGCGCACGGCCGGGCTGAGCTTCTCCGTGCGCATCGGCCTCAACTCCGGCGAGGTGATCGTCGGCAAGATCGGCGACGATCTGCGGATGGACTACACCGCCCAGGGGCACACCGTCGGCCTGGCGCAGCGCATGGAACAGCGCGCCGCCGCCGACAGCACCTACCTGACCGAGCACACGGCGCGTCTGGTCGAAGGATACTTTCAGCTCCGCGATCTCGGCGAATTCGATCTGAAGGGTGTGAGCGCGCCGCTGCACGCCTACGAGCTGCAGGGTGTGGGTGCGTTGCGCACGCGCCTCGACTTCTCGCGCTCGCGCGGCTTCTCGAAGTTCGTCGGCCGCGACCGCGAGATGGCGAGCCTCGAAGGCGCACTGGAAGCGGCGATCGCCGGCCACGGGCAGGTGATCGGCGTGGTGGCCGACGCCGGCACGGGCAAGAGCCGGCTGTGCCTCGAGTTCGTCGA
>CAZCGA010000348.1:0-2347 GCA_964498075.1 uncultured Binatia bacterium (SeqCode) | reverse complement strand
CGTGCGAGAGCGCCGTCTTCCCGCACGGCGACGTGGTCGTCCTCCCGGGCCGAGGCCACAACTCGCTGCTCTTCGATCCGGAGTCGATCACGCACGTGATCGAGCGCGTTCGCAAGCACCAGCTGCCGTCGCCCGCATCGAGTCCGAGCGTAGCACCCTGCGGAGGACTGCCCAGCTCGGGCGGGCCGCAGGGTGAGCGCATCTAAAGATGGAGCAATCTCGGCGCGATGAAGATCCGGCCGGGATCTCGGCAGGGTGCCCGGCTGGGGATCGGGGGCCGCGGGTCGCGACCCCCGGCCGAGAGTCGTGGCCGCACACGCTGCCGCGGCCGTGAGCCTCGGCCGGCGGCGGAGGATCTGGAGGTCCCGGCCCGGCTGCGGCCGGACCTCTGCCCTGTGGCGCACACCGCCCGCCGGCGCAGGCCGAGGCAGACCTGAGCTTCGCCGCTCGTAACGAGCGTGCGCTGCGCTCGCTCGGTGCGCCGTCATGCGGTCTGCGCCGTGGGGGGCAAAGGTCCGGCCTCCGCCGGGCCGGGAGGCCACCTCATGTATCCTGCACGCTTTTCGCATCACAGTCTCGATGCCTTCGGGGTCATCCTCGAGGCGCTGCGTCTCGGGGACGGCATCGCACGCGAGCTGCCCCGCGGTTACGCCAAGCTCTCGGATCAGCTTCGTCGCGCGCTGCTCGGGGCCTACCTTCAGTTCACCGAAGCGGCGGCACGCGAAGGAGCCGACCGAAGCAGTCGCCTGCGTTGTGCCCGCGCCGAGGCGGGCGAATCGGCAGCCGCCCTCGAGGCCGCCGTCGTTCTCGGTCTCGCCTCCGAGGCGAAGGTCGCGCCGGTCATCGTCCTGCTCGACCGCTTCTGCGCCATGGCGACCCGGCTCGGCGGCCTCGGCTCGCGCTGAGCCCGGCCTTCGCGGCTGCGCGCTCGATGCGCGCAGCCGCGCTCACTGCGGGGCGCGCTGCCGACATCGAACCGGCCGACCTATCTCAGCCCGCGGCGTTCGCGCCACCGAGCACGAGCAGTAGGTAGTCGGTGAGGTAGGCGGCTCGCTTGCGCTTTTGGGCGACGCTGAGCTTCGACTTCGACGGCTCGCGCTTGAGCAGGGCCAGAGCGAGCTTGCGCAGCGCTGAGAAATTCTGCACCCCGTTCCTGGAACGGATGCGGGAGCGATCCTCGTCGAAGGTGACGTCGAGCGTCCAATGCAGGCTGTTCTCGATGGACCAGTGACGTCGCACGACGTCGCCGATCGCAGCGGCGTCTGCGGCCCGACTGGTCAGGTAGTAGGCACGCTCGCTGGACGTCTTGCCGGCTGCTGTACGCTCGCGCTCCACCATCGCGATCGAGCGCAGGCCCTTCCAGGCGCCCTTCGGATCGAGCCAGCCGATGTCGTCACTCGCGCAGACCCGGCGCACCTCGACGCGCCCGTGCCCGCCATCGGTGGTCTCGTCGGACGAGTGGGGTGTGTCGCGCCACGCGCTCTTCTCTGCGTCCGCAAAGAACTCCGCGACCTCTGCGTGCAGCGTCGGGTGATTGTCCTTGAGCGCCAGAACGTAGTCGGCTTCCTTGTCGACGATCGCCGCCGCGATAGCCTTCTGGCAACCCATCGCATCGATCGTCACCGTCGCGCCGCGCAGGTCAAGAAGCTCGAGAAGCTGAGGAATCGCCACGATCTCGTTGCTCTTGTCCTCGACAGCGATCTGCGCGAGAGCCAGCGAGTTCTCCGCGACCCATGCGCTCACCAGGTGCAGCGGGCCGTGGCCGGAGCCGAACGAGCCGCGCGCTGTCTTTCCATCAATCGCCACGAGCTTGCCGCACAGGCCGTCCGCCAGCTCGCTCATCCACCCCAGCAGGCAGCACTGAAACTGCTCTGGGTCGAGCGCCGCGAACACGCGCCGGAACGTGTCCGCGCACGGCACGCCGCTGCGCAGCTTCAAGAACGTCTTGAGCCACTCGCACCGAGCATCGCCGAACAGCTCGATGTCATCCCAGCCGTCCGCTCCGCCGATGACCGCGACGATCGCGATCACCACGATGTCCATCAGCGCGTGCCGCTTCGTGCGATCCACGCGAGGGTCTGCCAACGTCGCGAAGTGCTCGTGGATCCGCAGCTGCTTCATGGCACGCGATCGAGCACAGCGCGCCCCGCATGGACAGCCCGCTCGCCAACGAACCGCAAGAATGGACCCACAAAGTGAGCGTTAACCTACACAGCGGGGCCTGTCGGAAGACGCTTTGGCCCTGGGAAGCAGACGGCGAGCGTTGACGGCGCATGCCTAGCCGCTACGCTCCCGGCCCCGGAAGACCAACGCGACCCAGCGAGCCAAGCGCTCGAGGAGCTATGAG
>CAZCGA010000347.1:0-2370 GCA_964498075.1 uncultured Binatia bacterium (SeqCode) | reverse complement strand
GTCTTGCCGCGAATGAGCGCCTCGGGATGGCGCTCGAGATAGTCTGCGAGCACGCGCACCGACCGCGCCGCGCGGCTCACCTCCTGGAGCGTGTTGCCGAGCTCCGCCCCCAGCACGGAGTTCGGCTCGATGAGCTTGTTGGCGTTGTCGAGCGTGCCGCGCCCGCTCACCAGCGTCCGATCGAGCTCGACGATCGCCTTTTGGAGATCATCGCCGATCTGCTTGTACTGGATCTCGTTGAGCTTCTTGATGACGCCGACGGCGCTGGCTACGATCGCCTCGAGCTGGCCCGGAATCGTCGGCAGTTGCACCGGCTTCTGCGACCAATCCACCGTCGCCGCGGGCGCGTCTGGAAAGAAGTCGAACGCCACAAACAGCGACCCGGTCAGCAGGCTTCCCGTCTGCAACTGCGCACGCACCCCGTGCGCCACCAAGCTGTCGATCAACTGCCTGCGGATGCTCTCGAAATCCGTGCCGGGCGCCAGGTCGCGGATCTGGACCCCGAGCCTCTGCGCGTCCAAATGGATGCTCACCGGCGCGGAGAACTCGAAGGTCTTCGCATCCACTTGCGCGCTGACCTCCGCGACCTCGCCGATCGCAATCCCACGGAACTCCACAGGCGCGCCGGGCGCGAGCCCGCGGACCGATTGCTTGAAGACGAGCTCGAAGGTCTGCGGATTGCGCGCCGGCAGCTTGAAGGCTTCAACCCGGTTGCTGAACAGGGTGAAGACGGTGTTCGCCTCGGCCGGCGGCAAGATCGGATCGGTCGCGACCGTCTCGAACGCGATGCCGCCGATCAGCACGGACAGCACCGACTGGGTCTGCACGCTGAGGCCGTTCGCGGAGAGCGACACGTCGATCCCGCTCGCATTCCAGAAGCGTGTGTTCGGAGTGACGTACTGGTCGTAGGGCGCGGTCACAAACACTTTGATGTTCAGGGACAGCCCGTCCTTGTCGAGCTCGTACGACGCGACCTGACCGACCTGCAGCCGCCGGAAGAAAATCGGCGTGCCGCTGTCGAGCGAACCCAGGTCCGGCGTCTTCAGCATGAAGAAGCGGCCGGGTGCGTCGCCGGTGATCACCGGCGGCGTTTCGAGCGCTACGAAGTCGCGCTTATGCTGCCGCGACTGGCCGATGTCCATGGCGACGTAGGCCCCGGAGATGAGCGTGCCCAATCCGGTCACGTTGGCGCCCGAGATCCGCGGCCGCACGACCCAGAACCGCGTGTCGTCGAGGAGGAAGCCTTCCGTCTTGGGGGCCATCTGCGCAGTGGTGATCACGCTCTTGTGGTCATCCGAGAGCCGGACGGTCACGACGGTGCCAACGTCGACGCCGTTGTACTGGATCTTGGTCTTGCCGGCCTCGAGTCCATCGGCCGACTTGAAGACGATCGTGATCTTGGGCCCCTCACCCAGGATCCTGGTCACGGCGACCCAGACACCGATGACCGCCGCCACGATCGGGATGATCCAGACCACGGAGAGCCGGGTGCGCTTCTTGGAGAAGGCTCTCGACTCGGGGACGTGAGGGAGTGGTGTATCGCTGTCAGGCATGTCGAACCTCTCTCGGGCCTGCGGCCGGCGTCCTTGCAGTGCGCCGCTCCCCGTTGGGTCGCTCCGGCTGCCCCAAGTCCGAGAGGCTGCGAGAGCTTACGGAATCCCAGATCAGCCGCGGGTCGAAAGACTCGACCGCGAGCATTGTCAGTACCACGACCGCCGCGAAGAAGAACAGGCCCGGAGCCGGCGCCACCGACATGAGCGGCTGGAGCTGAACCAGGGCCGCGGTGAAGGCGTCAACGAAGACGTCGACCATCGACCAGCGGCCGATGAGCTCGACCATCCGGTAGAGCCGGATGCGCTGCTCGTTGTTCTCGACCGAACCGCGCTGCACGGTGATCAGCAGGTACGCCAGCGCCAGGATCTTCGCGCTCGGGATCATGATGCTGGCGAAGAGCACGATGAGCGACAGCGGCCAACCGGTCGGCGACCAGAGGAGTACGACGCCTTGCAGGATGGTGTCGGATTCGGCACCCGCGGCCGAGGTCGTCGTCAGCACCGGGAGGAGATTTGCGGGGACGTAGCAGATCGCCGCGCCGATCAGCAATGCCCAGGTGCGCTGGATGCTGGCTGGCTTGCGGAATTCGAGCTCCTCGTCGCAGCGCGGGCAGCGCCCGCCGGCCTCGCCGTCGTCCTCGCCGGGTGCGGGGCGGGAGAGCAGGCCGCAGGCCTCGCAGCTCTGCAGGCCGTGCTGCATCGCTGTCACGGCCGTGCCGCTCACCGGGTCGCCTCCGAGTTTGTGAGGGAATTGCGGCGGGCGCCCCACAACCGTTCGTCCCGAGTAGCGCCCGTCTTTTCAGGGCGCGTATCGAGG
>CAZCGA010000346.1:2119-2425 GCA_964498075.1 uncultured Binatia bacterium (SeqCode) | reverse complement strand
GGCGAGCGCGCCGGCTTTCAGTGCGCGATCGACTTTGGCGTTGGCGTCGAGCACGCCTTCGAGCGTCCGGCCCCGCACGTAGGTCTCGATCCGCGCTTCGCCCGGGATCACGTTCACCTGCGATCCGCCATGGGTGAGGATGGGGTGTACGCGGATCGAGTCCTCGTCGCGGAAGGTCTCCCGCAGCGCGTTGATCGCCATGAGGCCGATGTTGGCCGCGTACAGCGCGTTCACCCCGAGGTGCGGGGCGCCGCCCGCGTGGGCCGCGCGGCCGACGCCCGCGGGTTCCTCCGCATCCGCGGGCAG
>CAZCGA010000346.1:0-2109 GCA_964498075.1 uncultured Binatia bacterium (SeqCode) | reverse complement strand
CGTCGTGCGCCGCGCATGGCGGATAAAACCAGTTGGACGAAACCGCCGGCCCCTCACCACCATGGGGATTCTAGTCTGAAGTTCCTTCCCTCTTCCAGCGTGATTATCCTGTCGGGCTATGCACTTACGCGGTCCGACGATGTTGGTTTTCTGACTACGCGGTGATCGTCTCGATCAGATCGAGCGCTTGTTTCTGTTTGAGGTTTGGCCTCGTGATCAGTTGGAAGGTTGAGCCGTCGCCGCCGGGCGCGCGGCAGGTGTTGCGCACAATGCTCGCGAGCTCTTCCATCAGCGTGCGGAAGCTGTGCGCCTGGGACTCGTCTTCGAGCGTATGCGTCGCGGCCTTGCGCTGGGCGTGCGGTGAGCGCTTGGCCGGTGCAACCGGATCGCGCTTCGCCTTGGCCTCGAGGTCCTCGTCGGCGAACAGCAGGGGACGCCACGCCTCGCGCATATGCCACTCGACGTAATAGGCGAGCATGCACAGCAGGATGTGCGCGCGCACCCGGTCGGCGAGTCGATGGTGGATAGGGCGCACCTTGAGATCGATCGTCTTGAGCGTACGGAACGCCCGCTCCACCTCGGCCAGCGCCTTGTAACTTCGCACGGCCTCGGGCGCGCTCATTTGCGCGGCGCTGAGCGAGGTGCGGATGACATAGATGCCGTCCTGCGCCGCCTCCGCCGCGATGGCGTCCTCGAGGCGCGTGAACTCGAAGCGCCGATCCTCGATCGTGAGCTCGAAGTGCTTGGCGACCTTGTACTTGTTGACCACCCGCCCGGCACGCACGCCGATCACGCCCGCGGCTTTGAGCCGGCCGCGCCCGATGAGCGCGCGCACCTTCTCCAACTCCAGCCCCGTCGCCTGAAGCAGCGCCTCGCGCTTGTGTGCGCGTAGCGCTGCCAAATCCGGGTTGCGGCAGGCGAACAGGCGCTCGCCGGGGTAGTCGGGGTGCGCGAACTCGATCAGGTTGCGCTCGTCGAAGAGCCCGAGTTGCAGCGCTTCACCCTCGATGAGGGCGCGGATCTGCGCGCTCTTCAACGCCGTGATCCAGGCGATTCCGGCGTGCGTCTTGAGCACCTCGACGGTGCTTTGCCCGATCATGCCCCGATCGCCCACCAACACCACGCGGGAGAGTCCAAAGTCATCCTTGAGCTTGCTCACCTGCGGCAGCAGTGTCTTCGCGTCGGCGGTGTTGCCCTCGTAGACCGATACCGCCACCGGAATCCCACGCCGATTGGTGAGCAGGCCATAGTTCACCTGCAGCTTGCCCTTCTTGCCGTCGCGGTTGTGGCCGAGCTTCGCCAGCGGGCAGTGCGTGCCCTCGAAGTAACTCGAACTCAAGTCGTACAAGGCGAGCGCCCCTTCGGCCAGGTGGCGGCGGGCGAGCTTTTTCTCGATCGCCCCCTGGCGCTCAAGCAGCCAGTCCATCGCCGCGTACAGCGCATCCTCGTCCGCATCGACAATGCCCAGGTCCTCGGCGATCGTGCGTGTGTGCCACCAGCGCGTGGTGGCGAGCTTGGTATGCGGCGCGATCACCCGCGCGGCGATCATGCCGATCACCACATCGGACTCGCGACAACGACGCGACGCGAGCAGCTCGCGCACCCCGAGCCGCTCGATCGCGCGCAGCACCGCTTGCGCATCGCCATGCGCGGGCGAAGCGCACACCTCAAAGGCCTGATCGGCGCTCACCAGCGTCTCGCCACGCAGGGCGCGGCGCACCAACTCGATCACCGGCGCCGGGAGGTGCGAGAGGTTGCCGAGCGTCTCGTTCTTGACTTTACCGTCTTGCCGATAGCTGCGGCGCAGCAGATGGGTCTCGTACAGCTTGCCCTTGTAGGCACGTCGTGTGGTAACTACATGAGCAGGGCCGTTCCTGGTTGGCATGGGAAGCAATATACCAACAAACGGCGTCAATGTCAACACTGTTAGTGACTACATTCCTGCACTAAAAAAGTCCCCGGCCGACGGAAATCGCTCGCAAAAACAGGGGAATGCGTAACTATTACAATTCAGAACAAGGGGGAACTTCAGGTTAGCCCGGCTCGTCGGTGACTGAGCGACGGGCGAGTCGTACGGTGACACGGCGGGAGGCGGGCGGACGGCGTCCT
>CAZCGA010000345.1:340-2450 GCA_964498075.1 uncultured Binatia bacterium (SeqCode) | reverse complement strand
CACCGCGCCCCAGCCCGGTCGTGCCGAGGTGGCGATCCCGTCGCCGTGCTAGCATGGTCACGACGTCATGACCATGAGGAGAGCGGCACCATGAAGACGATGCCGGCGGGAGAGTTCAAGGCGCGCTGCCTCCGTGTGATGGAAGAGGTCAAGCGGTACCGGACCCCGGTGGTCATCACCAAGAAGGGGCGGCCGGTCGCGAAGCTCGTTCCCCCTGATACGCCACCCGCGGATGTCTTTGGCTGCATGGCAGGGACCGCGAGGATCGTCGGGGACATCGAGGCTCCGATCCTTCCGGTGCGCGCGTGGGAAGCGGTCAGCCCGCGAGCCCGCCGGGGACCAGGAACGCGAGGGATTCGAGCCCGGCGGGCGACGCGGTGATACTGCTCGACACTCACGCCTGGCTCTGGCTCTGCCTCGAGCCCAAGCAACTCTCGCCCGCGGCGGCGCGGGCCATCCGGCGCGCCGCCACCGCTGACGGGCTGGCCGTCGCCTCGATCAGCCTGTGGGAGGTCGCGATGATGATCGCTCGCGGCCGCGTGCTTCCCGAGGGTTCGCCGGAAGGATGGCTCGGATCGTTGGTCGAGCGGAGCGACGTGACCGTCAGGGAGATCACCCCCGCGGTGGCCGCCCTCGCGACCCACTTTCCCGCGGAGTTCCCCGCCGATCCGGCGGACCGACTGATCGCCGCCACCGCACGCGCCGGGGGCATGTCGCTGGTGAGTCGCGACGCTCGGATCCGTGCGAGCCCTGTGGTGGAGACGATCTGGTGAGCGCGCGCCGCCGCGTCAGCCCTGCATGAAGCCGGCGAGCTCGGCCGAGGGCACGGTCGTCTCCACGGTGGCGGCGTTTACCCGGGCCGTCGAAGATCCGCTGGGCTACCCAGTCCTTCTCGGCGACGATCGTGCCGCAGCGGCATGGCTTGTCCGGGCAGCCTGGCTAACGCCCAAACGTCGGACGGTCGGCTGTTCGACACAACGACCTCTCGCGCGACGTCGAGCTCGACCTCCCAGACGCGGGTGCGCCGGCGTCACTGCGACCGCGAGATGCCGCGCTGATGCGCATCGTCGAAACCGCGGAGCAAGCGGCGGATTGGGTCGGCCATCCCGGTGCGCACGATCTTCTCGACCAGAGCCTGGTTCTTGCCAGGAGGTACCTCACCGCGCTCGGATTCCCTGCATATGGAGCGATCAAGGAACTCGGCCGGACGGATGAGGCCCTCACAATCGCCTACTCGACTGCCACGGATGGGGAACCCTCGGGCATCTGGATTCTGAAGCGCGTTGGAGCTCTTATCGAGCCCAAAAGGATCTCGCATGCGTGAAGAGGGAAGCGAAAGCGGCCGGCTGTCGGACATGGGCGGTCTCTAACGGCATGCGCGTTCACGGCTCGTCCCAGTCGCGACCGTTCGAACTCGACATCCGGGCTGCTGCAACCGATCCCGCAGTCTTCGACCGGCTGGTGGAGCTTGCCGCTTCCCCTGAAGAACTTCGCGCCGAGAACGACGAGGACTGACATGCGTGTGCGCTCGCCGACGCTCCCTGGTGACTCCAGTGCCAGACGTCGGAGCTGGAAGATAATGGGTTGATGGCGTCGATCACGGGCCACGACGGGCAGCTGGTTTCCATCCGCTACAGCGCTGGGAGCCAGATCCCATATTTCGAGCGCTGGGAGAGCAACGTCCTGGCCCCGCCTGGGTTGCAACAGTGGCCAGCGGCTGTGCGCAAACAGGTGGACGCTTACACCGTGCCCAGGAGTTGGTTCACCGTGGCCGACGCGAGCGCGCTCGCAGCGCGCCTCGGGCATATCAGCAAGTTCCAGTCGATCAATTCCGAGGATGCCCTGACGTGGTCTTGGTTCGGCACATTGGGCTGCGCCGAGCCGGGTCAACGTCGCCTCGCTGTCCAATGGCTCTACGACCGTCTTGAACTCGATCTAACGGCCTCGACCGAGCCGACGGTCGACCAATGGATGCGAGTCATCCATCCCAATTCCATTCGAAGTCCCAACGGGCCCGAACTCGACGCGCGCATTGACGATCCTGATGTTGCCCTCATCTACGTGGAAGCAAAATGGGACGCCCGGATCGGCAAGGGCAAGGGGGCGGCGG
>CAZCGA010000345.1:0-330 GCA_964498075.1 uncultured Binatia bacterium (SeqCode) | reverse complement strand
CTTCCTGGTCAATCAGGCGGCGGTCGTGCAGATGCGCCGGCAAGGGGGCGGCGGGCGGATACGACGACCAAATCGTCCTTCGTCGCGATGCGTTCAGAGCAGAACCTGCGCTCGCGAATGACCATCGCGCGTTGGTTGTGCTGGGCGTATCCAACGAGGTGCCGGATCTACAGATCTACGGAGAAGCGCCAGGAGAGCCGCCACGGCGTCCCGTGAGGATTGTCTGGCTGAGCTGGCAGGACCTCGCCACATGCCGGGCCCACCCGCTTGCGAACGAATTTGGGCGGTACCTTCGCTGGAAGCTCGATCACACCAAATGAGGCCGCCGTT
>CAZCGA010000344.1:0-2476 GCA_964498075.1 uncultured Binatia bacterium (SeqCode) | reverse complement strand
GGCCACCTCGCGCAGGTGAACGCGCTGATCAACGCGTCTTACTGACCGACTCGTCGCGCGATCGAGACCCGACCTCATCCCCCCTCGCGGAACCGGACATGCAGATTTCCCGCATCCGGCTCTGTCCATTGCTGTCGCTTCGGGCATGCACAGGCAGTTGCACGGTCGTGCCTCACAGATACACCAAGCCCAAGCGCTTGAAGTGTTCGTAGTAGGACACCCCTTCCGGCGGGCGGAAGGGCCGCTGGCTGCGGCGGCGCACAGGAAGTCGAAATCGCTGTGCTGCGCATCGAACCGCTCTCCGGCTGCCGAGCCGAAGAGGTAGAGGCGCAGAGGGGACCCTCAGAGGCTGACGCGTTTGATCCCGTCAACGAGCCGCTCGACCTTGAAGTTGATGAGCAGGCCACACCGATGATTTCTCGTGTCAGCGGATCGTCTTCCGAGCCATCCGGCGCCTTCATCTTATGCTCCGTGTTCTTGCTCGGTGTCCTCTGTGGTTGGCTCGTCCCTTCCACCTCACGCGGCGCGGGCCAGCTCCAGGCGGTGCGGGCCGCGGACGAGGAAGGAGTCGGCGTACTCGATGGTCGCGTTGCGCCGGCGCAGGTGCGGCAGCTCGTCGAGCAACGCTTCGAGCGCGATGCGCGCTTCGAGCCGCGCCAGCGCCGCGCCGAGGCAATAGTGCGCGCCCAGACCGAACCCGAGATGCCCGCTGGTGTCGCGGGTGACGTCGAAGACGTCGGGGTTCGCAAACTGCCCTTCGTCACGGTTCGCTGAGCCCAGCAACGGCATGATGATCGCGTTGGCCGGCAGCCGCGTGCCCGCCAGCGTGACCTCCTCGCACGTGCGACGGAAGAAGAACTGAATCGGGCCTTCGTAGCGTACGGTCTCCTCGACGAGATTCGGCAACAGCGTGCGATCGTTGCGCACCAGTGCCAGCTGCTCGGGATGGTCGAGCAAGACGTTCACGGCGTTGCCGATCAGATTGGTGGTCGTTTCGTTGCCCGCGACCAGCAGCAGCAGGCAGAACACCACCACCTCCATCGGCGTCAGTGTGCCGCCCTCTTCTTGCGCGACGATGAGCGTAGTGACCAGATCGTCGCCGGGGTGCCGCCGGCCCGCCTCGATGATCGACAAGAGATAGAGGCTGAACTCCCGGATCATCTCGACGTAGCCGGTTTGCGTGAACGAGCGGCCGCGCCCCGAGCCGGTGGCCTGCGAGATCACCAGATCGGACCAGCGCTTGAAATCGCCGTGCCGTTCGGGCTCGACGCCGAGCATCTCCGCAATGATGACGGTGGGGACCGGGCCGGCGAGGTCGGCAACCAGATCGAAGACGCCGCCGCCACGCAGCGTGGTCATGCACGTATCGACGACGGCGCGCACCCGTTCCTCATAAGACGCGATGCGCCGCGGCGTGAAACCGCGGCTGACGATCTTGCGCATCACTTCGTGCTGCGGCGGATCGGTGGAGATGAGGTTGCGTGCCTGGACCATCTCCTCGGCCGTGAACGGTAACGCGCTGGCAATGGCGAACAGGCGTTCCGCCGTCTCTGGGTCGGCGGCCGCATCCGGGCCGAGCTTGGACGAGATGAACATCGTGCGCATGGCGTCCGAGGAGAAGAGCTCCGGATGGCTCAGGATGAAGCGCACATCTTCATGCCGGGCCACCGCCCAGGCGCCGACGCCCTCGACGAAATAGACGGGGGCGTGCTGCCGCAGGGTCGCGTAGAACGGGTACGGGTTGGCCCGCACCTCTTCGGAGAACGGTGTGTAACGAATCTCCATGGCCACTCCCTTCCGGTCCCGACTAATGAGACAAACTCTACGGGCTCGCCCGTTCGTGTTCAAGAAGTACGGAAGTACGGCGCTTGGCAAAGCAGCGACTGCGCCAACCGTGGCATTTGTCGCCGCAGTTTGAAAGGGGCTTACGCACCACGCGAGAAAGGAGGGGGATATGCACGGATCCAGTTCCCGCTCGATCATGGCCGGCACTTCGGGCCGATGAACACTTCGAGCTCTTGAATCATCCGGACCTGTACGACCAAATGCGCCAGTGGCTCTCGCGCCGAGACAGGGTCACCACGACCGATTGACCGTCTCGCGGGAGCTGGCAGGGGTCACCAGCACGGGTCGAGTGCCTGGGCTTGGAGAAGAGCTCGGCACGCTGGAGGCCGGCAAGCTGGCCGACGTCATCGCCGTGGCCGGCGATCCGAGCAGCGACGTGGCCGTCCTGCAACACGTCGACTTCGTGATGAAGGAGGGCGTGCTGCAGAAGCCGCTGGAGAAGCCGTAGCACGCTCACACGAGCGTTGCGTCGTTCACAGCTTGTAGACCCGCTTCACGTTGCCGCCCAGGTATGCGGTACGCGTCGTCTCGGACAGACCCGCCACCTGGCGACTCAACGCGTCGACCCAGGTGGAAGGATGATCCGGGTGCGGGTAGTCCGTTGCCCACATGAACAGGTGCGCGCCGACGT
>CAZCGA010000343.1:2286-2525 GCA_964498075.1 uncultured Binatia bacterium (SeqCode) | reverse complement strand
TGCCGGGAATGCCGGACTGGTAGGCGTTGATCATCACGGGACTGGCGAGGATCACAGCCATCAGCTTTTCGTTCCGACTGGTGGAGACAGTCTGCCAGCCTTCGTATCCTCTGAACTCAGAGAACGCGAGCCCATTCGGCACTCGCACGGTGTACTTGGCCTGGGCAGTGTCCTGCGCGGAAATGGCCCTGCCGCCCAAGACGGCGAGCACTGAGACAGCGAGCGAGACCACAACGATC
>CAZCGA010000343.1:0-2276 GCA_964498075.1 uncultured Binatia bacterium (SeqCode) | reverse complement strand
CTCCCTGTTTTTTGCCGTTGGCCTGTGAGCTGGGCTTTCTGCTTGAAAATGGTGCTGTTTGGATCCCGATAAGCATGAGGACAGGCGAGGATGAATGCACGCCTTCGGTCATCAGGGACACCCGGCAACCATCGATGTGCCCCATGTGCGATCGATGTCGGCGCGAACCATCATGGTGTCCTCCAGGCGTTCATTACGCGCGGTGATCGGCGGCGCTGCGAGCCTCGTGATCAGCAATCCGGACCACACGAAAAAGGGCTCAAGACCGACGACCGCCGAACTGATCCGCGTGAAGCGACACAAACTCGCGGACGCTCATCGCCGGCCGGCCGGTCACCCGCTCCACGCCGTCCGCCAGCCGGTCATACCGACCCGCCCGGTGCAACTCCGCCATCGTCAGCAGATGCAGGGTCAGGTGCTCCGGCAATCCCTCCTTCTTCAGCTCCCGTTCCCAATTCTCGGGGGGAATGTCATCGTTTGTGACCTCACGGTTCAGCGCGTCCGAGTACTCCCGGGCGATCCCGTGCATGTCCTGCGACCGCGGACCGGTGAGTTCGTATAGCCGGCCCAAGTGCGGCCGAGGGTCGGCGAGGACAGCAGCGACGACCCGAGCGACATCCGCCGCGGCAACCGGAGAGGTCTTGCCCCGCCCGAACGGCAGTTCGATGCGGCCTCGGTCGCGGACGGTCAGACCGGCGAGCGGGAAAAAGCTCTCCAAGAACATCGTCGGCCGGATGGTGACGACCGGCAGGCCGGACCACGCGAGCGCCTGCTCGCTGAGCCAGTGCTGCCGCTGCTGACGGCTCGGGGTGGTGTTCTGGATGCTCAGTGTCCTTCCGGCAAGGATGCGTTGACCCCGGCCGGCCGGGTCAGGAAGACAGGTCAGGCCCAGCAGTGTGCCGAGGCTGAGCTCGGCCGGCGCCGCTCAGCGCGACGGACTCGCGCGCGCCCGGAGCTCCGTCAGCGTCGCCTCGTAGGTCCACGGGAGCCACTCGCTGGGATCGAGCGCGACGTCCTGATGGTGCCGCTGGAGCGCGACGAGGTAGTCGAAGGGCGCGATGCCGTTAAGCTCGGCCGTGTGGATGAGGCTCATGAACACGTCGCCGACGCGCGCGCCGGCGAGCGACCGGTAGAACAGGGCGTTCTTGCGATGCAGAATTGCCTTCTTCAACGCCCGCTCGCAGACGTTGTTGTCCAGGGGCGCGCCGGGCACGCGCAGGAAGAGCGTCAGCTTCGTCCAGTGCTTGAGCATGTAGGCGATCGCGGTGCCCAGTCCGGAGTTGGGCTCGACGAGACGGTCGTCGCGCTGCTGGCGCAGCCACGTGTCGAGGCCGGCCATCAGCGGCGCGCTTGCGGTCTGGTGGAGGCGCCGGCGCTCCTCGGGTGACAACGCGCGCTCGTGCGCGAGAGCGTCGGTGCGGTAAACCTCGCGCAAGGTCTCGAGCACATGCCGGACCTCCGCGGGGAAGTGGTCGACGACGTCGACGAAGCGACGGCGCGCATGGGCCAGGCAGTTGGCGAGGAGCGTGTCGAAATCGCCCGCGGTGTTGGCGGCGAGCGCGTCGCACATCTGGATCGGCGGCGCGAGGTCGACCGCGCGCTGAGCCAAGACATCGGCGAGATTCTCGCCCGCGTGCTGACGGCCGGTGAAGAACAGGGCGATGCGGTGGCCGGCGCGGGTGGCGACGATCCCCGAGGTGAACACGCCGGTCCGCGCGTCGGTCTCCTCGTCGGCGGCGGCCGCGCGCCGCTGCTCGGCGGTGAGCGCCAGGACCTTCATCGTGGTGTCGTCGTTGTAGACGACCTCGCCCTGCGCGGCCTGCCGCAGCAGTTCGTCCCAGGCGGGCACGAGCCGCGGCAGGGCGTCGCGCACGAGCTCCCACTGCGTGGCCGCCGGCAAGGGAATCCGTAACCCGCGCTGCAAGATCTCGAGGCGATGGAACGGCAGCCCACAGCCGTACTTGAGCAGGCCGACCATACTCGTGGCCGTCGCATCGTACTTCGCGTCGCCCACGCCGGCGGGCGCCGGCGCGGTGAAGACCTCGCCGCACAGGTTGCACCGCCAGCGTTCGCACGCATAGACGGTGGCACCGAGCGGGGCCATCCCCGTGATCCGCACCAGCGTCGCGGGCTCCGCCAGCGGATAGATCTTGCCCTGGGTGCAGCCGGGGCAGCGGTCGCCGCGGTGCAGCGAGGGATGCGGGATCTTCACCCCTGCGCCTCGAGGGCCGCTTCTACGGGCCCCGAGTGAACGTGGAGAGCGTTCCGCGGCTCCC
>CAZCGA010000342.1:0-2552 GCA_964498075.1 uncultured Binatia bacterium (SeqCode) | reverse complement strand
CGCTCTACGTCGAGGAGCTGACCAAGGCGGTGATGGAGCCCGGGGCCGCGCACGGCGTGGAGGCCATTCCGGCCAGCCTCGCCGATTCACTGATGGCGCGCTGGCGCAGCGCGTGGAACATCCGCTCAGTCTGGCGAATGCTCTCTTATCTTATCGATTGGCGAGCGCGAAGGGCGAAGCGTATCGCGAAAGCGTCGGCAGCCGTAACGGATGAGGTCCTCGGCAAGCTCGGTAGCCTCGTCCGCTGAGGGGTCGCGGGCTCGGGGGCTGTAGTCGCCCCACGGATGCCATGGTGAAGGTTGTGGCGACTCTACCCGATGAATCCGCGGGCCCAGAGATCGAGAGCAGTGCATGAGCATTCTCGGCCCAGCCCGAGACCGTGCACGCCTTGCCGCTGTGATGCGATTGACCATATCGCTCGGACCTTGCGGCGCGTTGTGCCAGGGTGTATGACGATATCGGCTGATTGTCATACGGAAGGAGAATTCCATGGGTGCGAGCCGAGCGGTTACAGTCCGGATTTCCGAGGCGCGCTTGCGCAAGGTGATGCGTGCCCGAAAGGTCGCGACGCAATCGGAGCTGATCAACACGCTGTTGGCCGAGAAAGAAGAACGGCTACGTTCGCACAACCTGCTGCGCGACACTGCCCGCACGGTGCGCGCTCGGGACATCGATGCTCGCCTTCTTTGATACGAGCATTCACATTGACCTGCTGCGCGGAACGCGCCCGCTCGCCGACGTGTTGCAGGCCATCGGCCACCCGCCGGTGCGCCTCTCGCCGGTGGTTGCGAGCGAGTTGCTGCGTGGCGTGTCCGGCCGCGGCGCGCGCGGCGTCATCCGACTGATCCGGGGGTTGGTCCCGCTGGAGCCGCCGTCGTGGCGCCGCTGCTGGATCGACGCCGGGCGCCTGCTGCCGCGCGTGTTTCCGGATCACGAGGCAATCGGGTTGGCGCGCCTGCAGAACGATCTACTCATCGCGCTGACCGCTCGGCATACCGGAACGCTCTTGGTAACCAGCGATCCGCACTTCACGGCGTTGCGCCGCCATGTGCCGTTTGCCGTGAAAGTCTTGCCGCCGAGCGAGTAGACGCCGGTCCGTCTGCTACGAGCCTCCTACGCGAACAACGCCCATCTTCAGCGACTCGGTCCGTATGCGAAGGGCCAAGAGCGGTCCAGAGTTTAGAAGCGCCGCCACCAGCCTGGCGCGGCTCTGGCAGCGCCAAGATAAACGTGACGCCGCCCGCGCCCTCCTCGCCCCGCTCTACGCCTGGTTCACCGAAGGCTTCGCCACGCGCGATCTGATCGAGGCGAAGGCGATGCTGGCGGAGCTGGGATCAGCGAGCGAGAGCGGAGAGTTGGCCACGCGCGTTTGATTGACGCTATCGCCTCGCCGGTGTAATACCGAGCGTAATACGGGGTGAGATATGGGCACTCGTACAGTACGTCTCGACGAAGAAGCCGAACGGGCGCTGCAGGAGATCCAGGCGGCAACCAACATGCCGATCTCCGCAGCGCTCAAGCGCGGACTGCGAATCGTACGTGACGAGGTGGTGCGCACGAGCCGGCAGACACCCTATGACATCTATCGCCAGCTCGATCTCGCCGCCGGCGGCTACGCCACAGGCCCCTCGACCGACACGCGCGCCGCGGCGCGCAAGGCCATCGCCGCAAGGGTGCGGCGGACGTGATCCTGGTCGATACCGGACCGTTGATTGCCCTGTTCGATCCGCGTGATGCGCTGCACGAGCGCTGCAAGCGGACCCTCAAGACACTGCGCTCCCGACTGCTCACGACCATCCCCGTGTTGACCGAGGCGTTTCACATCTTGTCGCCGGAGAGCCACGGATCGGACCGCTTGCGCGACTTCATCGCGCTCGGGGGATTGGGCGTGTGGTTCCTCGACCCCGGCGCGCTCGAGCGTGCGTTCGAGCTGATGGAGCGATATGCCGACCATCCGATGGATCTCGCCGACGCCTCGCTGATCGTGGCCGCGGAGACGCTCAACACCCGGCGTATCTTTACGGTCGACCGCCGTGACTTCGCTGCGTATCGCATTCGCCGCGGTCACCGGCACTACCCGGTAGAGATGCTGCCCTGATGGAGCACAGGTGCCCCACCTGCGGGAGCGCCAATCCCCCCGGCCAGAAGTTCTGCGGCGAGTGCGGCGCGGCGCTGGCAACCCGCTGCGCACAGTGCTGTGCGGAGAATCCGCCGGGGAAGAAGTTCTGCGGCGAGTGCGGCGCCTCGTTCGCTGACGGCCGGCCGTCGACAGTCGAGCGTCCCCGCGCCGTCTCCACTCCCGACGAGCACGACCCACGAACACGCGACACGAAGGACGGCGAGCGCCGCCAGCTGACGGTGCTCTTCTGCGACCTGGTCGACTCGACGCCGCTCTCGCAGCAGCGCGACGCCGAGGAGTGGCGCGACCTCATCGCGCAGTACCAGCAGGCCGCCTCCGGCGCCGTCGCGCGCTTCGGCGGCCACGTCGCCAAGAACCTCGGCGATGGGCTGCTCATCTACTTCGGCTGGCCCACCGCGCGCGAGGATGACCC
>CAZCGA010000341.1:0-2553 GCA_964498075.1 uncultured Binatia bacterium (SeqCode) | reverse complement strand
GCGAGGAGAACCGCGGCTGGTACGCGGCGATGACGACGCTCGACTTCGAGCGCTCAGCGATCGGCTCAGCCATCGGCATGAAGCAGACCGTCGAATCGATCATCGAATACGCGCGCGAGCACGTCGATGACCACACGAGTTCGCTGGGTATCAACCCGATGCTGCGTTACGAGCTGAGCGACCGCCTGCTCGAGGTCGAGATCGCGCGTATGTTCTCGTACCGCGTGGTCACGCTGCAGAACCGCGGGCTGATCCCGAACTATGAAGCATCGATGATGAAGCTCTACAACGCGGAGCTGAACCAGCGCATCGCGCGCACCGGACTGCGCATGCTCGGTCTGTACGGCCAGCTCGACCGCGGGTCGGCGTTTGCGCCGAACAAGGGACGCCAAACGTACTCGTTCCTGCGCTCCGTCGCCTACACGATCGAGGGCGGCACGAGCGAGGTGCAGCGCAACATCGTGGCGCAGCGCGGCCTGGGACTGCCGCGAGACTGAACTTTCTTGTTGCTCGTTGCTGGTAGCTGGTTCAGTCAGGTCAAGCAGGCAGGCATAGTGGCAGGGTCGGAAGCAACCGGCTACGAGAAGCTCGAGGTGTATCGAAGAGCTATGGCTCTCGTACCCAAGGTTCAGAATTTGATTCGTTCGTTGCCTTCATCCGAGAAGTATGCAATGGCAAGCCAGATCAGACGCGCCAGCCGTTCGGTCCCGGCCAACATCGCCGAGGGCTACGCCAAACGCAGGTCGGCCAAGGAGTTCTGTGCGTATCTCACAACGGCGATGGGCTCGGCTAACGAAATGCAAGTGCACTTGAAGATAGCTTCGGAACTGGGATATCTGCAGGACAGCAATAAGTTGTCGGACGAGTACGACGTCGTGGGTCGCCAACTAAACAAGCTGATCGCATCCTAGCGGACGGGACCTCCTAAAGCTGTGAACCAGCAACAAGCAACGAGCAACTAATATGGCTGCTGACCGACTTGTAAACACCCCAGCGAAGACTGCGTCGTCGGCGCATGACGCCATGGTCGCTGCCTACGACGCGCAGCGCGCTCGTGTCGCCGGACCCGTGGGTGACGCCTGGGCGGCGCTCGCACAGGTGTTCCAGGCCGATCCGCGCCGCGCGCTCGATTCGCTCCTAACGAAGATCGCGTCGCTTGTCCGCGAAGATGACACATTGATCGACGTGGGCGGGGGCGCAGGACGCCTGTCTCTGCCGCTGGCGCTTCGTTGCCGGGATGTCGTCATCGTGGATCCATCGGAGGGCATGCGGACGGTGTTCGAGTCTACGGCAAAGGACGCCGGCATCACGAACGCCCGCTTCGTCACGGCCGATTGGCTCGAGGCAGACGGAATCGAAGGTGATGTGGCGCTCGTTGCGCATGTGACGTACTTCGTTCGCGAGATAGCTCCGTTCGTAAGCAAGTTGAACTCTGCAATTGGGCGGCGCGTCATGATCTGCGTGCGTAGCGTGCCACCACCGAACCAGATTGGCCCGTTCTTTGCGCTGGCGCATGGGGAAGAGCTAGCGCGTCTGCCAGGACACGAAGAGCTCATGGATGTTCTCAAAGAAATAGGCGTCACTGCCGAGCTGATCGATGTTGGGCCTGCGACAGTTTCCGCTACAGCACTGGTCCGAAAGACGCGCGTTGAGGCGGTCAAAGGCGAGATCGAGGCTGCGGAACGGATGGGCTGGCTCGGCAAAGTGGCTCCGGAACGGCTCGGCGAGCTGATAGAGCAACACTTCGATGAGCTGTTGGTCGAGACGGATCAAGGTTTCTTGCGCCGCGGCGTGGTCGATGCGCGCGACTTGCTGATCACGTGGGAGACCCGCTGATGGACTTTAGATTCACTCCCGAGCAGGATTCGTTCCGCGCTGACGTGCGTTCGTTCCTCAAGAGCGCGCTGCCGGCTAACTGGGTCGGATCGGACAGCGCGATCGATGAGGAGTCGTTCGGCTTCGGGCGGGAGTTCTTAGGGAAGCTCGCGCCGAAGCGCTGGATCGCGCCCGCCTGGCCCGCCGAGTACGGCGGCCTGGGCATGGGGCTCTGGGACCAGGTCGTCTTCAACGAGGAGATGGCTTACCACCGGGCGCCCGTGATCAACACGCCCGCTGTCGGCTACCTGGGCCCAACGATCATGCTCTATGGCTCGGAGGGGCAGAAGCAGCAGCACCTGGATGGCATTACGTCGGGCAAGGTGATCTGGTGCCAGGGCTACAGCGAGCCGGGCTCTGGCTCCGACCTGGCATCGCTGCAAACGCGCGCGGTGCAAGACGGCGACGACTTCATCATAAACGGCCAGAAGATCTGGACCAGCCAGGCCCATTACGCCGACTGGATGTTCCTGCTCGCTCGTACCGACCCTGACGCGCCGAAGCATAAGGGCATCAGCTACTTCCTCGTCGATATGAAGTCGCCGGGCATCTCGGTGCGGCCGCTGATCAACATGGCCTATCAGAAGGGCTTCAACGAAGTCTTCTTCGATAACGTGCGCGTGCCACGCTCCGGCCTGCTGGGCGAGCTGAACCGCGGCTGGTACATGGCGACGACCA
>CAZCGA010000340.1:0-2564 GCA_964498075.1 uncultured Binatia bacterium (SeqCode) | reverse complement strand
ATACCCCGCGGGGCCCGGCGGGGGTCGGGGTTTTCGTTGGTACGGATAAATGTAGCCCACTGGAACTACCGCGCATGGCGACCCTGAAAGAGAGACTCCTCGAGCACGTCGAGTTGGAACCAGGTCTCACCGATCGCGAGATTACCAACCGTCTCCTCGGACGCGACGCGCCGCAACAAGGAGTCAACCAAGTGGCCAGGCAATTGGCGTCGGCGGGTCGAGGCGTCCGCCGGCAACGGCAAGACGGCAAGATGGGGAATTACCCAGCCAATATCGCTGCGGGGTCAAACGTCCCGGTCGCCTCGAGCATAGAGGTGCAGTCCTCTGACTTTCAATCAGAAGACGACGTGAAGCGCCGGCTCCAAACGTGGCTGGAAGCGGCTGGCTGGAAGGTCACCGTCGTATGGGGCCGCTCCCAGGGTGTCGACCTCGATGCCCACCGAGGCAACTCTCGATGGATCGTCGAAGCGAAGGGGCAAGGAACATTGAACCCAATGCGTGTGAACTATTTTCTCTGTGTGCTCGGTGAGCTTCTTCAGCGCATGGAAGATCCGCAAGCGCGGTACAGCATCGCGCTGCCGGACGTGCCGCAGTTTCGGCGCCTGTGGGCTCGGTTGCCTCCACTTGCAAGAGAGCGCACGCGCATCTCCGCGCTATTCGTCTCTCGTTCTGGACCGATCGAAGAGGCCACGTGACCGTACAGGAATGGTCGAACAACGCCGCTCCAGGGCGACCGCGGACTGCCACCCGTCGTGGGTCGTCCGCGGCCGACGTCGTGGAGTGCGCGAGCTTCGATGGACACTGTTCGGACAAACGTGCGCCGGTCGCTATCTGGTCGCCGTCATCGCACCGTATCCACACCGTGGCGTATGGCGCGCGGTAACCGCAAGGGACATGGAGCGGCAGACTCGAAGGAGGTATCAGCGGTGGCGCAAAAGCTGACAGCCAGACAGCGACGGGGCCTTCGCGAAGAGGCCCGAGAGTGGGACCAACTCGGAGATGAGGAGTGGGCCCGGCTCTTCGACGCGGGAGAACCCGTTCACGTCCGTCTGCGGAGGCCGCCACCCAAGACGCTTACGGTCGCGCTCGATGCGCAGACGCTCAATCGGCTGCGCCGCATTGCGCGACGGAAGCAAGTTGGACCGAGACAATTGGCGGCCATCTGGATCGCGGAGCGGCTCGGGCGCGAGCAGGCTGCCGCTGGCAGGCGGCGCACGGGCTAACCAGCGCGTCGAGCCGACCGGCGTGACCCCTGGTGCTACTCGCGAACGTCACTGGGCCGGCGGCTCACGCGCACGACGTTATACGGCACTGGAGACGGCGCGATGCTCAACGTCCGCTTCGACTCAACGCCGCCGTTCCGATGCTTTCCGCGAAGCCGGCCGTCTCTCGCTTCGAACTCAGAACGTGAACCTTCAAAAGCCCTCGGCAAAGCGAAACAAGCGAAAGCTCATGTTCGCGCACCGATTTCCGGTCCCGACAGTTTCGCCAAGCGATTCCCCATTCGTCCCGGAGCCGTTGCGAGAGCGATTCATCACAACCGTCTGGCAGTTGAATATCCCGAGGTCTCCGAAGTCCGCGTCTGAACGCACGCCACGCACAGATCCACCAAGGCGTGGCGAGAACTATGAGTGTGTCTGCGCGCTCGACCAGGAGGTCGTTGTCGACGTCATTGCTGTCAACAATCCACCTCTCACCCGCAAGCAGGTCACGTTGTTTCTCGAGGAACTCGCCCTCTGGCACCCGGACCCAGCCGGGATTCCAACTATGAAGGTCGAGACAGATAACGGGAAGGCCCGTCTTCGTCGAGAGCACCCGTGAAAATGTACTCTTTCCAGCACCGGCCATGCCGGTGACGACAATGCGGTTACCAACCATTGAATGTGCGCCAATCTCGCTCACGGTACTCAAGTGTTACTTGTCGATCAGCCTGACGATGGAGAAGAAATCGAACGAAGTCGAGCGCCGGCTTCTGGCCGAATAGGGATTACAGGAGGCGCAACGAGGTGCCGTATAACAAGCGGTTGCAGTGGACCCACTTGGGCGTCACGCAATTTGCATTCGCAAATTGCGCGCCTCCCGGCGTGGGCCACTGAACCGCAGCGTTGAACTAAACCGCTGCGCGGTGGGATCTGGCTCGCGCGGCGTTCTTGCCTTTTCATCGACACAGTAGAGCGAACGGTGCGCCCGCGGTCCCGTGGTGCGCCACAATGACCTTCCCAATGGACGTGGTCGTGATCAGTCCGGTCACGACCCCAGACACAGGAGGTCATCATGGGCGAGTTACGCGATCGGATGGAGCAGGACATGCGGGTGCGCGACTTCTCGGTGCGCACGATCGAGGCCTACGTGGCGGCGGTGCGCGGGCTGGCGAAGTACTACCGCAAAGCCCCAGACACGTTGAGCGACGAGGAAATCCACCGCGACCTCATCTACGTCAACGAGGAGCGCAAGCTGTCAGCGAGCAGTCGCCAGCAGATGCGCTGCGGCTTGCGGTTCTTCTACGACATCACGGCGCGCCGGCCACACGCCTGTCTGGCCGTGCCGGTGGCGCGCCAGCCGCA
>CAZCGA010000339.1:0-2594 GCA_964498075.1 uncultured Binatia bacterium (SeqCode) | reverse complement strand
CTGATGCAGGATCTGCGCAGCACCGTCGCGCTCATCATCGGGGATGACGTCCGGATGGTGCGCGGCAGCCAGCAGACGCTCATCGAGTGGGAACCCGTCTTCCGCGCTGCGCTGGATGGGCGACCCGTGTACACGCCCGGCTCGATCGATCTTCGCGAGCGTGACGGGTCGCCGTTGGATCTCACGCACGTGTTTGCCCCGCAAGACCCATCGGACGAGATGGCGCACTTCCTCGGCGAGGCCGGCTTCCTTCGCCTGCACGGCGTCTTCACGGCGGAGGAAATGGAGGCGGTCTCCGCCGACATCGACCGCGCCGTACCGCGCTATCTCCCCGGCGACGGCCGCTCGTGGTGGGCGCGCACGCGCGCCGGCGAGCAGCGCGCGGTGCGCTTGCAATATTTCCAAGAGCACTCGGAACGGGTCGCCGGGCTGATTGAAGACCCCCGCTACCTGGCCATCGCCGACCTGACGAGTGATGGGCATCGCGAGGGCCGGCGTGACGGCAACGCCATCGAAGCGCTGATCAAACCCATCGGCGTCGTCGAGGGGATCTCGGATGTCACCTGGCACAAGGACTGTAGTCTCGGCAGACACTCGTACCAGTGCTGCGGCGTGACCGTAGGCATCTCGGTGACGAAGTCCGATGCGGAGTCGGGACAGTTGTGCGTCGTCGCCGGTTCGCACCGCGCCTCCTTGCCGCTGAAGGGATTGCGCGATGATCTCGATCTCCCGCGCGTCGGGTTGCCGACGCGGCCCGGCGACCTGACCGTCCATCTGAGCTGCACCTATCACATGAGTATTCCCCCGCAGAGCGCCGAACGGCGCGTCATGTACGGCGGATTTGGTTTGCCCGCACGGTCGCAAGACTCCGTCGAACGGCGCGAGGCGCTGCGGCAGATCCGCGAACGCGCACCCGCCAAAGCGCTGGCGTTGGGGCGAACCAGCATCGGCGACGACCCGGAGATGGACCGCCGTAGAGGCTTCGACACTCGCAACCTGCGATAGCGCGAACCCCAACCCAGGAGACCGCCATGATCGATCTGTACACCGCCCCGACACCGAACGGCTGGAAGGCCTCCATCGCTCTCGAGGAGTTGGAGCTGCCATACGAGGTTCACATCATCAACCTCATGGCCGGCGACCAGAAGCAGCCGGAGTACCTCAAGCTCAACCCGAACGGGAGAATCCCTACGATCGTCGATCGCGAGGCGGACAACTTCGCGGTCTTCGAGTCGGGTGCCATTCTGATCTATCTCGCCGAGAAGGCGGGGCGGCTCATGCCGCGTGACTCGAAGGGTCGGGCGCGCGTCATCCAGTGGCTGATGTTCCAGATGGGCGGCATCGGGCCGATGATGGGGCAGGCGAACGTCTTCTACCGCTACTTCCCGGAGAAGATTCAACCCGCCATCGATCGGTATCAACACGAGTGCCGGCGCCTCTTCGAAGTGCTCAACACGCGCCTCGCCGACAGCCAGTGGTTGGCGGGCGAGTACTCGATCGCCGACATCGCCAACTGGTCCTGGGTGCGGACGTACAAGTGGTCGGGTGTCCCCGTCGAGGGCCTCGATCACCTGCAGCGTTGGATGACCCACATGAACGAGCGCCCCGCCTGCCAGCGCGGCGTCGAGGTGCCGTTCAAGATTCCGAACCTGGAAGAGGACCAGAAGGGCTCCGAGGAGTTCGCCAAGAACGCCCAGACGATCTTGCAGCGGTGATCAGCGGTCTCGAGCTGCTCATTCATCTTCAAATGGCAGAGGCGCCGCGCTTGCCGCGCCAGCCAATTCGGTAGTACGCTCCAACCATGGAAGTGGAGCTGAGCGAGCGCGCTCAACGCATTCTGCGCAAACTGCAGCCCAAATCCGATTTGGCCGGCTCGATCGAAGCGGTGACGCTCGACGTGCTACGCATGCGCGTGCGCGAGGTGGTGGACCAGGTTGGCGCCTTTGAAGCCCGCTATGGTCGTACCTTCGAACAGTTCGTGGCCGACTGGAACGCGGGTGGGGTAGGAGACCGCTTCTCACACAACGTCGAGCGCGACTTCATGGAGTGGGAGGCCCTCGCTCTTGAGCGGCAGGAGCTGCTCGGCTTAATCCGTGAGCTGACGGCACCACTCGATGCCGCTTCCTGAGAGTCCGGACGCCTTCGAGGATGCGTTTCGCGCCGCCGTCGCGGCAGTCCTGCCTTCTGCGCGAGTCGAGCGCGTCGCGCGGACGATCGTGGCGATCAAGATGCGCGTTGAGCTAAGCGAGAGGCGGTTCATCGATGTCTTCTTCAACGCTCGCAATCAACGAACTGATCTTAGCGTCGTCGAACGTGGTCGGCGTGTGTTGGGTTACGACAATCTCGCCGGCTGGCACCGTCACCCGCCCGAAGCGCCCGAGCAGCATGAGCCCAGCGAGGAACCCAACATCGAGGCTTTTCTCCGAGAAGCCATAGCTCTCAACTGAGCTGCTTGGCTGATAGGGGCTTTGCCCAAAAACTAACGAACAAGATCCTGGCTCGCGGTGTAGCGTGTCGCTGTACCATGCCGTCGCGACTGACCATGATGCGTGGCCATCACCGGCGAATGAATTCGCCGGCTAGTGCGCCTGTGA
>CAZCGA010000338.1:0-2719 GCA_964498075.1 uncultured Binatia bacterium (SeqCode) | reverse complement strand
ATGCCGTCGCCGGTGTACTGGTTCACCGTGCCCTCGAAGCGGTGCACGCCGTCGGCGAGGATGGCGAAGAAGCGATCCATGATGCGGTGCCAGTCCTCCGCATCGACTTGGCCGGCGAGGTCCATCGAGCCTTTCACGTCTGCGAACAGCACGGTGACCTGCTTGCGCTCGCCCTCGATTGCGGCGCGCGAGGTGAGAATTTTCTCGGCGAGATGTTTCGGAGTGTACGAAGCGGGGTGGGGACTCTCAACTCTCGACTCTCGACTGTCGACCAGCGAAGCCCGGCACTTGCGGCAGAACTTGGCGGCGGGCCGGTTGCCGGCGCCGCAGGTTGGGCACGCGGCTTCGAGCGGCGCACTGCACTCTTCACAGAAGACCGAATCGGCGAGGTTCTCGGTGTGGCACTTGGGGCACTTCATTGGCTTACTCTACCTCTCCCGTCTCTTGGCTTTCTTGAGAGGGCGACGCTCCGGCGGAGCCGTTTGCAGCAAGTGCAAGCTCAGCCGAGAACTCCACCTGCCGCCCAGGGCGTTCATCGGCAGCCCCAACGGGGCGAAAAGCCCATAGCCCAGGGCAACGCCCTGGGCGGCGGACGCGAGCACGTGCTCTGCACAACTCCGAAGGGCCAACCTCCTGGGCTTCCAGCGGCGCGCTGCACTCTTCACAGAAGGCCGAATCGGACAGATTCTCAGTCTGACACTTGGGGCATTTCATAAGAATTTTCTCATCGGGTCATTTGGTCATTGAGTCATTGCATTGGCTCAGCGACTCAATGGATCAATGACTCAATTCTCTTCGCGTGCCCGGTCGCGCCCATCGCGGTGAAGAGACGGTGCGCCTCACGCCCCCAGTGCTGCGCCGTGGCGGCGTCGGACAGGATGCCCGCGAGCCGCGCGCGCTCGACGTAGATCTGCGGTTCGTACGAGCGCGCCCCGGTCGAGTGCATCAGCGCCAGCGCTCTGTCCAGAGCCGCCTCGACCGCATCCTTCGCTGCGGCCCCGTCGAGCGCCAGCAGTACCCGCGCGCAAGCGAGGTGGGCGTGCAGCTCGAAGATCGGCGTCTCGCTGCGTTGCGCAACGCGCACGGCTTCTTCCGCGGTGCTGCGCGCTCGCGCGGCGTCCCCCGACCCGAGGTGGGCTTCGGAGAGCGCGGCAAGGATATCGCCTTCCATGGCAAGCCACACGCGGTTCGCGCGCGCGATTTCCACCGCCTGCTGGAGTCGATCGCGCGCCGCCTCCCATTCGCCGTTGAGGCCGAGCGCCATGCCGTGGTGATGACAGGCGTTGACCAGAGCGAACGGACTGCCCAGCTTCTCGGCAGCTTCCACGGCACGGCGGCCGGCGGAGAGCGCTGCCTGCACATCGCCGGCGCGCTCGAGCATCCGTGCGCGAAAACTGTAGGTCCAGCTCAGTTGCTCGCTCTCGTCGCGGCGACGCGCGCCTTCTTCGCAGCGGCGGAACGCGTCCGCCGCCTCGTCGAAGCGGCCCAGATCCGTCAGGCTCCAGCCGCGGATGCCGTATGACCAGGCGGTGCTGAACCCGATCAGGTCGACACCCATGGCGAGATCGCCTCCAATGATCACGAACTTCTCATCGCTGACCCGCAGCGCTGCGGCGAGATCCCCCAAGGTGGAGAGGCAGAAATCGAGGGGCTCCCGTGCCACATAGCGGAGCTCTGCGTCGCTGGTCGGATCCGCCACGGCGATCGCCTCCTCGAACACGGCGACCGCGCGCCGCGGCACGCCGCTGAGCATGTGGCTTATGCCGAGGCCATAGAGCAGCTTCACCTGTGCCCGCGCGTCGCCGCTCGCAATCGCCATTGCCTTCCCCGCAGCGAAGATTTCATCGGCCCGCTCGTCGCTCATGCCCATGCGTACGCCGAGCTTCAGCAATTCCGGCGCTGCCTCGGTCCGCAAGGAGATCGACTCTGGGGACGCCGGCGCCGGCTGCAGGATTTCCCAGACTTTCTCCCAGTGCTGCAGTGCCTCGGCGGGGGTGTTGAGACCGGCGCGTCGAGCCGCACGGGCGTACCAGGCCGCCGCCACGAGCGCCTCTCCGGCCTCCTCCCAGTGGTAGGCGAGGAGCGCGGCGCGCTCGTCCAGCTTGTCGGCGTCCACTTCCTCGATGGCGCGCGCGACGGCCGCGTGTAGCTCCGCCCGACGCGGCGCCAGCTGCGATCGGTACGCTACCTCCTGCGTCAACGGATGCTTGAAGGCGTACTCGATCTCCGGATACAGCGCCTGCTCGTAGATGAACTCGGCGCGGCGCAACGCCGCCAGGGCAGTGGTCAGATCGGCGTCCGCCAGCGGCTCGCGGCCGTGTGCCCCGACGACGCATTTCAGGATCGGCCCGGCGAACTCCTTGCCGATCACGGCGGCCGTTTGCAACAAGCGCTTCTCGCGCTCGGCGAGGCGGTCGAGGCGCGCCGCCAAGACGCTCTGCACCGTCGCCGGAATTTCGAGCGCATCGACGGAGGCCACCAGCCGATAGGCGCCCTTGTTGCCGGCGAGCGTGCCGCTCTCGACCAGTGATTGCACGACCTCCTCGATGAAGAAGGGATTGCCGCCGGTGCGCTCATGGATGCGCGCCGGCAGCCCGGCAACCGAGGGATCGGTGCCGAGCAGGTCCGACAGCAGCTCCGCGATCGCCTCCGGTCCGAGCGGCCGCAGCGGCAGCTGCTGGTAGTAGGACTGGCTCATCCACTCGGCGTGGTACTCGGG
>CAZCGA010000337.1:0-2723 GCA_964498075.1 uncultured Binatia bacterium (SeqCode) | reverse complement strand
GCGCGCCGCAGCTCGGCTGCCGCCGTGGCGTCGTCACCGCGCAGCGCGGCCAGGCGCGCGCGCTCCTCGATGATCTGCGGCTCGAGGGCTCGACCCTCCGTCTCGCGTACCAGTTCGAGGGCGCGGCCCAGGCAATGCTCGATCGCGTCGCCGGCCCCGGCACCTGGATCGGCGCGCAATGCCCGCGCCAGCGCGAGCTGCCCCAGGCATTCGAAATACAGGGCACCCTGCGCGCGCGCACACGCAATGGCCTCTTCGGCGCGGGCGCGGGCGCGGGCGGCGTCGTTCGCCCCCAGATAGGCTTGCGACAGGTGGGCGAGGATGTGCGATTCCTGCTCCAGACCGCTGTGCGCCCGAGCTAGCGCCAGCGCCTCTTCGAGCACCTCTGTGGCGTCACTCCAGGCGCCATGCAGTATGTGGGCGATGCCCAATTGACGGTACGCGTGAGAGCGGGAGAAGGGGCTGCCGATGCGCTCTGCGACCTGCACGGCCTCGAACGCGACGCGGCGCGCCTCCTCAGCAGCCGGGCTCGCCGCGTGCTGATCCGCATAGTCGCCCGCGTACTCAGTAATCGCGACCTCGACGCCGAGGGCCCACGCCAGCGCCTCGGGAAGGTCGTGCGCGCGTGAAACCTGAATCGCCTGCCGAACGAGCGCTCGCCCTTCCTCGAGACGCCCCAGGGACGCGCTGCACTCGGCGCATAACTGGAGGGCCTGACCCCAGACGCTGAAGCCGACCGTTTCAACGCCGGCGCTCGGATCTCCCTCCGCCAGTGCCGCGGCGCGCTCGTTGAGCTGCCGCGCTTCGGCGAGGCGGCCCAGGAGAAACGAAGCGTACCCCATCCCCGGGCCGAGGGCCGTCGCGGCGGGGCCACGACTCGTCGACTCGTCGACCAGATCGACCGCCTCCCGCGTCAGCGCGTGATAGCGGCGCAGGTCGCCGCCGAATCCGAGCGTGGCTCCGTATCCGATGCGCAACGCGATCGCCTTGTCCACGTTCCCGGCACGCGCAGCGAGCTCTCGACCTTCGACAAAGATCGCCTCTGCCTCGTCGGGCGAGAGCCCCACACGCCACCCACCCTGACTCAGCAGGCTGATGCAGGCATCGAGCCGCAGTTGACTGCGCTCCTCTGATGCGCCGACGCCGCCGGTGAGCGCCAGCACGCGGTGCATGTGCGTCATCCCTTGCACGAGATTGCTCTGCCCCACCCACGCGGCGGCGCGCCGGTGCCAGCGCGCGGCGACCAGCATCTCCCCCGCCTCCTCTGAGTGGTGCGCGAGGAGCGCCGCCTGCTCATCGAGCTTGTCGGCGTGTGCCGCCTCGATCGCCCGCGCCACCGCGGCGTGCGTGCGCCGCCGGCGCTCCTGCAGCTGCGAGCCGAGCGCCACCTCCTGGGTGAGCGGGTGTTTGAAGGCGTATTCCGCTACCGGATAGAGCGCCTGCTCGTAGATAAACTCGTGAGCCCTGAGGTCCGCCAGCGCTGCGCGCAGCTCGGCCTCGGGCAGTTCGTCGGCCGCGAGCAGGATGGGCTCGGCGAACTCCTTGCCGATCACCGCCGCCGTCTGCAGCACCTGCTTGTCGCGCTCCGGCAGCCGGTCGATGCGCGCCGCCAGCACGGCCTGCACGGAGGCGGGCACCGCCAGGTGCTCGATCGGCGTCACCAGCCGGAAGGCTCCGCGCGTCCCCTGCAGATGCCCGGACTCGATCAGTGTCTGCACCACCTCTTCCGTGAAGAACGGATTCCCGCCGGTGCGCGCGTGGATCGCCTCCGCCAGCCCGTGCGTGCTGGCGTCGTTACCCAGCAAGTCCTCGAGCAGGTTGCGAATCGCCTCGGGTCCCAGTGGGGCGAGAGGCAGCTGCCGGTAGTACGACTTCTGCATCCAGGCGGCGTGGTACTCAGGGCGGAAGTTCACCAAGAGAAAGCTCGACGAACCCGCGATCGCCTCCACCCATTGCTGCAGGAAGGCCTCGCTGCCGGGGTCCATCCAGTGCAGGTCCTCGATGAGCGTCGCCAGGCTCTGGGCGCCGCCGCGCGGATCGGCCCCCTGGACGATGCGCCGCAGCACGGCAAAGAGCTGGCGTTGCTTCGCCTCCGGGTCCATGCGCGGTTCGGGGCGCTCCGGGTCCGGTACGCCGAAGAACTCGAACAGGATCGGCAGGACGTCGCGGAAGCTGTCGTCGAGCAGGAGCATGCGCCCGGCGATCTTCTCGCGCGCCGTGCGGTCGTCGTCCTTCTCGTCGATCCCGTAGTACGCGCGGAACACCTGCAGCATAGGCAGGTAGGGGACGTTCTTCCCGTGGGCCACCGCGTGTCCCTCGTTGACAATCATGCCGCGGGCGCGGCAGCGCTCGGTGAACTCGAAGCACAGCCGGCTCTTGCCCGTCCCCGCCTCCGCCACGACGCCCACCACCTGTCCGTGGCCCGCCCGCGCCTGCTCCAACGCCGCCTCCAGCGTCGCCATGTCCGCGTCGCGGCCGACGAAGCGCGTGAGGCCACGGGCGCGGGCGATGTCGAAGCGTGTGTGCGCCGCGCCGGCGCCGGCCAGACGGTGGACCCGAACGGGCGCGCGGACGCCTTTCACCTGGAAGTCACCCAGATTCTCCAGCGCGAAGTAGCCCTGCACGAGGGCCGCCGTTGCTCCGGTCACGTAGCAGGTGTCGGGCGACGCGAGCGCCTCCATGCGTTGCGCCAAGCCGACCGTATGTCCCTGCGCAGTGTAGTC
>CAZCGA010000336.1:2151-2814 GCA_964498075.1 uncultured Binatia bacterium (SeqCode) | reverse complement strand
TCAGTTTCTCGACCTTGTCCGACTCGATCAACCGAATCGCTTCGTCGAGGGAACGGAGCACGAGCTGCCGTTCCCAAGTGTGGAGCTCGGCGAGCAATTCTTCCTTCGCTGGGTGTTGCTGCTCCACCCCGCCGTTGCACTGTACCTGCATGTTGGCTGTCTCTTTCCATTTGGCGTCACTCACCATCCGCAGGTGAGCGCTCTTTCCGCTACAGGTTGAAGCCACAGCAAGCCGAGGGCCTCCGCGCCCAGCCTTGGCTCGTTCGGAAGGATCGTCGCGCGACCGACGCGATAGGTGCTAACTCGAGCTGGCAGTGCACTCTGCGCTTAGCACCTGGCCGACAACCCATTGGGAATGCCGCCTTGTGCCCGGTGCGTGCGGATGAGCGGCGGAAACGGTTGTGTTCAGTCGCCATGCTGTGGGATGGTTGCCGCCCAAAAGGGGGGCTTCATGACACGACCGAGCGACGCGAGCGACACCGAACGATTCGAATCAACCGAGGGGGTGGAGTAAGCCGATGAAATGCCCCAAGTGCCACACCGAGAATATTGCCGACTCGCTCTTCTGTGAAGAGTGCAGCGCCCCGCTGGAAGCCGCGTGCCCAACCTGCGGTGCCGGCAACCGGCCCACCGCCAAGTTCTGCCGGAGGTGCCGAGCTTCAC
>CAZCGA010000336.1:0-2141 GCA_964498075.1 uncultured Binatia bacterium (SeqCode) | reverse complement strand
GCTCAGGGTTCAGGAATCGGGATCGACGAACCCCGAACCCCGAACCCTGACCCCCGCAGTTACACCCCGAAGCATCTCGCCGACAAAATTCTCACCTCGCGCAGCGCGCTCGAAGGCGAACGCAAACAGGTGACGGTGCTCTTCGCTGATGTGAAGGGCTCCATGGCACTTGCCGAGAGCGTGGACCCGGAGCAGTGGCACACCATCCTGGACGGGTTCTTCGGCGTGCTCGCGGAAGGCGTGCATCGCTTCGAGGGCACCGTCAACCAGTACACCGGCGATGGCATCATGGCGCTGTTTGGTGCGCCGATCGCCCATGAGGACCACGCCCAGCGTGCCTGTTACGCGGCGCTGCAGCTGCGCGACGATCTCGCGAAGTACGCCCGCGAGGTGAAGCGCGAGCACGGCCTCAGCTTCTCGGTGCGCATGGGGCTGCACTCGGGCGAGGTCATCGTCGGCAAGATCGGTGATGACTTGCGCATGGACTACACCGCCAAGGGACACTCGGTGGGTCTCGCGGCGCGCATGCAGGAGCTGGCCTCGCCGGACACGGCCTATCTGACGGGACGCACCGCCGAGTTGGTCTCCGGCTACTTCAAGCTGGACGATCTGGGGACGTTCACCGTGAAGGGCGTCACGGACCCCGTGCCCGTCTTCCAGCTCCAGGGACTCGGCGCGGTGCGCACGCGTTTTGATGCCTCGCGCGCCCGCGGCCTCACGCGCTTCGTCGGCCGCACCGATGACATGCAGACACTCCACGCGGCCTTGGCGCGGGTCCGCGAGGGCAACGGTCAGGTCGTGGGTATCGTGGCCAACGCGGGCGTCGGCAAGAGCCGGCTGTGCTTCGAGTTCCTCGAGCGCTGCCGGGCGGAGGGGCTCCGCGTCTTCCAGGGGGGCGGAGTTGCCCACGGCAAGAACCTGCCGCTGCTCCCCATCCTGCAGGTGTTCCGCGAGTACTACGGCATCACCGAGCAGGACACGGATCAGCAGGTACGCGAGAAGATCGCCGGGCGGATCCTGCTGTTCGACGAGGGTTACCGGGAGGTGCTGCCGATCGTGTTCGACTTCTTCGGGGCGCCCGATCCGGAGAACCCCGCCCCGCGCATGGACCCGGAGGCGCGCCAGCGCCAGCTGTTCGGTGTCCTGCGGCGACTCTCCCAGCGCGATACCACGCGGGGCTCCATCGTGTTCCTGATCGAGGATCTGCACTGGATCGACGGCGCGAGCGAGGCGTGGATCGAACAGTGGGTGGACGCGATGGCCGGCACGATGCATCTCCTGATCGTGAACTTCCGTCCGGAGTACCGGGCGGACTGGATGCAGAAGTCCTGGTACCACCAGCTGCCACTGGCGCCGCTCGGACCCGAAGCGATCCGCGAGCTGCTGATGGACCTGCTCGGCAGCGACCCGAGCACCGACGGCCTGGCCGACGCCATCCACGCCCGCACCGCCGGGAACCCCTTCTTCACCGAAGAGGTGGTCCAGTCCCTCGTCGAGTCCGGCCATCTCGAAGGCTCGAAGGGCAACTACCGGCTGGTCACAGCGATCGAGCGCCTCGTGGTTCCCACCCGCGTCCAGCCGCTGCTTGCGGCGCGCATCGACCGGTTGCCCGAGCGCGAGAAGCAGGTGCTGCAGACGGCCGCCGTGATCGGCCAGGAGTTTCAACATCCCATTCTGGCGGCGGTGGCCGAGCTCTCGAAGAGCGAGCTCGACGACGCACTGCGAGCCCTCAAGGCCGCGGAGTTCATCTACGAGGAGTCGCTCTACCCCGTAGCGGAGTACGCCTTCAAGCACCCGCTCACGCAGGAGGTCGCGCTCGACTCGCAGCTGCGCGAGCGGCGGCGCCGCATCCACAAGGCCGTCGCGCGCACCATCGAGGCGGCGCACGCCGACAAGCTCGACGAGCAAGCCGCCCTGCTCGCGCATCACTGGGAAGAGGCGGATCAGGGGCTGATCGCAGCGGGCTGGCACCGCCGCGCCGCAGAGTGGGCCGGGACCAACGACATCGCGGCGTCGATGCGCCACTGGAAACGGGTACGCGAGCTGATCGAAGCCGATCCGGATGCCCCGGATTCCTCGGCGCTCGGCGCGGAGGCCTGTCGCCAGACGCTGGCCTTCGGCTTCCGGCTGGGGCTGTCGCC
>CAZCGA010000335.1:0-2988 GCA_964498075.1 uncultured Binatia bacterium (SeqCode) | reverse complement strand
TCGAGGACGAGTACCTGCTCGCCAAACAGATGCCCAAGCTCATCTACATCAAGCGCGCAGACACGCGTGAAGACCGGCTGAAGGATCTAATTCACCGCATCCAGGAAGAGGACAAGGTCAGTTACCGCCCCTTCTCCGATACTGCTGAACTAAAGGAACTTGTCGAAAACGACCTCGCACTCATGCTCACTGAGCGCTTCACTGCGACGAGCGTCGACCCTACGACCCCGGCGCCCACGCTCAATGCTCCGCCGCTGAGCCAGGCGCCGGTAGAGCGAGGGGAACTCATCGGCCGAAGCCCCGAGGTGGAGCTTGTGACCGAGCTGCTGCAACGCTCGGATACCGGCCTGATCACACTCACCGGTCCTGGTGGTACCGGCAAGACGGCCCTCGCGATCCACCTCGCCAACACCGTCGGACCCTCGTTTAGCGACGGTGCCTTCTATGTGCCCCTCGCCGGCGTGCGCAACGCGCGCGATGTGATGCCCACCATCGTCTCCACCCTCGAGATTCCCTCGCCATCCAGCGGCGGAGATCCGGAGAAGCTACTGCTCGGCTTCCTGCGCTCGCGGCACGCGCTCCTGGTCCTCGACAACTTCGAGCAGGTGCTCGAGGCCGCCGCCGACGTGCGGAAGCTGCTCGCCGCGTGTCCGCACCTGAAGATCCTCGCCACCAGCAGAGAGCCGCTGCGCATCCGCGGGGAGCGCGAGGTCCCCGTCCCGCCGCTGCCGCACGCCTTCCACGCCAGCGGGGTCACCACGCCGGCCATGACGCTCTTCGAGGAGCGCGCGCGCGAGGTCCGGCCGGACTTCGCCATCGACGACGACAACCGCGCAGCGGTGGCCGAGCTGTGCCGGCGCCTCGACGCGCTGCCCCTCGCCATCGAGCTTGCCGCCGCGCGGGTGCGCGTGCTGTCACCTCAGGCCATGCTCCCGCGCCTTAACCGGTCGCTGTCGCTGCTCACCGGCGGCAAGCGCGATCTGCCGGAGCGACACCAGACCCTGCGCGCCACCCTCGAGTGGAGCCTCGACCTGCTGCGTCCCGAGGAGCGCGTCTTCTTCCGCCGCCTCGGCGTCTTCGCTGGCAGCTTCTCCGAGGACGCGGCCGCTGCGGTGGTGGCCGACGCGGGGATCGACGTTCTCGATGGCCTGACGTCGCTCGTGGAAAAGAACCTGCTGGTGCGCTCCGAGGCGCGCGGCGAGGCGCGCTTTCACATGCTCGAGACGGTGCGCGAGCTCGCCCGCGAGCGGGTAGCCGAGGCCGGCGAGGAGCGCGCGGCGCGGCTCCGGCACGGCGCGTGGGTCGTGCAGTTCCTGGCCGGCGAGCACGCCAACCTGATCCGCATCCAGACGCGCCAGGCCGCCATCGAGCGCATCGCGTCGGAGGAGATGGGCGCGCGCCTGGCACTGCGCTTCGCCGCGAGCGCCGAGGGCGATCCTGAGCTCGCGTGGCAGCTGTTCATCCGAATCGGCTTCGCGCTGGAGTCCGGCAACGCCCGAACGGCGGACGTGCTCGCGACCTATGAGCTCTTGAAGGCGCTGCCTCGCTCCGCCGATCCGCTGCGGGCGGCGCTGGCGCTGGGGATCCGGTCCTACGCGCGTGCGAGTATGGCCGACCCGGCTGTGGACACGGATCTCGCGGCCGCTTGCGCCGTGCTCGAGGCCGCCGGCGAGCGAGACTTTCTCGCGAGCCTCCTGACGGCGTGGGGGACGCTGCTTGCGCCCAGCGCCCTGCCGCGGGCCCTGGTGATCCTCGAAAGAGCCTTGCAGCTCGCGCACGACGCGGGCCAGACCGCCATCGAGGGCTGGGCGCTGATGGCGATCTGCTACGGGCATCTCCACGGCGGCGCTCTCGACGAGGCGCAGCGCCGCGCCGACGAACTGGCAAGCTTCGCGCGGCGCCGAAATGACGAGGAGTTCCTGGCCTTAGCGCTCACGGTGAGCGCGCGCGTCAAGCTCGCGCGCGGAGATCTGGCCGGTGCGCGGAGCCTGTTCGCCGAGGCCGCCGCGCTGGCGCGCACACGCAACTCGGCCTGGCCGCGCTCCATTGCGCTGTGCGGTCTCGCGAGCGTGACGCTCGCCGCCGGCGACGAAGTGGGCGCGCGCGCGATCATCGAGGAGGCCATCCTCTTCTGCCGCGGCGTGGGTTACGTGAGCATTGGCGCCCTGTGCGGCGCCCTGGCCCTGCTGCTCGTCAAGACCGGTGAGCGAGAGCGGGCGCTGCGCGTCTTTAGCGCCACGGGCGTGGGGGCCGAAAACGAAACCGACTATACCGCGACCATGACGGATCCGAGCGGCGCCCTGCGCGCGGCGACGCATGAGGCCCGGGCGCTGCTCGGCGACCCTCCCCCCGTTGATCCCGCCGTTGTCGACCTCGACGCGGTGCTCCAGGCTGCCCTCGCTAACCGCTGAATCCGACCTTTGAGGCCTCGGCTTTATATATCCAGATATTCTCCAGCTCCGAAACCGCCCCCGGCGAATCACCAACCCTGCGCGATATTCAAGTGGTGGAGAATACAGAGGCGCGGCTGTACCCGCCTTCAAAAGTATTGTTACACAAAGACACGACTACACCTTGAGACGGAGTTACCATTCACGCAACTTAAGTTAAGCCACTACTGCGATTCATTGCGATGCACCTAAGCCGGTCTCATCGCCGACAGTTTAGCCGACTTTCAAACAACAGAACGAGAAACCGCCCAACGGTTGCGCATCAGCCGTTTGCGAAGCGCAGCGGAGCAAATCGGCTGCATGCGCGGGTTGGGCGGCAAGGACAGCGAAACACCATGTTTCATGGTGTGGTGCGGAAGGGATGTTGCTCGGCAGAAGCCCAACATTTCTCGTATACCTGTGGAGAGATTCCTCCCTATTTCCTGAACAGCACCATGCCCATCCAGAAATGCCACACGATCAGCAGAAGCTCCGAAATGAACTGCAAAAACTCAAGCTGGATGATGATCGCTGGGCCAATCGCACCGACGATTGCCAC
>CAZCGA010000334.1:0-2999 GCA_964498075.1 uncultured Binatia bacterium (SeqCode) | reverse complement strand
TTCCTCGACGTGATGATGCCGAAGATGAACGGCTTCGACGTCTGCCGCGCCGTCAAGCGCGAGCTGGGGCTCGGCGACGTGCACATCGTGCTGCTGACCGCCAAGGGCCAGGAGATCGACCGCCAGAAGGGCGACGAAGTAGGCGCCGACGTCTACATGACCAAGCCGTTCGATCCGGACGCGCTGCTGGCGCACGCCCGCCAGGTGCTCGGGTTGTGAGCCGTGAAAGGGCGGTGTGGGCTATGCCGACCGGTGCATGGAGCCACTCACTGGGGCTGTTTGACGCACGCAGAGTAAGACCGTAGCTTACGCCACATGAAAACGACGGTATCGACGAAGGGGCAGATCGTCTTCCCGGCCGAGATCCGACAACGGGACGACATCAAGCCGGGGCAGCAATTCGAGATCGAGCGCGTCGATCGCGGCGACTATCGTTTGGTGCGTCGTGCGCCCCTACCGAATGAGGGCCTGGTCGACTGGCTGCTGACCTGTCCGGAGAAGGGCTTCTTCGTTCCGATCGAATCCGAATCCACCGACGGCCTGTGACCTACGTCGTCGACGCGAACGTGCTCAGTGAACCGACCCGGGCCGGGCCAAGAGGATGAATCGAATGAGAAAGGTCATGGTCGCGCTCCCCGCTTGGATCAGCAGGGATGAAGCGCAGGCAGAGGTCGTTCGCGACCTGCGGGCGCGAGCACTCCTGAAGGTGGAGCTGTACCGCAGCAAGATGCAGCCGTTCGAGGCAAAGTACGGCATGACCCTCGCCCGTTTCCGCCAGCACGCGGAGAAGGGCTCGCAGGAAAATTGCGCGGCGTGGGACGACTTCCTCGAGTGGGAGGCCGCACACGCAGCGCACCGCGAGTGGAAGAAGCGCTACAGTGAGCTGCGCCGGTGCAAGGACACATAGTTGCCGCACTACGGAGCAGCGCGCTCGTCCGTTCGCTCGACATCGTCGAGCTGATTGAGGAAGAGAGCGTCCAGTTCTTACGCGTGAAGGCTGAGCTGATTGATGGCAGCATTCTGCACGTGCGGGAGCTGTTCCTTCCGGACCGTAGCAAGTACTCGTATCAGTGGCAGGCCGCGTCAGGCGAAACGCTGCTGCGTTGGGACAACGCGCCGCATCACGCCGACCTTCGGACCCACCCCGATCACAAACACGCGGGACCCGAGGTCGTCGCCTCACACCGCGTGTCGGTCGAGGACGTGCTGGGCGAGATCGGTGTGCAGCTTCAGCGGCATCCGTAAGTATCATGGGTCACCTCCTTCAAAGGACCTGAGTGTCGATGACCCTCCAGTACACCCCGCTGATTCTGCCGCTGCTCAGCGCTGCCCTCGGCGCCGGACTCGGGGTCTACGCCTGGCGGCATCGCCACGGGCGCGAAGGTGTTCGGGCCTTCGCGCTCGTCTGTTTCTCTGTAGCACTTTGGGCGCTGGGCGACGGGCTGATGTGGGCGAGCGCCGTACCGCGATGGCAGTACTTCTGGGTCCTGCTTTCCCGCCCCGGCGGCAACTTGTTCTCGCTATTCTGGCTCGTGTTTGCGGCCCAGTACACCGGTTGGGGAGGTTGGCTGACTCGACGCAGGCTCATGCTGCTCTCAGCGGTTCCGATCTCCCGTATTCTCCTCGCCTGGACGAACGACTGGCACCACCTCTACTGGGCAGGCACGTCTGCCTCGGATTGGGACGGAGTCGTCGCGCTCGTTTTTCAGCGTGGCGTCCTCTGGTATCCATCCGCACTGTACGGCCAGATCCTGGTCCTGAGCGGGATTGGTCTGATCGTCGTATCGCTGGTGCGGTCGCCCGAGCGGTATCGCGGTCAGATGCTGGCTTTGGTCATTGCGGCGGTGGTCCCCTTGGTGGTGAACGTCGCCGACACTATCCGCCCGCAACCGTACGACGGAACTCCGATCGCGATGTCGATCAGCGCCGCGGCGTTTGCGTGGGCCATCTTCCGCCACGGCTTCCTCGACGTGATCCCAGCGGCGCGCCACACGATCATCGAGAACATGACCGACGCCATGGTCGTGCTCGACCAGAGCCACCGCCTGGTCGACCTCAATCCAGCCGCGCGGCGGCTTCTCGGGCGTGAGCGCACCGCGGCGATCGGCCTGCCCATCGCCGAGGTGGTGCCGGCCTGGGCGCAGTTGCTGGGCGCGGGCGCCGACGACGCGGCGCTGCGCGAAGCCGAGGTCGCCCTCGACGGCCGCGACTACGAGCTGCGCATCTCGCCGGTGCGCATCAAAGACGGCGCAGTCACTGGCCGCGTGGTGCTCCTGCACGACATCACCGCGCAGAAGCAGACGCGGGAGACCCTGCACCGCAGCGAAGACGGCTACTTCGAGATGGACCTAGCCGGGACCTTCACCAACATGACTGATGTGACCGCGCGGCTCGGCGGTCTGCCAAGTCGCGAGGAAGGCATTGGCGGCAGCATCGCGGCCATCACCGATGCCCAGAGCGCCGAACGGCTGCGCGGCATCTTCGCACGCGTGCTCGAGACCGGCGAGCCCGCCCGTGACATCGAGTACGCGATCACCGCCCGCGACGGCGTGCGGCGCTGGCTGGAAGCCTCGGCGACCCTGATGCGTGATGCTGGCGGCACGCCGATCGGCTTTCGCGGTATTGTGCGCGACTCGACCGAGCGCAAGCGCGCCGCCGAAGCGCTCGAGGATGCCAAGCGCATCGCCGAGGACGCCAGCCGCACCAAGGGCGCCTTCCTGGCGACGGTGAGCCACGAACTGCGCACGCCGCTGACCTCGGTGGTCGGTTTCGCCAAGCTGATCAAGAAGCGGCTCATTGAAGTGATGCTGCCGGCGCTCGCCGGCGCCGATGCCAGGGTCGAGCGCGCCGCGCGCCAGGTGAGCGACAACGTCGACATCATCGTGATGGAGGGTGAGCGACTGACGACGCTGATCAACGACGTCCTCGACCTCGCCAAGATCGAGTCGGGTAAGGTCGAGTGGCACATGCAGCCGGTGGCGGTGGGCGAGATCATTCAA
>CAZCGA010000333.1:0-3014 GCA_964498075.1 uncultured Binatia bacterium (SeqCode) | reverse complement strand
TCGGCAAGATCGGCGACGATCTGCGCATGGACTACACCGCGCAGGGGCACACCGTGGGCCTGGCGCAGCGCATGGAAGCGCTGGCGGAAGCCAACAGCTGCTTCGTGAGCGCGCAGACGGCGGCCCTCGTGTCCGGCTACTTCGAGCTTGCGGACCTCGGCCCCTTCACCGTGAAGGGCACACGGGAACCCATCGGCGTGTTTCAACTGCGTGGCGTGGGCCGGATGCGCACCCGCCTCGACGTCTCGCGCACGCGCGGCTTCTCGAAGTTCGTCGGGCGCAGCCGGGAGATCGCCACGCTGGAGCAAGCCTTGGCGCACGCCATGGACGGTCAGGGACAGGTCGTCGGTGTTGTCGCCGACGCCGGCACTGGGAAGAGCCGCCTCTGCTTCGAGTTTGTCGAACGCCGTCGCCACGAAGGCCTCATGGTGCGCGAAACGCACGCCGTCTCCCACGGCAAGATGCTGCCGTTCCTGCCGGTCCTCGAGTTCTTGCGCGGCTACTTCGGCATTACGGAGCAGGACCCCGATGACATGGCGCGCGACAAGATCGCGGGGCGCATGGTGCGCCTGGATCCGGCACTCACGGACGCGCTGCCCCTGCTCTTCGACTTTCTCGGCGTGCCGGACCCCAACCGCCCCGCGCCGGCGCTGAACCCGGAGGCCCGCCAGCGCCAACTCTTCGGCCTCTTCCGGCGGCTCGTGCACGCGCGCAGCACGCACCAACCCGCCGTGCTGCTGTGGGAGGATCTGCATTGGATGGACGCCGCCAGCGACGCGTATCTCGAGAACCTGGTGGAGTCGATTCCCGGGACACGCACGCTGCTGCTGGTCAACTTCCGGCCCGAGTACCACGCGCGCTGGATGCAGAAGTCGTACTACCAGCAGTTGCCGCTGCTGCCGCTGGGTCCGGAGGCGATCGACGAGCTGCTGGACCATCTCCTCGGACCCGATCCATCGGTTGGGGAAGTCCGCCGTCGGCTACAGACGCGCTCGGGTGGGAATCCGTTCTTCGTCGAGGAGCTGGTGCAGTCGCTCGCCGACGCGGGCGCACTGCACGGAACGCGCGGCGCCTATCGGCTGGCGCGGCCCATCGAGGAGGTGGCGATCGCCCCCACGGTGCAAGCGGTGCTCGCCGCCCGCATCGATCGCCTGGCGCAGCGCGACAAACAGGTGCTGCAGCACGCCGCCGTGATCGGCAAGACCTTCTCGGAGTCGGTGCTGCGGCGCGTCGTCGCGCCGCTGTCGGAGGCAGAACTCGCCGACGCCGTGCGCGCCCTGCTCGCCGGCGAGTTTCTCTACGAGGAGGCGCTCTATCCCGAGACGGAGTACACGTTCAAGCATCCGCTGACGCAGGAGGTGGCGTACGGATCGCAGTTGGCGGAGACCCGGCGGCAGGTCCACGCCGCGGTGGCCGGTGCGATCGAGGCGCTCAAGGCGGACAAGCTCGACGAGCACGCGGCCTTGCTGGCGCACCACTGGGAGAACGCGGGCGAACCCCTGGCGGCGGCGCGCGCCCACCGCCGGGCGGCGCTGTGGGCGGCCGGCAAGGATGCGGTCGAAGCGCGACGCCATTGGCGTCGGATCCGCGAGCTGCTCGGCAGTGTCGCTGAATCGCAAGAATCGCTCGACCTCAGGGTCGAGGCCTGCGGCCAGATCATGCTGTCCTCCGGGCGGATGGGCGGAGCGGACGAGGAGATCGGCGAGCTGTTTGCCGAAGCCAAGGACCTCGCAGCGCGCAGCCAGGCACCCGCCTCGACGGCGCTCGTCTTCATCCTTTACGGTTTCGCGCGCGCGATCGACGGCCGCATCGCCGAGGCAGAGGCGGCCTTTGAACAAGCGCGTGGTCCGTTGGCCGAAGCGAAGGATGCGAACCTGGAGGCGGCCTGGAAGTACTCGGTCGCGACGACGTGTGGAGCTGCCGGAGGGGAGTGTGCGCGTGCGCTGCCACTCATCGACGGGGCGCTCGCGTTCGCGGAGCGCGACCCACAGCTTGGTACGCCCGTCATCGGGCTGCCAATTGCGGGCTGTCTCCACGCGTGGCGGGGAAGGACGCTTGGCCTGATGGGTCGACTGGACGAGGCGGCGCGAGCCCTCGAGCGAGCCACTGCTTGGGGGCGCAAGGGCGAATCCGCCCTGCTGGTGCTGACGCATTGGACATTCGTCAGCATCGCCGACCTGCTCGGCGAACCAGCCGCGGCGATGTCGCGTGGGCGCCAGTCCGTCGAGATTGCCGCCGAGTTGGGGAGCTGGGAGGAGTTCGGCCAGTTGAATCTCGGGCTGGCCCACCTCCTCAATGAGGAGTGGAACGACGCAGCGCGCGTTCTGGAATACGGCCTCGCCGTCATCCGCGACCGTCGAATCCAACTCAACCTGGAACCGATCTTTCTGACCGCGCTCGCCCGCGCCCACCTGGGGCGCGGCGACGCGCAGGCAGCGCTGGCGCTGGCGGAAGATGCGATCGAGTTGGCCCCAGATCGCGGCGTCTACACGGCGGACGCGCACCTCGTCCGGGCCCGTGCTCTCTTGCACTCCGAGGGCGTGGCGGCGCGCGGCGAGATCGAGTTGGCCATCGGCGCCGGCGAGCGATTCGTGCAGTCGAGCGGCGCACACAGCCGGCAACCGGCGGTGCACGAGCTGCGCGCCGAGCTCGCGCGGCTGGCGGGAGACGAGCCCGGCCGCGTCCGCGAGCTCGGGGAAGCGGCGCGTCTGTTCGCCGCGATGGGTGCGACGCGCCACGTTGAACGTCTGGCCCGGGAGCTCGACCGATGAACTGCTCCGCCTGCGGCCACGAGAATCGCCCCGGCGCGAAGTTCTGTGGCGCCTGTGCGGCGGCGCTGCGGGAGAAGTCCACCTGTTCAGCCTGCGGCAGCACCAATCCGCCCGGGCAGAAGTTCTGCGACGAGTGCGGCGCGTCTCTGGGGGTGTCGGGTCTCGGGTCTCGGGTGTCGAGCCAAACCGCCGACACGCAACACCCCACACCCGACCCCCGCTCCTACACACCCAAACACCTCG
>CAZCGA010000332.1:0-3048 GCA_964498075.1 uncultured Binatia bacterium (SeqCode) | reverse complement strand
TCCTAATGCACACAGCGAAACGGACTCGCGATCTTCTCGTTCTCCGCATTCGTCAGTCCAGCACGGGGAACTTGATCTTCACTTCCCGCCGCCCGATACCGTGCGCCTCGTACCTATGAACCTCTGCGTGACGGACCGTCCCGTCGTGGAGGTGCAGGGTGGCGAGGCCCTTCCCCTTCCGCTTTCACGGCAGAAGCCAAGCCGTGGATCTCTGGCCGTAGTGCTCGTTTCAACTTGGAGTCGGTCGCGAACATATCGACCGTCCACATCAGTAGGACCAGCGCACCGCGAGCGTGTCGCTCAGGGTCACCCTCGGGCTGCCTCGCCGGGCGGAGCCGTTGCTTGTGTATCCTGAGAACCCGTTCCACGGACTCGGGGCTTCCGTGCACCGCGGAACTGAGGGCGATGTACAGAGCGTACTGAAAAAGGTCCGCTTCGCCGGCGTTCTGGTTCTTCTGCACCTCTGCTAGTCTTGCCTCAACAGTGTCGACCTGTGCCCACGAGTTGGCCCAGCGCATCCTTCCCTTCCGATCTCGAAACCGAAACAGACCGCGCACCCTTCGCCGCGCCTGCTCAAGCAGCCTCTTGCGGTCTTCGTAATCGTTCGGCCGGAAGATCGATGCAGCCTTCTCAAGCAGGCGCAGCCGATCCAAAGGCCAGTGGCGGCAACATCTGCGGGCTCGAGAATACGTGTTTGTGAGGCGAATCCAAGCGTAGTTGATCTTGATCTCCAGCATGGTTCGCACAAGGACTCCGGCCTCGTACGCCGAAGGGCGTTCGAGCTGCGAAATCGCAGCGGCGAGGCGGCGGTTACGCACTAAAAAGCCGTAACCTGCGATGAGCAGCGGCCGCCGTCGGAGATCCGTTTCGCTCGCCAGCGTCTCGAGCTTTCGCGCAACCCTGACGGCTCGGCGGAGAAGGACCTGAGTTCTGTGTCTGCTTCTCACCTCAAGAGCCCCATGACAACATGACGCTCGCGGTCAGCGGCACGCGAGGCGCGTCGCCGACAGCACACAGTTAGACATCCGGAGCACTACCGTCCGTACTCCCAGCGGACGACAATCCTACTCACGCGCGTGATTTCGTCGGCACCGAGGCCTGCAATTGTCGCTGAAACAGTTCCACTGGAGCCACCTCTTACGAATCGGAACGTACCGCTCGCTGAACCCAAGACGACACCGCTGGCTGAAGTAGCCTCGAACACCGCTCTCGCCTCGAGATTTCCGAAACGTGTTGAGGTTTCGAAGAGGCTGAGGTCGTGAATCTCGTACTTGACACGGGCCGTGCCAGCAATCGAGTAGTCGCTGTGTGCGCTTCGCTTGAACTTGTCTGTCTCAATGGCCGGATTGCGGACGCGGAAGCACTCGACGGCGACCGAGGTGATAGATGCCTCAACTGTTGGCTTCTCATTACCCCACTGGATCCCCGAACTGTCTGCAACCGCGCCGGCAGAGAGGCCGTGCGGGCACGCGCTCGGCACGAGCCGGTCAAGGTTCTCGCAGCCCGCGACCGCTATCGCCGCTACCAACAGCGCAGAATCCAGGCCGGAGGTTCGCCGCAACCTCGTCTGGACGGGCATTTTGCCCGACTCTTTCGAAGGACTCACATGCGCCCCTCCGCCGGATGCCGTTGCCTAACCTGGACTATTCGAGAAAGGTGAAAGAGAAGAGCCACCGGGTCTCTCGCGCGTACGATAGAAGCGGTGTTGGGACGCTTCGAGGCACTCACACGAGGAGGCTCGATGGCTACGGACTGTATACCGCAAGTCACGTTCAGATTCGAGCGGAAAAGGAAGCCGGTCGTGGCCGCCTTCGATCCGGAGCACGCCAGCTCCGACGGCGGCGCGGTCTTGGTCAAGGCCGTCGACACCCAGCTGGACTGACAAGCGCTTGGCCGCGTGCCTGGAGGACAGCCGCCAGTCGGGCAAGGTCCGGCATCAGGGCGTCGAGGTGATCCGGCACCGCGTGTGTGGAATCGCCTGTGGCTACGTCGACTGCAACGACGCCGCGCGGCTGGCCGACGACGCGATCCACAAGCTGCTGGTGCACCGCGATCCGATCGCCCGTCCCACCTTGGCCTCGCAGCCCACGCTCTCGCGGTTCGAGAATGCGGTGGGGGCGCGGGAGTTGATCGCCATGGGCCACGTGGTGGCCGACACGGTGACCGAGCAGCATCGGCGGCAGCTCAAGGGCCACGCGACGCGGATCACCATCGACGTCGATCCGACCGACGATCCCACCCACGGCCAGCAGGAGTTCACCTTCTTCAACGGCCACTACGACACGTGGTGCTATCTGCCCATTGTCGCTACCGCGACCTCCAACGACGACCCAGAGCAATATGCCGTCGCGGCGGTGCTGCGGCCGGGCAACGCGCCCGCCAAGGTGGGGGCGTGTGGGCTGTTGCGGCGGGTGTTCGAGAAGCTGTGCGCCGCGTTTGCCCCCGCGATCCTGCGAGTGCGGCTGGATGGCCGCTTTGCGGGCAACCCGCTCTTCGAGTTCCTGGAAGCCGCGGGCGTCGAGTACGTCGTCGGGATGGCGAGCAACCGGCGCCTGGAGAAACGCATCCAGCGCCTGGTGAGCCAGGCGCGCATGCGCTCCAAGGCGACCGGCGAGACCGCGCATCTGTATGGGGAGACGCGGTACGCTGCCAAGACGTGGTCCCGCAAGCGGCGCATCATCATGAAGGCCGAGGTGGTCCGGCATTCCGCGGGGGCGCCCAACAACAATCCCCGCTTCGTGGTGACCAACCTCGCGGATGCGCCGCCGGCAGTCTACGAGCTCTACTGCCAACGCGGGAACATGGAGAACCGGCTCAAGGAACTGGCTTGCGGCTGGGGCTGGATCGCACCAGCTGCTTGGGGTTCCTGGCCAACCAGGTCCGGGTCCTGCTGACCCTAACGCGTACATCCTGTTCCAGCAACTGCGCCGGCGCGCGCCGGGCACCGCCTGGACCGACGCGCAGGTGACGACCCTGCGGGAGCGGTTGATCAACCCCCGGGCCGGCGAGTCCGCCACCCCCAGCGCCGTGCCAGCGGGTCCCTGAGCC
>CAZCGA010000331.1:0-3085 GCA_964498075.1 uncultured Binatia bacterium (SeqCode) | reverse complement strand
TACTCCAAACCGCCTCTCGGTTTCGACATTTCTCGCTCCTCCGGCATTAAGATTTGTTTCGGTTTTCGTGCTTCGAATTTCGCGTTTCTCTCGTGTTATTCCGGGGCGACGGCCGCCAACGCGGGCGCCTGGACCAAAGGTGCAGGTGCAACATCTTGCGCATTGAAGTCCTTGGGCATGACGACCTGGTAGCGCGCTCGCATCGCTTCGAACGCCCGCTGGCGGATCTGGGCGCGCTGGTCCTCGATCCATCCCGTCTTGACGTCCGGCTCCACCTCGTCGAAGGGCGGCACACGCGCGGGCGTCAGCGCATCGACCCACACGAGGTGCCAGCCGTAGCCGGACTCGATCGGGCCCGCCCAGGAGCCGGGCGTGATTTGGAAGAGCGCCCGCGCGAAGGGTGGACCGAACGTTTTGGCCACGTCGTCGAACGAGCGATCGGCGTAGTAGTCCTGGAACATGAAGCGATCGGCGAGCGCCATTGTTTCCGGCGAGTCTGCAGGTTTACCGGCCACCTTCTCCAGCCCCTGCGCCGCATCCGCTCGCGTGCGCGGCCCCCGCCGATCGGGGGAGAAGTAGAGATGACGGAACGTGGCGCGTGCGGGCAGCCTGAAGCGCTCCGAGTTCTTCTCGAACCACACCGTGAGGTCGTCGGCCGTGGGCTCGCGCAGCGCCGCCACGTCCTCGAAGACGAACTCCATCTTCTGCGCCATCCGGCGCTTGACGATCGTGTCGCCCTTGTCGAGGCCGAGCGCCAGCGCCTCGCGGTAGAGGATCTCCTCGCGCACCTTGGCGTCGACGAGACTCTGCATCTCCTCGGAGGTGAGCTCGGAGCGTCCCTGCGCGAGCCACGCGATGCGGATCTGCCGCAGATCGTCGGCGGTGAGCTCGATGCGCTCAGGCTGCTCGCGCGGATCGGGATTCCGGTTCAGCAGGTGATAGCCGGCGAACAACAGCAGCCCGAACAACAGGAACTGCAGCAACGGCTCTCGCAGCAATCGCCCAATCATCGCGGCTCAGCGCGAGGCGCTGCCCGGCTCAAGCGGGTTCAGCGCCGCCACTGCCCGGATGATCTCGTAGTTGGCGTAGCCGAACTCGTTGCTGCGTGCACCGAGGTACCTGTCGCCCAGCTTGTAGACGGAGACCTCGATCGGCGTGCCTTCGAGCTCGGTGACGATCTTCCCGTTGTGGATGTTGTATGTCCGGGACGTGCCGAGATAGCTGGCGTCGGCCGCGTCGCCGGTCAAGCTCTGCATCGCCACGTTCCTTCCCACGTACCGTACCTGGAACTGGCCCTGGTTGGCTGGGAGGCGCTGGGTGACGTACCCGGGCTCGGCGGGTGTGAGTGGCTTTACCTCTGAGCCCTTGCCCAGCGCGCCATAGATGATCATGTACTTTTCGCTGGTCACCGTGTTCTGTAGCCAGACCGACTTCTCGACGATGAGCGTTTTCAGCTGATCGTCGTTGAGCGCCACCGCGCCTTGCTTCTTGAGATCGGCCAGGGTGGTACCGGGCTTCGCGGCCTTGCGGGCTTCGGCGTTCGGCGTGTACCAGATCGGCGAGCTCCACGCCCGCTCCTGGAGCGTCGCCGCCACGACGTCGGGAGGCGCGACGCCGAGCTTCGCTGCCTGGATCGTGGTCCAGCGCGGTGTCGGGATCTCGAGCACACGGGCGTAGTAGAAGGCGTGCAGGCTCGGATCGAACTCGGGATCGGTCCACACGGTCTTCAGCTCGACCGATCCGATCGTGTTCGTGTAGGTCGCCTTCTCGACGTCCACCGTGCTGCCGATCGGCGGCACGACGCCAGTCCATTTATCGGGCTTGCGGTCGCCCGCCCAGGCGACGTCGAAGATCTTCTCGAAGCTCTGCCCGCTCTTGCTCCAGCCCTTCACGATCTGGATGCGATCGAGATTGCCGGAGGTAGGATCCTTCACGGCCCAGACCATGAACGTCGGCGCCTTGCCCTTGGCCGGCGGCAAATCACCGCCCATCGGGACGCCCTTCGCGTAACCGGTCTTGACCCAGTCTTTGTCGGCCAGCATATCGGGGGTGTACTCCCATCCGCCGAACACACGCACCTTGATGTGCGGGCCGGTCACGGCGAAGGTCTCCTTGCGGCTCATGGCCTCGAAGAGCGCGGCGCGCGTGTTCTCCTCGGCCCACACCCCCGTCAGCCCGCTCGTGCCTTCCGTGCGCGCGTCGAACATCCCACCGACCAGGGTGCCGGACATGCGCGCCTCGATCGTCCCGTCAGTGAAACTGTGACCGCCGAAGAAGTTGTCCTGGCGGTAGGGGACGGCGGTGTTGTGTGAGTCAGAAGCAGCGCCGAAGCCGAACTTGTACGGGTTGAAGCCCTTGCTGTCCTCCAGGGCAACGCCGTCCTTCAGGGCTTGCCGGGCGTAGCTGCCGACGATGTGCGGAATGCGGCCCGGCGGATTGCCCAGCAGAACCGACATGATCTCGAAGTTGGCGAACTCATCGTTGGGCGAGAGCAAGGGGTGCGTCTCCGAGGTGCCCTTCAGCTGCTTGATCTCGATCAGCGGCTCGTTGCGGGTGCGCGACGCGGCATATGCGGCGTCGATTGGACGACCCTTGCTGTCGACCTCGGTCGGGAACATGCGCCCGTCGGAGAGATTGGCGTTGTGCGAAATGGCCAGCAGATCGTTCCCGGCCTTCCGCTGGCCGTCCATCCAGTCCCAGAGGTCCCCGGGATGCTTCGAGTCCAGGGCGCTGAACGGCATTGGCGGCACCTTGGCGCAGTCCTTGAAAAAGATGTTGCGGTGCAGGTTCATGTTGTTCGGCATCGAGGTCCACTCATAGGAGCAGAAGGCCGTGAACTTCCCTGGCTGGTTCGCCTGCTCGGCGAGCTCGACGTTTCGCTTCCAAACCGTCCCGGCAATCTCGGGGGCCATGAGCGCCGGGACCGGCGGTCCGCTGGCCAGGGTGTTGATGGCATACAGGGCGACCCGTTCCATCTCTTCCTTTGTTCTGGCCTTCAGGATGAGCGGCTGCGCGGCGGAGAGCTTGCTGACCGCGGAGCCCGGCTCGTTCGCCAGATTGACCACGCCCGCGTATTCGGAGTGGT
>CAZCGA010000330.1:0-3117 GCA_964498075.1 uncultured Binatia bacterium (SeqCode) | reverse complement strand
CCGGTGGTCAACGCCACAACGACATCATGTCCAACTTTTGGGGGTCAGCACCCGAGCTGACCACGTTAGGCACGTCAAGGGTGCGAATGAGCGTTCCGTCGCTCACCTTCCAAAGCCTAATCCTCTGGTCGGCGCTTCCCGTCGCTGCCGTCGTCCCATCGGGAGAGAGTGCGACCGACGTGACGCCGCGGGTGTGCCCCTGGAGCGTGAATCGCAGCGAATTATCGTTAAGCCGCCAGAGTTTCGCAGTCGCGTCGCCGCTGCTCGATAGGAGGGTCCCACCATCCGCAGAAATTGCCAATGACGTGACGGGGCCACCGTGACCACCCGCCATCCACACGATGTCGGGTCGCTCGGCATGAACACCGGTGGGGACGACCGCCACCGCCACCAATAGCAAGCCGACAACACTGCATCGTCGCCCCGAACTCATCATGGCGGTACGCATGAGGATTCCTCAAAGTCGCGAGTGGCCCCCGATGCTGCGTGCCGACTCGGTGATCGTCGGGCCAATCGTCACGTTCTCGGGAGTCTACTGCTGGGCCATTCTGGGTCAAGAGCCGAGTTCCTTTGGGGCGTGTAGCGCGATCTCCTCGAGGAAGCGGGCGAGCTCCAAGGTGACCCCGGCGGCGTACTATTGACTCCTGCGTAACGAATGTCCTAGTCGAGACGTAGAGGGAGGCCGCTGGCGTGGATGAAGCTCCGCAGCAATGCCGGCCGACGCGCGACGTGACGGGTGTGCCCGAGCGCAGTTCGCGCGAGTTCGTCGGCATCGTCTGCGGCGTGGTTCGCGAGGGGGTTGCGTTTGAGGTAGCCCCACACGCCTTCGACCGGGTTGAGCTCCGGCGCATACGGGGGCAGGAAGTGGGTGTGCAGGCGCGGGTGGCGGCGGAGGAAGTCCTGAACGGAGCGGGCGCGATGGACGTTGAGACGATCCCACACCAGGATCAGCGGACCGCGCAGATGACGCGCCAGCGCACGCAGGAACTCGACCAGGCGCTCGGCGTTCACGTTGGCGTTGACCAGCAGCGCGGCGTAGAGACCCACGCGCCGACGCCGGGGAGAGACGGTGAGGACCGCGGTCGCCGACACCTTGTCGCGCGATCGGGTGCGCTGCAGCAGGATCGGGGTCTGACCGCGGGGTGCCCAGGTGCGCCGGACCAGCGGTGCCATCAGCAGGCCGCTCTCGTCCAGAAAGACCAGCGTGGCCTTCAGCCGCGCGGCGTTTTTTTTACTCGCGGCCACTCCTCCCGCACCCAGCGCTGGATCGCCGCTTCGTCGCGCTCGCGCGCCCGGCGCTCGGGCTTCTGCGGGGTGAACCCGAGCCCGCGCAGCAGGCGGCCGACATGATCCACGTGGTAGCGCACCTTGAACCGGCGGCGGATCAACTCGGCCACGCGTGGGCACGTCCACAACGGGGTGGCGAACCCGCACGACTCGGCACCGGCGAGCAGGCAGGCGACGAGCTTCTCGCGTCGTCGCGCATCCAGCCGCGGCGGGCGTCCCAGGGTGGGACGCGCCGCGAGTGCTCGGTGCCCTCCACGCTCGGCCTGGGCGCGCCACCGACGCACCGAGCGCCGATCCACGCCCACCCGGCGGGCGACGTCGACGGGGGCGACTCCCTCACGCAGCAGCTTCCATGCTCTCAGACGACGCGATTCCAGCTGGGCCGATGTACCAGGCGGTCGCATAGGTTCCCTCCCGCCCGGAGCATAGGACATTCATTACGTCGGAATCAATAAATGCCTTTGCCTGATTCGGCCACGGGAGTCTCGGAACCGGGGTTGAAAGTCGTGAGACCTGCCTTGTATCTCTGGAGGTGTGAGGTAGTTCCACCCAGAGACAAGGAGGTCTCACGATGGCTGCTCAACTGTGGCTGGCCCGGCCGACACGACGTCGGCTGGTGCGGCTCGATCGCACGACGCGGGATGCTGATCTTCGCATCCGCTGTCGAGTGGTGCTCAAGGTGGCCGCGGGCATGAGCTGCACGATGGCGGCAGGTGCCCTTGGCTGCGCCTCCTCGACGGCGGCGCGCATCGTAGCGCGTTTCCGTCGCCACGGGGAGGCCGGTTTGATCGACGGTCGGGGCGACAACGGGAACCGCAAGCTGGACGCCGATGTTTGCGCCGGGATCATCACCATCCTGGAACAGCGACCGCCGGCCTACGACTTCACCCGCCCGACCTGGACGCTGGAAGTGATCGCGACCGTGATCGAGCGCGTACTGATCGTGGCGCTGTCGCTCGGACATCTGTGCAAGGTGCTGCACCAGATGCGGGTGCGCTGGGGTCGGCCTCGTCCGGTGGTGGCGTGTCCGTGGAAGGCCGTGCGGCGCACGCGGCGCATCGCGGCACTGCGCCGGCTGGCCCAGAACCTGTCGCGCCACGAAGCGCTGTTCTACGCTGACGAGGTCGATATCCACCTCAACCCGAAGATCGGTCCGGACTGGATGCTGCCCGGGGTGCAGCGTCTGGTCGTCACCCCCGGGAACAACGAGAAGCGTTATCTGGCCGGCGCCTATGATCCGATCCACCAACGGCTGATCTACGTCGAGGGAGATGCAAGGCGAGCTGGCTGTTCTTGAATCTGCTGCGAGCGGTGCTGGACGCCTGCGACGGACTGCGCGTGATCCATCTGATCCTCGACAACTACATCAACCACAAGAGTCGCGTGGTCCAGGCATGGCTGCGCGAGCAGGGCGTGCGCCTGCGACTGCACTTCCTGCCGCCCTACTGTCCGAACGAGAACCGCATCGAGCGACTGTGGCTCGATCTGCACGCCAACGTGACTCGCAACCATCTGTGCCGGACCATGGCCGAGCTGCTGAAGGCGGTGCATCAGTACCTCGCCGCCCGGTTCGATCTCGCCGAAGTCGTAGCCCATGCGGCCTGACTCCGGTGTGGCCGAATCAGGCAAAGGCATTTAGGGAGGCCCGCCGCGGCGATGCCGGCCCGGCGGGATGAAGTCTCCGGCTGGCCCGTGAAGTCGGGCCGCGATGAACCGCTGGCGCTTCGCGTGGTTTCGTCCTACGCTGCCCGCGCCGGTCCCCACTCCACCTCTCGGTTCGGGGAGGCCACCCATGGCGGTATCGGTTCGACGCGTGGAGTACTTCTACGC
>CAZCGA010000329.1:0-3176 GCA_964498075.1 uncultured Binatia bacterium (SeqCode) | reverse complement strand
CAGCGCCTTGCTCTCGCGCTGGAGGAGGAACTTGTGGTCCAGCTCCTTGCAGATCGCCCGCGCGATCTCCTTGAGCGCGCCGAAATCGACCACCCAGCTATCCTCCGTCAGCTCGCCTTCCACCTCGATCATGACGTCGTAGTTATGGCCGTGCAGAGGCTCGCACTGGCCCTCGAACGTAGCGAAGTGCGCCGCCGCGAAGCGCAGCGTGTTCCTCTCGACGGTGACCTTGTGTGGCATGACTAACCTCCGAGGAAAGATGCAGCTCGAGTTTGAATGGGATTGGGGACCACCGTGCTATTGTTGGCTTTCGGGCGACTCCTGGCTTTTCTCCCAAGGGCGTTGCTCTATCAACTGTTTTAGACGCGCCAGAAGGTCCTCGTTCTTCGTGTACACCCTTGCCTTGGTTTCCCCCTCGGCGACAAGGAGCCTGCGTTGGACAAGTTGCGCCAAGTCGCGGGACGCGGTCCCCGGAGAGGTCCCGGTGATCTCTATGTACTCTGGCCGCGTAATCCTGCCTGTCCTATGAACGTACATGAGGGCATCAGCTTGGCGGCGCTTCATGCCCATGGCTTCTAGGACATCCTCAACATCGATCATGATGCGTCGCCAGTCGGTAAGGTCATCCGTTAGCTTTTTCGCCTCTACGTGAAGCGCGAGTGTGAAAAACTCGAGCCAGGGCGTAGTGTCGTAGCCAGGTACGTAGTGCGTGCCGAGTGTCGACTCGATGACTGGGAAATAGTGGCTGTTCCGAACGCTGGACATGAACCCTTCCAGCGATAACAATTTCTTGAAATGGAAACGAGTTCTCTGGAGTATAAGCGTCGCAAGGGCGCGTGCTACTCTCCCATTGCCGTCCCAAAACGGGTGGACGGCGATGAGCTGGATGTGCGCGATGCCGGCCTTCAAGATGGGGTTAAGGCCATCTTCGGCTCGCAGCCAACTGACGAACTCGCGCATGAGATCCGGCACGTCCCCTTGGTCGGGCGGCGCGTAGCTGCCGACGCGGTTCTGTCCCTTGCGGTACACGCCGGGTGTGAGAACCTCATCTATGCCGGCCAAGAAGTACCGGTTGAGCTCGCGAATGACGAGCTCATCGACGGCGATGTCGGGCTGGTCACTGAGGTAGTCGACGAACTGATACGCCGCAAGAGCATTAAGGTTGGCGAGCTCGTCTTGCTTGGGCCTGGCCGGGGCTCCCTTCTTTACGAGTTGCTTCACTTCTTCTTCACTCAGCGTCGCGCCCTCGATCTGTGTCGTAGCGACCGCCCTTCGGACGGCGACGTCACGTCGAAACCAAGCCTCATGCTTCGGTATAAGCAATTCACGGTCTGCGAGCCAAGCGAATCGGTCCACGTCCGCCAGGTTCGATTGCATGGCAGGTGTTTCCGAGTAATTTGGCCGAAAGATATTACCATTCATTTCAGAAGTAGCAATATAGCAGCTGATGATCTTCTCAGTTCTGATGCCAATGAGAATATCAAAGGCCCAGATTCTTGTCAACTGGTCACCGGAGTGTGCTGGGCGCACCCCGCTTGTCCCCTCGTTCCCCCTCCCGCTATCCTGAATCCCCAAAGGAGCGTCCGTGACCCTCTCCGACCGTGACATCCGGCTTGCCCTCAAGGAGGGCCAGATCAAGATCGACCCGGTCGATGGGCTGGAGAAGCGCATCGGGCCGGACGGCATCGACTTCCGCCTGGGCTACACGTTCCTGGTCTTCGAGCGCAACAAGCAGGCCTACATCGACCCGCGCCGGGTCGACACCACCAAGGGCACTACGAGGCAGATCCTGGTCAAGACCGGCGAGCCGTTCATCATCCACCCGCACGAGCTGGTCCTCGCCACCACGCTGGAGCGCCTGACCCTCGCCGACGACATCCTCGGCCGCCTCGAGGGGCGCAGCAGCCTAGGCAGGCTGGGGATCATCGTGCACAGCACGGCCAGCATCTTCCACCCCGGCTGGGACGGCACCGCGACCATGGAGCTGGGCAACCTGGGCGTGATGCCCGTCGCGCTCTACCCCCGCATGCGCATCTGCATGTTCACCTTCGAGCGCCTCTCCTCGCCCGCCGAGCGACCGTACGGCAGCACGCCCAGCAAGTACCAGGGCCAGACCGGCCCGCTCGCCAGCGGCATCTGGGAGGAGCTGGAGGAAGAGCTGGGCGAAGAGCAGCTCCACAAAGGCCGCCAGAGCGAGTTGTTCAAAGAAGAGGAAGTGACGTGAGTCTTTCCGGGGAAGGATTCATGGTGTGCGCGCTCGAGCTCGCCCGCGCGTTTGCCGGCCGCACCAGCCCGAACCCGACCGTGGGCGCGGTCGTCGTCAAGGACGGCCGCATCGTGGGCGAAGGGCGTTACGAGGGGCAAGGCTCACCCCACGCCGAGGTCGTCGCCCTCCGAACCGCCGGCGAAGCGGCCCGCGGCGCGACGCTCTACGTCACGCTGGAGCCGCATTGCTATCAGGGCAACACGTCTCCCTGCACTGACGCGATCATCGCCGCGGGCGTCGCCGAAGTGCGCTGCGCGCACATCGACCCCAACCCGCGCGTGGACGGCAAGGGCAAGCAGCAGCTCGAGGCGGCCGGCGTCCGGGTCGTCGTCGGCGAGGGCGAGGCCGAGGCGCGCCGCATCAACGAGGCGTATATCAAGCACCGCACGACGGGCCGGCCGTTCGTCATCGCGAAGTTCGCCGCCAGCCTGGACGGCAAGATCGCCGCCACCAGCGGCGATTCGCGCTGGGTGAGCGGCCCGCAGACGCTCGCCTGGTCGCACGAGCTGCGCGCGCGCATCGACGCCATCGCTGTCGGCGTGAACACCGTGCTGATCGATGACCCCCAGCTTACCGCGCGCCCTGGCGAACAGATGTCGGACCACCAGCCGCTGCGCGTCGTCATCGACTCGCGCGGCCGCACGCCGAAGGCCGCGAAAGTGCTGCAGTGCACCCATCCCCCATCCCCTTCCCTGCGAGGGAAGGGGAGTAGAGAGGGCACCTCTCTTAGGAGCGCGAGGACGCTGATCGCCACGACCGAGGCGTCGTCGCCGGAGTGGCGGCAGCAGATCGCCGCCGCCGGCGCGCGCGTCGAGGTGCTCCCCGGCGAGTCTGGGCGCGTCAGCCTGCCGGGCCTGCTCGAGTTGCTCGGCGCGAGCGACGTGCAGTCGTTGCTCATCGAGGGCGGCGG
>CAZCGA010000328.1:0-3192 GCA_964498075.1 uncultured Binatia bacterium (SeqCode) | reverse complement strand
CCATTTCCGTGATCTCAATGCTTCAAAACCACCCACTCACTTTGGAGAAGACCCCATTTTTCAGGGGCCGTATCGAGGGGCTGCCTCGGAGAAAATCGACAGTCCTGCAGGCGGCCTTCGCGCCTCTCGTAGCCGCGAGTTCACTCGCCAGGCCTTCTGATGCCTTCCGTCGCGGCAACGGTGGACAGCGTGCCGCCTTTCCCGGTAGATGATCGGCCGTGCAGTTCATTGACGAACCGCCTCGCCACACACCGGTCTACACGACCACACAGGTGTTGGTTGTCGGCGGTGGATCGGCCGGCGTGGCAGCCGCGGTTGCAGCGGCTCGGAACGGTGCGGATACGATGCTCGTCGAACGTGCCGGGGCGCTGGGCGGGCTGGCGACCGGCGGGCTGATCATTTTGCTGCTCACGCTCGACGACGGGCGCGGCCACCAGGTCGTCGGCGGACTCTGCCAGGAAGTCACCGATCGCATCGCGAAACGCGGCGCCGCCTACTTCCCGCCGCAGTCCGAATGGGGCGCTCCGGACGAGAGGCTGGTCGCTCACTACATGCGCTGGGGTCTGGTCTGGGGCTCGGGCCCGCACTGCGTGCGCTACTCGGTGGCATACGATCCGGAGGAGTTTCGCTTCGCGCTGAACACGATGTGCGAGGAAAGCGGTGTTCGTCTCCTGTTGCACTGTTGGGCCTGCGAAGGCATCCGCGACGGCGACCGCCTACGCGGTGTCGTCTTCCAGAGCAAATCGGGCCGCCTTGCCATCCTCGCCGACGTGGTAGTCGACGCGACGGGCGACGGCGACGTCTTCGCGTCCGTCGGCGTGCCGTTCGAGTCGGAGAAGGTGTTGCCGTGGTTGTGGTTCCGCATGGGCGGCGTCAGTGATGTCGATGCGGCGTTCGACGCGGGGGCCGGATGTCTGCGCACCATCGGTAAGGGGCAGGTCCTCTTCCCGTGGGGCGCTACCGACCGCATCATCCGCAAGATCGATGCAACCGATCCGGCCGATCTCACGCTCGCTGAGATCGAGTGCCGCAAGAAGGTGATGGAAGCCGTCGACGACCTGCGCCGCACGCATCCGCAGTTCAAGGACGCGCACCTCTGCGAGATCGCCCGCGACCTCGGCATCACGGAAAGCCGGCGCATGCTCGGTGCGTACGTGCTGCAGCGCGACGATATGGATCGGCCGATCGGCGATGCCATCGCGCTCACGGGTCATTGGACGAAGTACGGCGCGCTCTACTGGATCCCGTACCGCTCGTTGCTTTCCAACGAGCTCTCCAACCTGCTCGTCGCCGGCCGGTGCATCTCCGTCGACCATCGCACGCATCACGCGACCAAGGAGATCCCGCCGTGCATGGCGACGGGAGAAGCGGCCGGCACAGCGGCGGCCTTGGCGGTGCAGGCGGGCATGAGCCCGAAGGCCATCGACGTCACCGCGCTGCAATCGCGGCTGCGTGAGCGGGGAGCGATCTTGGACCGCTGATCCACACCCTTCGCTGCTCTACACCTCTTGCCGGTCGATCCACTTTTCCAACCGGGGCGGCCGGTACTGCTCAAAGCGTTCGATCAGCTTCGCGGCATCTTCCTCTACGAGAATCATGGCTCGATGCTCCGGCCGGACGAAACGCTCGCTGACGGCATGATCGAGAAACGTCAGCAGATGTTCGAAGTAGCCCTGCGCGTTGAGCAAGCCGCACGGTTTCTGATGCATGCCGAGCTGCGCCCAGGTGAGGATCTCGCAGAACTCTTCCAGCGTTCCCAGCCCGCCGGGCAACGCAATGAATGCATCGGCGAGGTCGGCCATCAGCGCCTTGCGTTCGTGCATCGAGCCGACGATACGCAGGTCGGGCAGGCCCGAATGGCCGACTTCGAGATCCATCAAGGCCTGAGGGATCACACCGATCACCTGCCCGTTGTGCGCCAGCACCGCGTCGGCGAGCCGCCCCATCAGGCCCACGTTGCCGCCGCCGTACACGAGCGTGAGGCCCCGCTGCGCGAGTACTGCGCCGAGGTGCCGCGCTCCCTCGACGTACTTCGCATTGCCGCCCGGACTCGATCCGCAGAACACACAGACGCGCTTCATCTCTCTCCCTCACGGCCTTCTTCGCAAGATCGATGACGTTGCGCTAGCCCTGCCCGTCCAAGATTTGGTATCAGTCCACCAATGCGCCGCATCGAGACGAAGATCCGCACCGCCCACCCGGAGTTTCAGGAGAACCGCGGTTACCACGAATCGCTGGCAGTGGAGCTGCGGGCGCGGCTGAAGGAAACGCAGGCCGGTGGTCCGGAAGATCAACGGCGCCGCCACCATGAACGCGGCAAGCTGCTCGCCCGCGAACGGATCGACGCGCTCATCGATCCCGACACCCCGTTCCTGGAGCTGTCGCCGCTCGCCGCCAACGGCATGTACAACAATGAAGCTCCGGCCGCAGGGGTCGTCACCGGCATCGGCGTGATTCACGGCCGCGAGACGATCGTCGTCGCGAACGACGCCACGGTGAAAGGTGGCACCTACTACCCGACGACGGTGAAGAAGCACCTGCGCGCCCAGGAGATCGCCCTCGAGAACCGGTTGCCGTGCGTCTACCTCGTGGATTCCGGCGGCGCCTTCCTACCCCTGCAAGCGGAGATCTTCCCGGATCGCGATCACTTCGGGCGGATCTTTTACAACCAGGCGCGGCTTTCGGCGGCGGGGATTGCGCAGATCGCCGTAGTCATGGGCTCGTGCACGGCGGGCGGCGCCTACGTGCCGGCGATGTGCGACGAGAACGTCATCGTGCGCGGCGTCGGCACCATCTTCCTCGGCGGGCCGCCGCTGGTGAAGGCCGCCACCGGTGAAGAGGTCACCGCAGAGGAGCTCGGCGGCGGTGACGTGCACACGATCAGCACGCCATCGAGATCACCCGCTCGATCTTCGAGAACCTCGGCCCGCTGACGCGCACGGCGCTCGACTACCAGACGCCGGAGGACCCGGCTTACGATCCCACCGAGATCTACGGCATCATCCCGCGCCAGCCGCGCCAGCAGTACGACGTGCGCGAGGTCATCGCCCGCATGGTGGATGGCAGCCGCCTGCAGGAGTTCAAGGCGCTGTACGGCACCACGCTGGTCACCGGCTTCGCTCGCATCCACGGCTACCTGGTGGGCATCGTCGCCAACAACGGCATCCTGTTCTCCGAGTCGTCGCTCAAGGC
>CAZCGA010000327.1:0-3201 GCA_964498075.1 uncultured Binatia bacterium (SeqCode) | reverse complement strand
GAGCGAAGGCCGGTTCAAGCCCGCGGCTGCGGTGCACCTCGGGGTGGGCATCGCCCTGCGCGGCGGCGGGTTGATCGCACCCGCGATTCACGACGCCGAGCGCAAGAGCCTCACCGAGATCATGGAGGCGCTCTCGGACCTGATACAGCGCGCCCGCAGCGGCGCGCTGCGCAGCTCCGAGCTTACCGATGCCAGCGTGACGGTCACCAATCTCGGCGAGCAGGGCGTCGACACGGTCTATGGCGTCATCTATCCGCCGCAAGTCGCGCTCGTCGGGTTCGGCAAGGTGAGCGCGCGGCCCTGGGCGGTCGACGACAGAATCGAAGTGCGGCGTACGGTGCACGCAACGCTTTCCGCGGATCATCGGGCGAGCGTCGGTCACCGCGGCGCATTTTTCCTCGGCGCGCTCGAGCGCCTGCTGCAGGAACCGGAGAAGCTGTGATGACTCCGCAGGAAATCCGCCGCGTCGTCGTCGAAGCATTGTCAGCCATCGCCCCTGAAGGCGACTACGACACGCTGCGCGGCGACCGGCCGCTGCGCGACCAGCTCGATATCGATTCGTTCGATTTCCTCAACGTCGTCATTCGACTGCACGACAAGCTCGGGGTGGACGTGCCCGAGGCCGATTACCCCAAGCTGGCCACACTCGACGGCGTAACCGCTTATCTGGCGTCGCGGCTGGCCGTTTCCTGACGCTGCCCAATACGAAGCAAATTCCATCAGGGAGGTTCGCACATCATGACTGCCAAAAGACTCATTTTTCATCACGCGGCCCACGAGAAGGTACGTGCGGGGGTGAATATCCTTGCCGATGCGGTGAAAGTCACGCTCGGGCCTAAAGGCCGCAACGTGATCCTGCAGCAGAGTTACGGTCCACCGCTTGTTGCAAGCTCTGGCGTGGTGGTGGCCAAGGCCATCGAACTGGAGGACCCTTTCGAGAACATGGGCGCGCAGATGGTGCGCGAGGTGGCAGCCAAGACCTCCGAGGTCGCGGGCGACGGCACCACCACCGCAACGGTGCTGGCGCAGGCCATCGTCAACGAGGGCATGAAGTATGTCGCCGCCGGAATGAACCCGATGGACTTGAAACGCGGAATCGACAAGGCGGTTGCGGCAACCGTCGAAGAATTGAAGAAGCTTTCCAGGCCGTGCACCAGCGGCAACGAGGTGGCGCAAGTCGCCAGCATTTCGGCGAACAACGACCGCTTGGTGGGCGAGATCGTCTCGCGGGCGATGGACAAAGTCGGCAAGCAGGGAGTCATCACCGTGGAAGACGGCTCCGGGCTTTCCAATGAGTTGGAGATCGTCGAAGGCATGCAATTCGACCGTGGTTACCTGTCTCCGTATTTCATCAACAACGCGGAGAAGCAGGCTTCGATCCTGGATGATGCCTACGTACTGATCCACGACAAAAAGATTTCCGGGGTCAAGGAACTGCTGCCGGTTCTTGAGGAAATCACCCGGGCCGGCAAGCCGTTGCTGATCATTGCGGAGGAAGTGGAGAGCGAAGCTCTCGCGACGCTGGTGGTGAACACCATCCGCGGCGTGATCAAGGTGTGCGCAGTCAAGGCCCCCGGCTTCGGCGACCGGCGTAAAGCCATACTCGAGGATATCGCGGTGCTTACCGGAGGCACCGTCATCGCCGAGGAACTTGGGATCAAACTGGAGAACGCCAAACTCACCGACCTCGGACGTACCAAGCGCATTGAGGTCGATAAGGAAAATACCACCCTGATTAACGGCGCGGGTGAACCCAAGGCGATCGAGGAGCGCATCAAGCGCATCCGCACGGAAGCGGAGAAGGCGAGCAGCGACTACGACCGCGAGAAGCTCGAAGAGCGTGCGGCGAAACTGTCCGGCGGCGTGGCCGTGATCAAGGTCGGAGGGGCGACGGAGACCGAGATGAAGGAGCGCAAGGTACGGGTGGAAGACGCGCTGCATGCGACGCGGGCGGCGGTGGAGGAAGGTATCATGCCCGGCGGTGGGGTGGCGCTGGTGCGCGTGCGCGCGGCGCTTGTCGATCTGAACGGGGACAATGACGACCAGACGGCGGGGATCAAGATCGTCCTGCGCGCTCTGCAGGAACCGCTGCTACAGATAGTGGCCAACACCGGCGCCGAGCCTTCGGTGGTGCTCAACAGGGTGTCGGAGGCGAGCGGCAACTTCGGCTACAACGCGGCCAGCGGCCAATACGGGGATCTGGTGGAAATGGGCGTGATCGACCCGACCAAAGTCACCCGCAACGCCTTGCAGAATGCCGCATCGGTCGCGGGACTCATTCTGACCACGGATTGCATGATAGCCGACATTCCCGAGAAGCAGCGGGCTGGCCCCGAGCCCGGTGAAATGCCGATGTAGGACGCTGCCCCGGCCGGAACAAGCCTCAGCGATTGCGTTTCAGTAGCGCCTTCAGCTGTTTCAGGGGCCGCGTATTGAGTACCTCCTGCTTCTCGAGCCAGCCGCGGCGCGCCTGGCCGATGCCGAAACGCAGGTTGTCGAACTGGTGCACGCTGTGCGAGTCGGAGTTCACGCACACCAGCACGCCTTCCGCCTTGGCCATCTGGCAGTAGGTGTCGAGCAGGTCGAGGCGCTCGGGATGGGCGTTCAGTTCCAGGTGACAGCGCACTGCCTGCGCTTTGCGGATCACCTTCGCCATGTCCACGTCGTAGGGCTCGCGCTCGTCGATTAGCCTTCCGGTCGGGTGCGCCAGGATGTTCACGAGCGGATTGTCCATTGCCTTGACGATGCGCTCGGTCTGCTTCGCACGCGACAGGTCGAATTTGCTGTGTACGGCGGCGATGACCACGTCCAGGCGGGCGAGGATCGCGTCGGGCAGATCGAGCGAACCGTCTTCGAGGACGTCCACCTCAATGCCCTTGAGCAGGGTGATGCCAGAGAGATCCCGGTTGAGCACGTCGATTTCGTCGATCTGCCGCGACAGCCTGGCCGGGTCGAGGCCATGAGCCACGGTCAGTCGCCGAGAGTGCTCGGTGATCGCCAGATAGCCCAGGCCGTGGGCCTTGGCGGCTAGCGCCATTTCTTGGATGGTGTTGTGGCCGTCGCTCGCTTTGGAGTGCGCGTGCAGGTCGCCCTTGAGGTCGGCAAGCTCGACCAGCTTTGGCAGACGGCCGGCGCGCGCAGCCTCGATCTCGCCGCGGTCCTCGCGCAGTTCCGGCGCAATGTAAGGCAGACCCACACTGG
>CAZCGA010000326.1:2351-3266 GCA_964498075.1 uncultured Binatia bacterium (SeqCode) | reverse complement strand
TTCCGTCCTGGCGCTCACCCGGCACAACCCAGAGCACGTCGATGTCGTCGAGCTCAGCCCGCACGTGCGCGAAGCCTCGCCTTTCTTCTGGACCAACGAGGGGGTGATCAACGACCCGCGGGTCAATCTCATCATCGATGATGGGCGCAACTTTCTTCTGGGAACCGATCGCTCCTACGACGTGATCTCCCTGGAACCGCCCAACGTCTTCACCGCAGGAGTGGTGAACCTTTACACACAGGAGTTCTACGAGCTAGGGCGGCGCCACCTGCAACCCGGCGGCATCATGCTGCAGTGGCTCCCGACCATGCAGCTTTCCAAGGACGATCGGGGCCGGCTGATTCGTGCGTTCACGGAGGCCTTCCCGCACGTGACCATCTGGCAGCAGCTGCGCGGCACCACCTTGCTTGCGGTCGGCTCGCTCGCCCCGCTGGCGCTCGATGTCGACGCGATCGACCGGCGCCTACAAGCCGACATCATGCAGAAGGACGTGGCCACGATGAATGTCCGCAACGCCCTCGGCTTCCTCTCCTTCTTCCTGCTGAACGACACGTCGGCCCGCCGACTGGTTGCCACGTAGGAGCCGGTTCGCGATGACAAGACGGTGGTCGATTATTCGATCCCGCGGTTCGTTGGGGCGGGCTTCGGCCTGTCGCTGTACGACTATCCGATCGGCACCGGGACCCTGCAGCAGGTCATGCGCGAACGTTTGGCAGAGTATGACAGCTGGGGTGATTCGGCCGCCTCGATTGTCCCCGACCCGTCACAGGCGGCGCGCCTTGATCGCGCGATCCGGTATCGGATGGCTGGGAAGCCGGGGTACCTGGCAGACGAGGAAACCCCTCGTGTCTTGGCGGGCAGCGACGGGGCGGCCGCCGGGGCCTTGTTGTAGAACGCTCCGCCCTCGGCAGTGCT
>CAZCGA010000326.1:0-2341 GCA_964498075.1 uncultured Binatia bacterium (SeqCode) | reverse complement strand
GGGCGCCGGGAACGAACCCTTGATGCCCGCGACGCACGACGCTGCCCGCCGCCTGGCCGGACCGGGGGCAGTCGATCCGACTCGTCGGGCCTGCGCAGCTTCCACACGCAGAGCATACCGGCGCGTCGCCCGCCTTCACAGGGCGGGGGCATGCGGCACTCGACTGGCACGGGTTGGTCCGGTATAGGAGCGGCTTCCGCATGCAACGCCCGTCCACGCCTACTCCTAGGTCTGACCGTACCACTCGCCTGCTCATGACCGCGTCAGCATTTTCGCGATTACGACCGTGATCTGCACCTTCATGGCTGGGCTGGCGCTCGGGTCGTACCTCATCGGCCGCTTAGGAGACCGGTGGCGCGACCCCTTGCGCGCCTACGGCATTATCGAGGGGGTCATTGGCGTGTACGCGGCCCTCACCCCATGGATCTTTGCGGCGGCGCAGCCGATCTACGTGTGGGGCTTTCGCACCTTCGACCGTGTCGGTCTCAACATCTTTCGGATCGTCTTGAGCGTCGTCATCCTCCTGCTCCCGACGACGCTGATGGGTGGGACCCTGCCGTTGCTGTCGCGCGCCAGTGCCTCGCGCAGCCAGCGCACGGCTACGAGCGTCGGGCTGCTGTACGCGATCAATACGTTCGGTGCGGTCGCCGGCTGCATCCTGGCCGGGTTCGTGCTGTTGGCGGAAGTTGGCGTTCGGGAGTCGCTCTTCATCGCCGCGACAATCAACCTGGCGATCGCTGCCGTGATCATTGCGGCGCGACGCCCACCTGAACCCTCCCTCTCTCCTACGAGTGCGGCGCCATCAGCAGAAGGCCACATCGCCAGGGACGAAGCGTTCATCTTGACCCTCTTCTTCCTCTCAGGTTTTGCCGCGCTCGGGTATGAAGTGCTCTGGACACGCGCCCTCCAGGTGTACATCAAGAGCAGCACCTACGCGTTCAGCTTGATGCTCGCCGTGTATCTGTTTGGAGTGGCTGGCGGCAGCCTGGCGGTCGCGCGTCTGGCGGACCGCAACCGCCGTCCCCTGCTCTGGGTCGGTCTCTGTCAGCTGGGGGTCGCCGTCACGGTCGTGGCCGGAATGTTGATCTTCCCGCGCTTGAGCCAGCTCGGCATGGCCGCCATCGGATCGACGAAGATTGAAAGCCTCGGGCGCGCCGCGGCGCTCATGTTCGCGCAAGCCGGCATGGTGATTCTGTTGCCGACCCTGTTCATGGGCGCCGCGTTTCCCTTCGGCATCGCCGCGTATCACCACTCGTCGCGCGGCGTGAGCACGAGTGTCGGGGTGTTGTACGCGGTGAACACGGCGGGCAACATCGTCGGCGCCATCGTGATTGGCTTCTTCGCCATCGCCCTCATCGGCGTGCGCCATGCCATGCTCGGCCTGGTAGGCATCAACCTGCTGTTGGCGGCGACGGTGCTGATGCGAATGACAGGCTCGAAGCCTAGTCGCTTCCTCTGGCCATTAGGAGCGGTCGCCGCGCTGGCGATGCTGCACGCGGTAATTCCGGACCGCCTCTTCTACAACACCCTGATCCGTCCCGGCAGCCGTGTGCTGTACTATCGTGAGGGCGCCAGCGACACGGTAGCCGTGCTGGAAAAGACCAAGGAGAAGATCCGCGGGCTGTTTTACGCCGACGGCCGGGGTGCCGCGGGAACCGATACACTCATCTGGAACCTCTACTTCGGACACCTGCCGATGTTCCTGCACCCGAACCCCCGCCAGATCCTCCATATCTGCTACGGCGCCGGCAACTCCGTGCTGGCGCTCACGCGCCACAACCCGGAGCGCATCGATGTTGCTGAGCTGAGCCCGCATGTGCGCGACGCCTCTCCCTTCTTCTGGACCAACGAGGGAGTGATCAACGATCCGCGCGTCAATCTCATCATCGAAGATGGGCGCAACTTCCTGCTCGGGACCGACCGCACCTATGACGTCATTTCGCTTGAACCCCCAAATGTCTTCACTGCTGGTGTCGTGAACCTCTACACCCAGGAGTTCTACGAGCTTTGCCGGCAGCACCTGCGACCTGGGGGCATCATGGTGCAGTGGCTGCCGACCCTTCAGCTCTCGATCGAAGACCGGGGCCGGCTGATCCGCGCCTTCACCGAGGCCTTCCCGCACGTCACGATCTGGCAGCAGTTGAATGGGACCAATTTGCTTGCGGCGGGCTCGCTCGCTCCGCTGGCGGTGGATGTTGACGCGATCAACCGCCGTCTCCAAGCCGACATCATGCGGAAGGATCTCGCCACCATGAATGTCCGCAACGCCCTCGGCTTCCTCTCGTTTTTCCTGCTGAACGACCAATCGGCTCGCCGGCTGGTAGCTGCATACGAGCCCGTG
>CAZCGA010000325.1:0-3273 GCA_964498075.1 uncultured Binatia bacterium (SeqCode) | reverse complement strand
ACAGCACGGTGACCTGCTTGCGCTCGCCTTCGAGCGCGGCGCGCGAGGTGAGGATCTTCTCGGCGAGGTGGCGCGGCGTGTACGCCCGTGGATCTGGTCGCGGCACGTTGCCGGTCTCGGTATGCGGGCGGCCGCAGCCGAGACAGAAGCGCATGTCGGTGGGGTTGGTGCGGCCGCAGTGCGCACACATGCTCTCGGCGCTTACCGCGCTGCCGCAATGGCCGCAGAAGCTGGCGTCGTCGGGGAGCGACGTGTGGCATGTCGGGCAGTTCATGCTCTCAGCTCCTTCGCCGCCCGCTCGGCATGCGAGGTTGCGCCCATGTCGGTAAACAAGCGGTGCGCCTCGCGCAGCTCACGCTCGCGGCCGGCCTCGTCGCCAGTCAGGCGAGCGAGCGCGGCGCGCTCGACCCGGATCCAGGGCAGATACGCTAGCCAGCCGGCTTCCTCGGCGAGGGCGTCCGCCCGATCGAGCGCCGATGCGATCCGATCGCCGGCTGCGGCTCCCTCGCTCTGCAGCAGGACGCGCGCGCGCGCCAGGTGCGCGCGCGCCTCCTGGCCCCTGGTCGCCCGGCGCTGCGCCACCGCAATCGCCTCCTCCGCTGTTTCCCGGGCCCGCTCCGTCTCGCCAGCCCCGAGGAGCGCCTCCGCCACGGTGTGGAGCAGAAAGGCCTCGAGGTAGAGAGCGGTGCGTGCCTCTCGCGCGACGGCGAGGGCCCGCTCGGCGGCCTCGACGGCCTCGGGCCACGCCCCGCAGAGGGTCTGCGCCAGGCCGAGCGCCTGGTAGGCCAGGACCCGCGACAAGGCGCTGCCGAGCTTCTCCGCAATCTCGACGCTCTGCCGGCCATGGCCGAGCGCCGCCTCGGCCTCGCCCGTGTGCTCGGCGAGGAGCACATGAAAGTGGTGCACCCAGCCGAGCACCTCAGCCTCGCCCAGCCGCCGGGCCAGTTCCTCGCCCTGCTCGAGCGCGCGGCGCGCCTCGTCGAGCCGGCCGAGATACGACAGCAGCATCGCCCGAAAGCTGACGAGGTAGGGATAGGGACTGAAGCCGAGGACCTCGCGACCGAGGCGCGGATCGCTCGGCGGGCGCGCGAGGGCGCGGTCGACGCAGTCGAGGGCGTCGCGCACGCGGCCGGCGCCTTCGTACGCAACCGAGAGGGGAACGGTGACCGCCAGGATGAGGCCCTCATCACCCGCGCCCTCGGCGAGCCGCAGAGCCTCGCGCGTGTGCCTGACGTAGCCCTCGACATCGCCCGCTATGCCCCTGGCGGCGCCGTACTGCGCGACGAGCATCGCGCGCGCGCGCAGATCGCCACGCTGCTCCGCCAGCATTTTCCCCTCGTGGAACAGCGCCGCAGCTTCGTCCTCGGTCGCGCCGAGGCGCCAGCCCAAATCGAGCGTGCGGATGCACGCCTCGATCCCCATCTCCAGCGTCTCCGCGGACTCGGGGACCGTCACGAGCAACTCACGCACCCGGTGCCAGTGGCGGAGCGCCTCGGCGAAGTCGCTGGTCCCGACCCAGAGCGCAGCACGCCGGTGCCAGCGCGCCGCCTCCAGCGCCTCGCCCGCCTCCTCGCAGTGGTGCGCGAGCAGTGCGGCATTCTCCTCCAGCCTGTCCGGGCTCGCCTCCTGGATGGCACGTGCCACCGCGGCGTGGGTGCGGCGGCGCCGCTCCTGGAGCTGCGAGTGGAGGGCCACCTCCTGCGTCAGCGGATGCTTGAAGGCGTACTCGACCTCCGGATAGAGCGACTGCTCGTAGAGGAACTCGGCGGCCCGGAGCGCGACCAGCGCCGCGGTGAGATCGGTCTCTGTAGGGGCGGGTCTTGTGCCCGCCCTGCGGGGCTCGCCCGTGAAGAGGGCACCCACAAGGGGTGCCCCTACGTCAACGATGACGCGTTGCAGAATCGGCTCGCTGAACTCCTTGCCGATCACCGCCGCGCTCTGCAGAACCGTCTTCTCGTGCTCCGGCAGGCGGTCGATGCGGGCAGCGAGCACGGCGTGCACGGTGGCCGGCACGGCGACCTCGCGCACCGGCCGCACCAGCCGATAGGCGCCCTTCGCGCCCGCAAGCGTTCCCGCCTCGACCAGCGACTGCACGACTTCCTCGATGAAGAAGGGGTTCCCACCCGTGCGCTCGCGGACGAGGTCCGCCAGCCCGGCGAGCGAGGGATCCGTGCCGAGGAGATCCGCCAGCAGCGCGCTGATCGCCTCCGCGCCGAGCGGCACGAGCGGGAGCTGCCGGTAGTACGACTTCTGCATCCAGGCCGCGTGATACTCGGGCCGGAAGTTCACCAGCAGGAGCGTGCGCGTCCCCGCCACTGCCTCGACGAAGTTCGCCAGGAAGGCCTCGCTGCCGCCGTCGAGCCAATGGAGGTCCTCGATCAGCGAGACGCCGGGCTCGCGCTGGCCCTGCTCATGCGCCAGCCGCCGCATGGCCGCGAAGAGCTGGCGCTGGCGCGCCTCCGGGTCCATGGGTGGCGCCGGCCGCTGCGGATCGGGGACGCCGAGCAGCTCGAAAAAGAGTGGCAGGACCTCGGACAGCCCGGGGTCGAGCAGCAACAGCTTGCCGGCGATCTTCTCACGCGCACCAAGCGCGGGGTCGCGCTCGCCGATGCCGAAGTAGCCGCGCAGGTAATCGAGCAGCGTGAGAAAGGGAATCGCCTTGCCGTGCGCCACGGCGTGCGCCTCGTAGACGGGAATGCCGCGGGCGCGGCAGCGCTCGGCGAGCTCGTAGCACAGCCGGCTCTTCCCGACGCCCGGGTCGGCCACCACGCCGACCACCTGCCCGCTGCCGGCCTGCACGCGTTCGAGCGTCGCCTCCAGCTCGCGCATCTCCTCGTCGCGTCCCACGAAGCGGGAGAAACCCCGCGTGCGGGACACGTCGAGCCGCGTGCGCAGCGGGCCCACGCCTTCGAGCTCGTAGACCCGCAGTGGCTCGGCAACCCCCTTCACACGCGTCGCGCCGAGGTCCGCGAGGGCGAAGTAGCCTCCGACCAGCCGCGCCGTGTCCTCGGTTACGAAGATCTTCCCGGGCTCGGCGAGCTGCTCCATGCGCGCCGCCAGGCCGACGGTGTGGCCCTGCGCGGTGTAGTCCATGCGCAGGTCGTCGCCGATCCTCCCGACGACCACCTCCCCCGAGTTGAGGCCGGTGCGCACCGCGAAGTCGAGACCCTGCTCGAGCCGCAGCGCGGTGGCATAGCGGTGTAGCTCGTCGCGCAGGTGCAGCGCCGCGTAGCAGGCGCGCTGGGCGTGGTCCTCATGCGCGATCGGCGCGCC
>CAZCGA010000324.1:3159-3275 GCA_964498075.1 uncultured Binatia bacterium (SeqCode) | reverse complement strand
CCCTCGATCAGTTCGTCCTCCACGGCGTCCCCGGCCTTCGGGTCCTCGGCGACGATCTCTTCGACCGTGATCTTGTAGGTCTTGCCGTGAGCGTCCCGTTTGCACTTCCGCATCTC
>CAZCGA010000324.1:0-3149 GCA_964498075.1 uncultured Binatia bacterium (SeqCode) | reverse complement strand
CTGAGGCCCAGACGAAAAGTTCACAAACTCTACGTCCCTTCAGCTCCGCTTCCGCATCTCGGCGGAAGGGGAGTATGTTGCGGTACGGAAAGGGAGGCCTGACTCGATGGGCACACCGGTGAAGGACTGGGCGACCGACTATGACATTTTCGACCCCGGGTACGTCGCCAACCCATTCGGGGTCTGGGACGAGCTGCGGCAGAAGTGCCCGGTGGCGCATACCGACCGCTGGGGTGGATCGTGGCTGCCGACGCGCTACGAGGACGTGTTCGCCATCGCGCGCGATGTCGAGCGCTTCTCCTCGATGGAGATCACGGTCGCGCCGACGCTCGATGCCAACGACGAGTATGCCGCCGTGAAGTCGCCGCCCATCTCGAGCGATCCGCCCGAGCACACCTGGGCGCGGCGCCTGATCCTGCCGCTGTTCTCGCCGAAGGCCGTGGAGCGCTTCGAGCCGGCGACGCGCCAGTTCTGTCGCGCGCTCATCGACCGGTTCATCGACAGCGGTCGAGCGGATGCCGCCGTCGACTACGCTCAGCAGATCCCCGTGCGCGTGATCGCCAACATGCTCGGCATCGACGAGACGATGTCCGACACGTTCACCTACTGGGTGCGCGGCGTCCTCGAGCTCGGCCTCGCCGACCCAGAACTCCGCCGCCGTTGCCGACTCGAGGCGCTGCAGTTCCTCATGCAACAGGTCTCTGCGCGCAAGAGCGAGCCGAAGGACGATCTCATCTCGTATCTGCTCTCCCAGCAGGTCGACGGCCAGCCGGTGTCGGACGAGCACGTCCTCGGCACCTGCGGTCTCCTGCTTGTAGCCGGTATCGACACCACCTGGAGCTCCATCGGCTCCGCGCTCTGGCACCTGGCGACGCATCCCGATGATCGGCGGCGGCTCGCCGCCGATCCCGGTCTGTTGCGCACCGCGATGGAGGAGTTCCTGCGCGCGTACTCGCCGGTCACCATGGCGCGCATCGTCAGCGGCGACACCGAATTCCAGGGCGCCACGATGTGCGCTGGCGAGCGGGTCCTGATGTCCTTTCCCTCCGCCAATCGCGACCCGGCCGTGTTCCCCGACGCCGACAAGGTGCTCATCGATCGCGAGCAGAACCGCCACATCGCGTTCGGGGTCGGGATCCACCGCTGCGCCGGCTCGAATCTGGCGCGCATGGAGATGCGCGTCGCGCTCGAGGAATGGCTCGCCCGCATCCCGGAGTTCCGCCTGGAGAACGCCGCTGCGGTCACCTGGGCGGGCGGCCAGGTCCGCGGCCCCCGCATGCTGCCGGTGGTGTTTCCATGAGAGTGCGAGTGGACTGCGACCGCTGCCAGGGCCACAGCCGCTGCTACTCGCTGGCGCCCGAGCTCTTCGACTCGGACGAGCTCGGATACTCCAAGGAGCGCGGCGACGGGACCGTGCCTCCAGAGCTCGAAGCCAAGGCCCGGCTCGCCGAGGCCAACTGCCCGGAACGGGCCATCGAGATCGAGGAGTAGGCGTTGAGAGTTGTCAGCATTCGGGTCGGTCTGGTGACGGAGTCCTGATGCGACTGCAAGGAACGATCGGCCGTCAAATTCGCGCCCGGCGGCACACCGCCCTACTGCTCGCGATTGTCGCCCTGCTCGCCGTGAGGCCGTTCCTCGGCGATACCGGCGCCGCCTCCATCCTCTTCGGCTTCGCGATGCTCTTCGTGATGCTCGTTGCCCTGCTCACCATCCAGGTCGACGACCTGGTGGGCGAACGAGAAGCTCTCCTGGTTCAGCGGCGCAGAAGAACCTTCATCGGCTGGGCGCTCGCCGTGCCGGCAGTCGCCGAGCGACTTTGGGTATTCTTCGCCCCGGACCCGCGGATCCTGCTGGTCGGAGCGGTCTCTTGGTTGCTGTTCTTCTCCTACGTCACCTGGAGCCAGTTGCGCAGTCTTCTGAAGCAGCGAGAAATCACGGGCGAGACTATCACCCTGTCGATCTCGATTTACCTGTTGCTCGGATTGTGCTGGACGCTCTTGTACGTCGTGATCTTCATGCGCCACCCGGAGGCGTTCCAATTCGCGACTCCTATTCCTGGCGAGGTCGGTGAGGCGTACAGGTTCCCTATCCTCTTCTATTTCAGCCTGACGACCCTATCGACCATCGGTTACGGCGACATCACGCCGCTGACTTTGCCAGCGCGCTACGCGGCGGTCGCCGAAGGGATCACCGGGCAGTTTTATCTGGCGATTCTCGTCGCGCGCCTGGTGGGGATGCAGATGAGCCGAGCGGCAACTCCGTCGACGAGCCCGCCGACGCACGATCGGCGGACCGAGGGCCCGGACTGATGATCGACGGTGCCGCGTCCTTTCCCATCTCACCCCAATACCAGTGAGTTAAGCGGCGTCTTGCCAAGATCGCATCCTTCGAGACGGCGCCTGAAATGATGGCGCCTCCTCAGGATGGGCGGAAAATGTTTTGTTGCATCAAAAAACATACCGCTCGCCCTGAGATCTCGACCAGCGCTGTGGCGCTGGTCTGTTGGGCCAATGAACCCCCTCCTTACCAAGGAGGGGGCCAGGGGGAGGTTGCTGACGCGCCGTTGCAAAACCTCCCCTGACCCCTCCTTGGTAAGGAGGGGAACGCTCGACGAACGGTTCATTGGTAGGAGGCCGCGTTTTCTCAGCGGCCGTCTCGAAGGGCGCCCGCTGGGTCCGACGCTCCCTTGATTAACTCACTGGCATTGCATCTCACCCAGGTTCTTTCGGCATGCCCCGGCTCATGCCGCAAATCGTGGTCGCGGTCGTGCTCGCGGCGACCATCGCCTGGCAGCCCGCCAACTCACTCGATCCAACCCTGTTCCTGAAATCGCTGCTTGAGCACATCGGCGATTTCCTTGGCGGTCGCCTTGGCTCTGCCCTCAACCTTGCTGCTGCCGCTCGCCTCCCCGTACACCTTCATCCCGGTGCTGACGATGAGTCCCGCCGGGTTGGCGGTGGCAAGCAGACCGACAACCCCCAAGGCTGCCCCCGGGGATTTGCCTCCGCCGGCATCTACTGTGCCGGATCCGAGCTTGCGCAGTCCCTGAGGCGTCATCTGAAAGCCTTCGACCGCCGTCTTCAAAGCGGACGCCCCGGCGCCGAATCCGATGGCGACGCGCTCAGCGGTACTGCCCTCGGTGACTGAAA
>CAZCGA010000323.1:0-3280 GCA_964498075.1 uncultured Binatia bacterium (SeqCode) | reverse complement strand
GAAGCTTGCCGAGAGCCGAGAGTGACTCGATCCCGAAAAAGTGCGAAAGTCCACTAGAAGAGACGCAGCTTGTTTATGAAGTCCGCCCGAATCTTGAGGTCGTCCAGCAAGGCCACGCAGCCTTGGACTTCGTCTTTCAAGTCGCGGATGCCCCGGTCGGTGAAGACGGCAACAGCGCGCGCCCGGCGGTCGAGCAATTTCGGAAGCTCGGTCGTGATGTCGAGTAGCGCACCGCGAGTGTCCTCGCGGTCGTACTCGGCGAGCGCCTCGGTGAGGTGGCGCGCGACGCCGACGTAGTCGACGACGTATCCGCAGCGCTTGCGGCCGCACGTACGATTCACGCGGGCGATCGCCTGCAGCAGGTCGTGGGCAACGAGCTTGCGGTCCAAGTACAGCACCTGTTCTACCGGTGCGTCGAAGCCGGTCAGCAGCATGTTGTTGACGATGAGGATTGCCAGCGGGTCGGTCTTCTCCGTCTTGTCGACCGCCAGCCGGCGCTTGAAGCGCTCGATCCGCGTTTCCTGCTTCGCCTTGTCGCTCCAGCCCCACCAAGACTCCGGGTCGTTGTGCTCGCCCGAGATGGCCACCTCGATCTCAAGGACCCGGAGAAGATGCAGATGCCGATGGGTCTGGACGAGGAAGCGCGTGCGGGGATCGAGATTCTCCTGCTGCTTTTCCGGGAGCGCCAGCACCGCCGGCGGCAGCGCATCCAGCTCGGCGAGTAGCGCACGGTGGGCCTGCACAAGCTTCTCGTGATAGCGAACCGCGGCCGCGCGACTGGTTGCCACTACCTGTGCCTTGAAGCCCTCGGGCAGCACCACGCCCACATAGTGCCGCAGCATGTCCTGCGCCTTCTGCTCGATGAGCAACGGCGCTTCCAGCACGTCGCCTTCGGTGGCGTACTTGGCCTTGATGATTGCCAGCTCCTGCGGCGAGTAGCCCCGAAACATATCCTCAAAGAGTTGGTCGAGGGTGGGGGCGTCCCGCACGAAGCCGTCCGCCGTGCGCCCTTCGTACAAGATCGGCACCGTCGCGCCGTCCAGCTCCGCCTCATCCAGCAGATACTTGTCGATGAAGTCGCCGAAGATCTCGCGCGTCTCGAGCTTCTCCTTGCTGAGGATTGGCGTACCTGTAAACCCGATGATGGCGGCGTTCGGCAGCGCCCGACGCAGGTGCCTATGCAACGTGTGCGTGTGCGACCGGTGCGCCTCGTCCACCAGCACCAGGATGTGTTCTGACTCGTTGAGCACTGGAAACTCTTCGAAGTGAACGTTCTCCTCGAACGTCACCTCGCGCTCGACCACCGGGCTTTCCGTACCGGGCTTCTTCTCCTTGCGGACGATGGTCATGGCTACGGAGTCGTGGCCAGCAGCCTTGCGATCCGTCTGTTGGTACTTCTGGAGCATCGCAAAGACGATGTCCGGCGTCGCCTCCTGCAGGATGCGTTGCGTGCGTGCGGTCGGCGACTCGCGGCGCCCGAGGTCGCGCTCGCTTGGTCGGGCGGTCTCGTTAGTCAACCCAGCAGTGGCCCGCAACTGCCTCTCCAAATCCGTCCGGTCAGTGACCACCACGACCTTGAAATGTTTCAGGCGCTCCTTTGTGCGCATCTTGCGCACGAGGAACACCATGCTGAGGCTCTTTCCCGAACCCTGCGTGTGCCAGACGATGCCGCCTCGCTCGAAAGCGTTGCTGGCGATCAGCAACTGATTGAAGTGGAACAGCCGCTCGACGCCTTCGTCGTCGCTGTACTGCGTTGGAAACAGCTCCTTGCGCTGGTTCGAGTAGCGCAGAAGCTGATTGATGGCCTCGCCGAGCGGATTCTCAATGCCAGGGCTCTTGAACTCGGCGACGCCTATCGGGATGCCATTCACGAACAGCACCGCGTCGGGGATGATGTGACCGCGGCCGCTGGTCAGCTCGACCTTGAACTGGTTGATGACGAGAAAGTCGTTGCGCTCCCAATTGTCGAAGTCGATGAAGCGCAGCGGCTGTGGCCGCTCACGGTCCCAGTCCGGTCGCCCCGCGGTCACGGTGCCCTGAATGAGACGCCGCGTCGCTTCCTGGTTCGCCTCGATGAGTCGGTGCGCGCCGAGCTGTTCGAGGTCGCGCACGGCACGATCGATCCGTTCGTCATCGAGCCACGGCTGGCCGCCGGGGCCGAGATTGATCTTGCGCAGCGCCGCCCGCAGCCGATCTCTCAGTAGCACCTCGCGGAAGTTGGCGCGCTCAGTCAGCTCCGGGACATCGGTGTCGCCCTCCAGCCACTCCCAGCCCATGCGCCGGAGCTGTTCGCAGAAGGGCTTCTCGACCAGATCATACTCCCACTCGATACGCATGGCGCAGTGGGACGGCCTCAGGCGGCGACTTTCTTGCGCGCGGCAACGAAGTTAACGATCACGCGGGCTGGCGGCAGTTTGGGGATGGCAGAGCGCGTGCCGTGAAATGCCGCCAGCAGACGGTCGATGTCGCGCGCGACGGGCTCGGAGAAGTAGGCGCGACCGCAGGTGGGACAGACCTCAGCCGGGATGTTCTCGACGATCACCTCGACGCGGCTCCCGGTGCGCCGAAAGACGCGCGTGATTGCATCTGGCCGCAGCCGTCCCCGGCACCCGAGCGTGCATCCGTTCAGCGGCGCTTTCGTTTTCTCCGCGTTTTCCAATCTGGTTCCCATTCCTTTGCGTCGGGTACGTAGGCCGTCACCACCGTCGCGAAGCGTCCTCGACCTACATACTCCAGCACGATGTGATACGGCAACCGATCGTCCGATGTGAAGTGGAGGAGCAAGGCTCGCGCGCCGTAGTCTTCGATCACTTCGCCATGCTCGCATGCCGCCCGCAGGTCCGCCGTGGTCAAGCCGTCCTTCCGCGCCTCGATGAAGGCATGGTCGCTGAAGCGGAGGGCGACCCGGCGTTGCGAAAGCAGTCGGCGAACCCGGACGATGTCCACGCCTACGCTCCAATGTCGGCGGGCACCCGTACGCGGCCCGTGAGCAGGTCGGCCATCAGGCCACGCCTTACCTTGTCAAGCACGTCAAGGTAGGCCGTTTCGTCGGCAATCTGCCGGTCCGCTGACAAGAGCACATCAACAATCTGGTATTGTCTTCTCGCGGCGGGACTACGACGGGGATTCTTCGAACGTCGGCAAGATTAATCCCGCGCACAGCCACGCCGATCGTGTGAACGTCTACAAACCGAGTGGGGCTTGGCGTCTGGAGCCAATATGAAATGAGCCTCTTCTCCAAAGCGTGTGGGTAGATTTTCACCATGATGCATCGGTTGAT
>CAZCGA010000322.1:0-3287 GCA_964498075.1 uncultured Binatia bacterium (SeqCode) | reverse complement strand
GAGCTGATCGAGCGTGGTGGCGGTCATCGCCGTCATCGCCGGCGTGCGCGCCGGCATCTGCATGATGGCGGTGCCCACGTGGAGGCGCTCGGTCTGCCCGGCGATCCACGCCACCGGCGTGACCGCATCCGAGCCGTACGCCTCCGCCGCCCAGACGGAGTGGAAGCCAAGCCGGTCGGCTTCCTTGACCAGCTCCATGTTGATCGACATCCGTGCGCCGGAGTACCCGGCGTTCAATCCGAATCGCATGGTGGTACCTCCCGCGCTCTCCTACGCCGCGGCGCCCGCCGCGGTCAATACGGCTTGAACTCGCGGCCGAAGACTCCGCGGCCGATGACGATCTTCGAGATCTGCGCGGTGCCGTCGCCGATCTCCAGGCCGATGACGTCGCGCAGCTGCTGCTCGATCGGATACTCGTCGGTGTAGCCGTAGTGGCCGTGCAAGAGGAGGCAGTCGTGCAACGCGTCGACGGCGACCTTGGGCGCCCACCACTTCGCCATCGCGGCCTCGGTTGTGTGCGGCAGGTTCTGATCGCGCAGCCAGAGCGTCTTGTAACAGAGCAGCCGCGCCGCTTCGATGTAGGTCAGATGCTCGGCGATCGGGAACGACACACCCTCGAACGTCGCCAGCGCTCTGCCGAACGCTTTGCGCTGCTTCACGTGCTCGCAGGTGCGTTCGAGGGCCGCCGCGGCGGCGCCCAGGCACATCAGGCCGATCGCGGCGCGGCTGTAGTCGAACGTCGCCATGACCATCTGAAAGCCGGTGTTCTCCTCGCCAACGCGCGCCGACACCGGCACGCGCACGGCGTCGAGAAACAACGAGCCGCGACCGAGGCACTTCGAGCCCATGCTGTTGTAGGGGCTGCGTGAGACGCCGGGCAGGTCCGTCGACACGCAGAAGACCGAGATGCCCTTGGCGCGGGCGCCGGGTTGCGTGCGGGCGAAGACGACGATCATGTCGGCGCGGCTGCAGAAGCTGATCGACGACTTCTCGCCGGTCAGCACGTAGTGATCGCCGTCGCGCTCTGCCTTGCAGGACAGCGACGCGGCGTCCGAGCCGGCGCCCGGCTCGGTGAGCGCCAAGCCCGCGACGATCTCGCCCGCCGCCATCTTCGGAAGCCAGCTGCGTTGCAGGTCCGGGCTCGCATAGCGCGCCAGCAGCTCGCCGATCAGGCCGTACATCAGCGGGAAGTACGCGGCGTTGAAATCGGCGCGGCCACACTCCTCGGCGGCGATGCCACTGACCAGGTATGCATGCGGGCTGCCCCCGAGGGCTTCGGGGATGCGGAGGCCCAACAGCCCGAGCTGCGCGCACGCCTTGAGTTGTTGCTCCGGGAAGCGCTTGTCGCGATCGTGCTGCTGGTAGTGCGGCGCCAGCTCACGCTCGGCGAACTTGCGCACGCTGCTGCGAAACAGCTCGTGCTCGTCGGAGAAGGCGAAGTCCATTCGGTTGCAGGCCGCTCGTGCCTATGATCAGGAGCAGCTATCAGCATGTCCCCGCGGCTTCAAGCGCACCGCGCCACGCGCCGTTCCTCATGGCTGAGCGAGCTGCGGCACGTCGTGCGCGAGCTTCTCGGCGTAACGCCGACGCTGGACCTGCACGGTTTCGGCGTCCGCGAGGCGTCGGCGGAAACGGAGCGCTTCCTGCGTCACGCGCAAGCCGCAGGCGACCGCGTCGTGCGCATCGTGTACGGCAAGGGGCACGGCAGCCCCGGTGGTCGCGGTGTGCTGCGCGAAGTGGTGCCGCGCTGGCTGGAGCGTGAAGGCGCGGAGTTCGTGGAACGCTACCAGCGCGTGCCCGACGCCCGCGGCGCCGACGGCGCGGTGAAGGTGTGGGTGAAGCGTATTTTAGCGGTTCCTTAGCCTACCCGCCTGTGCCAGGTGTCGATACGGACCGGGGCGTGTCCCAATCCGTCCGAAATTCGGCTAGGCGACGGCGCGCTTGACTCCTACCCCGGCACGGGAGGACAATAGTTACACGTTTTCAGACAATAGGGGGTAGTTCCCATGCACGGCGTCGTAGCGCAGAGCGGAGTGGTGGCTCTGCGCCGACGCCTCGGAACAAAGGGGGCTCGCATGACGCGTTCTCGCTGTACGCTGGCGTTAGTGATGCTATGGGTGTTCTCGGGCATCGCGGCCGACGCGATGACCTTCGTCCCGATGTCCGTTGAAGACCTGACACGCAGTTCGGTCGCCACGGTGATCGGAACCGTTGAGAGCGTGAAGGGTTCCAAGTCGGCATCGGGTCAGATCTTCACGTTGGTCAAAGTGGTGGTGGACCGGGTTGTGCGGGGGAATCTGACGGCTCCGGTCATCACCTTGAAAGAACCGGGCGGCACCGTGGGAACCGAGCAGGAAGTCCTGTTCGGTGCGCCGAGCTTCCAACCCGGTGAGCACGTCGTGCTCTTCCTCACCGTCGGCGCCGACGGCAGCCTGCGAACCAATCAGCTGGCTCTCGGGAAGTTCGACGTCGAAGTCAACGCCGACGGCGTGCCGCAAGCCGCGCAACGCTTTGAACGAGGCACCACGGTGTTGGTCCCACCCGGCGCCTCGCCGCCCCCCTCATCCATTCCCTTGGATGCTCTCCTCAGCGAGGTGGAAGCCGCGGCCCCAGCGACGGATGGGGCTGCAGCGTTCCAGACCGAACCGCCAGCGGCCACCACAGAGGAATTTACCGAGCCGTTCAAGTTCCTCGGAAGTCCACCCTCCCGTTTCTTCGAACCCGATGAGGGCCAGTCGATTTCTTACTTGATTGACCAGACCGGTGACGCGACGCTGGGGCTCGAGCCGCTGCCGGGGGTGGGTTCGCGCCCCGCGGTCGACGCTGCCTTTTCTGCGTGGACCAACGTGGCAACCGCCACGATCTCGCTTGTGGACGGGGGCCTGACATCCGATCTGATCCTCCCGTGCGCGTTCGGCGCGCACAAGGTCGTCTTCAATGATCCCGATGGAATCATTCCGAACCCCGTGAGCTGCGCGGGCATCTTGGCTCTGGGTGGCAACTGCAGCACGTCGTCCGAAACGAAAGTGGTCAATGGCACGACGTTCTGGCGCGCGAAGTCGGCCAGGGTGACGTTTGCGAACGGCTGGGGGGCGTGTCCCGTGTGGACCCAGTGCAACGTCGCTGAGGTCGCCACGCACGAGATCGGCCATTCGATCGGACTCGGTCACTCATCGGACGCCGACGCGACCATGTACTCCCAGTGCCACTGCGATGGCCTCCGCTGCGCCGCCGTGCAGACCGACGACATCAACGGCGTCACCTTCATCTACCCGCCGGCCAGTCCG
>CAZCGA010000321.1:0-3294 GCA_964498075.1 uncultured Binatia bacterium (SeqCode) | reverse complement strand
AAGGGCACACCGTCGGCCTCGCCGCGCGCATGGAGCAGATCGCCGAAGCGGGTAAGGTGTATCTCACGGCGCACGCTGCCACCCTCGTGCGTGGCTTCTTCCAGCTCGGCGACCTCGGCCAGATGGAGGTGAAGGGAGTGCCGGAGCCGCTGCGGGTGTACGAGCTGCAGGGCGTCGGGCAGTTTCGCACGCGGCTGGACATTTCCCGCACCCGCGGCTTCTCGCGCTTCGTTGGACGCGCCGAGGAGATGCAAGTGCTCGAAGGGGCGCTGGCACGCGCGCAGGAAGGCAACGCGCAGATCATCGGCATTGTCGGCGAAGCCGGGCTCGGCAAGAGTCGGCTGTGCGCCGAGTTCCTGGAACGATGCCGCGCCAGTGGACTGATGACCTACGAGGCCACCGGCGTATCGCATGGGAAGGCGATCCCGTTTCTGCCCATCCTGCAGCTCTGCCGCGCCTTCTTCGGGATCACCGAGCAAGACAGCGACACGACGGCGCGCGAACGCATCGCCGGCCGGCTGCTGTTGCTCGGCGAGAGCTTCCGCGAGTCCCTCCCATTGATGTTCGACTTCCTCGGCGTCCCCGATCCCGAGCTGCCCGCGCCGCGCATGGACCCGGAAGCGCGCCAGCGCCAGATCTTCGGCGTGTTCCGAGGGGTGATCCAGGCGCGCGGTCAACGCGAGACCAGCGTGATGCTGCTCGAAGATCTGCACTGGTTCGATGGCGGCAGCGAGGCGTTCCTCGAGCCGCTCCTCGATATACCTCCCGGCACGCGCAGCGTGGTGATGGTCAACTTCCGCCCCGAGTTTCACGCCGACTGGACGCGCAAGTCGTACTACCAGCAGGTGGCGCTGCAGCCGCTCGGCCCCGAGGCGATTCGCCAGTTGCTCGCGGATCTCCTCGGCAGCGATCCGAGTATCACTGGCCTGGCGGAGGCGATTCATGCGCGCACCGCCGGCAATCCCTTCTTCACCGAGGAAGTGGTCCAAGCCCTGATCGAATCCGGGAAACTCGTCGGCACCAAGGGGAGCTATCGCCTGGTCGCGCCGATTGACAAGCTGGAGGTGCCTGGCACCGTGCAAGCGCTGTTAGCGTCGCGCATCGATCGGTTGGCGGAGCGCGAGAAGCAAGTGCTGCAGACCGCGGCGGTGATCGGCAAGACCTTCCATGAACCGATTCTGCAACGCGCCATCATTGATGTAGGGGCACCCCTTGTGGGTGCCCTCTCTACGGGCGAGGCGGGCAGGGCGGGCACAAGGCCCGCCCCTACAGCGACTCACCTGGCGGAGGCGTTGCACGCGCTCAAGAGCGCTGAGTTCATCTACGAGCAGGCGCTCTACCCGGTGGCCGAGTACGTCTTCAAACACCCACTGACCCAAGAGGTGGCGTACGGCTCGCAGCTGCAGGAGCACCGCGCGCAGGTGCACGCCGCGGTCGCGCGCGCCATCGAGGCCGCCAACCCCGACAAGCTCGACGAACAGGCCGCTCTTCTAGCGCATCATTGGGAAGCAGCGGGTGAGGCACTCACCGCGGCGCGCTGGCACCGGCGCGCCGCTGAGTGGGTGGGCACGAGCGACTCCGTCCAGGCACTCGGCCATTGGCGTCAAGTGCGCGAGCTGCTGCAGAACGTCGCGGAATCTGCCGACGCCGCCGAGCTTGGCGTGGCCGCGTGCGTGCAGCTCCTCTCGCTCGGATGGCGAGTCGGTATGTCGCAAGATGAGGCCGCACACCTGCTTGCCGAGGGCAAGACTCTGGCGGCGCGCAGCGGCGAGCCGCGCTTGCTTGCCGAACTGCTCGCGTCGTACGGCAACGTGCGAGGTCTCGCGGGAGATGTGGCTGGCTATGTTCAATACAGTATCGAAGCCGCCCGCGCCGCGGACCGAACCGATGACGCGGTGCTCAAGATACATGTGGCGATCTTCGAGTCGTACTCCGTGTACCAGGCTGGGCGCCTGCGAGAATCGGTGACGGCGTCCGAGCAGGCGCTGAGCATAGCGCCCGGTGACGCGAAGCTGCGTTCCGGCTTCAGCAACATCGATCCGGGCATTTGGCACGTCCTGCATCGGGGTTCGCTGCACCTCGAGATGGGCGACCTCGCGGCCGCAGGCGGGCATTTCGATCGCGCCTTGCGGCTGGCGCGCGAGCAGAAGGACATGGAAATCCTCGCGTGGACCCACTCGTGGTTCGTCCAACTCGCCTACCGCACCGGTGAGGTCGCGGCGGCACTCGGCCACGCCCGGCAAATGGTGGAGATCGCCGAGAAGGTGGGCAGCTCCGTCAACCGGATGCTGGCGTACATGTGCCTGGGGGTGGCTCACCTGATCAACGGAGAATGGGACGCGGCCATAGAAGCCGAGGAGCAGGCGCTGCGCATCACTCGGGAGACTCGTTCGGGTCTCATCTGGGAATCCTGGGCACTGCAGTTCCTCAGCGAGGCCTATCTCGGTGGCGCAGACCCGTCCCGCGCGCTGGAGTGCGCAGAGGAAGCCCTGTTGGTGGCGCGGCGCTGCGGGACCGTGCTGTACGAGGCGGACGCCCTGCTCGCTCGCGCCCGCGCCCTGCTCCGCGTCGAAGGGCAGCAGGCGCAGGCGGAGATCGAGAGCAGCCTGGCGCAGGCGCTCGCCATCGTCGAGAAGACCGGCGCCAAGTGCCGGGAGCCGTTCATCCTCGAAGCCCGTGCCGAGTTGGCGCAGCTCGCCGGCGATGAGGCGGCGCGCCAGCGCGAGTTGCGCGAAGCGCACCGCTTGTTCGTCGCGATGGGCGCGACCGGGCACGCGAGCAGAATTGAGTCATTGATCCATATGAATCATTGATCCATTTCGTCAATGACCCAATGGCCAAATGACCCAATGGAGAAATTCTTATGAATTGCCCGACCTGCGGCCACAATAATCCGGCGAGCTCGAAGTTCTGCCTCGAATGCGGCAGCGCTATCGCATTGCCCTGCGCACAGTGCGGTGCCGAGCTGCCTGCGGCTGCCAAGTTCTGCAACGAGTGTGGGCAAGCGGTGGGAGGGCGGGGCTCCCGTCCCTCGATACGCCGCCAAGAGAAGGCGGCTACTCGGGATGAGCGGGGAGATATACCGATCACCCCGAGTAGCGGCCCTTCTTCTGGGCCGCCCTTCGACGGCGCTCAGGACAGGCGTATCGAGGGGCGCTCCCCGCTGGCCCACATGCCCAAACATCTCGCCGACAAGATCCTCACCGCCCGCAGCGGCCTCGAAGGCGAACGCAAACAAGTCACCGTGTTGTTCGCCGACGTGAAGGGCTCGATGGAGTTGGCTGAGCAACTCGA
>CAZCGA010000320.1:0-3304 GCA_964498075.1 uncultured Binatia bacterium (SeqCode) | reverse complement strand
GATGCCGTGCGCGCCGCCTTGACCTCGATGCCCCACAGGTCACGACCGACCTCGAGCACGAAGTCGACCTCGGCTCCGTGCTTGCTGCGGTAATGGAACAGCCGCGCTTCGGGCCAGAGCGTGCCGATCCGTCGATGGAGTTCTTGGGCGATGAAGTGCTCCAGCAGCAGGCCCTTCTCATCTGGGAGCGGGCGATCCAGCGGCCGGCGCAACAGCGCGTTTCTCACCCCGATGTCGAACAGATAGAGCTTCGGATGGGCGATGAGGCTGGCGCGGTCAGAGCCGCTCCAAGCGGGAATGCGGAACAGGACGAGCGTCTCCTCGAGGACGTCGAGGTAGCGCCGCGCCGTCTCGTGCTGGATCTCGGCGGCACGACACAACGCGTTGATGTTGACGGTGGTGCCCGACGCAGCAGCCACGAAGTCGAGCATCCGGGAATAGCCGCCCAGGTCACGGACGAGCGCCTCGGCCTGGACTTCCTCGCGCAGGTACACATCCGCGTAGCTGCGGAGCAACTCCGCTCGTCGCTCGGGGTCATTCTCCGTCCACGTCGCCGGCAACGTGCCATGAGCCAGCGCGCGTTCGAGCTTGAAGCTCGTGCCAAGCTCGCGCTCGAGCAGCGGGTGCATGGAGTAGACCACGACCCGGCCCGGCAGCAGGTTGGCCTGCCCACGCTTTAGCTTGCGTGCGCTCGATCCGGACAGGAGAAAGCGGAACCGCTTCGGCTTGGAGTCCAGAAGGACCTGGATTGCGTCCAGCAACGCCGGAACCTTTTGGACCTCGTCGATGAAGACGATGCGAGTCGAATCCGGTGCCGCACCCAAGACTTCCAACAGCAGCTCGGGGTGTGTCACATAGCGACGATGCACCCCAGGGTCGGCGAGGTTCAGGACCAGGTCGGGCTTCATCAACCCGAGCAAGGTGGACTTCCCTACCTGTCTCGGGCCCAGGAGCAGTACACTGCGGGGAGTGGCCCGGAGGCGGGGCATGAGGAGTCGCTCGAACACCCGTGGACAATACCGGGTATTTTCCACACTCACAAGAACGGTAGAGCCTCGCCACGTCGAACTGCTCCGCCAGCTCCATCGAGCCCCCTGACGCTGCATCAACCTCCTGGCTGATCGCTGATCGCTGACAGCTGATGGCTGATTCTCGCCACGTGGCCGCTCGCGCCGATCGCGTCGTACAGGCGCCGCGCTTCTTCGAGCGCGGCGCGCCGTTGCGCCTCGTCGCCGCGCAGTCGGGCGAGGGCGGCACGTTCCTCGTAGACCCACGGCAGCCAGCTGGCGAGATCGATCTCGCGCGCGAGATGCTCGGCCGTACGCAACGCCGCCTCGATCGCACCGGCGGCTGGTAACGCCGAGGTCCACAGCAGGATGCGCGCCTGACCGAGATGCGCGCGGAACTCCTCGAGACGATTCGCCAAGGAGTGCGACTTGGCAATCGCCTCCCCGATGAGCTCCTGCGCGCGTTCGCTCTCTCCTCTGGCGGCCAACCCCTCCGCCCAGAACGTCAATAGGTACGGCTCGAACAGCATCGCCACGTGATGCTCGCGGATGATCTCGATGCCTTCCTGTCCCCAGCGCTCGGTTTCCGGCCACAGCGCCAGGAAGGAGCCGACGACGCCGCAATTCATCCTGGCGGCGGCTCGGGAAAACGGGGAGCCGAGTGGCTCGGCAATCTCGAGGGCTCTGCGTGCATGGCGCAGCGCCTCCTGGACGTGGCCACGCGAGAGCAGGGCGAGCGAGCGCCACCCGTTCGCAAGACCCTCGGTCTCGACCAGTCCCGCCGCGCGCGCTGCCTCCAGGGCCCGCGACGAAAGGTCCTCCGCTTCATCCAGGCGTCCGTTGTACGCGAGGACGAGAGAGCGAACACCGACGAACATTACACTGGCGGTCGTCGTCGACAGCAGCCCCGGCCGGCGCTCGATCAGCTCCATGGCGTCGTCCGAAGCCGCCAACGCTGGCGCAAAGGTGCCTCCGAACATGCCGGTCACGACCGCATTGAGGGCAACATTGAAAACGCTCTCGGGATCGGTCGCGCCGGTCACCTCGGGCGTCGCCCTGCCGACACGCCGTCCTGACGACCAATCGGCGCGGGTGCGGAGGCTCTCCATCACGGTGGCCGTGTCGCGGTCGCCGAGCTGTTTCGCGAGGGACATGCCGCGCTCGAACACGCGCTCCTGTTCCTGCAGCTCCAGGCCGACGCGAAAGCCGAGGTCGAGGATGCGCAGGCAGGTCTGCAGATCGATCCGATTGCCCTCCTCCGACTCGGGCTCCCGGCCGATGAGATCGTGGGCCGTGCGGAAATGCTGTATGGCGCCGACCACGTCGCTGCGCATCATCCACTCCGCCGCCTGCGCGTACCAGCGCGCCGCCTCCAGCCAGTCCTCCGCCGCTTCGAACTGTCGCCCGATCAACGCCGCGTTCTCATCGACCTTCCGGCCCACCGCCTCCGCGAGGGCGCGGGCGGTCGCCGCATGCAGCGGCCGCCGGCGGTCGGCGAGCTGGGTGTTGTACGCCACCTCCAGCGTCAACGCGTGCTTGAAGGCGTATTCCTGCACCGGGTAGATCGCCTGCTCGAAGACGAACTCGGCATCGCAGAGCACGGACAGGGCAGCGTCAATGTCACCGCTCTCCAACGACCGATCGCCTGCGGCCACGACCCGTTCGAGCAAGGGCCGCGCGAACACCTTGCCGATGACGGCCGCCGCCTGCAGCACGCGCTTCGCTGCGTGCGGCAAGCGGTCGATGCGGGCCGTCAGGATCGTCTGCACCGTCGGCGGAATCGTCACGTCGGCGACCGGGCGCACCAGACGGTACGCCCCCTTGCTGCCCTGTAACGCGCCTTCTTCGACGAGCGATTGGACGACCTCCTCCATGTAGAACGGGTTGCCGCCCGTGCGTACGACGACGCGGTGCGCCAGTCCCTCGAGGGACGCGTCGGTACCGAGCACCGCGCCGAGCAGCTCTTCCGCCGCCGCCGGGCCGAGCGGCTCGAGCGAGATGTGCCGGTAGTGCGCGGCCTTCATCCACCGCGCCTGGAACTCGGGCCGGAAGTTACTCAGCACCAGCGTGTGCGTCGTCGGAACGGAGTCCACCAACTGCGCGACGAAGGCGGCGCTGGCCGGATCGAGCCAGTGCAGGTCCTCGAGCAGGAAGACGACGGACTCTGGATGCTGGCTCTGCACGCTGGCGAGGCGCCGTATGACCCCGAACAGGGCCTGCTGGCGCGCGTCACCGCTCATCTCGGGTGCCGGTCGGGCCGCGTCGGGGACGCCCAGAAAGTCGAACAGGAGCGGCAA
>CAZCGA010000319.1:0-3365 GCA_964498075.1 uncultured Binatia bacterium (SeqCode) | reverse complement strand
CGAAGGCGAGCGCAAGCAGGTCACCGTGCTGTTCGCGGACGTGAAGGGCTCGATGCAGCTGGCCGAGCAACTGGATCCGGAGGAGTGGAGCCGGATTATGAACCGCTTCTTCCAGATCTTGTCGGAGGGTGTCGAGCGCTTCGAAGGCTTCGTCGACAAGTTCACGGGCGACGGCATCATGGCGTTGTTCGGCGCGCCGATCGCGCACGAGGATCATGCGCAACGGGCGTGTTTCGCCGCCCTCCATCTCGGCGACGCACTGCGCCGCTACGCCGATGAGCTGCGCATGTCGCGCGCCCTCAGCTTCTCGGTGCGCATCGGACTCAACTCGGGCGAAGTCGTGGTCGGCAAGATCGGCGACGACCTCCACATGAGCTACACCGCGATCGGCCACACCGTCGGCCTGGCGCAGCGCATGGAGCAACTCGCGGCGCCCGACCGCGTCTACCTCACCGAGCACACCGCCCGACTCGTCTCCGGTTACTTCGTGCTCCGCGATCTCGGGCGCTCAGCGGTCAAGGGAGCGAGCGAGCCACTCGGCGTCCACGAGCTTGTCGGCGTCGGCACAATGCGGACGCGCCTTGACGTGTCGCGCGCGCGCGGCTTTTCCCGCTTCGTCGGCCGCGACCCCGAGATGGCGCTGCTCGAATCGGCGCTCGCCCGCGCGCTGGGTGGCGAGGGGCAGGTCGTGGGCGTCGTCGCCGAACCTGGAGTCGGAAAGAGCCGCCTGTGCTACGAGCTCACGGAACGCTGCCGCGCCCAGGGCGTCGCCGTCTATCAGGCACATGCGGTCGCGCACGGGAAGACGATCCCGTTCCTCCCCCTCCTCGAGATGCTGCGCAACTTCTTCGGGGTCGGCGAACGCGATAGCGACGAAGAGGCGCGGCGCAAAATCGCCGGCACGCTCCTCCTGCTCGACCAGGAGTTGACGACCGATTTGCCGTTACTGCTCGAGTTCATGGGCGTGCCGGACCCGGCGCGCCCCGCGCCAGCTATCGACGTCGCGGCGCTGCAACGCCGGCTGCTCGGCCTGGTGCGTCGTCTGGTCGCCGCGCGCAGTCGCCGCGAGCCCGCGCTGATTCTCGTCGAGGATCTTCACTGGATCGACCCCGGTACGGAACGCTTCGTCGAGAGCCTCACCGAGGCGGTTGCGGGAACCCGCACGCTCTTCATCGCCAACTTCCGCCCCGAGTACCACGCCAGCTGGATGGAACGATCGTCCTACCAGCAGCTGCCGCTGCAACCGCTGGGGGCCGCGGCAATCGGTGAGCTGCTCGACGATCTCCTCGGCACCGATGCCTCACTCGCCGGCCTCGGTTCACGCATTCGCGAGCACACCAAGGGCAATCCGTTCTTCATTGAGGAAGTCGTGCAGGCGTTGGCCGAGGCCGGAAGTCTCACCGCCACGAAGGGGGCGTACCGGCTTGCTCGGCCGGTGGACGAGCTGGCCATCCCGCCGACCGTGCAGGCGCTCCTCGCCGCCCGCATCGACCGCCTGGGTGAGCGCGAGAAGATGGTCTTGCAGGCCGCGGCGGTCATCGGCAAGGAGTTCGCCGAGCCCGTGCTCCGGCGCGTCGCCGGCATCGCGGAGACGGATCTGGTGTCGGTGCTGCGTGTCCTTACCGCTGCCGAGTTGGTCTACGAAACGGCGCTGTACCCGGAGGCCGAATACGCCTTCAAGCATCCGCTGACGCAGGAGGTGGCGTACCGCTCGCAGCTTGGCGAGCGGCGCGCGCGCCGGCATGCAGACGCCGCGCAGGCGATCGCCGCCCACGACGCCGACCGCCTCGACGAGCGGGCCGCGCTGCTCGCCTACCATTGGGAAAACGCCGGCGAGGTCATGGAGGCGGCGGGATGGCACGCCCGGGCCGGCGAATGGCTGCAGCGGCGCAACCCGACGGAGGCGTACCGGCACTGGTCGCGGGTGTACGCGCTTCTTACAGACGCAATCGGCGGAGCGGAGCAGACGGCGCTTCGGGTCCGCGCCTGCGGGCAGCTCATCCTGCTCGGGGGTGTCATGGTGGGGATGCCGGAAGCAGACGCAGCGGCCTTGTTCGCTGAGGGTGTCGATCTCGCAGAACGCAGTGGCGACGTCCGTGGCCAAGTGCTCCTGCATGCTTTCTTCGCGGGGGCTCGTGGCAACACCGGCGATGAAACTGCACGTCTCGATCACGGGCGTCGTGCGCTGGCTCTCGCGGAGCAGACGGGCGATCCCACCCTGGAGTTGGCGGCGCTCCTCCCGGTGATGATGGCACTCGGCCAGCTCGGGCGGCTCGACGAAGCGCTGGCGGTCATCGAGCGTGCATTGGCTCTACCGCCTGATCGCGACCACCCCTCCTGGGGTCTCGATGCCCACGTCTTCGCGTTTTTCCAGCGCGCCTTCATCATGGTGCAGAAGGGGGGCTCGGCGAGGCGCGGGAGCAAACCGCCCAGGCCCTCGCCCGCGCGCGCGAGCTCGACCCGGACATGCTCGGACTCATGCACGGATGGAGCGTCTATCTCTGCTATCTCGCCGGCGATCGCGAAGCGGCATCCGTTCACGCCCGCGCAGTGGCGGCGTCGCTCACCGACGGGGTTCACCCCATGGCCGAGGTTAGCGCACGTGCTGCGCTCGGCAACGCGCACCTGCTCAGCGAGCAATGGGAAGAAGCAGCGGAAATGTTCGAGCGCGGTCTCGCGGTGTGTAGAGACCTGGGCGCCGGCGTCCACATGAAGATCCCGCTGCTCCTCGGCCTCGCCAACGCGCAGCTGGGGTTCGGGAACGTTGTACGCGGGCGCGCGCTGGCGGACGAGACGGTAGCCATCTTGGAGCAGCGGCATTCGGTGCATCGCGCCGACGCCCATATCCTCCTCGCTCGTGCGCGGCGCCTCGCGGAGGGTGCAGCGGCACGCGAGGCGATCGCCGCCGCGCTGGCGCGCGCCACCGCATTCGTCGAGGAGAGCGGAGCCCGGCTGCATCTCCCCTTCATTCATGCAGAACGCGCCGCGCTGGCGCAGCTCGTCGGCGACGAGGCCGGACATGTGCGCGAGCTGCGCGAAGCACAGCGGCTGTTCACGCAGATCGGCGCGCCGCTGCGTGCGGCGCAGATGGCGCGAGAGCTGGGCTCATGACCTGCACGATCTGTGGCTTCGAGAACCCCGACGGCATCAAATTCTGTGGCGAATGCGGTGCTCGACTCGAGGCCGGCTGCCCGCAGTGTGGCGCCCACAGTCCGTCGGGGTTCAAGTTCTGCGGCGAGTGCGGCGCTACACTGCTGGGTTCTGGGTCCAGGGCTCAGGGTTCAGGGATCAGGATCGGCGAACCCCGAACCCTGAACCCCGACCCCCGCAGCTACACCCCCAAGCACCTCGCCGACAAGATCCTG
>CAZCGA010000318.1:0-3461 GCA_964498075.1 uncultured Binatia bacterium (SeqCode) | reverse complement strand
TGAAGGGCTCGATGGAGCTGGCCGAGCAGCTCGACCCGGAACAGTGGCACACGATCCTCGATCGCTTCTTCCAGATCCTCACCGAGGGCGTGCACCGCTTCGAAGGCACGGTGAACCAATACACCGGCGACGGCATCATGGCGCTCTTCGGCGCGCCGATCGCGCACGAGGATCACGCGCAGCGCGCCTGCTATGCGGCGCTCCATCTCCGCGATCGCCTGCGCCACTACGCCGACGAGCTGCGGATCGATCCGGGCGTGAGCTTCTCCTTCCGTCTCGGCTTGAACTCGGGAGAGGTGATCGTCGGCAAGATCGGCGACGATCTGCGCATGGACTACACGGCGCAGGGCCACGTGGTGGGGCTCGCCCAGCGCATGGAGCAGGTGGCCGCCGCCGACCGCGTTGCCGTCTCCGAGCACACCGCGCGGTTCGTCGCTCCCTACTTCGACCTGCGTGACCTCGGCCGGTTACAGCTCAAAGGCGCGTCGGAACCAGTCCGCGTGTTTGAGTTGGAGGGCGTTGGGTCGGTACGCACTCGCCTGGACGCCGCCCGCGTCCGCGGCTTCACGCGCTTTGTCGGACGCGAGCGGGAGATGGCCGGGCTCGATGGCGCGCTCGAGCGCGCGCTCAGCGGCGAGACGCAGATCGTGGGCGTGGTGGGGGAGCCCGGCGTCGGCAAGAGCCGCCTGTGCATCGAGCTCGTCACCCGTGCACGCGCGCAGGCGATTGCGGTCTACGAAGGCCATTGTCTGTCGCATGGCCGGGCGCTGCCCTTCCATCCGATCCTGCAGCTCTTCCGCGCTTACTTCGGCATTCACGAGACCGATCCGGCTGCCGAGGCGCGCCGCAAGATTGCGGGCACGCTGGTCCTGCTCGATGACCGGCTGCGCAAGGCGCTGCCGCTGGTCTTCGACTTCCTCGGGGTCAGCGACCCGAGCGTCCCCGACCCGGAGCGCCCGGCGCCGCGCCTCGATCCCGACGCGCGCCAGCGCCAGCTCGTCGCCTTCACGGGCGAACTGGTGCGAGCGCGCAGCGCGCGCGAGCCGGCAGTGCTGCTCATTGACGACCTGCACTGGATCGACCCGGCCAGCGATGCGCTGCTGGCGCGCATCATCGAGGTCATGAGTGGGACGCGGACATTCATGCTGCTCAACTTCCGCCCCGAGTACAGCGCCGAGTGGATGCGACGCGCCGACTACCAGCAAGTCGCGTTGCGGCCACTCGGGCCGGAGGCGATCGACGAGCTGTTGCGTTCCCTGCTCGGCGACCACCCCTCGCTCGCTCCGCTGATCCCGCGGCTGCGCGCGCGCGCCGGCGGCAACCCGTTCTTTGCAGAAGAGCTGGTGCAGTCGCTAGCGGAAGCCGGCACCCTGGCGGGCACGAAGGGCGCGTACAGTCTGGACACGCTCGTGCCCCTGGCCGAGCCCTCGGGCGAGCCCGCGCTGCCGGCCTCGGTGCACGCGGTGCTCGCAGCGCGCATCGATCGCCTCGCTGAGCCCGAGAAGCAGGCGCTCGAAGCCGCGGCGGTGATCGGGCGGGAAGTGTCCGAGCCGCTCCTGCGCCACGTGTGCGATGAAATCGCCGAGCTGCCGACTCGTCTCGCTGCACTCGTACGCAAGGAGCTGCTGTTCGAGCAAGCGCTGTATCCGGAGGTCGTTTACGCATTCAAGCACCCGCTCACGCACGAGGTCGCCTACCGCACCCAGCTCAGCGCGCGGCGCGCGCGCCTGCACGCACGCGTGGCCGAGGCGCTCGAAGTGGTCCATGCGGCCGACCCGGACGCGCACGCGGCGCTCATCGCACAGCATTGGGGTGAAGCCGGCGAGGCGCTGCGGGCGATGCGCTGGCACGCGCGTGCGGCCGCATGGAGCGGGGCCCGCGATCTGGCTGAGGCGATACGCCAGTTCGAAGCGGTGCGCCGGCTCGTGGCCACTGCCCCGGAGTCGCACGAGGTGCGTACTCTGGCGTGTGCAGCGTGCATCGGGCTGCTGAACTTCGGTTGGCGGATGGGGCTTTCCGAAGAAGAGGCGGCCGCAATCTTTGCCGAGGGCATCCGCTGCGTCGAGCGTGACGACGACCTCGCCACACGCGCACGGTTGATGGACGCTTACGCGATCACGCCTTCGTTCGCCGGACACGCGGAAGAAGCGCGCCGGTTGGTGGAAGAGGCCCTGCGCTTGGCTGAACGCCTTGGCGACCGGGCCTACCAGGTCGCGCTGCACCAGCGGATGGGTTACCTCGATTTCGTTTTGGGAAACTATTCCGCAACGCTGGCATGGGCTGACAAGGGGATTGCCTTGGCCCAAGGAGACCTCAAGCTTGGCGCCGACGTGCTCGGCTTCAGCACGGCCCTATGCTTGATGCTCTGGCGAATTTACATCTCGGCGCGCTTCGGCCGTAACGAACAGTGGGTAACTGCTTACGACCACGTGGAGCGGCTGGCCCTCGAGCACGACGAGATCGAGATGGCCGCCCTCGCCTCGTCGTTTCGGTGCGAGACGCGGATCTTGTACGGCGATCCCGACGCGGCCCGCCGCGACGGCGTACGCGCCGCCGAGATGGCGCAGCAGCTGGGCAGTCCCTTCTGGATTTCCTTCACGTCCACGAATCTAGCGTGGGCATGCGCAGAAGCCGGGGCTTTCGAGGATGCGCTGGTCACGGCGGAGCGCGGGCTCGCTGCCGCCCGAGACAGGAACGTGTGGCACGAAATCATCTTGCTTGCCGAGCTGTCGCAGGCGCGGTCGGGGACCGGAGACATGCGCGGCGCCTGTGAAGCGGCGCGTGAAGCGCTGGCGCTCTACCGCCGCTTTCCCGAGTTGCGCGAATCCGGAGTCCTCGCCGCTTACAAAATTGCCGGCGTCTTGCTGCGCGCGGAAGGTGTCAGCGTGGAGGCCGTCGAGGCGGTCGAGCTCGCCGAGCGGCTCACGCGCGACACCGGCTTTCGCGCCCTCGAACCCGACGCGTTGCTCGTACGTGCGGAGCTGGAGCGCCTGCGCGGCGACGATGCGGCACGTCAACAGGCCTTGCGGGAAGCGCATCGTATCCTCATCGAGATCGGCGCCACTCCGCGCGCCGCGCGCGTGGCGGAGGAGATCGGGTCGCTAGGGAAAGAGGCGGACGTGAGCATATGAACTGCCCATCATGTGGTGCTGAGAACCGCGCCGGCCGCAAGTTCTGTGTGGAGTGCGGCAGCCGGCTCGCGCTGACCTGCGTGGCATGTGGAACACCGCACACGGCCGGTGAGAAGTTCTGCGGCGAGTGCGGCGAGTCCTTGGGAGGGCGAGGCTCCGGCCGAGCCGCGGGCAGGGCGGCAGAAGGCTCCGCGGGAGCGTCGCCCTCCCAAAGATCACCCGCCTCTTACACCCCCAAACACCTCGCCGACAAAATCCTCCAATCGAAGTCCGCCCTCGAAGGCGAGCGCAAGCAGGTCACCGTGCTGTTCGCCGACGTGAAGGGCTCGA
>CAZCGA010000317.1:1629-3467 GCA_964498075.1 uncultured Binatia bacterium (SeqCode) | reverse complement strand
ACCCAAGTGGAGCGCCTGCGCGCCGCTGGGGCAATCGTCCTCGGCAAGACCAATGCTCCCGAGTTCGGCTACACCGCGATCACCAAGAACCTGGTGTACGGCGTGACCCGGTCTCCGTGGAACCTGGAGCGGACGCCCGGTGGATCCAGTGGGGGTTCGGCGGCAGCGCTCACCGCGGGAGTCCTGCCGTTGGTCACGGCGAGTGACGGTGGTGGCTCGATTCGCATTCCGGCGAGCTTCACCGGGGCGTTCGGCCTGAAGACCTCTTTCGGACGGATTCCGATGGGCCCCTTCGAGCAATGGCGATACGGCGACACCTCGGTGTTTGGTCCGCTCACCAAGACCGTCGAAGATGGTGCCCTGTTCCTTGATCAGGTGGTGGGTGCCTCGCCATACGATCCGAAGAGTCTGCCACACCCGGGGATCTCGTACCTGCAGGCGGTCCACGGGGCGCTGCCGCAGCGTCTCCGAATTGGCTACTCGCCCGATCTCGGCTACGCCGTGGTGCAGTCCGACGTCGCTACCGCGGTGGACGATGCGGTGCGGGTGTTCGACAAGCTCGGTCACCGCGTCGATCCTGTGCACGGCGGGCCGCCGCAGCTCGGCCGCGAGTGGGGGATGCTGAACGCCTTTGAGGCGGCGGCGCAGCTGCATCACCTGCTGCCCGAGCACGAGGACAAGTTTGGCCGCGGCTTCATCGCGGGCGTGAAGTACGGTTGGAAAATGACGCCCGAGATCTGGGAGCAGGCGGCGCAGCTGCGGATGCGTCTCAACGATTGGTGTGCGGAGCTCTTCGAACGGGTCGACCTCCTGGTGACGCCGACAGTGCCCTATGACCCGCCGCCTGCGAAGGGACCGTTTCCCGAGGAGACCGAGGGTCGCAAGCAGCTATTGGCGGGAGTGGCGGCGTTCACCATCCCGTTCAACCTCTCGTGGCATCCCGCGGCGACGGTGCGCGTGGGCCTGTCACGCGCCGGGTTGCCGATGGGCATGCAGATCGTCGGCCCGCGCCACCGCGACGATCTCGTCCTGCAGGCCTCCCGTGCCTTCGAACGCGAGCGCCCATGGCATCCGCACTGGCCGACGAAGTGGTGAGCCGCGGGTATGACTTCCGGACCGGACCCTCTGAGCGTCTTCTCCTCCGATCTCTTTCGCGGCAAAACCGCGCTGGTCACTGGTGGCGGGCGCGGCATCGGCCGGGCCATCGCATTAGGCTTCGGCAGACTCGGGGCGAACGTCGTCATTGCGAGCCGCAACTTGGAGAACTTGAATCCGACGGCGGAGGAGATCCGTGCGCTCGGTGTGCAGTGCCTCGCGGTACCAACGAATATCCGCGAGACCGATGAAGTCGATGCGCTAGTGCGGCAGACGTTGGACCGCTTCGGCGCGATCGACTGCTTGGCGAACAATGCCGGCGGGCAGTTCCCAGCACGGCCGCAGGACATCACCGATCGTGGCTGGCGAGCGGTCGTTGATCTGAACCTCAACGGCACGTGGAACATGTGCAGCCGCGTTGGACCGCTGATGGTCAAGCGCGGCGTCGGCTCCGTCGTCAATATCGTACACATCTACTCGTTCGACCGCGGCGCAGTGAGCTTCGCCCATTCGGGGGCGGCGCGCGCGGGGGTCGTGAACATGACGAAGTCGCTGGCGTACTATTGGGCCCGCCACGGCGTGACGATCAACGCGCTCGCCCCGGGCACCGTGTCCACCGCCGGCGTGCGCGAAGAGGAGTTCAGCCGTGCGGAGCAACGCGACTACGAGACCCTCGTCTTGAAGGACATCCCGGCCCACCGCCTGGCTGAACCCGACGAGGTCGCGGCCATCGTGCTCTTCCT
>CAZCGA010000317.1:1059-1619 GCA_964498075.1 uncultured Binatia bacterium (SeqCode) | reverse complement strand
CCACTTGGACAGACATGTGGAGCCCGGACGCGGTGTAGGGGCAACCCTACCCACTCGGGGCCGCACTCGCCCGTTCTCCTAGGCTCTCAGGTCGCGCGCGTTGAAATGCCGCCGTCGACGGGGATGACGGCGCCGGTCAGGTAGGCGCCGGCGCGCGACGCCAGGAAGATTGCGGTCCCCGCCATGTCCTCAGGCTCGCCGATGCGCCCGAGCGGGCAGGACGCAACGATCGCCTCGCGGAAGCGCTCGAGCGTCGCCGCCATCATCTTACTTTCGAACGGACCCGGCGCGATGGCGTTGACCGTGATGCCGCTGTGCGCCAACTTTTGTGCGAGCACGCGGGTGAGATGGTGGACGGCGGCCTTGCTGGCTGAGTAGGCGTAGGTCTCGAGTAGCGGGACCGTCAGGCCGTCGATCGAGCCGATGTTGATGACCCGCGCCGGGTCGCCCGGCCGCGCGCCTTTCTCCAGCACTGGGAGCAGCGCTCGCGTCAGCTGGAAGACCGCCTTGACGTTGGCCGCCAGCACCTTGTCCCAGGCAGAGCCGGGGAATTCCGCGAG
>CAZCGA010000317.1:302-1049 GCA_964498075.1 uncultured Binatia bacterium (SeqCode) | reverse complement strand
ACCCCAGTTGACACCGGCGTTGTTGACGAGAATGTGGAGCGCTGGCTCACGCGCGGCTACCGCCTCCGCAAGGGCGTTGACGCCGGCCTCCGTCGACAGATCCGCCGGGAGCGACACGCACGCTCCGTGCTGAGCCAGATCGGCCGCGACCTGGTCGCACACGTCCTTCTTCCGCGACGAGATGTAGACCTTCGCGCCGTTCTCGACGAAGCCGCGGGCGATCATCAAGCCGATGCCGCGCGAGCCGCCGGTCACTACGGCCACTTTGCCCTTGATGGAGAACAAGTCTTTCACCAGGTGCCCTCCTCGAACATGGCGTCGAGCTTCCCGGCCCGGCGGCGCAGGAAGTCGCGTTGCTCCGGATGCGTGAGGATGTACAGGTCTTTGCGCTCGATGCCGCGGACGACGCGTGCCGCGACCACCTCCGGTGCGATCGTCCCGCCTTTCATCTCCGCCGCCGACGGCAGGATCGGCTGCTCGCCCGCGTTGCGCAGCGCCGTCGGACGCATACGCACGGAGTTCTCGTTGATGTTGGTCGCCACGATCATCGGGCACAGCACGCTGACGCCGATGCCCATCGGCTTGAGCTCGCGATGTAGCGACTCGCTGAGACCGACGACGGCGAACTTCGAGGCGCAGTAGATGCCGAGCCACTGCATGCCGACCAACCCGGCCATCGATGCGGTGTTGACGATGTGCCCGCCGGCGTTCTGCTCCACCAGCTGTGGCGCGAAGGTCTCGACGCCG
>CAZCGA010000317.1:0-292 GCA_964498075.1 uncultured Binatia bacterium (SeqCode) | reverse complement strand
ACTCCCAATCGCGATGCGTGGCCTGACTCATCAGGCCGAAGGTGGCGACGCCGGCGTTGTTGCAGATGATGTGCACACTACCGAAGCGGCGTGTGGCGGCGGCGGACAGGTTCTGCACACTGTCGAGCTGGGTGACGTCGGTGCGTACGCCGAGCACGTCGGCCCCCGTGGCGCGCAAGCTGTCGCTCGCGTTCTGCAGCGCCGCCTCGTCTAGGTCGGCGAGGACGAGCTTGGCGCCGCGCGCCGCGAAGGCTCGCGCCATGGCCATGCCGATGCCTCCGGCGCCGCCGGT
>CAZCGA010000316.1:0-3476 GCA_964498075.1 uncultured Binatia bacterium (SeqCode) | reverse complement strand
CTCGACCTGTTGGCCCGGCTGCCCGCCGGCGCTGACAGCCTCGAGGTGGAGCCAGCGGCGATCGGGCGCGAGATGGGACTACCCGAAGGGACGGTGCGCTCGTGGCTCGGCCACCTTCGGAAGGCGGGCTACCTCGATGCGCAGCGGCTCAATGGCCACGTACGCGTGACCATGCGGCACGTCGAATCACCGCCGCCCCCGCCGCCGCCGGCTCCTCCACGGACATCGGAACCCACGAGACTCTTCACGGTCGCTCGGCTTCAGCAAGCGCTTGGGGAGCGGGGCGACGACGAGCCCCTTCAGGCCGCACTGAACCTGTACCCGGATCGCGTCATTCAGCGTGCGCTCGCCGGTACGATGGCCGTTCCGGCCGAGCGGATCCGGCGCTCAAGAACCGCGCTTTTCATTTATCTACTCAAACGCCATGCGCAAGACACCTGAGACCATCCTCGCCCTCGATCCCGGACTTCGGGAACTCGGTTACGCCGTGCTCGCCGGCCGTCGGCTCGCCGCCAGCGGCGTGCTCAACCTGCGGGAACTGCCGCGTTCGCGGCGCCTCGCCGCCGCGCGCGACCATGTTCGGCAGTGGGCCACCGCTCACAAGCCGACCGCGATCGTCGTCGAGAGGACATACCCGCATTCGTTGCCATGGCTGAACGACCTGCACCGCCTCACCCGTGGAGTGCGGCGCATCGCATTGCGGAGGCAGGCTGTGTTCGCAGCCTATGCGCCGCAGACCGTGCGCAAGGGACTCGTCGGCAACGGCTGGGCGAAGAAGCCCGAGGTTGCCGTCGCCGTCGCGCATCGCTTCCCGCAGCTTCGCGTCCACCTAACGCAGGACCGGCGCTGGAAGGAGCGATACTGGCAGAACATGTACGACGCCGTGGCCCTGGCGATCCATCACCAGCGGTCACAGCACCCGCCCTCCCGCGGCCGGTGATCCGGCCGAAGCCTGCGATTCCGCCTTGCCGGAACGCCGCTGTCTCGATGGGGTCCGCAGGGAACCCAGCACAGGCAGCCCGGGAGGGCATTTGATTACTTGTCACCAACCACCGTCATGCAACAGAACACCATCCTCGGTATCGACCCCGGCACGAAGGAGATGGGCATCGCCATCATCCGCGATCGACAGCTCATCTCGTTCGGCGTTCACACGCTGCGGAATGGCCATCGACCACACGACCTCGTCGGTCAAGCACGCCGCATCGTGCTCGCTGCGATCGAGGAGCACGGGCCGCAGGTCGTCGCAATCGAGAAGCCGTACGCGCTGCCAACCCGGCGGGCGGCGATTCTGTCGGTGATCGACCAGGAGTTGCGGGGGAGGGCTGAGGATCTCGGCCTGCGCGTCGTCGAGTTGACCCCGGAGGAGATCCGACAGGCTGTCGTTGGGAATCCGCGCGCGACGAAGATCGACGTGGCGGAGGCGCTGGTGGCCGGCGATTTCAAGCAACTGGCGGACTTAGTGCCGAGGCGGCCGGCGCGTGCGGCGCTGGGATTGCGTGCGCGGGACAAGTACTGGCTGCACATGTTCGACGCGCTGGGGTTGGCGGTGGCGGCGGGGCCAACCTGCCCCGTCGACCATCGGGTCACCTTCGCACGGCTGTCCAAGTGACTGCCGTTGCGAGGCATCTTGGGGCCGTCGGAATGTCGCCTCATGGTCCACTTCGCAAGGGTCGCAGCAAAGGCGTAGGCTGTGGACCAAGGTCGCCGTGCACGAGCGAGGCACTCGGCCGCGTGCTTGAATCAACTCCCGACTCAGGACAGGCGAATGCCGCCGAACGCAGATCCCGGACTCAACGAGCAGGAGGGTTTCATGCGCCGCAAGGGTGTGCGCTTGATGGGTTTGTCTTGCGCCTTCGTCGTGTTGCTGGCTGCAGGTCCATCTCTCGCACAGCGCCGTGTAAGCGAGGAGGCACTGCTGTTCCGTCGTCTTCGCGATGGGGTAGCAACTGTTTTTGCTTCCGGGGGGCATGGCACGGGGTTCGTCATCGACAGCGTCGGTCTTGTCTTGACGAACGCCCATGTTGTCGGTGACCGGTATCGGATCCGTGTGAAGTTCGACGACAGCACAAGAGTGGATGCAACGTTCCTTGCGTCAGACCCAAAGAGGGACGTCGCCATTGTCCTTGTGAACCCCTCCGTTCTGGTCGGTCGCCCTGTTCTCACGTTGGCCGTGCCCAGTGACACGATGGTCTTTGAGGGCGAACGGGTTATCGCCATTGGGAGTCCTTTGAACCAGGAGAAGATCATGACGGCAGGCATCGTTAGCAAGATCGAGCCAACCGCAGTGATCTCTGATGTGAACATCAACCCTGGCAACTCCGGGGGACCGCTGGTGAACATGAACGGCACCGTGATTGCGATCAACACGTTTGGGGACTTTTCCGACCGTGGGCCGGGAGTTTCGGGAAGCGTCTTGATCACAGAGGGGATCTCGGCTGTCACCGCGGCCCGTGCGGCAATGGACTCGGTCGAGGTGCCATCAGCACGCCGCCTACCAGTGGCACCACGCGGGATATTCCCCCTCGACTCGCTTCAAGTCGCAGCTGGCGCGAAGAAGTTCGACGCCAAGCCATACTACGTGCACGATCGCACGAGTACCGGCAAGTTCGAGGTTGTGGTGTCCACGCCCATATTCGCTGCGTGGCGGATGTACAGCTTTGACGTCGCGCTAGCCAAGCAAACAAAGAAGCGTGAGGCAAAGGGCAGGGTAAGTGAGGACCAGTCTTACGATCCACTCGGCGAAATGCGCGAGTGGATGCGCTACACGCGTGGCGGATTCCCCCCTGTTGTGACACTTGAGTTCACTCCGAAGATGGGCGAGACCGGAGGTAGCTTGTTTGGAAACATCCTGGGGGCGGCTGCTGCCGGAGCCTCCGGAAGCTACTACCGCGGTTCTCACAAGATGGAATTCAAGGCGGATTTCAAGGACGTGCGTATCTTCAGGGACAGCGTTGAGGTTGAAGATGTCGCCCGCTTTCGCGCCATGCAGCCACTTGTGTTTTCGAAGTCGACCTGGTCAGCCGACTATCATGGTGCTGATCAAGCGCGCGTCGGGATCTTCCAGTGCACGGCTGATTGGTTTGCTCCGGATGGCGACGCGTGGCCCACGATTCGTGTCGAAGTGACCAGCGTAGAGAGGCCGGATAAGCCCTACGTCTTCAATCTGCCGCAGTCTACGGTGAAACGGGTGTGGACTGATTTCGAGGCATATCGGGTTGCAAACCAATAGGCGGTAATCGTGGGGCATGGCCCATCGGGCATAGCGAAGCGCGCGATGCCAAGTGGGCGTGCCTCTCAGGCTACGAGCCGGTGAAGTCCACAGCACTGCACTGATTCCGCGCCGTCCGCCCCTCTACGCCCGTTGTGGCCGTCGGCGTACGCTTCCTTCGTGCCCCTCGTACCTTCCGCACCGCAGTAACACCCGCCCCTTGACAGGAGGCCTTCCATGAAGGCCGATCAGCAGCTCGTCCGCA
>CAZCGA010000315.1:0-3509 GCA_964498075.1 uncultured Binatia bacterium (SeqCode) | reverse complement strand
TGTTCGACCATTCCTCCGGGTCGAGCTGCTCGGCGAGCTCCATCGACCCCTTCACATCGGCGAACAGCACCGTGACCTGCTTGCGTTCGCCTTCGAGCGCGGACTTCGATTGCAGGATCTTGTCGGCGAGGTGCTTCGGCGTGCGGCCCAGTGGGAATCCCTCGATACGCGGCCCAGAAGAAGGGCCGCTACTCGGGACAGTCGGAGTCCCTCGCCGATCATCCCGAGTAGCCGCCTTCTGTTGGCGGCGTATCGAGGGACCTCCCAAAGACTCGCCGCACCCACCGCAGAACTTGAAGCCCGGCGGGTTGTCGCAGCCGCACGCGGGACAGTGGCTCGCGAGTGGTGCGGCGCACTCGCCGCAGAAGTTCATCCCTGTGGGATTCTGGAACCCGCACGCTTCGCACGTCACAGCCCTAGCTCCTTCGTTAGCCGCTCGACGTATCCCGTCGCGCCCATCTCCTCGAACAGGCGCAATGCCTCGCGTCGCAGGTTCTCCCGGCCGGCTTCGTCGCCCTGCACGCCCGCGAGCGCGGCGCGCGCGAGGAGGACGCGCGGCAAATAGATGCGGGCGCCAGTCTCCTCCGCCAGCGCGTGCGCACGACGCAGCGCGGACTCCACCGCCGACGCGGCGCGCGCGCCCTCGGTACCCAACAGGATGTCGGCGCGCACGAGCTGCGCTTCGAATTCGGTCAGCTTCGAACCCCCCTGCCGCGTCGCCGCGATGGTCTCATCCACCAGCACTTGCGCGCGCTCGGCAGCGCCTTGCTGAAAATAGCTCGCAGCCAGTGGCGGCGCGTAAACGAAAGTCAACCCGAGACGCCGCTCAATCGCCAGCGCCAGCTCGAGGGGTGGTACGGCCTCATCCCACGCGCCGTTGAGTGCCTGCGCCTCGCCGAGCCTGCCCCACACATTCCATTCCCAAAACGGCCCGCCCACTCTGTCTATGTACTCGACGGCGCGACGCGCGTGATCCAGTGCCAGCGTGGCGTCGCCAATCACGCATGCGACCGACGCCTTCCACGAATGGAAGACCAGTCGGTCGAGGCTCTCACCATGCTGAGCCGTGAGCTGCTCGGCACGATCGAAGTCCTGCATCGCCTCGCCGATGCGGCCCATCTGGGCCTTCACAATTCCCTTCAGCGCGAACAGCCAACCGACCGGGTTGAAATGATTGATCGACGCTCCGATGCGCGGATCTGGACCCGCGAGATCCAGGACCTGGTCGGCAAGCCGCAACGCATCGCGGAGGCGTCCGTTGAGCGCGTGTGTTCCGAGCATGCAACCCACGGCGACGCGCAGCGCGGGGTCGTCGGTTTGACTCGCGAGGCGCGCGGCCTCGGTATAGTAGGCGAACGCTTGCTCCGCGTCGCGCGCGCTGACGAGGCCGTAGTTCGACAGCAGCAGCGCGAGCGAGCGCACGTCGTTGGCGCGCTCTGCCAGCTTCCGGCCCGCCTCGAACACGGCGGCCCGGTCATCGGCATTGGTCCCCAGACGCCAGCCGAGATTGACGAGCTCGACGTGTGCCGCCACGCCCAAGGCGAGCGTCGCGGGCGATTCCGGCACTGCGGCGGCCAGGGTCCGCACTTTTTCCCAATGGAGGTGGGCCTCGGCAACGTCGCTCGTCGCCACCCAATCGGCGGCGCGCCGATACCAGTGTGCCGCGTCGAGCAACTCACCCGCGTCCTCGTAGTGGTAGGCAATCAGCGCCGCGTGTTCGTCGAGGCTCTCCGCGTAGCGTTCCACCATGACCCGAGCGACGATGCCGTGCGTGGCCGCCCGCCGCGTCGAGAGCTGCGATTGGTACGCGACCTCCTGGGTCAGCGGGTGCTTGAAGGCATACTCGACCTCGGGATAGAGCGCCTGTTCGTAGAGGAATTCCGCCTGTGTGAGCGCGCGCAACGTGGCAGCCAGATCGGCGGGCGCGCCGCCGTGCGCCGCTACATCGGACACCACACGCTGCAAGACCGGCTCAGCGAACTCCTTGCCGATGACCGCGGCTGTTTGCAGGATGCGCTTCTCGCGTTCCGCCAGACGGTCGATGCGCGCGGCGAGGACCGCTCGCACGGTGGGCGGGATCTGGATCTCGGTCACGGGCCGGGTCAGGACGCCGCGGACGAGGATGCCCTGGTCGATCAGCGACTGCACCACCTCTTCGATGAAGAACGGATTGCCGCCCGTGCGTTCGCGGATGCGCTCCGCCAGCCCGTTCAGCGAGGCGTCCGTCCCCAACAGCTCACCGAGCAACTCGGTCACCGCCTGCTCGCCGAGCGGCAGCAGCGGCAGTTGCTGGTAGTTCGACTGCTGCATCCACGCAGCGTGATACTCCGGGCGGAAGTTGACCAGCAGCAGGCTGCGGGTGCCGGCCGTCGCTTCGACGAGAATCGTCAGGATGGTCTCGCTGCTGCCGTCGATCCAATGCAGGTCCTCCAACAGCGTAATGGCTGGCTCGCGCCGGCTGCGGGCCTGCATCACGTGCTTGACGACTGCGCCCAGCTGTCGCTGGCGCGCCTCCGGGTCCATGCGCGGTGCCGGCCGTTCCGGATCGGGCACATTCATGAACTCGAACACCAGCGGCAGTGCGTCGCGCAAGGTTTCATCGAGCAGCAGCAGCCGTCCGGCGATCTTCTCGCGCGCCGCCTGCTCGCTGTCCTGCTCGCTGACGCCGTAGAAGGCACGGAACAACTCCAGGATCGGCAGGAATGGGATCATTTTGCCGTGCGCCACGCAGCGGCCCTCGTAGACTCCGATACCGCGGGCGCGGCAGCGCTGCGCCAGCTCGAAGCACAGACGACTCTTCCCCGTGCCCGCGTCCGCGACCACGCCCACGACTTGCCCGTGTCCGGCAAGCGCCCGCTCGACTGCGGCGTCCAGAGCCGCCATCTCGTCGTGCCGGCCGACGAACTTCGAGAACCCACGGGCGCGGGAGGCATCGAGGCGTGTGCGCAACTGGCCGAGCCCCGCCAACTCGTGCACATGCAGCGGCTGGCCCACGCCCTTGATGGTGAAGGGCCCGAGGTCGCGCAACAGGAAGTATCCCGCGACCAGTTTCGCGGTGTACTCGGTGAGCAGGGCCTTCCCGGGCTCCGCCAGCTGTTCCATGCGCGCGGCCAGCCCCACGACCTGGCCCTGCGCCGTGTAGTCCATGCGCAGGTCGTCGCCGATCTTACCGACCACGACTTCGCCGGAGTTGAGGCCCATGCGTATCGAGAAGTTCAGCCCTTGCTGTGCCCGCAGCTCGTCGGCGTAGCGACGCAACTCTTCCCGCAGATGGAGCGCAGCGTAGCAAGCACGCTGGGCGTGATCCTCATGCGCAATCGGCGCGCCGAACAGCGCCATGATGCCATCGCCGGTGTACTGGTTCACCGTCCCTTCGAAACGGTGCACGCCCTCGGTGAGGATGGTGAAGAAGCGATCCAGGATGCGGTGCCACTCTTCCGGATCGAGCTGCTCCGCCAGCTCCATCGAGCCCTTGACGTCGGCGAACAGCACGGTGACCTGCTTGCGCT
>CAZCGA010000314.1:0-3530 GCA_964498075.1 uncultured Binatia bacterium (SeqCode) | reverse complement strand
TCTCCCGTGCGCTCGGCGGCTGCCAGGGCCTCCTGCGCGACCTCGGCCGCGGTCGCGAGGTCACCCTTCACGAGATAGGCATCCGCCATTCCGGCGAGCACTCGCGGCAGCTCGGGTGACTCGCCGATCTGGGAAGTCAGCTCGCGGGCGCGCGCGTAGGCCTGCTCGTACTCGGGATGCGAAATTCCCCTGGCCGCGGCGAGCGGCGCCGCGATCGCCATCTGCAGCCCGAGCTCCCGCTGATGGCGCGCGCGCGTCTCCGGCAGCGTCCCGACCAGCGCGAGGGCGCGCCGCAGATGGCCGACGGCCTCCTCGTTCGCCGATCGCTGCGTGGCGCGCTCGCCGGCCTGCTGGTAGTACGTCACGGCGAGATCCGCTTGGCCCGCTTCCTCGTGATGGTGGGCGACTAGCTCCGGCTGTGCCGCGGCCGTGTCGGCGAACCGCTCCGTCAGCGCGGCGGCAATCAGGCGGTGCAGCTCGCGCTGCTGGCTCTTCAGCAGCGAGGCGTAGGCGGCATCCTGCACCAGCGCGTGCTTGAAGACGTACGTGGCCTCTGGCGGCGTGCCGCGGGCATAGAGCAGCTCCGCGCTGGTGAGCCGATCGAGGGCGCGGTGCAGCTCGGCATCGGAGAGCGGCGATACCGCGCGCACGAGCGTGTACGCAAACTCGCGTCCGATCACTGCGCCGAGTTGTGCGACTTCCTTCGCCGGTCCCAGCCGATCGAGGCGCGCCATTAGCGAGTCCTCCAGCGTCGCCGGGATCGGCCGACCCAGCTCCGGCCCCCGTGCCTCCAGGAGCGCCTTGGTCAGCTCCTCCGCGAACAGCGGCACGCCGTCGGTGCGCGTGACCACCGTCTCGATCACCTCCGGAGCCAGCACCACGCGCGCTGCCACCCCCGCGATCAGCTCGCGGATCTGCCGTGGCGCGAGCCGGTTCAGCGTGAGCACTGCGTGGTGCCCGTGGAGTGGCCATGGGAGGTGGAATTCGGGCCGCGCGGTGTAGAGGATCAGCAGCGGCGCCGTGGCCGCCGGCTCGACCACTAGCGCCTGCAGCTCGAGCGTCGACGGATCAACCCAATGCAGATCTTCGAGCACGGCGACGACGGGCTGGACGCGCGCCAGGCCGACGAGCCAGGCGCTGAGCGCCGCCAGGAGCTTCTTGCGCTGGCCCTCCGGCGACAGGGCGAGCAGCGGATAGTGGGCGGGCAGCGGCAGCCCCAGCAGCGGCGCAATGAGCGGCACCGCCGCGGCGCGCGACACGCTGGCCAGGTCGAGCGACTGTTCGAGCGCCTCGATCCGTGCCGCCGGTGACGCCACCGGTCCCCAGCCGACCCCCTGCGCGAGCATGTCCACGACGGCGTGGAAGGGCGTGTGCTGGTGATAGACGGAGCTGTGGCCCTCGATCCAGGTGTGCGGTGTGGCGGCGAGGTGCTCCTTGAGCGTCTGCACCAGACGCGATTTGCCGATGCCCGCCTCGCCGGTGATGAGTACGACTTGCCCCTCGCCCGCGCGCGCCTGCTCCCAGCGCTCCACCAGCAGCCGCCGTTCCGGCGCGCGGCCGACAAAGGGTGTCAGCCCGCCCAGGGCGCGGGCAGCCAACCGCCCGCGCACACCGCTGGGGTGGAGGGCGCGATACAGCTCGATGGGTTCGCGAATGCCTTTGAGACGCTGCGCCCCGCGTTCCTCGACGACGAACTGCCCCGCCACCAGGCGGTGCGTGGCGGCGGTGAGGAGCACCGTGTCCGGCGCAGCCAGCGCTTGCACGCGCGCCGCCACGTGCGGCGTCTCCCCGAAGACGTCGGGCGCCTCCCCGGCGCCGGGGCCGACCACGACGGGGCCGGTGTGCATGCCGACGCGCACGCGCAGCGAGGCGCCGGGGTGCGCGGGGACCGTGGTCTGCAGGGCCTGCACGGCCTCGACGATCGCCAGCCCGGCGCGCACCGCCCGCTCGGCGTCGTCCTCATGCGCCTGCGGCATCCCGAAGAAGCACATGAGGCCGTCGCCGAGATACTTGGCGACGTGGCCGCCGAAGCGCTGCACCGCGTCGGCCGCGGTGCGTTGATACGCGGTCGCCAGCGCGCTCCAATCCTCGGGATCGAGTTGCGCCGCGATCTCGGTTGAACCGACGAGGTCGCAGAAGAGCACGGTCAGGTGCCGGCGCTCGCCCTCCGGGGCGCTCGCGGCTGCCGGCGCTCCCGTGTGGGCATCACGCGGCGGTTGCGCGGCCAGCGACGCGCCGCACGCTGCGCAGAAGCGTGCCTGGGTCGCGAGTTCCTCACCACAGCTCGGGCAGCGCCGGGCGAGGGTGGCGCCGCACGATTCGCAGAACCGCGCGGCGGGCTTGTTCTCGTGCTGGCAGGTGAGACACTGCATCGGGTGTCACGTCTTGCCGGTGTGCCACCGGAGTGTCCGCGAGTGTCGTCCACCGGCCGCGTGCGTGTCAATCCCCGTCACTGGCCAGCTGCCCGTGCCCCTGGACCTTGAGCCCGCTCGACTCCGTGCCCGTGCCAACGGAGGCCGACAGCCGGATCCCAGAGAATGCCCGACACAGGGTCGAGCCGAACGCCCCGTAGCCGTCTGCGGTCCGTGCGATCTAAATCTAGATCGCGATCTTCAGCGCGATCTCTCCGAATGGAACCTGCGGGACCTTTACCGTGCGGTTGCCCCGCGTCTGTTTCGCGACTCGCACCAGCCCGTGCCGTTCCAGAATCCGAATGTCTTCTTGCACGTTCTTGAGGTTGCGGTCCGCCATGGTGGCCAGCTCATAGATCGAACGCGGCTGCCGAGTTTTGATCGTTCGCAGCAAGCCTAGCCGTTCGCGCGTCAGAAAATTGCGCACCGCTTCAAGGCTGGTAAAAGCGACGATCTCCCTCGGCGCCACACGCCGGCCCCTGCGGGCTGCCTCGAACGTTTCCTTAAAGCGCTGCAGTCCTTCGCTGAACGGCTCGACGGTAAACGTGACGGTCTTCATTGCTCTGCTCCGATCAGCCGTTGCACGTCCGCCATGAAACCGGCGATAAGACGTGCAACGTCAACGAACTCGTAGGGATGTTCCGCACCCCCAATGTGCCGGTGGTGCCCCTTGGGGTGATGGTTGTCATAGAGAATCGTGGGCGCGCGATCACCGGCGAGGATGAGCGCCAAGCGATAGCAGACGCCGTCGGGTTGCTGAGGGTTCGGAGCGATTCGCCATATCACCATCTCGCGCAGGTTTCCGCTCTCGTCGGTCATCTTCTCCCGAGAAGTAGTGCCGCCCTGCCACCCATCACCGCGCCTTACATGGTGTCTCATACCATATAGCAAGAAAGTCTTCCGGGACAACGGTGTCCGTGGACCGTAGTGCGCAGCCGCCGCCAACGCCACGCGGAGCGGTGCGACGGAGTCGGGCGGCGCGCGTGAGCCCCTACAGCTCCTCCAGCAGCACGCGCCGGGCACCGTACGCGCGGCCGGCCGGCCGCCTCACACCGAGCGGGCGGGCGCGTCAGATGAGGGGGGGCATGCTCGTGAAAAACGGGGGTCCCATACTCGTGA
>CAZCGA010000313.1:0-3562 GCA_964498075.1 uncultured Binatia bacterium (SeqCode) | reverse complement strand
CGGTGCACGCCCTCGGTGAGGATCTGGAAGAAGCGATCGAGGATCGTGTGCCACTCTTCGGGATCGAGTTGCTCGGCCAGCTCCATCGAGCCCTTCACGTCGGCGAACAACACGGTGACCTGCTTGCGCTCGCCTTCGAGGGCGGACTTCGACTGCAGAATCTTGTCGGCGAGGTGCTTGGGCGTGTACGAACGGGGATCAGGGGCTGGGTGTCGGGGGTCGGGGGCAGAGGTCGACACCCGAGACGCGGCACCCGACACCTGCAGTGAAACGCCGCAGCCGTTGCAGAACTGGCTGTCGGGCGGGTTGGTTCGTGTGCAGGCCGGGCAGATACGCGCGAGACGGACGCCGCAGCTGGCGCAGAACGCCGCGTCCTGCGGGTTGTCACGCTGGCATCCGCCGCAGATCACGCCAGCTCCCGTGCAACCGACTCGGCGCGCGCCCGCGCGCCCATCGCGGTGAACAGCCGGTGCGCCTCGGTTAGCTCGCGCCGGCGGGTCGGCTCGTCGCCGCGCAGGCGTGCCAGCGCGGCGCGCTCCACGTGGATGAACGGCGTGTAGAGCCGCGCCCCAGTAGCCTCAACCGCGCTTGCCGCCGCCGCCAGTGCCGCCTCGATCTCGCCGGCCGCGGCGGCGTCCTCGCCGGCGAGCAGCGCACGCGCCCGTGCGAGATGCGCGCCGGGTTCGGCTAGCCTCGCGCCGTACTGCGTCGCCAGCGCGATGGCGCGATCCGCCGCCTCCCGGGCTAGCGTCACCTCGCCCGCGCCCAGACGCGCGTCGGCGAGGTTGCGCTGGAGAATGGACTCCGTCGCAGGCGCCACGCGCAAAGTCCGCACGATGCCGAGGCCGGTGACCAGGATGTCGATCGCCTCGCCGTAGCGGCCGGCCTCGGTGAGAACCTCGCTGACGGTAAGGAGCGCGCTCCGAATGATCGTGGCGCCGACCTCGGAGACCCTGAGCACCTCGTGAGCGTTCGTCAGGGCGCGCTCGGAGTCACCCATCAGGGCACACGCCCGAGCCACCGCGCTCAGGCTCAGGGAGAGGCCTTCGGAGTCCCCCAACCGCCGTGCAATTTCGAGGGCCTGCTCCGCGACGTGCAGAGCGGCCTCCAGCTGTCCGCGGTACACGAGAGCATCGGCGTGGTAGGCCTTCGCGACGACGTACGGCGCGAACCCGTAAAGGTCCATGCCGAGGGCGACGTCGCCTCCGCACAGTACCTCGACCTCGCCGAACACGGAGATGGCCTCCTCCAGCCGGCCGGCGGGCACGAGCATCACCCCTAGCTGAACCCGGTTCATGAAGCGCAGGAAGCGATCGCCGATCCTGTCGGCGACGTCTCGTCCTTCCTCGAGGAGGAGAATGCCCTCCGCGACGGCGCCGGTGCTGACCCGGTTGAAGCCGTAGAGTCCCAGCAGGGGCCCGCGCTGGCGCTCGTCTCCGAGGCGCGTCGCGAGCTCCATCCCCTCGGAGAACGTCGTCCGCGCCTCCTCGTCGGCGATACCGGCGAACGGGCCGTTGAGGAGGATCATCGTGCAGGCGAGCACCCCGAGCCGGAGCGTCTCGGGCGATTCGGGCACGGCCCGCAGCAGCCGCCGCACCTCACGCCAATGCCGCAGCATCTCGCCGCGGTCGCTCTGACCGACCCAGACGGCGGCGCGCTGGTGCCACTCGGCGGCCCGCTGCGGCTCGGCAGCTGCCTCCCAATGGTGCGCCAGGAGGGCGGCCTGCTCGTCGAGCGTGCCGGCGTAGACCGCTTCGATGGCGCGCCCCACCGCCGCGTGCGTACGCGCCCGACGCTCGGCGAGCTGGGAGCGATAGGCCACTTCCTGCGTCAGCGGATGCTTGAAGACATACTCGCGCTCCGGATAGAGCGCGGTCTCGCCAATCAGCTCCGCGCTCACCAGCACCTGCAGTGCCGCCGCCAGATCAGTTTCTGTAGGGGCGGGTCTTGTGCCCGCCCTGCCCTGCTCGCCCGAGAAGAGGGCACCCACAAGAGGTGCCCCTACAGCCAGGACGCGCTGCAACAATGACTCGGTAAACTCCCGACCGATGACCGCCGCCGCCTGCAGGACCTGCTTCTCGCGCTCGGCTAGCCGATCGATGCGCGCCGCGAGAACCGCCTGCACCGTGAGCGGCAGGGCGACGGTGTCGATCGGCTGCTCCAGCCGGTACGCCCCCTTGGTGCCCGCCAAGCTTCCACTCTCCGCCAGCGTCTGGATGGTCTCTTCGATGAAAAACGGATTGCCGCCGGTGCGGGCGCGAATGCGTTCCGCCAGATCGGCGAGCGCGGGGTCCGTGCCCAGCAGGTCACGCAGCAGCTCGGTGATCGCCTCCGCTCCCAGCGGCAACAAGGGGAGCTGCTGGTAGTGCGAGCGCTGCATCCACGCGGCGTGGTACTCGGGGCGAAAGTTGAGGAGCAACAGCAAGCGCGCGCCGGGGGTGGCATCGGCCAGCACCTCGAGAAAGCCCTCGCTGCCGGCGTCGATCCAATGCAGATCCTCGATCAGCACCACCACCGGTTCGCGCCGACTGCGGGCGTGTACGACGCGCTTGATGATGCCGTAGAGCTGGCGCTGGCGCACTTCGGGATCCATGCGCGGGACGGGCCGCTCGGCGTCCGGCACGCCGAGGAAATCCAGCACGAGCGGCAGCGCCGCATCGAGTTGCGGATCGAGCAGGACCAACGCCCCCGCGATCTTCTGGCGCGCCACCCGATCGCTGTCCTGGTCGGTGATGCCGAAGAAGGCGCGGAACAATTGGAGCACGGGGAGGAACGGAATGGCCTTCCCGTGCGAGACCCCGCGCGCCTCATGGGTCGGGATGCCGCGGCTGGTGCAGCGCTGCAGGAACTCGGCGCACAGCCGGCTCTTGCCCGTACCGGCGTCCGCCACCACGCCGATCACCTGACCGTTGCCGGCCAGGGCACGATCGAGCCCCGCGTCGAGCGCGCTGCTCTCTTGCTCACGCCCGACGAAACGCGAGAAGCCGCGGGCGCGGGAGACATCGAGCCGCGTGCGCAGCGCTCCCACGCCCTGCAACTCATACACGACCAACGGCTCGCGCACGCCCTTCACGGTGAACGGACCGAGGTTATCGAGTTGGAAATATCCCGACACCAGAGCCGCAGTGTGCGCCGACAGGTAGACCGTATCCGGAGACGCCAATCGTTCCATGCGTGCGGCCATGCCGACGGTATGCCCTTGCGCGGTGTACTCCATGCGCAGGTCGTCGCCGATCTTCCCGACCACGACTTCACCCGAATTGAGTCCCATGCGCACGGAGACCGTCAGCCCCTGCGTGCGCTTCACCTCCTGCGCGTAGCCACGCAGGGTGTCCTTGAGATGCAGCGCTGCGTAGCAAGCGCGTTGCGCGTGGTCCTCGTGCGCGATCGGCGCGCCGAACAGCGCCATGATGCCGTCGCCGGTGAACTTGTCGACGAAGCCCTCGAAGTGCTCGACGCCTTCCGAGAGGATGCGGAAGAAGCCCTGCATGATCTGCGACCACTCTTCCGGATCGAGCTGCTCGGCCAGCTCCATCGAGCCCTTGACGTCGGCGAACAGCAC
>CAZCGA010000312.1:0-3586 GCA_964498075.1 uncultured Binatia bacterium (SeqCode) | reverse complement strand
TTCGCCTTCGAGGGCGCTGCGCGAGGTGAGGATCTTCTCGGCGAGGTGCTTGGGCGTGTAGGTGGCAGGCGCGCTCGGCGGCGCCGTCGCCAGACCGGCCGTCAGCGCAGTACCGCAGCCGCCGCAGAACTTCTCGCCGGGCTCGTTTGCCGCGCCACACGATGCGCAGCCCGCCCCGAGCGCGGCCCCGCATTCCGCGCAGAATCGGCGGTCGGCGCGGTTGTCGTGGTTACAGGACCGGCATCGCATCGCGTAGCGTCTCGGGTGCGCTGACTACCACAACGGGCGCGAACGCCAGAATGAGCAGCAATCGGTGGAAGCGGTCATGGCATTCCATAGAGCCGTGCCGCGTTCCCTCTGAGCACCATGCGCGCGAGCTCGGACGCGCGCCCGCGCGTGATCTCGCCGTCCCGCAACATGCCGGTGAGGGCGAGCGCCAGCGCTTCGCGTCCGGTGCGCGCCGAGAGCCAGCCGACCTCCTCCCAACCGACTTCGGGTGTGAGCACGAACGCGTCGGTGCCGAACAGGACCTTCTCCGGGGCGAACTCGAGCCAGCGGCGGATCGTCTCGGAGAGTTCGCGCGGGTAGCGGATGAAGCCTTGCGCGGAGAAGTCCGCGTACACATTCGGCTTGGCGAGCAGCGCCGCGGCCTGCTCGTCGAAGGGCCAGCCGCCGTGGATGAGCACGAAATTGGTCTTCCTTAGTGCCGGATCGTTGAAGGCGGGTTCGAGCAGCATTGGATTGCCGCCGCCGATTCCGTAGTAGCCCCCGACGCCACTGCCGGTGTGGATGTGGACGGCGAGGCCGAGACGACCGGCCTCGCGAGCGATGTAGCGAAAGAGGAAATCCTGGAGGGGCTTGTACTCGGCGATCGAAGGCTTGCCGGTGCCGCGCGCGTAGCGCGCATAGACCCGTGCCGCTTCCGCTTCGTTGGCCTCCGCGAAGTCGAGCGCTCGGAGGTAGGCGGCCTCGAACTTGACCGCGAGCGCGCCGCCGTTCTTCTGCCGCTCGAGCGTCGGCGTGACGACCTGCGACAGATACTCGCGCAACGTCGCGGGGATCGCGCTCAACTTCAGATCGGACAGATAGCGGGTGAGTAGTCGCTCCTCCGGTGGGTAGAAGGCCGCATGGTCCGGGTTGACGCGACGCTCGCTCGCGGTGTCGAGCGGCAACATGAGCGCATCGTCGAACGTGACCCAGCGGAAACGCGGCGCCGTGAGACCGCGACCCATGGCGACGCGGTTCCCCAGCATCGTCTCGACGCCGAGGCGGTCCAGCACCCACACGGGGTAGTCGTCACCTTTCTCGCGCATGGTGCGCTTCTTGGCTTCGACGACTTCGCGCAGATGAGCCTCGCTCATGTCGTCGTGGGCGTATCCGTACAGCGCGCGCCACGCGGCGACGAACTCGGGGTTGTCGGGACGCAGTTTCAGAGGCAGGGGCGCGGGTTCGAGCTCGTCGGGGATGAGCGCGTCGAACTCTCTGTCCTCCTCGCCCTCACGCAAGGCCCGGATGGGGTGGGCATGGTTGTCGATCGCCTTGATCTTCTCGATCTCGGCGACCAGCGCGGGATCGGCTTGCGTCTGCGCTCTCGTCGGCACCGCGAAGAGCAGCAGCAAGCAGGTGGCGGACGCGGCGACTTTCTTGGTCACGTGGATCCTCCGATCACGCGGCGAGCTCGCGCGCGAGGCGCTCAGCGTGCCCGGCGGCGCCGATCTCCCGGTAGAGCTCCAGCACTTCGCGCAACGGCGCTGCGCACTGCATGCAGAAGCGTGCACCTGCAGGGCTCTCGCTCCCGCAGGCCTCGCAGATGGACGGCGTGCGTCCGGCGTCGGCGCGCACGGTCACGACGTCAGCCCCACGTTCTTCAGCAGCACCGTGAACCGCGGGTCGGAACGCAGCGGATCGAGGTCGGGATCGACCTTCCAGAACCCGACGTAGTACGAGTGCTCCGTCTCTGCCTGCGCCATCGCTGGGAACGCCTCGTCCACCTGGCCCAGGCCGACGTGCACGTTCGCCAGGAAGGAAGCGGAGACGAACTCCTCGCGCGCCCGCTGGCGCAAATGCTCGAGCACCTTGGTCGCTTCGGATCTGTCCCCCGCGTCCGCATGGGTACGCCCGAGGGCCGCCTCGATTTCCGGGCTTCCCGATTTTTCCAACCGCTGGGCCTCGTGGAGCTCGGCGATCGCCTCGGAGAACCTGCCCGTGCGCGCGTAGGCACGTCCGAGCCACAGGTGCGAATACCAATAGTCCGGATCGGTGGAGATCGTGGTGCGCAGCTGCTTGATCGCCTCGTCATAGCGGCGGGCGAGGTAGAGGTTCATGCCCAGGAAGGCGTTCGTCTCGGGCGACAACGGATCCAGCTCCACCGAGCGGCGCGCGGCGGCCAGCCCCGCGTCGAGCTCGCCGTTCGAAACCAGGTACCAACCCTTCAGTTCATGGCCCACCGCCAGGTCGGGCTGCATCGCGAGCGCTCGTTCGAACTCGCGCCTGGCCGCGGCATGGTCGCGATCGTACCACCAGTGCACGAGCCCCAGATGGGTATGCGCCTCCGCCAGCGACGGGTCGAGTTGGAGCGCCTTCTCGAGCGCCTCGCGCTCGCGCGGCAGGGCGTCGCTTCCCGACATCGGATAGTCGACGGTGAGCCCGTAGTAGTAGCCGAGCCCGAGATAGGCGAGTGCATAGCCCGGATCGAGCGCGATCGCCTGCTGCAGGTAGCGCATGGCGGTGCCCCAGTCGGCTATGGTCGAGGCGGCGTGGCGCCCCTTCAGATAGAGCTGATACGCCTCCAGGTTCTCCGTCGGCCTCTGCTCGAGCTGCTGGCGCTCGCCGCCGACCAAGGTGACCTGCAGCGCCTTCGCCACCGTCTGCGCCACCTGGCTGCGGATGGCGAAGATGTCCTGCAGCTCGCGGTCGTAGCTGTCGGACCAGAGATGGTAGCCGTCGGCGGTGTTGATGAGCTGCGCGGTGATGCGCACCTGATTCCCGGACTTGGCGACGCTGCCTTCGAGGACGGCGCCGACGTTGAGCTGCGTGCCGATGGTGCGCGCGTCTTCGCTCTTGCCCTTGAAGGCGAACGAGGAGGTGCGCGCCGCGACGTGCAGACCCGACACCTTGGACAGGGCGGTGATCAGGTCCTCGGTGATGCCGTCGCTGAAGTACTCGTTCTCCTTGTCCGAGCTCATGTTGACGAACGGCAGCACCGCGACCGATTTCTCCGCGGGCGGTGCGCTTGGTGTATGCGCGCTGCGCGTCGTCAGCCACCATCCCAGCAGCGCGACGACGCCAACCAGCGCCGCCATCGCGCCGGCGCGCCCACCGAGTCGCCGTGGTGCCGCCCCTCGGCGGCGCGGCGCTGCGCCTTGCGTCCACGGCAGCACGACACGGTAGACGTCGATGGCGGCCTGGATGTTCTTCAGCGGCGCCTGCCGCAGGCGTTCGAGCGGCTCGGCGATCTTGTTGCGCACCTGATCGGCGACCGGCCCGGTGATGCAGATGCCGCCGGCGTCGGCGAGCGGCTCGACGCGGGCGGCGATGTTGACGCCGTCGCCGAAGACGTCGCCGTCGCGCACCTCGACGTCGCCGA
>CAZCGA010000311.1:0-3654 GCA_964498075.1 uncultured Binatia bacterium (SeqCode) | reverse complement strand
TCTGGCCGCGCCTCGGTCTGGCAGCGGCAGTCGTGCTGGCGTTGTTGGTCTGGTGAGCGCACACCGCTGACGACGATAGACGCAGCGCATGATTCTGTTCGGCGTACACACCGGACCGCAGAACTGCACCCTCGACGATCTGCGCCGGGTGTGGCACCTGGCGGAGCGCTCCGGCTTTCACTGGGTCTCGATCTGGGATCACTTCTATCCCGCGATGCTCATCCCCAGCGACGCGACCGGCAGCTGCTTCGAAGCCGTGTCGATCATGACCGCGCTGGCCGCCGAGACCACGAAGGTCCGCGTCGGCAGCTTGGTCTACTGCATGGCGTACCGGCATCCCGCAGTCCTCGCGAACGCCATGGTCACGGTCGACCACGTCAGTGGCGGCCGCATGGAGCTGGGGTTGGGCGCCGGCTGGAGTCAGGTCGAGTTCGACGCGTACGGCATCCCGTTCCTGCCAATCAAGGATCGTCTCGATCAGCTCGAAGAAGGCGTGCAGATCATCCGCGGCCTGTTCACACAGGAGACGACGACCGTGCACGGCAAGCACTACACCGTCACCGAGGCGCGCTGTGAGCCCAAGCCGCTGCAGCCGCGCCCGCGCATCTGGCTCGGGGGGATGGGTGAGAAGCGGTTGCTGCGCATGGCCGCGCAGTACGCCGACGGCTGGAACGTCCCGTTCATCGGCCCGGAGATGTTCGCCCGCAAGAATCAGGTGCTGACCCAGTGGTGCGAGAAGCAGGGGCGTGACCCGCGGACGCTCACCCGCACCGTCAACCTCGGCCTGGCGATCGGCCGCGACGAACGCGAAGCGAATCAGAAGCGCGAGGGCCTCAAGCAGCAGTTCGGCGCCGCCCTCAGCTTCCTCGAGCCCGGCATGCTCATCGGCACGCCGCAAGAGGTCATCGACCGCATCGGCGCGTACGTCGAAGCCGGCGCCGAGTGGATCATCCTCGCCCTGCGCGCCCCGTTCGACATCGACGGGCTGCAGGTGTTCATCGACCGGGTGATGCCGGCGTTTGGCTGAAGAGAGACGACAGACAACAGACGCGTAGACAACCGACTCACCGACAGCAGATGAGATACGACGAAGCCGGTCTGCGGCCCGTTGCTGTCGAAGGGTATGGCCAGCGACGTCACTTTGCCTTGGCGCACCAAACGCGCCGCCGCGACCACCTTCTCCGGCGTGATGTAGTTCAACGTCCCGCATTCATCGGACGCGCCCCACTTGCCCCAGTTGCGATACTTCCTGGCGAGGTCGCGAACCATATTGATGTCCATCTGCTCCGCCATCGCAAGTCGGTTGTCTGTCGTCTTCCTATCTGTTGTCTGTCGTCTTCCTATCTATTGAGGAACACCGGGCAGGGGCTGTTGCGCAGCACGTACTCGGTGGTGCTGCCGAGGACCATCTCGAGGATGCGGCTGTGGCCGTAGGCACCGATGAAGAGCAGGTCGTAGCCCTGCTCGCGGATGAAGTTCGCGATGCGTTCGGGGGCGTTGCCCGTCTGCTGCAGTTGAAAGGTGATGCGCAGCTCGTAAGGGCGCAGGTACGCTTCAGCCTCATCGAGGATCTTCCGTCCCGACACCTCGTCCTTGTTCACCGTCAACACCGTGAGCGGCAAGGACAGGTTGGCACACACCTCGGCGGCGGACTGCATCGCCGCAGCGGCGCGCTGGCTGCCGTCGTAGGCGAGCACGGGGTTGGTGCACTCGCGAAACTCCACCGTGCAGACGAACACCGGCTTCGGGCACTTGCGCGTCACGCTTTCCGCGGTGCTGCCGAGCAACCCGGTCGAGAACTTCTCATTCACGCCGCGATGGCCGATCACCACCAGGTCCGCGGTGCGCGCGTGCTCGGCGATCTCGTTCGCCACCACGCCCATGCCCAGTACGGCATCGTTGCGCACGCCGCTCTTCGTGGCCTGATCGCTGAACTCCTGCAGCAGGCCCTTGCCGCGCTCGTGCAGCACCTCGCGCATCTTCGACGAAAAATCCAGGTACGGCTCGAAGCCCAACGAGCCCGAGATGTCGTGAAAGAAGGAACCTTCAATGGAAACGATGTCGACGATGTGCAGGCCGACGACGATCGCATCGAACCGCCCGCCGAGCCACAAGGCGTAGCGCAGCGCGGTGCGCGAATGTTCGGAGCCGTCGAGCCCAACCAGGATGGTCTTGATCATGAGACGACCGCTGCCTGTGTACCACTTTGCCGCGCAGCGCTTCAAGACGATCGGCGGGGCGGTCGTAGCAGCGGGGTGTCCCCTCCCTCACGTCAGGGGCGTCGCCGGAACCGCGCGGCCCGAGCGCCGCCCGGACGGTCCATGGGCGACGCGGGGCGGCGGTCGTGGCGTCCGCTGCGCCGGCCGGCGATCGGCTGTCTCTCCGCGGTGTTGGCCCGCGAGATGGAATCGGGCAGCGCGGCGTGCGGCAACGCAATGCCAAGCTCGGCCTGAATGTGGCCGAGGAGGGCTTCTTCGTCCGGGGCGATGAAGGTGATCACGTGGCCGGTCGCTCCCGCTCGCGCGGTGCGTCCTGCCCGATGGATGTAGTCGTCCGGGCACCGCGGCACGTCGAAGTTGATCACGTGCGAGATGCCGCTGATGTCGAGCCCGCGTCCCGCCACGTCAGTGGCGACCAAGACCGGGCAGTCGCCGCGCCTGAAGGCGTCGAGCGCCGCGGTGCGCTCCGGCTGGCTGCGGTCGGAATGGAGACTGGTGGCATTGACGCCGCTCCGGGCTATCGTGCGCGCCACGCGATCTGCGTCGACCTTCCGCTTCACGAACACGAGCACCGAGCGCATCTCGCTTGGGCGCAGCAGGGTCGCGAGCAGGGACGACTTCCGGTCCTGTGCGACGCGGTATGTGCTGTGGGCGATCCCGTCCGCCGGCTGTTGCGGGTCGACCATGACCGTCACCGGATCGCGCAGGATCGTGCGGGCGAGCTCGCGTATGCTTGGTGAGAGGGTCGCGGAGAACAGCAGCGTCTGGCGAGTCGCCGGCAGCGACGAGAGGATGCGGTGCACGTCGGGAAGAAACCCCATGTCGAGCATGCGATCGGCCTCATCGATGACCACGACTTCGACCGCGCTGAGGTCGACGTACTTGAAGCGCATGTGGTCCAGCAGTCGCCCCGGCGTGGCGACGACGATTTCGCAGCCGTCGCGGAGCGCCCGCTCCTGCGGGCCCATGTCGACCCCACCGACGACGGCGACCGCACTGAGGCCGACGTGGTAGCCGAGCGCCAGCACCTGCTCGCCAATCTGCAGCGCCAACTCGCGCGTCGGAGACAGAATGAGCGCCCGGCAGCCGACATCGCTTCGCCCCTGCAGGCGCTGCAGGATCGGCAGCAGGAAGGCCGCGGTCTTGCCGGTGCCTGTCGACGCGCATCCGATCAGGTCGTGTCCGGCCAGGACGACCGGTATGCCCTGCGCCTGGATCGGCGTCGGGCGCGTATATCCCATGTCCGCCACCGCCTCAGCCAGGGCCGGGATCAGGTCGAACTCGTTCATCGATGGTGTCATTGTCTCTCCAGAGGTTGTGACGACGCGGGACGCGGCCGGAATGGCGGCGAAACGGACTGGCGACCTTGCGCCGCTCGGCGCGAGCGAAACGCTCCGAGGGGAGTGCAAGGGAGCAAACAGCGAGACGTCGTAGT
>CAZCGA010000310.1:0-3693 GCA_964498075.1 uncultured Binatia bacterium (SeqCode) | reverse complement strand
GCATCCCGCTTAGTGCCACCATCGAGATTACTCTGCGCTGCAACCTGGCCTGCGTGCACTGCTACAACTTCGACCGCCAGCGGCCGTACACGAAGGCAGACGCCGCCGGGGAGCTCACGCCCGACGAGATCGCCGACATCATCGACCAGCTCGCCGACGCCGGATGCTTGTTTCTCTCCTTCACCGGCGGCGAGGCACTGCTGCATCCCCACCTGGGGGAATTCATCCGGCACGCGCGCCAGCGGCGTTTTGCTGTGAAGGTCAAGACGAACGGGGCGACGCTCAGCCCGGCGAAGGTGCGGATGCTCTCCGAGGCGGGCGCGCAGCGGGTCGACGTGAGCCTCTACGGCGCGACGCCCGAAACGCACGACGCGTTCACGGTGAGGCCCGGATCCTTCGACAAGACCTTGCGCGGCATTCGCCTCGCCAGGGACGCCGGCATCCGCGTTCGCGTCAACGCTATCGTGGCGCGCAGCAACGCCGCCGAGATCGGGAGCCTGATCGAAATCGTCGAGGCACTCGGTTGCGAGCTTGGCATCGATCCCTTCGTCACCGCCCGCTACGACGGAACGACGAGCTCGCTGGATCACTCCGTGGACCGCGCCGCTCTGGAGACGCTGTACCGCGGCCCGCTGAAGCGGTTCCTCAGGGAGCCCGACTTCGACCCGCGGCGCTCGGTGCAGTGCGCCTGCGCGCGGTCGAACTGCGGGATCTCGGCCACGGGCGAGGTCTACCCGTGCATCGGTGCCCCCGTCCCCTCCGGGAACCTGCGGGAGAAGCGCTTCGCGGAGATCTGGAGCAACTCTCCTCAACTCAACCGCATCCGAGCGCTGACATTGGAAGACTTCACTACTTGCAAGACGTGTCCGAGCCGGCCATTCTGCAAACGAAACTCCGGCGTCGTGTACACGAACACGGGGAACTACACGGGTCCGGAGGCATTCACGTGCATGGACGCCGGCGTGGCTCGAGGAATATACGTCGAGGACGAGGCAAATCGGCAAAGCCTCGATTGAACGCCAACGAGACAGGAGGCCTGACATGAAGCGAGATGACAGCCGTCCGATTGCTGAAGGAGAGCGCGACCCGAATCGGGTCAAGTCGGGCAAAAAACCCTACGAGGCTCCCGCGTGGGAGGTCGAAGAGACGTTCGGCGCAACGGTCAGCTGCGCCAAGGCTGATGATACCGCCTGCGCCGCTGGCCCCATTACATCCTGAAGCGGGCCGCATGTCGGCCATCTCGCGGTTCGTCGTCGTAGAGCCCCTCCTGCGCGAGCACCTGCAGCGAGGGAATGCGCTGCGGCTCCGCTCCTGTGGGACGAGCATGTTTCCCCTGCTGAGGTCCGGCGATGTGCTCGGCATCGTTCCGGCTCGACGCTACGGTGACGGTGACGTCCTCGCGTACGTGCGTGGCGAGACCGTCGTCGTGCACCGGCTGATCCGTCGTCCGCCTGCGGGCGGGCCGCAGGGCCAGCTCTGTCTGCGCGGCGACACGTTGCGCTGGCCGGACCAGCCGGTGACGGCGGAGAGCGTCCTCGGCCGCGTCGACTGGATCGAGCGCGACGGCCGCGTCATTCGCATCGACGGCCCGTGGGGGCGCCTGTGCGGAGCGCTTTCCCGCATGGCGCTCCTCGACCAACCGCTTCTGGCGCTGGCGTGCGGTGCCGTTCGGCGAGCCCGACGAGCACTGGGTCGCGTCGCGCGACCGCTCGCACTTCGCTAATCTCGTGGTTCCCCTCCGTCTGCCGCTCGCCACCGACTCCTCGCCGGATCCGCAGGTGGTGAGAGCGCTTCTGGAAGATGCACGCGCCCGGCGCCTGGCACCCTTCCTGTACCTCCTGGCGGCTCGGGAGCCGCAGTGCCTGCCGCCGGACCTCCTCCGGGAGCTGCGCGGCTGCTATCTCAGCACGCTCCGGCGCAACCTGCTTCTGCACAAGGAGCTCGGTGGGATCCTCGGGACATTCGACGCGGCGTGCATCCGCGTCATTCCGCTGAAGGGCACGCTCCTCGGGCTGCGCCTCTACGGCAACCTGGCGCGCCCCTCGGCCGACATCGACCTGCTCGTCCGGCGCGAGGACATTCCACGTGCCCACGAGACGCTGACGCGCCGTGGGTACGTGGCCGCGGAGGACGAGGGCCAATGCGACATCGCGTTCCACCGCTCGAACGGCCGGGCGGGCCCGCTGGTCGTGGAGTTGCACCGGAGCCTCGGCTACTTCGCCCGCGCCGGCGAGGGATTCGTCACGAGCATTTGGAGACGAGCCTCGCTGACTCAAGTGGACGGACTGCGCATCTGGCAGATGGACCCGACCGATGAGCTGCTTTGGCTCTGTCTCCACATGGTCCGGCACTACTTCGAAGAGCCATCCACGGCCCTCGACATTCACCTCGCCGTCGAACGTTGGAAGGCCGAGATCGACTGGGATCGGCTGGTGGACACGGCGCGACGGTTCCGCCTGCGATACCAGGTGGCGCTGGCGCTAGCCTTCGCGCAGCACTGGTTTCAGACAGCCCTTCCGGACGCTGTGGCCGCGGCGCTGGCTCCCCCGCGCTGGCGGCGGGCGTACTTCGAGTGGGCGGAATGGCAGGGAAACATCGTCCGCCTCCTCCGCTCCGTGCCGCTGCGCCGGCATTGGCAGGACGCCCTGCGCCTGCCCCTCCTCGACGAGACCTGGCGGGACCAGCTTGAGCACGTGAGCCACGTCGTTCGTTCTATCAGGCGCAGAGTGCTACGCGGCTTGCGGAACACCATGGGCGGGCGCCGGACACCGAGTGGTCGGCGTGGACGCCGACCCGATTGAGCTGGATGTCCTTCAGTCCTGTCCCCACATCGGAGCTCGGAGAGCACAACGGCGGAATGGCCCACGATGAAGGCTTGCTGAACCGTGGCCACGTAGAGACCGTGCTCCCAGTGGCCGATGTAGATGTCGGTGGCGATGATGGCCCACTGCCTCAGTCTTCATCATCCCTCAGCCGCTGCGGCGCGGCCTCGGGCTTGGGAAGCCAGCGGCGGCGATCGAGGGCGACGAGGAAGAGAATGACGGTTGCCTGGATGATCGAGACGAGCACCGACGAGACGCCGGCGACACGTTGCATCGCGTTGGAGCCGGTGTCCAAGGCGCCGAAGAACACCGCCGCGATGACTACGCCCAGGGGCGACAGCCGGCCGAGCAACCCGACCGCAATCGCCGTGAACCCCCATCCCGGCGAGAAGTGCTCGTAGAGGCGGTGCGTCACCGCGCTCACCTCGATCCCTCCGGCCAACCCGGCGAGCGCGCCGCTCAGCATGAGCGCGAAGAGGACGCGCCGGTTGACGTCAATGCCTGCCAAGCGCGCCGCATCGGCATTTAATCCGGCGGCTCGCAGCTCGTAGCCGATGACGGTGCGGTACAACAGCACGTAGATGCCGACCGCGATCAGCAGCGCCAGCACCAGACCCAGATGCACGCGCAGCGGCGGCGCCAGCCGCGGCATCCACAGACCCGGCAGGATCGCGTCGCTCTGCGGATACCGCCCGCCGGCTTCCATCAGCGGCCCCTGGACGAGATAGCTGATCAGGCCGAGGGCGATGAAGTTCAGCATGATCGTGCTGATCACCTCGTTCCCCGCGCGCCGCAGCTTCAGCTGGCCGGCGATGCCCGCCCAAGGAGCGCCCACGACGGCAGCCACCGCGAGGTCCGCCGGGAGATCCAA
>CAZCGA010000309.1:0-3732 GCA_964498075.1 uncultured Binatia bacterium (SeqCode) | reverse complement strand
GCTCACCGAGCGCCTCAAGCAAACGACCGGCCAGATTCTTACGGTGGATGGCGGTCTCCATGAAGCATTTCTGCGCTGAGTTGGAGAAAAGCAGTCTCTGGTCGCCGACCCCGCCGCCAACAGGTCGTCATCCCACTCGCGCCAGTTGTCGTTTACTTCGACACTGGTCAGCGTGCCGTGCCCCACAGCACCAGTTTGTTGAACACGTAAGACAACACTTCAGTCGCACTTCGTATGCGGCCTATGGAAACCTATACAGAGACTAACATGACTTCATTGTCCGTCGCGGTACCACGCTGCGAGTATCGTGAGAACCCTCTCGGGATAGATGCGCCCTGGCTACGCCTGAGCTGGCAACTACTCAGCGACCGCCGCGGCACCCGCCAGACCGCTTATCGCATCAGGGTTGCCTCATCAGAGGCCGCCCTTGCAGACGACACTAGGCTGCTGTGGGACAGCGGCCGGGTCGAGACTGACCAATCCGTACATGTGGAGTACGCCGGCCCGAGGCTCACGTCCGGGCAGTGCGTCTACTGGAAAGTAATCGTTTGGGACGACGTTGGCAATCAGGCGGAAAGCACGCCAGCCTGGTGGGAGATGGGCCTGCTTGATCGCGCCGACTGGTCAGGGCAGTGGATTGGCGCGCCTTTCGTCGGCGGGACGCGAACCACCAGCCCGGCCCCTCACCTGCGAAAGGAGTTTGCACTCGCAAAGCCGGTAGCCACGGCTCGATTGTATGTCACGGCTCTTGGTGTGTACGAGTGTTACCTGAACGGTGCGCACGTCAGTGGAGACGTGCTCACGCCCGGTTGGACCGACTACACAAAGCGCGTACAGTACCAAGTCTACGACGTCACCGCAGTGCTTCGTCTGGGCCCCAACGCCCTCGGCGCGATCCTAGGCGATGGCTGGGCGGTGGGGCACGTCGCTTGGAGCGGTCGCCAGCGCTACGTAGACCGCCCGCGGCTTCTGGCGCAGCTCGTCATCACCCACGAAGACGGCAGCACCGAAACGATCTCGACCGACAGTACCTGGAAGGTAAGCGCCGGGCCGATCCTCGAGTCTGACATGCTAATGGGCGAGAGTTACGACGCCCGCCGCGAGTTGCCCGGCTGGGATGTTCCTGGCTACGACGACGCACACTGGTGGTCGGCGGAGGTCTTCGCGGACATCGGAGCGGCAAGGGTGGCGACCAACGGCCCGAGGGTGCGGCGACACGAGGAGCTGCAGCCTGTCGAGGTGCGCGAAATTCCGGACTTTGTGAACCCGCGCTGGGTGTTCGACCTGGGACAGAACATGGTGGGCTGGGTCCGGCTGCGTGTCAGTAGCCCGGTCGGGACAACCGTGACATTGCGATACGCCGAAGCGCTCAACCCGGACGGCACGCTCTATACCGCTAGCTTGCGTACCGCGCGGAACACCGACCACTATACGTTGCGCGGCGACGGCGAGGAAGTCTGGGAGCCGCGCTTCACCTTCCACGGTTTCCGCTACGTCGAGCTGAGCGGCTTCCCGGGCTGCCCCACGCTCGACACCCTCGCCGGCGTTGTCATACTCTCTGACACCCCTATGACCGGCACGTTCGAGTGTTCGGATCCGCTAATCAACCAACTCCAACACAATATCGTCTGGGGTCAGAAGGGGAACTTCGTGGACGTACCCACCGATTGCCCGCAGCGTGACGAGCGCCTGGGGTGGACGGGCGACGCTCAAGTGTTCATCCGCACGGCCGCATTCAATATGGACGTGGCCGGCTTCTTCACCAAGTGGACACGCGACCTGGAAGACGCCCAGTCGGCCGAGGGCGCCTACCCGGCCGTGGCACCCAACCCCTCCACGTGGCCCATCAATGACGGCGGCCCGGCGTGGGCAGATGCTGGTGTGATTTGTCCCTGGACGATCTACCTGTGCTACGGCGACACGCGGCTGCTGGAGGAGCGCTACGAGTCGATGCGTCGCTTCATAGGCTTCCTGATCAATACCAGCCGCGACGGGCTGCGCTGCTACGCCGAGTACGCGGGCTGGCGAGGCTTTGGCGACTGGCTGGCGCTGGACGGCAGCGACGGGCGTGAAGGCGCCACGTCGAAGGAACTGATCGGCACGGCCTTCTTCGCCTACAGCGCGCAACTGCTCGCGCAGATCGCACAGGTGCTTGGCAAGCACGAGGATGCCGAGCGCTACCATGCCCTGGCCGACGAAGTGCGCGATGCCTTCCGCAAGCGGTTTGTGGCGCCAGATGGAAAGATCACCGGTGGGACACAAACCTCCTACGTCCTGGCGTTGCACTTTGACCTTCTGCCGGCGGAACTGCGTCCATTGGCGGCGGCCGAATTGGCCCGCGATATCGAGCGGCGCGGGAATCACCTGAGCACCGGCTTCGTCGGCACGCCGTACATCAACTGGGCGCTGAGCGAGGCTGGCCTCCTCGACACTGCTTACGCGCTGCTGAAGCAGACGACCTGGCCTTCGTGGCTCTACTCGGTGACTCAGGGCGCGACTACCATCTGGGAGCGCTGGGACGGCTGGACGCACGACAAAGGTTTCCAGGACCCGGGTATGAACTCGTTCAACCATTACGCCTACGGCGCTATCGGCGCGTGGCTCTACGCCGTGGTCGGCGGGATCGACCTCGACCCGGAGCGGCCTGGCTACAAGCATATTGTCATGCGCCCGCTGCCGGGCGGCGATTTGACCAGCGCCAGGGTGGAGCTGCGTTCGGTGTACGGATTGATCCGCAGCGCCTGGACATTGGACGCGGAACGCGGTACATTCGACTGGCGAATCATGATTCCCGCCAACACCACCGCGACGGTCCATGTTCCGGTGACCGATGGCGCCCGGGTGCGCGAGGGCAACATTCCCGTTCCCGCTACCGATGCGCCCGGCGTGCGCTTCCTGCGTCGCGAGGCGGCCGCCGAAGTGTACGAGGTCGCCGCGGGCGAGTACCACTTCACCGCCAACTGACATGAACGATGTCCACCACATAGAAAACCGGTTTGCCCCCGGCGATATGCCCGCGCGTTGGCGCAACTTTTGCATTGCTTTCCCGCAACGAGCCAACGCCTTAGTCATCCGCCGCGCCCGCGCGCAGCTTTAGCCACTCCTCATTCAAGGCTGTGAGATTGCCGCAGAATTTGGTATCATGCATCTGTATGCACGCGACTCCGCAGTTTTTTGTCCGCGACATCCCGGTCTACGGGCGTGTCATCCTCTCGCCCATGGACGGCTACTCCGACCTCCCATTCCGGCGCATCTGCCGCGAGCTCGGCAGCGCCATGTCGTATACCGAGTTCGTCAACGTAGACGAACTGCGCTCGCACAAGCCCACGGTCAAGGCCTGGCAGAAGTTGCGCTTCGACCCGAGTGAGCGGCCCATGACGTTCCAGATTTACGGCCACGACGAGGACCGATTGGTGGAAATGGCCTTGCGGCTGCAGGATTACGGCCCCGATATTATTGACATCAATATGGGGTGCTACGTCAAAGATATTGCCGAACGCGGGGCCGGGTCGGGCATGTTGCGCCAGCCGGAGAAGATCGCGCGAGTCTTCAATCGCCTCGCACACGAACTCACGATTCCGGTCACCGGCAAAATCCGGCTGGGGTGGGATGAGGCCAGCCGCAATTACCTCCCCGTCGCCAAAATCCTGGAAGACAATGGAGCGAGCCTGATTGCGGTGCATGGCCGCACTAAATCTCAGGCTTACAAGGGTGACGCGAACTGGGACGCGA
>CAZCGA010000308.1:0-3732 GCA_964498075.1 uncultured Binatia bacterium (SeqCode) | reverse complement strand
CGGGTCGGCGCGCAGCGCATCCACCATCGGCTCGACCTTCACGCCCGCCGTGCGGCGCAAAGATTGGTCGCAGCAATTGCTGTTGCGCGTGGAGCAGCGCCAGCGCCAACGCCTCGTTACGCTGCGTCAGGGCGCTGTAGCCCACCATGTCGGTGAACATGATGGCAGCGAGTTTGCGGTGCTCAGTCACACCCCACCTCCACGCTTGGAGGCGCGCCACTTACCAGATCGTCCTCACGATCTTCAGCGGCCGGAGCAGCTTGTCTTTAGTGACGAGCGGGAGGCGGTGGTAAATGGCCGTCGCCACCACGAAGCGGTCCGCGGGATCCGCATGCATGCGCAGAGAATCGGCCAGGACCGCAATTTCCGGTGTGAGCACGAGGGCGTTGATGCGGGGGATCAGTTGGATCTTCGCCGCCCATTCTCGCACCGACATACCGAGGTCGAGTCGCCCCTTGCGGACAAGCAGCGCCGTCTCCCAGAACACGATGGCGGGCACACCCAACCGGTCGGCCTTGCCGATCGTTGCGGCAGCTCTGGCACTCAATCGGTCGGGGTCGCCAGCCCACCACACGACGGCATGAGTGTCGAGCACGACCATCCGCTCTAGTCGTCGTCGAGCCGCCAGCCGGCTTCGCGCGTCAGCGGCCGCAGGAAGTCGCGCTCGCTGACGAGCATCTTGGCGCGCCCACGCAGCGACGCCAGCACTTCCTCTTCACGTTCCCGTGCGCTGACCACCGGCAGCAGGCGTGCCACGGGTCGTCCGCGCTTGGTAATCACCACCTCGCGGTGCGTCGCCGCCACGTCGTCCAAAATCGCGAGACAGCCCTGCTTGAACGCCCCCGCGGGAATTGTCTTTGCCGTCATGGACATGAGCTATGGACATATGGCACGCCGGCAGCGGACGCAAGGCCCGTCGTCGGTCGTCTTGATCTCGTGCCCGCCGTGCTGCGCGAAGAGCGGGCTCGTGCGTGGCGACGATCCAACGAAATCGGAAATCGAGGCGGTACTGTCCTGGGAAACCCGGAAGTTGAGGAGGAGTCCCGCGATGAACGTTCTTCCGTCTGACCAACAGACCCGCATCATCGGCGCCCTGGTCGAAGGCAACAGCATCCGCTCGACCGAGCGCATGACCGGAATCCACCGCGACACCATCATGCGGCTCGGCGTGAAGGTCGGCGAAGCGTGCGGCGACTTGCATCATCACGTTATGCATGATATACAAGTGAGCATAATAGAACTTGACGAGCAGTGGGCGTTTATTGGCAAGACGGCGAAGCACCTCACGCAAGAAGACGCGCCGGAGCTGGGCGACGTGTGGCTGTTTGCGGCGCTCGCCGCCAACCAAAAGGCAATCATCTCCTAACGTCGTCGGCAAGCGCACTAGCGCCAACACTCAGATGCTGGTCAACGATCTGCGCTCGCGCATCCTGAACCGGCCGCAGATCACAGCCGATGGCTACGCGCCTTACATCGGCGCGATTGACGGTGCCTTCGGCGTTGATGTTGACTTCGCCATCCTCGAAAGGCAGTACCAGGCGCCCGTCGCGGCACACCGCTACAGCCCCAGCTCGATAAGAGCCGTGGAAAAGACGGTGGTGCGTGGCAACCCCGACGACTCCAAGATCAGCACGTCATACGTCGAGCGGTTCAACCTGACCACCCGCATGCAGAATCGGCGTTACACCCGCCTTACGAACGGTTTTTCCAAGACGCTGCGGAACCACAAGGCTGCGGTCACCCTGTACGTGGCGCACTACAACCTGTGCCGCGTGCACGAGACGTTGCGCACGACTCCAGACATGGCGCTCGGGATCACGGATCACATCTGGTCGATCGCCGAGCTGATTGACGCGGCGCTTGCAGCACCGATGGCGCCGACAACGCCGCCGAAACCGCCGACCACGCTGCGCCCTGGCACGCGTCCGTTGCAGCTTAGAGTTATTCGCGGCGGGAAGGTGACCGGGCGATGAAGGACATTGACACCGGTTGGCTATTCGAGGCAAAAGGGCGCAGTCGGAGGGCTGAGATGGGTGGTGCGAGCAGGGCGCGCAAGGCGGTCGTTGACCTGCATCCCGCCGACGGGCAGAAACCCGAGCCCCGATACGAGCTGCTCTCGTCGGTGTGGTACGGGGAGGAAGACGCGGCGCTCCTTGAACGCCTCTTGCGTTTCTATCCGCGCAAGCGTCCACGGCGCATTCTCGATGCGACGATCAACGGCGGTCGCTTTTGGCGTGGCAGCAACCGCCGCGTGGTTGGGCTCGACATTGAGAGCAACCACAAGCCAAACATCGTAGGCGACAACGGCGCGATGCCATTCCGCGCGGATGCGTTCGAGGTCATTGTCTACGATCCGCCGCATATTCCGAATCAGGGCCGGGACAAGTCCAAGGACTTCAACACGCGCTTCGGGCTGGGGGAGCGCTCACCAAAGGAGCATGGCTACAGCTTCGCGCACACCTACCCGCGCTTTCTGGCGGAAGCGTGGCGCGTGCTCAAGGATGACGGCTTGCTGCTCTGCAAGATTGCGGACTACGTGCACAACCACCGCTATCAGTGGGCGCACGTCGATTTCATCCAGGCGGCTCGCCTGACGGGCTTCTTTCCGTGTGACTGCATCGTGAAGGTCCGCAAGGGACCTATCGTTGACCCGCGGTGGAAGCGCGCCCACCACAGCCGCCGGCAGCACTGCTATTGGCTAGTATTCCGAAAATCCAACCGCTGCGAGTGAACCGGCTAGCTAGTCGCCGCGTTTCTTCTTCCATTCGAGCAACACGTCGCAATCCTGAAGGCGGATGTTGCGGACTGAACACTTCTTGTCCGACGCATCGAAGTGAACGTGAAAGACGAGCGTGCCTCCATCGCCTTTCTTGCGGTACACGTCCGCTCCAAGGCTCCTTTGTCCCTTGCGAGTACCGACTGGCGCCGGATCGCAGTCGCCGATGAGCTTCAGCAGATCAACGGGAATTTCCACCAGCTGAAGCCGAAACACCTCGGGCTCCCAAATCGCCCGGAACATCAGGATCGTATCGTATCTCGCGAGGTGTTCGAGCACGCGTTCTTTGAGGGTGTCCGCGTCCCATGGTTCCCGCTCCGTCGTGCAGAGCTTGGTAATATTGATCGATGCCGGCCGCGTGCTCTCGCCCGTCTCGCTTTTGATGGAGATGCGTCCCTCTTCCACCTCCAGGTCATGACGGGGTTGATTTCTACCGCCAGGCGTCACGGGTGCAAATGGTATCTTCACCTGCTTGAATGCCCGCTCAACCAAAGCCTCGAAGTAGATTCCTTGCGGCGGGAGATCGCTGTAGACGGAGAAGTGAAGATCGACGCAATGCTTCAGCATCGAGCGAAATTCTTTCCCGAAGACGGTGACCACGGCGCGCTGATACCACGCCAGGCCGAGAAACGGGAAATGGTCGGAGTGTCCTAGTTTCGCGCCCAGGTGTCCTAAGACGGACAGTACCATCGAGGCGACCCCGGTATACAGCCGCGCCGTTCTTCGGCTATACATCTCAGTTTCAGAGTCGGCCGAAATGCAGGAAGCATGGATCACCATCACCGGGGCGCGGCAGAATAACCTCAAGAACATCGACGTGCGCATCCCGCTGAACGCGCTGACGGTCATCACCGGGCCGTCGGGCTCCGGGAAGTCGAGTCTGGCGTTCGACGTGCTCTACGCCGAAGGGCAGCGGCGCTACGTGGAGAGCTTCTCCGCCTACACGCGCCAGTTCC
>CAZCGA010000307.1:0-3769 GCA_964498075.1 uncultured Binatia bacterium (SeqCode) | reverse complement strand
GCCTCACAGGCGCCGATCTTGCCGAGACGCTGCAGGGCGGCCGCGTGTACCGAGTGGGCCTTCGCCTCGCCGGCGGTGTCACCCACCGACGCCAGCTCTTCTGCCGCGGCCGCGACCGCGTCGGCGGTGGCATGCAGGGCCTGCGGATCGGTGAGCACGGCGAGCTGGCCGACGAAGCAGGTGTGCCACGCGCGGAGGCGGCCCGCGCCGGTGCCCACGCCGGGGAATGAATTCCCCGGCTGAGTCGCCGAAAAGTCCCCTGAAGGGGACTCCGCAGAGGTCTTTCCAGTCGGCTTCAGCCGACTTTGATCGACTGAGCCGGGGAATTCATTCCCCGGTGACGGCGCCGGTACCGGCGTACCGATGAATCTGCCAAGCTCAGCGATAGCCTTCCCCGCTGTCCCGACGTCGCCGGCGGAGAGCAGCGCTTCGCACCAGTCGAGCGCAAGATCAGCGCGTGACGGGTCCGTGTCGTCGAGCCGGGCGAGCGCGCGCCCTAAGAGGTTCGCCGCCACCGGCAAGTCGTCACGCGCCAAGGCCCGCCGGCCCGCTGCCGCAAGATAGCGGGCCGCGCGCTCGCCGAAGGCCCGACCCTGCACGTCGATCGGACCCAGCTCGCGCAGGTGCTGGTGCGCCTGCTCGAGGTGCCAGCCGAGCGTCTCGTCGTGCTCGATGGTCTCCCCGACCTTTGTCTCAATCCAGTCGGCGAAGCGGCCGTGCAGCTCGGCGCGCGTCCCCTTCAGCACCCGCCGGTACGCCGCGTCGCGCGTCAGCCCGTGGTGGAACCGCAATGCGGGCTCGCCCAGGAACCAGCCGGTGTCGGGTTCGATCAACTCGCTGCGCCGCAGCGCTTCGAGCCGGGCGTCGAGGTCGGTCACGTCGCGCGGCAGCAAGTGGGCGACGGCGGCGCGCGAGAACTGCCGCCCGACGACGGCGGCCCGCTCCAGCACCGCGCGGTCCTCCGGACGTAGCCGCTCGATGCGGGCGGCGAGCAATGCGTGAATGGTGGGCGGCATGGTGAGCGCCGCGAGATCGACCGCCGTGGTCCAGCGATCGCCTTCGCGTTTGAGGGCGCCGTCGTTGACGAGCATGCGGACCAGCTCGCCCACGAAGAGCGGGTTGCCCTCGCTGGTCGCGAGCACGCGGCCGGCGACGGCGGCGGGCAACGCCTCGGCGCCGATCACGTTCGCCGCCAGGCGAGTGGCGGCGGCGGCGTCGAGCCCGCCGAGCGTCACCACATCGGCGACCAGACCGCCTGCCGATGCCAACGACGAGCGCGAGTCGCGCAGCTCCGGGCGCGCGGCGGCGAGCACCAGCAGCGGCACGCCGCTGCCCCACTGCACGAGGTGCTCGACGAGGTCGAGCAGCAGCGGCTCCGCCCACTGCAGATCGTCGATGGCGAGCAGCACCGGCCGCAGGACCTGCGAAGCCGCCGGCGAAGCAGGTTGCGTCGTTGTCAGCGCGGTGAGGAAGCGGCGGATGACGAAGAAGGTCTCCTCCGGTGAGGCAGGAGATCCGCCGAGCAACGCCATGATCCCGTCGACGATGCGAGCCCGCTCGGCGTCGGCACCCGGGACAGCCGCGTCGAGTGCAGCGCGCAGGTCCTCCGCGGCGCCACCACCGCCAGGGGCGCTGCCCAGGGCGCTGCCCCTGGCTATCGGCTGGCCGCCCCGTTGGGGCTGCTGGTCTTCAACGGAGTGCGCTGCGCTCAGCCCTGAAAGGGCGGCAAGACCTGAGCCCAGGGCAACGCCCTGGGCAGGCGCCGGCGATGCCGGCTCATGGGCAGCCTGGCGAAGCAGCTCGCGCAACGCCTCGGCCAGCGGCGCGAAGGTGGCGCCGCCCTCGGCATCGCAATGCGCCGTGAGGACGGTAGCGGTGCCGCCGAGGCGGCGGCCGAGTTCCTCGAGCAGGCGTGACTTGCCGAGGCCCGGCGAGCCGAGGATCACGGCAAGTCGCGCGGCGGGTGCCGCGACGGCCGCGTCGTAGACCGCCATCACGCGCCGCAACTCGTCGTCGCGCCCGACGAATGCGGTCGCGGTCGCGCCCGCCGGCCGTTCGAGCGACACCACGCGGTACGCGGTCACCGTCTCGGAGCGGCCTTTGAGCGCGACGGCGCCGAGGGGCACCAGCGTCACCAGCTCGCTCACCAGGCGCCGCGTCGACTCGCCGATCACCACGTCGCCATCGCGCCCCTCCTGCTGCAGGCGCGCCGCGACGTTGACCGGATCGCCGACGACGTCGTCGTTGGCCGCACTCACGACGACCTCGCCGGTGTTGACCGCGACGCGCAGACCGATATCCCCGATGGCGGCGGACCGCTCGTGGGCGAGCTCGCGGAAGGCGTGCTGCATGCCGACGGCGGCGCGCACGGCGCGGATGGCATCGTCCTCGGCCACGCGCGGCATGCCGAACGCGGCCATGACCCCGTCACCGAGCAGCTTGACGACCGTGCCGCCGTGGGCTTCGACCGCCCCGCGCATCGCCCGGTAGTAGCTCTCCATGAAGCCGGTAACGGACTCCGGATCGAGGCGCTCGTGCAGCGCCGTCGAGGCGGCGAGATCGGCGAAGATGATGGTGACGACCTTGCGGGCACCGGCGGCCTCGACCGGCCGTGCCGCCACCGACGCTCCGCACCCGTCGCAGAACTTCGCGGTGGGACGCAGCTCCGACCCGCAGCTGGCGCAGAGACGCTTGAGCGGCGCGGCGCACTCTTCGCAGAACTTGGCTCCCAGCCGGTTCTCGTGCCCGCAGGCGGTGCAGGTCATGCACCGAGCTCCCGCGCCAGCCGTGCAGCGTGTCCTGGCGCGCCGATCTCTTCGTAGCCTTGCTGCGCCTGTCGTAGCAACTGCGCGCGCGCGACGTCGTCGCCGAGCACGGCGGCCAGCTCGGCGCGCCACTCACAGAGTGCGGGGGCGAGCGTCCGCGCACCCGTGCGTTCGATCAGCGCGGCGGCGCAGGCGAGGGCGGCCTCGGCGGCATCGCCGGCCGCCGCTCCGTCGCGGCGGAGCAGCGCGCGAGCCATGACGCCGTGAGCGACGGCTTCGTAGTTACCACGCAGCGAGCGCCGGCAGAGCGCGATCGCCTCTTCGGCCGCGGCCTTGGCGGCTGACAGATCGCTGGCCTGGAGCAGCGCCTCGGCCAGGAGCGTCGCGGACATGCCCGCCTGGTGCTTCTCCACGCGCGCGTTGAGATCGAGAGCGGCACGCGCAGATTCGATGGCGTCGGCAGCCCGACCGGCAGCGAGGTGGGCATAGACGAAGGCGAGCTGCGCATACGCGACCAAGCTCGGAGGCTCGCAAAGTCTGCGGCTGATCTCCTCGAACTGGCGCGCGCTCGCGAGCGCCCGCTCCGCGTCGTGGGCCAGATAGTGAGCTTCGGCAGCGAAGCACAGGGCATAACCGCCGATCTCCGGAGTGCCGTCCTCCTCGGCGAGGCGGCGGCAGCGGTCGAGCTCTTCGAGCCCCTCGCGCAGCCGACCCATCCAGGTGAGGCAAATGCCCCGCCAGATCGAGAACCAGCTATGGGGACTGAAGCCAATGAGCCACTCTGCGGAAGGAATGTGGCGGGGAAAGCGCGCGCGCCCTTCCTCCGCGACCTGAATTGCTTCCGGGAGTCGTCCGCCGAAGGCGAGCGCGTCGGCGAGGTATGCCCAGGCATTGGCTTGGACGCCGATGTTGTCGATCTCGAGTGCCGCACGTTGGTTCTCGATCGCACGCTGAACATGTTCGGCCACGTCGCCGGCACCGCAGCGCGCGCGGCCGTAGACCAT
>CAZCGA010000306.1:0-3787 GCA_964498075.1 uncultured Binatia bacterium (SeqCode) | reverse complement strand
GGGAAACGCCGGCAACGCCTACGTTTCACCCCTCCAACTGCGGAAGTTGGGCTAGCTTCTTCAAGAGCAGGCATCCAATCGGGAAGGGATCCGTAAAATCGTGCGAATGGCCGAGCGGCTCCAGTCGGCGCCTGCGGCCGCATTGCTACGCACGCCTTCATGTGTGCCGTTGGCGCGTAGCTGGATCGTGGTCGGAACGCCCGACTTCCCTCCACGAACCCTGCGGCAATAGACGCCTCGCATCGCGGAGAAATGCGTCGCGCTGCTGCGACGATGTGAATCGCACCGTGATCCGCTTGCCGTCACGCCGCCAGTTTTCCTCTGAGCTACCGCCCCACGCGATCTGTGGCCGGCAATTTTGGATGTTGTGCTGACATAGGGCTTCTTGAATGAAACGATTCCCCTTACCGCTCGTGCTGAGGTTCTCGAAGCACGCTCACTGGGCCACCCGGAAGCCGATGCGCGGGAAGTGCACGACCAACTCGCCGACGTGGTCGTCGCGGCGGCGGATGGCGATCTCGTGGATCGACGACATCACAACCTCACCGGCAACCGGGTCGAAACCGTAGTCGTCGGGCGTGACGGTGACGTTGTCACCCGGCTTGATGCCGTTGGGTTCATGCGCATCCGCCGATGGCGTGGTGGCCGGCGTGCTTTCCTTGGCGATCTTGAGGGCTTCTTCCGGACTCATGTCGGTGCGCCGCCCGTGTCCCATCGCCTTGATGCGCTCGGCCCAGTCGACCAGTTGCGGAAACTCATCGAAGGTCACCGCGGCCGGCGGGAAATTGCGCAGAAACCACACCGGATGGTAGCCGGCGGCGTCGGCGAGGCTGAACTGATCGCCGAGCAGGAACGGCCGGGCATCGGCGAGCTGTGTCGTCAGGAGGTGCGCGTAGCCACGGCACTGCTCCTTGGCGTATGGCGCCAGCTTCGGGATATCGTCGAAACTGCGTCCGGGCATCATCTTCGTGCGATCCTCAATGAACTCCTTGGGAACATGTTCGCCGATCAGCGCGAAGAGAATCGCGGTAGTCGTGAAGAAGAACATCCGGTCCGCCAACAGGTTCCACACGTGGCAGGTTCCTTCCGTGCCCGGGGGGTAGATGCTCGGCTGCGGATGCAGGCGCTCGACGGTGCGCGCGATGAGCTGCGTGTCGCAGTAGATGTCGGCGCCGATCTGCAACACCGGGATGCGCCGGTAGCCGCCGGTGAGCGGCACGAGGTGCGGCTTGGGCATGATGGTGGGTTGCTCGACGGCGCGCCACGCGAGATTCTTGTGCGCCAAGACCTTCTTGATCTTCTCCGAGAACGGCGAGGTGTCGTAGTGATGCAGAATCAACTCGGGCATGGTCTTCCCTTTCTTTGACTCAGTGTGAATGCTCGCGCAGGTAGGTGATGCCGCGCTGCGCGTCGTCGATCGACAGCTCGAGGATCATCGGCAAGTCCGCGAAGGCCGGGTGGTCGACGATCGACAGCAGGCCGTCGCGGATGCTGCCCTCGCCGGGTACGGCATGGCGATCGCGTTTGCAGCCGCACGGCCCTTGCGAGTCGTTGAGGTGAAACGCGATCAGCCGATCGCGGATGCCGGCTGCGTCCAAGGCCTCCGCCAGCCGGTTGCCGGCGTCCGGACCGGTGAGATCGAAGCCGGCAGCGTGCAAGTGGCAAGTGTCGATGAGCACCGCCAGGCGTTCGCGCGGCGCGCCGACGTCGCGCACCAGCCGGCCGATCTCGGAGACTTCCTTGCCAAGCTCCGTACCTTCGCAGCTGTTCTCGATCACGGCGCAGGCGTCCGCGGGCATCGACGCGACGACCTGGCCGAGCTTGCGTGCCGCCGCCGCCAGTGCCGTGTCGAGATCCGGATGCCCCTTCGCGTAGCCGACGTGAAAGCACACACCCGCCAGGCCGAGCTGCACCGCGAGCTGCAGATCGCCGACCAAGGCTGACGCGGAGGCGTTGCGAATGCGGCCGTCGGGGCTCGCCAGGTTGACCAACAGCGTGGCGTGCGCGATGCCCCACAGGCCGTGTGCGGCGGTACGAAACGCCGCCTGATCGGCGGCGTCGGGGATGCCATCCTTTCCGAAGCGTTGCGGGTTGCGCAACGTCGTCTGGAAGGCGTCGACGCCGCAGCGGCGCAACACCTCGGGGATCGCCGCCAACGGCGGATCCACGTGCAGAGCGGGGCGCATCGCGTGGTTACTTGAACGCGGCGAACAGCTCCTGCAGCGCCTGCATCTGCCCACCACTCGTGGAGGAGGGCACGAGGATCGGCGTCGTGACGCCGGCGGCGTACCACGCCTCGACGCCGTCGCGCACCTGAGCGACGGAACCGTAGAGGGTGCAGTCGGAGAGCCACTTCTCGTTCATCAGGCTCGGAATCTTGTCGTGCTCGCCGGCAGCGATCGCGCGCCGGATGGCGTGCATCTCGTCGGCGTAGCCGGCTTCGATCCAGTAGTTCTGGTAGTTGGGCAGCATGACGTAGCCGCCGAGCGTCTTGCGCATCACGGCCGCCGCGGCGCGGCGGTCGTCGGCGATGCACGTGGGGATCATGTTGCCGATGAAGAACGTCGTGCTGCGCGCCGTGTCGGGCAGAAACGACAGTGACTTCTCCATGTGCGAGCGGGCGGCGTTGGCCCACACCGCCCCCTGCGCGATCTCGCCGGAGAGCTGCACCATCTTCTTGCGCAACGTGGCGAGCACGAGCGGCGGCAGCTCGCCCCAGCGCTGCGCGGCTTTGCGCAATTGGTCCACGAACGCACGGACGTCGTCGGTCGGCTTGCCGGTCTTCACGCCGAGGCGGCTGTTCACCGGCGCGTGGCTCACGCCGATGCCGAAGCGGAAGCGGCCGCGGCTCAGCTCATGGATCAGGGTGGCGGTCAGGGCATAGTCGGAGGGATGCCGCGTGTAGATGCTGGCGATAGCGGTGCCGAACGGGATCTCCTTCGTACACAGCGCCAAGGCCTCGCACAGACCGACGCCGTCGCCGAAGCTCGGGCAGTAGATCCCCGCGAAACCCAGCCGCTCGATCTCCTGGGCAGCTTCCAGCGTCGCGTGACGGCGCCCGGCCATCGCGGCCATGCTCACGGCAGGTTTGCTTCCCATCGTCGTCCTACTCCTCCTCTTCGATCTCCGCCTGCTCACCCCAGAGGATCTTGCAGCGCTCCGAGCAGAAGTAGTGGGTCCAATCCTCCACGACGAGGCGCTCGGCTGTGTCGGTCGCGATCACCGTCCCGCAATGTTCGCACGTCGTGTTGCGCGCCATAGGTGCCTCCCACACGGTCGGGGAAACTGTATGGCACGGGGACATCGGTTGCGATAGCCCCGCGGTCGAGTCGGCGGAGGTCAGGCATTGCTCGGCGGACCATGGGAATGCTCGCGCCAGTTCAGGCGCGTCAGTTCATCTCGCTGGGACCAGATGAAGCGGGTCCGCTGCCCTCCGGTTCGGGCTTCGACACCCGTTCCCGCGGCAACCCGGCCGATGATCGTCGCCGCAATCCGCCGCCGCTGCAGCGCGCGCATGATCCCGGTGGCTTTGGACTCCGGAATCGTCATCAGCAGCGCACCGGAGCCGATCAAACCGAGCGGCCGTATGCCGAAGCGGGCGCAGAGGCGCTCCGTCTGCGGCAGGACTGGAATGCGGTCGAGGTCGACGATCAGACGCTTGCGTGATGCACTGGCCAGCTCGAAGAGAGCGGCGGCGACGCCGCCTTCGGTCGGATCGTGCATTGCGGAGGCGCCCGCGGCGGCGGCCAACAGGGCTTCGGCGACCACCGAGATGCCCGGGCGATGG
>CAZCGA010000305.1:0-3795 GCA_964498075.1 uncultured Binatia bacterium (SeqCode) | reverse complement strand
GCTGATGATCGTTGGCCTGGCGCTGTCGCTACGGAGCCGAGCGGATTTGCCATTGCAGCAGTGAGGCTCCGCCTCGCACTATGGACGGACCGATCAATCAAGTCCGATCACATCGGACTGATCATCTCAGCATAGTTGCGTGCGAGCAGTGCGGCATCATTCCGATCGAATTTCACGCTCGACAGCGCCGCCATGTCGACGGTCGCGTGCCCGGTGAACATCTTGAGCAGGTCCACCCGAAAATTCAGATTCGCGTCTCGGGTGCCCAGGAGCTCCGCATCGAATGCGGTCGAGATGCGCTTGTAGTTCTCGTCGAAGCCGACGTGGTAGACGAGCGGCTTGCGCACGCCGCCACGCACGAAAGCCCCTTCGAGGAGCACGAACTTGTAGCCGACGTCCCAGGTCCAGGCCATGCGGCCGTTCGGGTCCAGGTCGCCGCGTGACTCGACCGAGCGATTGGCTGCCGGATCCACACCGATGGCGAACTCGATACGGTTGTAGTCCCCGCGGGGCACGTCGTGCAGCGTGACGACATAGGTGGCTTGCGCGGCGTCGAACCGCACCAGGTGGTAGCTGTCGGGCTCGGCGTATGCGCCGGTGTCGCCCGCGAGCCGGATGTTGCTCAGAAAGAACTGGAAATCGCGCACCTCGAAACTGCCCTCGCCGCCCGGATTGGCATAGCGCATTTCGTTCGGGACCAGCGGCTCCGCGCCCACGAAGGGGTGAAGCTGCAGGGTAAGGTCTACCGGCTGGGCCGCGTGGTCAAGAACCCTGGCCGCCGCATAGAGCACTGCCGCTGCCGCGAGCACGGCTGCAACAAGGGTCGTCCTGTTCACTCGCATCACTTCCGCACGAACGGGTCGGAGAACCGTTCCGCCGTCACGAAATCGTTGTCCGTCAGCGTGTGCAGGAAGGCTATGATCGCCACCTGTTCCGCTTCCGTCAGGTGCAGGCTGATTCCTTCCTGCGATCCTGCGCCCCGGTTGTCCGCCTCGGCGATCAGTGGACTGAGCGTGCTGCTCTTGCGGATGCCCCCGTTGTAGTGATGCAGCACCTCCTCGAGGGTCGCAAAGCGGCCGTCGTGCATGTAGGGCGGGGTAAGCGCGATATTCCTCAGGGTTGGAACCTTGAACCTCCCGCGATGTGCCGGGTCGCCGGTGACTGACTGGAGACCGGGTTGAAGGTGCTCTTCGTCATCGAGGCCGTTGTTGGAAAAACCGTCCAGGCGTGTGCTGAACCCGCTGGTCAGGAACTGGCTGTGACAGTCGATGCAATTGCCGCCGCGCAGGCTGACCTTGACGTCCGGGTGGGCCATGAAGAGTTTGCGCCCCCATTCCTCTTGCGCGTTCAGCGTGATCTCCCCGCGCAGGAACTGGTCGTAGCGTGAATTCGACGAGATCAGTGTGCGCTCGAATGATGCCAGCGCGCGGGAAATGGCCGCTGCACTGATCTCGCCGTAGGCTGTCTCGAACAAGGCTCGATAGCTGTCGTCAGCGCTCAGCTCGGCAACCAACCGCTGCAGGTCCTCGGCCATCTCGTCCGGATGCTGGATTGGCACCAGCGTCTGCGCCTCCAGCGTTGCCGCTCGACCGTTCCAGAAAAAGCGCTGTGCGCCCCACATCAGGTTGGCCAGGCTCATGCTGTTGAATGCCAGCGGCTTGCCGGACACGCCGATGCCGGTCCTGCGGCCGTCAGTGAAGGCGAGCCGTTGCAGATGGCAGGTGGAGCAGGACACGGTGTCGTTGCCGGACAGGCGCCGGTCATAGAAGAGGCGGCGGCCGAGTTCCACCGATTCCTCGGTCAGCGGATTGTCAGCGGGTACCTCGAAGCGGCCGAACACGAATGGCGCCGAGAAGCCCGCCATCGGAGTCGGCCCTCGGCGCCGCGCATCGCAGCCGCCGCCTGCGATCGCAACGAACAGCACTGCGAACGATGCCGCCGCTCGAGCGAGGGGTCGCAAACGGCATGCGCCTCAGTGGTGATGCACGAACCCGGAGCCGAACAGCGCCTCCAGGTTCTCGACGCCTTTCTTGTAGCGATCCTTGAAACTGACCTTCCCGAGGCGCTCACCGCTTTGCAGATCGTGCACGGTGATCGAATGGTCGTTGAGCTTGGCGATGAAATCGATATCGGTCGGATCGTTGTCGACCTTGTTGCCGAGATTCAGCAGGTTGTTCTGTATCGCGATGACCTTGCGGCCAGCGGCGGTGGTGAAGAAGATCATGTGGTGTGCGCCGGCCTCGGCCTTGATGTCATTGCCGGAGGAAACGAGATCCGGCAGGCTCGACAGCCGATACCGCTTCACGATGCCCGGCAGAGCGTGGCTGACGAACAGTTCGGTGTCATTGCCATAGAACTCGAGCGGGACGCCCGTGCCCGCCTTGGCGCCGTCGTATGCCTTCGCGGGAACACCGAAGCTCTTGGCTGTCTCGTTGTAAGGGACCTTCCAAGTCTCGAATCCGAACATTGTGTTGACCAGCACGGCCGGCGCAACGCCCGGCACGATGCTGGGCCGCACGAACAGCACCTCGACCGGAGACGACGGAAAGCCCACCGGCTTCGCGTCCTCGATGACGATGTTCTGGGTCGGCTTCAGTGCGTTGAGATCGATGACGGTGATCCCATTGCCCACGCCGGTGGCGAGATCGGGGTGAACCGTGGAGCTGACCACCATGCGATCCTGGTACGCGGACATGCCGTGCGGATACATGAGGAACGGGGCACCCTTGGCCACCTTGCCCTTGCGGGCCTCGATGATCTTGATCACCGCGTTGCTCTGCGGGTCAAACACGCCGATCGAGCCACAGTCGGCCTGATCCACACCGGTGCCGCCCATGAAGGTGACGAACATGTACTCCTTGCCGTTGACGTTGTGCCAGATGATGTCTTCGCCAACCTGCTGGCCCTGGGTGTTCAGGCACGTGACGCCCTTGATGACGGCGGCCCCCGCGGCGTTGCGCGACAGGCCGACCTCGGCCAGGCTGCACTTGGGATCGAGACCCGTCGAGTACAGCCGTCCCGTGGGACTGTAGTACAGGTGATGCAGGGGCAACTGCAGATCCGGCAGCTCGAAATCCTGCAATATCGCACCGAAATTCGCCGCCTCCGGATCCAACTCGACGATGGCAACGCTGTGCACGGTGCCGAGCGTGGGCAGACCGCGCAGCAGCACCATGCCCTGGCCCGCCTCGACATTGCGTCGCGCGGCGGCGTCCGGTCGCGCGGTCGCAGTCGATTCCGGACTGCGCGACTGGGTCCCGGTGCCCTCCTGCTTGCCGGAACAGGCAGCAGTACTCAGCAGCAAGGCCACGAACATGGGCAGGAACGTAACCTTCATTGACTGGGTCATGGCGGATCTCCAGTGAGCATGCGAAGGGCATCAGCAGCGTCAGGCGGCGAAACGCTGTGCAACACGAAATTGAAACCCAGTATGCATTTCGCACACGACGTGTCAAGTGTCAACGCCTAGATCTGGTGGATCTGGAGCTTCTGGCGGCCCGGCACTTTCGATTGCGCGCAGAACAACAACCCTTCTCCGGACCGCGAGGCGTCGGCCGGGGATCCCAGATCCAGGCCTTGCGCCACTCATGCGAGAATCCCCCGCAGCTCATCCAACGGTTCTTCCGGGGAGATCCATGACGCACGTGGAAGAGGTCTGTTCCCGCTGCGGCGAGACCCACTCGGACCAGCAGGGTTGCCCACCGCCGGGCGTCCGAACGGCGACCCACCTCCCAGCGCCCGCGGTGAAGGTGCCCGGTTTCGAAGTGCTCGGACCCTTGGGCGAGGGCGCGATGG
>CAZCGA010000304.1:0-3815 GCA_964498075.1 uncultured Binatia bacterium (SeqCode) | reverse complement strand
ACACTTGACCCAGAAGCCATGTTCGTTATATCTTCGCCTCGGTTTCTTTGGGGGAAGACATGACCGACGCCACGGCGACCCAGAAAGTTGTCGAAGCTCGAGTGACGCAGACGCGACATGGTCCGCTACGAGCGCGCGCCGTCGTGCCGGCCGCGCCCGCGCCGAAACCCAAGCTGCTCGACCAGGTCCGCGATGCGATTCGCACGCGGCATTACAGCTATCGCACCGAGGAGGCGTATGTCGGCTGGATTCGCCGCTTCATCCTGTTTCACGGCAAGCGGCACCCGGCGGAGATGGGGCCACCGGAGATCACGCAGTTCCTGACGGCGTTGGCAGTCCATCGACGCGTCAGCGCTTCCACGCAGAACCAGGCGCTGGCTGCCGTGCTGTTCCTGTATCAGCACGTACTCGGTTGTAATCCGGGCTGGCTTGACGACATTGTCCGCGCCAAGCGGGGTGAGCGGCTTCCCGTCGTGCTGACGCGCGCCGAGGTGGAGGCACTGCTCGCCGCGCTTGACGGCGTCTCGTGGATCATGGCAATGCTGCTGTACAGTGCAGGCTTGCGGCTGACGGAGTGCTTGCGGTTGCGCGTCAAGGACATTGAGTTCAGCCGCAACAAGATTGTCGTGCGCGAACGCAAGGGTAACAAAGATCGGGTGACGATGCTGCCAGGCGCGGTGAAGGAGCCGCTGCAGGCGCACCTGCGGCAGGTCCGTGAAGTGCACAGCGGCGACCTCCGCGCCGGATACGGCCGGGTGCAGTTGCCGGACGCGCTGGCGGCAAAGTACCTGAATGCCAGCCGCGAGTGGCCGTGGCAGTGGGTATTTCCGGCGGCGCGCATCTGCAGGGACCCGCGCTTTGGTGAGCCGCAGCGCTTTCACACCCACGAGTCGGTGTTACAGAAGGCGATCCACGCGGCGGCACGCGACGCGCGCATCGGCAAGCCGGTCGGTCCGCACACGCTGAGACATTGCTTTGCGACACACTTGCTCGAAGCAGGCTACGACATTCGTACGGTTCAGGAGCTGCTCGGTCACCGCGATGTGAAGACCACGATGATTTACACCCACGTGCTGAATCGCGGCGGCCGCGGGGTAGAGAGTCCGGCCGACCGCCTCGTGGTGGCCCCGAGCGGGGCGATAGCCCGCGAAGCTTCGCGGGCTATCAGCGGGAGTAGCGGCCGGCTCGTGGAAGCGAACCGAACGGAATCATGACCGGAGCGCATCGGCGCCCGCGACTGCGTCAGCCCGATACCCCGCGGGGCCCGGCGGGGGTCGGGGTTTTCGTTGGTACGGATAAATGTAGTTCGGCGAGAACGGCGGGCGGGTCGATTTGAATGAATCAAGTGACAGGAGGGTTCTGATGACGGACCTGAAACTCGCTGATGCTCATGGTGGTGAGCGGATCATTCCGACCAGGGAAGTCGAGCGGTTCACCAGCAACTTCGAGGGCGAAGTCCTCCGTCCTGCCGATCGGGGGTATGACGAGGCCAGAAGAGTCTGGAACGGCATGGTCGACAAGCGCCCTGGCCTTATCGCCCGCTGTACTGGCACAGACGATGTCGTAGGCTGCGTGAACTTCGCTAGAGATCAGGAGCTATTGGTCTCTGTTCGCAGCGGAGGACACAACTACGCGGGCAAGGCAGTGTGTGACGGTGGGCTCATGATCGACCTGTCGCCCATGAAGGGCGCCCGTGTGGACAGCGAGAAGCGGACGGTCCGCGCGCAGGCAGGGTTGAGACTTGGGGAGCTTGATCGCGAAACGCAAAAGTTCGGCCTCGCGACCACGCTTGGCGTGAACACTGATACCGGGATCGCAGGTCTGACTCTCGGTGGTGGCTACGGTTGGCTAGCCAGCAAGCATGGGCTCGCCTGTGACAACCTTATCGCGGCTGAAGTCGTGACCGCTGACGGTTCTGTCATCGAAGCAAATGCCAAGCAGCATGAAGATCTTTTCTGGGGCTTGCGAGGAGCGGGAGCGAATTTCGGCGTCGTGACCACGTTTGAGTACAAGCTACACGCTGTCGACACCGTGTTAGGCGGCTTGATCATCTACCCTCTCTCCGCAGAAGTCTTGCGCTTCTTTGACGAATTCTCCATGGGTGCTCCTGATGAGGTAACCACCCTGGGCGTTGTTTTGACAGCACCCGACGGAAAACCGGCGTTTGGAGTCATCGTTTGCTACTGCGGTGCTCCGAGCGAAGGACAGGACGTGTTGAAGCCACTGAGGAGTTTTGCACAGCCGGTGGCCGATATGATCGCGCCGCGCTCGTATCTCGACATGCAGACTGTGCTCGATGACGTATGGCCGCCGGGACGGCACTATTACAACAAGGCTCACAATATCCGTTCTCTGAACGACGATGCGATTCGGATCGTGCTGGAATATGGCAACGCCTTGCCAACTCCCGTCTCGACTATCGCCTTCCAGCAGCTCCATGGGGCTGCCAGCCGTGTCGCCGTGACGGACACAGCGTTCCCACACCGTTACGATCACTACGACCTGCTCGTGCATCCGGCGACCGATGACCCAACCGAGTCTAAAGTCATCATCCGTTGGGCCCGCGAATGCTGGGGAGCTCTGCAGCCGTTCGTGGAAAGAGCTCTGTACGTGAACGCGCTGGAGGACGCGGTGGAGGAGGGCCCAGCCCGGGTGCGACAAGCATACGGGCCGAACTACGATCGGCTGGTAGCCCTGAAGAGCCAGTACGACCCAACGAACATGTTCCGGCTCAATGCCAACATCATCCCGAGCGACGTTGAAGTCTAACGGTATAGACTGTCGCGGCAAACGAGGAAGGCCGAACAAAAGCTTTCCAGCCGACGCCAAAAAGCGGCGCGGCTGAAAGCTGGCGTTAGACGATTCACGACCGTCAGATGAAGGGTCCCCATGAGACTTGACACCTGGATCGCCCTAGTCACAGCGATAGGCGAGGTCGGGATTGTGGCCGTCATCTACTGGGAGATCGAGAATGCTCGGCTGGATCACTTTCTCGAGGACGCATTCGACGTGGACCGCTGGGAAGCGCGGCGGGAAATCTTCGCGGCTTTCTGCGGGCTGGAGCAACCAGACAGCGCGGCTTTCACTCGTTTGGTTAACGAAGATCAGAAGCTTAAGAAGACGTGCGAGATTGAGATCGCGCTCCTCAGCAAGCTCGGCAACAGACGGCCACGGCTCGGCCCCCTGAGGCGGCGCGTCCTACAGTGGTTTCCCCACTCTGTCGTCTTTCTATACGATATGCTGCAGAACTATATTGCGGAACGGCGGAAGGCGTCGGGGCCGCAGTGGGCAGCGGCGTTTGCAGACCTGACTGAAGACTGCCTGGCAGAGATTCTCGGCGCGACGGAGGATGGCCTGGTCCTTCTGGACCCAGATCAATCGCGCGCCAATAACGTCGCATTCGAGCGGGAACGGCTTGAGCAGTTGCATCACCAGCTTAGGGTGGAAAGACGAAGGTTCAGAATGAACTGGAAAGCCTATCCAATCGTTTCCGGCAGTGTCTTTGGCTTCATAGCTCTCGCACATCTAGCAAGAGCGCTCATGCAGGTTCCAGCACGGGTGGGTGCCCAGGAAATGCCTATCTGGTTCTCGTGGGCGGTGGTTGGCATCGCCGGGGTTCTGTGCGTGTGGGCGTTTTGGCCTCGGGGGCGGCATGCCGTCTAACTCAGCGGCTGCAGGCGACGGCGGGGAGCGTGCTCCTGTGATCGATCGTGCTTCGTTGGGGGCTGGGTACCGATTCGCTGCCGCGCCTGAGCCGCAGCGTTAGCCCAACTGCCGAAGTTGAAGTCTCGCATACGCGGAGAGAATGAGTGATG
>CAZCGA010000303.1:0-3836 GCA_964498075.1 uncultured Binatia bacterium (SeqCode) | reverse complement strand
CAAGGTGGCGTCGTAGTTGTCGCGGAAGTCGACCGTCTCGTGGCGGATGTCACGCAGCAGCTCTTCGGCGATCGCTGTGAGGCGGGCTTCGGTGTAGCGCATGGCGGCCGGGCTGTCGCCGTCGAGCGAGCCGAAGTTGCCCTCGCCCTGGACGAGCGGGTAGCGCATCGCGAAGGACTGCGCCATGCGGACCATGGCCTCGTATGCGGCGACATCGCCGTGCGGGTGATACTTGCCGAGCACCTCACCGACGACGGCCGCCGACTTGCGCGGCCGCGTCCCCGCCGTGAGCCGCAAGTTCTGATACATGGCGTAGAGAATGCGCCGCTGCACCGGCTTCAACCCGTCGCGCACGTCGGGCAGGGCGCGCGAGGTGATCACGCTCAGCGCGTACGCCAGGTAGCGCTGCTCCGCGGCGCTGCTCAGATCGACGACGGCAATGTTGTCAGGCGTTTTCTTCGGCACAGAACGTTCCTTCTACAGGAGCCCGCCCTCGGGCGCCGGACGGGCACGTTGGTTGTAGAGGAGCTTCCGCAGGCGTTCGATGTCGTCCGCGGACAGCGCCGAGTAGTCGGCCGAAAGGTCCGACCCGATCTCCATGCCGCGCCGCACGGCGGGGCGCGCACCGACCGCTTCGAACCAGCGCTTGAAGTAGCGGAACTCGTCGATGTCCTGGCCTTGCTTCTCCCAGCCGACCGTCCACGGGTAGCAGATCATGTCGGCGATGGTGTACTCGTCGCCGGCAAGGTAACGGCGATCGTAGAGACGATTGTTCATGACGCCGTAGAGGCGATTGGCCTCGTCGGTGAAGCGGCGCACGGCGTAGGACTGGTCGCCCTGCGAGTCGCCGAGCCGGCGGAAGTGGCCGCACTCGCCGCTCTTCGGCCCTTGATTCGCCATCTGCCACATCACCCACTGGTTGACCTCGTGCCGCGCGCGCAGGTCCCGGGGGTAGAATCGGCCGGCTCTCTCCGCGAGGTAGATCATGATGGCCCCGGACTCGAAGAGGGCGATCGGTTCGCCGCCGTCCGCGGGCGCGTGATCGATGATGGCCGGCATACGGTTGTTCGGACTGATCCTGAGGAAGTCGGCGGTGAACTGGTCGCCCCGCCCGATGCGGCAGGGCACGATGCGATAGGGCAGCCCGCACTCCTCGAGCAGGATCGTGACCTTCCTCCCATTGGGCGTGGGCCAGAAATGCAGATCGATCATGGGCTACTTCCTCCCTCGTTCACCTGATTGGCTATCGAGCCGAAGTCAATAGTACCCGGCGGGCGGCTAGTGTCCTAATCTGCCGCAGCGACGGGGATCGAGGCCCGTAGGCGCGGTTTGCGTTTGGTGGTCCGCTTCGGTAGTGTTCCGTCAGGTGGTGAGGCGGAAGGGATGGAACGCGGAGCCGCCAATGTTTAAACGAGTTCAAGAAACGGCAAGGATTCTTAGAGCGCCAGTAGTGCGCCAAACAGAGCCTCAGCCACCGTTCCAGCCTGTTCCATCCCGCGCCGAAGGGCTGCAAGCGACACGCATAAGGAACCCAGCAACTCAGCTGATCGAACTCGCCGTGATGGTGGCCCTCATTACCTGGGGCATTGAGCCTTTGATCAAAAGGGTATTTGGCGCCGGGCCGGGGATGAGCTTGATTGTAGCAGTCGCAACCGGTGTCATCCTCGGAAATGCGCGACAGGGGATTGAACGCTTTCTAACGCAGCATCTCAACTTGAGCGCCCTTGATCCGTATGTTGGGCGCAAGTTGCGCGACACAAGCCACACCTTGAAGTCATAGCTCGGCCGAATGCCTCGTCATCCTGTGCCGCTTGAGGCCAAGGTGCGCGTGATCATGCAGATCGTGGTGAGCCTCGGATCGTTCGCGCTAAGCGTGCTGATTCTCTCCGCGCCCAACTCGATCGTCTCTGTCCCACCGAGTAGGGAAATCGAACTCGCCGCAAGTGGCTGGATCGGAATCATAATCGGCTATTGGCTTTCATAGCGCGGCGCACGTGCGCGACTACGCCCGCGCGCACCGCATCTACCGGGCTCTTGATCGGATCAACGCCGAGCACGGCCACATAGTTGGTGCCGCCGTCATCGGTCTCGTGGCTCCATGCATAAGCACGCGTTGCCTTCGGGTGGCCGGTCACGGCGCACTACCGGCGGGCGAGCGCCATTGACAACGCGGGCGGCCTCCTGGCAGCCTAACCAGACCGTGTCGCTCATCTTCGTTCGCTTCTGCGCCGTCCTCATTGGGCTGCGCTCGCTAACCAACTTCGCCAAGCTGTTCCAAGGGAGCGAAGCGGTCCTTGTGTTCTTCGGTCGGATTCTGCGCGGCGCTGACGTCGCCGCCCCGGCGCTGGGTGTGGGGTTGTTCATGCTGGCGACCGCGATTGCGATGTGGAGGCCGTTCAAGGCCGCCGGCCCCTTGATCGCAGCGTACACCGTGTATGTGGCCGCCAATCTCGTTCTGTGGACGCTGACCAATCCAGGGGAGATCGTCCGCGTCGGGGCGCGGTTCTCCTCGGCGACTGATCCGGCGCAGTTGCAGCAGCTCGGCGTGCTGGGGATGCTGGGCTACTCCCTCGTGGCGATTGGGACGACGGCGGGCCCGGCCTGGATCCTCTGGAAGCGGCGCGTCACCGAAGGATAGCGCTCCGACCGGTGCGCGGGACGTGAGCCGCACTGGTGCTCACCGCGAGCCACCACCTCGCGAGCGTGCGGCGAAACCTCCCAGGTCGCTTGCTCGGAGAAGAAAAAAAGGGGAGACGCTGCAGCGGCGCCCGCGGCATCGGTCGAGACTCGCATCGTGGCGCAGTCCTCACTCGACGAACTGCTCGCTGAGAATTCGCTCTTCCAATGCCTGGTCGGCATCGAAGAGCAATTGGACGACCGAGGTATCAACCCGCACGCTGACGATCACTGAATCGAGGAACTCCTTGAAGTCTGCAGTCGCGGTGACCGGCCGCTTGGTGCGGTCCAGGTTCTCGAACTCGATGGCCACCGTATGCGGCAGGACGGCACCCCGCCAGCGGCGCGGACGAAACGGGCTGATGGGAGTCAGCGCCAGCACGTTGGATCCGAGAGGAATGATCGGCCCGTTGGCCGACAGATTGTAAGCCGTGCTGCCGGCGGGAGTCGCGACGATGATTCCGTCACCCACGAACCGGCTGATCCGATCCACGCCGTCCACCGTAATGCGAATGTTCGCCGATTGGCCGGTGCGGCGAATCACAGTCACCTCGTTGAACGCCCACGCCTGTTCGACCCGTCCGTCAGCCGCGGTCGCCGTCACGGCGAGGGGATGCAACTCGATCTTCTTGGCGGCCGCGATTCGTTCCAGCAGCCCATCCGGCCGATAGGCGTTCATCACGAAGCCTACAGTCCCGCAGTTCATGCCGAAGATCGGACGCCCGAGCTGATGGTAGTCGTGCAGGCAGCGGAGCATAAACCCGTCTCCGCCAAGGGCAACGATCACGTCGCTCTCTTCGGGCGGCACGAACGCCAGCCGGGCAGCCAACTCGGCGTGGCTCGCCCGTGCACGATCAGAACCCGAGTGAACGCACGCGACACGTAGGCGCGACGGCGCGCCCACCCCGGAATCCTTCATGGCCCCAACTCGATGGTCACACCCATACGGTAATGGCTTACCGCGGAGCCGCTACCCCGAGCAAGCCGGTCAGATTCAGGCGACGGCGCCCTTCGCGACACCGCCGTACTTCCCAACAAACAGACCTCCCGGTCCTCAGATGCTCACCGCCGGCTTCTTCGCTTCCAGCGGCACGCCGTCGCGCAGCCACTTCTTGACGCGGCGACGGTAGAGGTCGCGCTTCAGGCGACTGATGCGGTCG
>CAZCGA010000302.1:0-3850 GCA_964498075.1 uncultured Binatia bacterium (SeqCode) | reverse complement strand
CCTGCACGCGCGCCGCGACGTTCGCCGTCTCGCCGAAGACCTCGCCGCCGTCGGCAATCACCACCGGCCCGGTGTGCATGCCGACGCGGACAGAGAGACCTCCCTGTAGTCCCTCCTTGGAAAGGAGGGACGAAGATTCTTCCCCCCTCCTTTCCAAGGAGGGGGCCGGGGGGAGGTCGCGCACCCCTTCGACAATCGCCAGCCCCGCCCTCACCGCGCGTTCCGGGTCGTCCTCACGCGCCGTGGGCCAGCCGAAGTAGATGAGCAGGCCATCGCCGAGGCTCTTGGCGACGTGGCCGCCGAAGCGCGCGACGGCCCCGGAGGCGGCCTGTTGGTACTGCGCAATGATGTCACGCCACTCCTCGGCGTCGAGCTGCTGCGACAGCGGCGTCGAGCCGACCAGGTCGCAGAAGAGCACCGTCAGCTGGCGGCGCTCGCCGACTTCGGCGGGGCTGGGTGCCGCCGGTGCCAGTTCAGGTGGAGCGGCGGGCGACGGCGCGAGCTGTGGCGCCGCGGGCTCTTTGAGGGAAGCGCCACACTCGGCGCAGAACTTCGCCGCCGGCGTGAGCTCGGCGCCGCAGCTTCCGCAGCGCGGCGCGAACGCCGCGCCGCACTCGGGGCAGAACTTCGCGCGCTCGGGACGCTCGTGGCCGCAGGCGCAGCTCATGCCTCGATCGACCTCGCATAGTCGTCCCAGCCGCTCACGCCCATCTGCGCGAAGAGGCGCCGCGCTTCCGCCAGGTCGCGCGCCATGCCGTCCTTGTCTCCACGCAGCCGGGCGAGTCCCGCCCGCTCGAGCAGGACCAAGGGGAGCCAACCCTTTGCGTCGGCGCGCAGGATCAGCTCCAGCGTCTCGGCGATCTGGGCTTCGAGCTCGCCCTGACGCTGCACTCCGCCGACCATGCGCAGCACGCGCGCCCGGAGGGTGCCCTGGATGATGCGCGGCATGTCCAGCGCGTCGGCGCGCGCTTGCTCTACGCCTCTGCGCGCCAGGGCCGGACTGCGCTCGTGATCGCCCATCCCTGCCCAGCAGAGCGCCTCGAATCCGTCGATGAGCATGCCCCACTCGCGGCCGGCGCCGCTCGCGGAGATCTGCTGTCGCGCGCGCTCGAGAAACGCGTCGCCCTCTTGCCAGCGCAGCGCGAGGCAGCTCGCGGCCCCGCAAGACCACAACGCGTACACCACACTGCGGTCCGCACCGAAACGTTCGGCTGCTTGCAGCGCTTCGCCGGTGAAACGCCGGGCCCGGTCTGCATCACCCAGGACCCAGCAGGTCCAGAAGCGGTCGGCGGCGGGTGACGACATGTCCGAACGCAGCCCGGGCCTGCGCAGGAGCGCAGGCAGCCGTTCCACAAACTCCAGCCCCTCGCGTGGTCGGCCCATCGCGCTGTGCAAAGCGGCTCGGATCGAGAGGCATTCGACATAGGGTCGCCAGCCGAGCACCTCGATGTCCGCGCCTGCGTCGCCCCCGCCGATCTCGGCAGCCTGGTCGAAGACACGGACGCTCTCGTGCCATCGCGCCGACCACGCCAAGGCGCGCCCCAGGGCGTAGCGCGCGAAGAGCTGGACGGGACGATCGCCCTCGGCATCCGCGAGCGTCACCGCGCGCTCGGCGTGCTCGAACACGGCGGGCCAGTCGTTCTGCCCCGTCTTGAGCCAGCCATACGCCGCTTCGACCAGGGCCTCGGTGCGGCGATCGCCCGCTTGCCGCGCAAGAGCGATCGCTTCCAGGAAGACGGCTTCGGATTCGGCCGGCGCGGCGCCCAGACGATCGAGCGTGTCGATCAGCTCGGGGTACACCTCGAGCAGAAGCCGCGTACGCTCGGAAGAGTCCTGGAGTGCGACGAGCAGCGTACGCGCCTGCGTCCAGTGGCGCCGGGACGCGGTCAGATCGGTGATGCGGACCCAGCGCGCCGCGCGTGCGTGCCACATCGCTGCGCGCAGCGCCTCGCCGGCTTCGCTCCAATGATGCGCCAGCAGGCCGGCGTGCTCGTCGAGCCGATTCGCTTCGGCCGCCGCAATGGCCTCGGCGACCGCCGCGTGCCGCGCGCGACGTGCCGTGGTGAGCTGCGCACCGAGAGCAACCTCGTGAGTGAGCGGATGCTTGAAGGCGTATTCGGCCACCGGGTAGATGGCGCGCTCGTACACCAGCTCGGCGGCGAGCACCGCCGCCAACGCCGCGTCGAGGTCGTCCCCACCGATCTCGATCACCGACTCGAGCAGCGGGCGCGGGAACTCCTTGCCGATGACCGCTGCCGTGTACAGAAGCTGCTTCTCGCGCTCGCCCAATCGATCGATGCGCGCCGCCAGCAGCGACTGCACCGTCGCCGGAACCTCGACCGCGTCGAGCGCCGTCACCAGCTCGTAGGCCCCTCGCGTGCCCACCAGGCGGCCGGTCTCCAGCAGCGACAGGACGATCTCCTCGGCGAAGAACGGATTGCCGCCCGAGCGCGCCCCGACCAGGGCCGGGAGGGCGGCGACCGATGGGTTCGAGCCCACCCAGTCGCGCACCAGCTCCGCCAGCGCCTCCGCACCAAGCGGCGCCATGGGGAGCTGCAACACCCACGACTTGCGCGTCCAGTCGGCCTCGTACTCCGGGCGGAAGTTCACCAGCAGCAGCGTCCGCGTTGCGCTCACCGCCTCGACGATCTGTGCCAGGAACAGGTCGCTGCCGGGATCGATCCAGTGCAGGTCGTCGATCAGCAGCACGATCGGCTCGGCTTCGGTGCGCAGCTGCAGCAGACGGCGCAGGAAGGTGAAGAGCCGCCTCTGCCGGACCGCGGGCTCGAGCTGAAGTGCGGGAGTCTTGGGATCGGCAACGCCCAGGAAGTCGAGCACCAGGGCGCGGTCGTCGGCGAATCCGTCGTCGAGCAGTGCCAGCTCGCCGGCGATCTTCTGCCGCGCCTCGCGCGACCCGTCCTGCTCCGTGATCCCGAACAGGTTGCGCAGCAGCTCGAGCAGCGGGAGGTACGGAATCGTCTTGCCGTGCGCCGGGCAGTGGGCCTCGTAGACCCCGAGCCCCCGTGCGCGGCAGCGCTCGACGAACTCGGCGCAGAGGCGGCTCTTGCCGACGCCTGCCTCTCCCACCGCGGCAGCGACGCGTCCCGTACCTTCGAGCGAGCGCGCCAGCGCCGACTCGAGCGCTTCCATCTCACCGCCGCGGCCGACGAAGCGCGACAGTCCGCGGGCGCGCGAGGTGTCGAGGCGGGTGCGGTGGCTGCCGACACCTTCGAGCACGAACACGCCGACGGGCGCGCGCGCCCCTTTGACCTGCACCGGCCCGAGCGAACGCAGCGCGAAGAACCCGTCGACGGGCTTCTGCGTGTGCTGCGACAGCGCGATGCCGTCCGGCGGCGCGAGCTGCTCCATGCGCTGCGCCAGGCCCACCGTATGGCCCTGCGCGGTGTAGTCCATACGCAGATCGTCGCCGATCTGGCCGACGATCACCTCCCCAGAGTTGAGGCCGAGACGGAAGGAGAAGTTGACCCCCGGGGCGACGCGCAGCTCATCGGCGTACTGGCGCAGGCGATCGCGCAGATGCAGCGCCGCGTAACACGCGCGCTGCGCGTGATCCTCGTGGGCGATCGGCGCGCCGAAGAGTGCCATGATGCCGTCGCCGGTGAATTTGTCGACGAAACCCTCGAAGCGCTCGACGCCCTCGGCGAGGATCTTGAAGAAGCGCTGCATGATCGCGCTCCACGCTTCGGAATCGAGCTGCTCCGCCAGCTCCATCGAGCCCCTCACGTCGGCGAACAGTACGGTCACCTGCTTGCGCTCGCCCTCGAGAGCGGACTTCGACTGCAGGATCTTGTCGGCGAGATGCTTCGGCGTGTAGGCGCGCGGGTCGCGT
>CAZCGA010000301.1:0-3875 GCA_964498075.1 uncultured Binatia bacterium (SeqCode) | reverse complement strand
CTGGCGGCCGCGGTCCGCAAGGTCAAAGAGGTGTTCGCCTGATGTCTGAGCTGAGCGACCTTTACCAGGAGGTCATCCTGGATCACAACCGGCAGCCGCGGAACTACCACAAGCTCGAGGGAACGCAGTGGAAGGCAGAGGGCTACAACCCGCTGTGCGGCGATCACATCACCGTGTACGTGAAGCTGGAAGACGGCGTGATCCGCCACATCAGTTTCGAGGGGTCGGGTTGTGCCATTTCGAAAGCGTCGGCGTCGCTCATGACCACGAGCGTGAAGGGCAAGACGCAGGCGGACGCGCGGGCACTGTTTGCGGGGTTCCTCGACCTGATCACCGGCGGGCATGATGCGCCGCAACCCGTTGAGCTCGGCAAGCTCGCGGTGTTCGCTGGTGTCCGGAAGTTCCCCGTGCGGGTGAAGTGCGCCAGCCTTGCCTGGCACACAATGCGTGCGGCGTTGGAGGGCAAGCAGGTTCCAGTATCGACCGAGTGAGTCACGCCGACAAAGGAGTTGATGATGCGATCCCACGAACCAGTAGCGCTCCGCCGTGATTGCGAAGCCGTTGCCATCCCGAGCGGCTCCAAGGTCATGCTGCATGCAGGTGAGGAGGTGCTCATCACCCAGTCCCTTGGCGGCAGCTTCACGGTCACGACAGAACACGGATACATGGTGCGCATCGCGGCCAAGGACGCCGAAGCGCTCGGTCTGGAGCCGGTTGTACAGCCCGCCACGGATGCCGCCGCGGCCTCCACCGCGCCAGAGGATGTTGAAAAGGCAGTGTGGGACCAGCTGCGCACCTGCTACGACCCCGAAATCCCGGTGAACATCGTTGATCTCGGGCTGGTGTACCACTGCCAGGTGACGCCCCTGCCTGACGGTGGCCACAAGGTCGAGGTCAGGTTCACGCTGACGGCGCCGGGCTGTGGCATGGCCGGCTCGCTGCAAATGGATATGGAGAGCAAGATCCTGAGCGTCCCAGGTGTGAAGGAGTGCGATGTCGATGTCGTCTTCGATCCGCCGTGGAACCGCGACATGGTGTCTGAGGCCGCCAAACTCGAGCTGGGGATTTCGTGAGTTTATGCGACGCAGCAGGCGCGGGAAAGATCGCGCCGCAAACTGTGGACCTAAACAGTCCAAACCGTGGGCCGCTCAAATTCCGCGCATGTGGTCCTATATCCCCGAGGATCTGCTTACGCCCGAGCCGGCTCTGTCCGCACAGGTGCACGACATCTGGCACCACACGTGCGCCATTACTCCGGAGCGGGAGCTCGCCGTGGCCGTGTTCTGGCAAGCGGTGATCGATCTCTCGAAGTACCGCTTCGCCCGGCGCCGCCAGGAGCAGCGGCTCTTTATCGAAGCGTACGAGTGGGTCGTTTCGGACGATCGGAGCTGGCCGTATTCCTTTGTCAACCTCTGCGAAGCGTTCAGCCTGCCGCCTCGAGCCGTGCGATGCCGGATGATCCTCGACTACACTACCGTCGCCAAGTTGCACGGATCGTTCAGGGGTAAGGAAGCGGCATAGGGGGCGCTGACGACATGGGGGTTCCGCTCAGACCGTAAGAGATCTCACGGAGAGAGAAGGCAATGACGTGGATCATCACCCGGTTGTGCCGAGACTGCGTCGATACGGCGTGCGTCACCGTGTGTCCGGTCGATTGCATCTACCGCTACACCGGCGACGACCACGAGACGTTTCCGAATCAACTCTACATCCATCCGGACGAGTGTATCGACTGCGGTGCATGTGAGCCGGAATGCCCGTGGCAAGCCATCTTCGAAGAAGTGGGGGTGCCGGAGGTGTTTCACGACGACAGCGCTCTGAACTACAAGATGATGGAGCACAAGGAGCACTTCGAGGTCTTTCACGAAGAGAAGTCGAAACCGAGCCCCGAGGAGGTTGTGGCGAACAAGGCGAAGTGGGGGTGGCAGGGGTAGACCTGCGTCGAGCCGACGTAGCGTCGGGAGCACGGCCGATGAAGCAGACGAGACTGACAGGCATCGACGCGGCTGTTCTGATTGGCGTCCAAGGCAAGGAGGAACCCGATGGCGACTAGTGAAGAACTTAGAGAGCGTCTCCGATCGCTCATCGAGAGCAACGACGTCGTACTCTTCATGAAAGGCAATCGCGCCTTCCCTCAGTGTGGCTTCTCGGCCAGCGTGGCCCAGATCCTCGACAGCCTCCTCCCAGAGTACGCTACCGTGGATGTGCTGGCAGATGGAGAGATCCGCCAAGGGATCAAGGAGTATTCGTCGTGGCCGACGATTCCGCAGCTGTACATCAAAGGTGAGCTGATCGGCGGCAGCGACATTGTGGCGAGCCTCTATGCCACGGGGGAGCTTCATAAGAAGCTGGGACTCGAGGGCCCTACGCTGAAGCTCCCGGCGATCCAGCTGTCTGACGCCGCCGTGCGACTTCTGCGTGAGTCCGCGGCCGGCTCTGGGGATGACGAGTTGCACCTGTCGATCGACGCCGGGTTGAACGCACGCGTGAGCGTCGGGCCGCGGCAGGAGACCGAGCTGGCGGTGGAGGCTCACGGTGTTCGGCTGCTCATGGACACCGTCACGGCCCAGCGCGCCGACGGGGTCTCGATGGACTGCGTGGAGACGCTGCAAGGGGCACGCTTCAAGCTCGACTACCCGGGGGCGCGCACCCCTGACGCGCCAGCCCAAGTAAGACAGATGACGCCCCGAGAGCTGAAGGAGAAACTGCAGAGCAGCGTGAAGCTGGAGCTGTTCGACGTGCGCACACCAGAGGAGCGGGCCATCGCCAGGATCGAGGGCTCACGCTTGCTCGATGCCGAGGTCGCAGCTTACATCGGAACCCTCCCCCGGGATATCCTGCTCGTCTTCCACTGTCATCATGGGATGCGGAGCCAGGAGGCGGCGGAGTACTTCGCTGCCCGCGGCTTCCGCAACGTCTGGAACCTGTCCGGTGGCGTCGACGCGTGGTCGCTCGAGGTCGATTCCCGCGTTGCCCGCTATCAATGAGGAGTGGACATGTCGCCCCGTCTGCCTCCCGCGTCCGATGAAGTGTGTACGGCGCTCCGCCGGTCGATCGAGGTGGCCATTACCGATGCCGTCGTAGCCGTGACGTCTCAGCGCCCGGGACACTTCGAGATCCGAGTGGTCTCGCCGGCCTTCGATGGGAAGTCGATGCTGCAACAGCAGCAGCTGGTGTACGGCGCGATTGCGCATCTAATGCGGGGCGATGACGCGCCCGTGCATGCCATCGACCGATTGCACACCGCGATCGAGTAGGGGAACGGCGAGGGAGCCGAATCCGCAGCCGCGAGGAGGTTTCACATGGCACAGTTCATCCGAGTCGTGAGCCCGGCCGATCTCGCTCCGGGCGAGGCGTCGTGCGTCGAGGTGGCGGGAAAGACAATCGCCCTCTTTAATCTCGATGGCACCTTCTACGCCATCGACAACGCCTGCACGCACCGTGGTGGGCCGCTGTCCGAGGGCGAAATCTCCGGCGGCGAAGTCACCTGCCCCTGGCACGGGGCAGTCTACAACATCAAGACGGGTGCCGTGCTGGCTTCGCCGGCGCCGCGCGGCGTTCAGGCGTACGCGGTGCGCGTCCAGGGGGCAGACATCGAGGTCGAGGTGTAGGTGCGCTTCAGGAAAAGATGAGGCGGGACTTACCAACTCCCGGTTCCCCGACGAGTAATCCATGCGCAGATCACCGCCGATGGAGCGGACGACGACCTCGCCCGAGTTGAGGCCGACGCGGATCTGCAGCTCGATGCCGTCGGTGCGGCGGACCTCCTCGGCGTACTGCCGCATCGACTCCTGCATCCGCAGCGCGGCGTAGCAGGCGCGGACGGCGTGGTCCTCGTGCGCGATGGGCGCGCCGAAGAGCGCCATGATGCCGTC
>CAZCGA010000300.1:0-3887 GCA_964498075.1 uncultured Binatia bacterium (SeqCode) | reverse complement strand
TCCAGGGACCTGTCATCAACCAGAAGCGCCTTAGGGCGTGCTCGGCGATGCGAGCAGGGAGGGTCGCTGACGTATCGGTGTTGAAGCCTCCAGGTTGGTACGACGTTCCACGAGACAGCGCATCTAACAGGACCGCCTGAACGGCAATGGGTCGGGTCGCACCCCGACTGGGAGGAGAGCCATGCAGCGCGGGAGACTTGGCTTGCTGGTCATTCTTCTTTGCCCGTCACTCGTTGACGCCGCTGGCCTGGGGCCTTGGACCCTGCAGACCTCGATGAACGTGCCCCGGAGCTGCCACGCACTGGCAGCGGTGGGAGATCGCATCTACGCGATCGGAGGCGGCGACAACAGTAACATCACCCCAGCCTTTTTCAGCGTCGAATTCGCGGATGTGGATGCGTCGGGAACCATCGGACCGTGGTCCCCCACAACTCCGCTGCAGACAGCACGCTACAACGTTGGGGCAGTCGGGATCGGCGACAAGATATACGTCGTGGGCGGGTGGGACAACACCGGGGCCTACTCACCAACCGTGTACTACAAGTCCGTCGAGATCGCCTCCGTCAACCCTGACGGAACCATCGCCGGTTGGTCGTTTGGCTCCAATCTTGTCGAGGGTATGGGACACGGGGCCGTCGCTACGAACGGGTTGCACCTCTACCACGTCGGCGGGTTCGGGGGCGCTGGCGGGATCATCAGTGCGACAGTGCAGGTGGCGGACATCAACGCGGATGGCAGCCTCTCGGCGTGGCGTGTCACTTCCCCTCAACCGGAGGGCCGTGAGGGGCCCGCAGCCACAATCGCCGACGGGCGACTCTATGTCTTCGGTGGGCTTGCCGGCCCCCCGATCCTGGCAACGGTTTTGAGCGCGCCTATATTGGCCACCGGCGATCTGGGTGCTTGGCGGCCTGAGGCCTCGATGTCGGTCACGCGCTATCACCCCGTTGCGTTCGCCGGTCAGGCGATGGTGTTCGTGGGCGGTGGCAGCCAGGGACCGAGTCACTGCCAAGACAACCATTCCTCGTTGGAAGAGGCGGCGGTTGGCGCCGACGGCGTGCTGGGCGCGTGGATGCCATCGAGCAGCATGAACGTCGCCCGCTACGGCCTAGCCGGGTCACTGGTCGGCCGCGTCTTCGTCGCAACCGGAGGCAATGCTTCAAGTTGCTCGCCCAACGCGGACACCGAGAGCGCCGAATGCCTCGATTGCGGGCCCCTTGACACCGACCAAGACGGTGTCACCGACGATCGGGACAATTGCCCTCAGGTCCGGAACGATCAACGGGACAGCGACGGGGACAGCATTGGCGACGCCTGCGACGACGACGCCGACGGCGACGAAGTCCAGAATGCGGACGAGACGTGTGTCTGCCTCGACACGCCCTTAGGAGCGCCGGTCACCGTGTTCGGATGCGGCATTGACCAAGCTTGCCCCTGCGCGGCGCCGCTTGGACGGTCAACGTGGAGAAATCACAGCGAGTATGTGGGTTGCGTGAAGGGCGCCGCCCATGAACTGGAGACCGCTGGCGTGATGACACGCGATGAGCGGCGTGCCGTCGCCCGGACGGCGGCACAGGGCCCGTGCGGACGCTGATGAGGTGCAGGACTTCCGCAGGCGTCATCGGGGCTAAACTCCGTGGTTTCGGGCGGTGGTCACCCGTCCGGGGTGCTCGCGAGGGACGACCCCCACCGGAGGTAGAAGAGCAACTACGGATCGGGGATGTCGAGCGTACCGTTGGTGTGATCCCAATCGAGGACGTGTTCGGTCGGGTGTTTCTCCTCCGCAAGGCGAGCCATGTGAACGAGGCTCACGGAGATGCTCGATCCGGCGGGCGACTCGCCGTCGCACACCGCGCCCACCCGTGCGAGGATTTCATCGTACTTGAACGAAAGGTGCGGCGGGTCCGCGGCGATTGCGCGTAACACGCACCGGTAGACGTCGCCACGCGAGCCGTCTTTGAACCGGTAGAACTTCCGCTCAGTTCCCCGAGTCTTCGGCCCGTCGTCGAGGACGCCGACGAGTGTTCGGTGTCCGGTGGTCGTAGCCGTGCCCTCCAGGATCTTTCGTTGCAGAGCGTCATCCACCGCGAAGCTTCTCAGAGGCCCCGAGGCGTTGATCGACAGAATGAAGCACGCGTGCAGGCAGATCTGCTGCATGAGCTGCGGCGAGCCGGCCGCTTCGTCCGCGAATCTCCGGATCGCGTCCGGCGGGATCGTGACGTTGAGCTTCCCGAACCCGAGCGCCGCGATCTTCTCAAGGTCGCCCCGAGGCCAGTACCCAAGGTCCATCGTAAGGACGCGACCACGGAGGTCGGGGTCCGCGCGGATGACGTCCTCCGAGCGATGCGGCACGAGCGCGACACACAGTTTCACGCCTTAGCGCGCGGCTTCCTTCAGCTGCTGCGCGACCTGCGTCTGAATCGCGCGGTCGAGGTAGTGGAAGTCGTCCAAGAGAATCACGAAGTCGCTGCCACCGATCTCCTTGATGACCTGTTGCATCCCGCGACGGGGCACCTTTGTGGTTGTAGTCGACTGCGTCGTCGCCTGGGCCGTCCCTGCCGCGGAGACTTCGCCCTTCACGAGGCCGAGGATACTGGCCCCGCCTTTCGCCGTGCCCGTCACGCTGCCGCCCAGGGTCGTCCCGGATGCGATGGCTTCCTCGGCAGGGTCTCCCATCCAGTCCAGTACTCGATCCCACAGCTGTTCGGCGTTGCGGATCGCGGCGCCGGTGACGGCGATCAAGCAGTCCTTCGTCACGACGCGCTCGACGAGCACGGTCTTGCCCGATTTCGATGGCCCGGCGAGCGAAACGATCTGGCCCGGCACGGCCAGGCCGTTCTTGAGTGTGCGCTCCACGTCTACCGTAGCTCGTTCGACGTATGTATGCGTCGGGAAGGCGCCCGGCGTGAACACGTCAGTGATCTTGTAGCGGTCTACCATCGCGCTTTGGCCGCTACCGCACGGACGTTATGGCCGGCGGTGTCGAACCACCGGGCGTCGAGCCACCCGAGGCGTCCGTGTACCACCGCCGCGCGAGCGCCACGTTTACGCGCCGCGCTTCGTCGCGCGTTGGCCAGTACGCCTGGTGCTCGGGCGCAAATACCTGCTGCGCGATGAGCTTCGAGCCCTGGTCCTCGTACGCCACGATGCCGGCCTCCCATCGCCCATCCCGCAGCTGAGCTTCGTAGTGCTCGAACCACCGGCGTCCGTTCGTCTCGGCCATGCCGGATGCGACGTGCTCCTGTAGGGACGGCATCCGGCGGGGCGGCGGGGTCGGCGGCGGCACGACCTTGCCACGGCGGATCACTTCGGCTTCCGGCCGAAGATCGGCGCACGCCGGGAACTCAACGCTCGCCGCCTGCATCTTGCTCGCCGCGATCACGACGTCGGGCTCCGCGATCGGCGCGACGATGCGGTTGCGGCGGATCGGTGTGGGAAGCGCCGCGCCCTTTTCCACGCGCAGGTCGATGTCCTTCCGCCAGGCGCGCATCATCATGAGGTACGTGCCCACCTTCAGGTCCACCTCTTCGAGCTGCCGGATGAAGCCGTCGAGCATGTCGCGCATCGTTGGCAACACCTCGGGGTAGAAGTCCTCCGGCAGATCGTCATCCCAATCTCTCGCCAGGGTTGCTCCCTCTGGCGTCGCGGCAGCCGCGATAGATTCTTGCCAGCTGCCGTTCGTTCAGCTTCCTGCCGATCCTGGTCCTCTCGCGTCTTGCTCGCGTTCGCGTTGCAGAAGGTGCAGGGCTGCGCGGGCATCCTCACCATCGAAGTTCATGCCCAAACCGAGCGCACCAGAAGGCGAGTAGCACCGACCGGCAACCGCCAGCCTAGTGTGGTTGCAGACCGTGACATGCGCGCCCTTCGGAGGAAGTCGTCCTGACCTGAAA
>CAZCGA010000299.1:0-3912 GCA_964498075.1 uncultured Binatia bacterium (SeqCode) | reverse complement strand
AAATTCCACGATTCAGGGACAGGTTCGGATCGACGGAGTCGCCCCCGGCTTCCCCGTCCAGATGTCCGCCTGGAGCCAGGACTCGGGGAGTACGCAGACGTGGGCGGACGTGATCAAGCCGTACTCCCTGGTCAGTATCGGGCTCTACCGCAGTCCCGGTCCGACGGTGCCGGTGATGCTCGGCTTGGTCGATCAAGTGAGCATGACCGAGGACTACTCGCAGGTGCGGCGCACCGTCAGCCTCACGGGCCGCTCGCTCGCCTCGCTGCTCTTCGACCAGCCCTACTACTTCCATCGCCTGCTCTCGATCGGACAGCTGCCGGCCGACTTGCAGGATGCGCTGCTGCAGCCACCGTCGATCGATACCATTCAACAGGAAGTGGCGCTGCGCTCGCTCGGCTTCCTCGCCGCGCCGCTGAAGCTCTACGAGCAGGCGCCGGGGTCCTCGCCCGTCCAGTTGGCGAACGCGGCCTTTGGTTTCTTCGTCGGCACACGTGAAGCGCCCGGCTTCATGAAGCTCAAGTTCGCCGATGAGCAGGACGGCGTACACTCCCTGCCGGACCGGCTGCGCTTCAACGCCGACAACGCACAGGCGGCGTTCTTCGATCAGCAGGCGATCTACGGCATCCGGTTCATCCCTGGCACCACGCAGGGCAACACGGCGTTCCCGACGCAAAGCTGCTGGGACTCCATGCGGATGTTCCTGGAGTCACCCTACGTCGAGATGTTCACCGATACGCTCGGGGACTCGATCGACAGTGCCTACGTGTCGGTGATCGTCCGCAAGCCGCCGTTTGCCGGCCACGTCGATTACGTCGACCGCAAGTGCGTGCTGACCTTCTCGACTGGACATGCGCCACGCGTAGGCGAATCGCTCTTCGATTCGACCTATGGGCCGTGGAGCATTGTGAGCGACACGGTGACGATTGACGGAAACGATGTGATCGCGATCCCGCAGCGGCGGCGCGGCTTCGGCCCCGACACGTACACGTCTTATGAGGTCCTCCCGGCGGATGCCTCCGGCGCCGGCAACTCAACGGGGCATACCACCTGGGCGGACATCCTCACCCCGAGCTTCGACAACGACGTGGGTTCGCCCAGTCACATTCAACGCTACGGCGTGCGCCGGGCGCCGCTCGTGCCGACGAAGTACATCCCGGTCTACGCCAAGGACGGCAGCACGCCCGCCCCGACGGTGGACTACCAGCGCCGCTCGCTTGTGTATCAGGCGCTGGCGCGGTACTGGTTTTATCGTAACCCGGAGCTGTGGCGCGCCTATTACGTGGTGAAGGGCAATCCGATGATTCGCGTGGGCAAGCGGCTGGTCGACAAGGATCTGCAGCGCGAGTTCTACGTGCGCAGCGTCGCGCATCGACTCGATGGCTGCAACACGCGCGAGCCGAGCTTCACCACGTCGGTGGGACTTGAACGCGGCTGGGATGTGGGCTGATGGGCCGATGGCTAACCGTACCGTTGCAACGCTCACCATCCCGGTCGCCATGACGCCCGATCAGTTCTTCGAGGTCTGGCGGGCGCGCACGTCGGCCGCCGAACGCGATCTGATGTGCGCGGTGATGCAACAGGCTATCGATGACCTCCGCCACGAGCAACAGAGCATTCGCGCGGAAGCCCTCGCATGGCTCGAAGACGCGCAACGCTTCGATCTGTACAGCCTCAACAATATCTGTGACGTGCTCGGCTTTAGCGCCGTCGCCATTCGAGACCTGCTGCTTCATCAATGACCGACGATCGCCCCGAGCACTTCCGCTTCGAACTCGGCACCGGCACCGTCGACGCGGTGCACCCGGAGAGCTGGGAATGCGACATCAACACGGAACACGGCGGCATCCTCAAGCGCGTGCTCGTGCAAGGTCCGCGGCTGCCGGAGAAGTCGAGCGACACGCGCCCGCAGTGGGTGAAGTACGCGACCGACCATGCGATGTACGGCCGCTTCGTCTGTTGGCCGGTGCAGTCGCGCCTTCCCGGGCGACGCTTCACCCGCGCCGACCTGGTGTACTACGAAGAGGTGTTGAACTACCGGATCACGATCAACCGCAAGAACGAGATCGAGATCCGCAACACGAATGGTGCCGTGGTCTGCACCTTCCGCATTGAGCAGGTGGACGGGATCATCCGTCTCGACACGCCGTCGACGCGCATCGTACTCAAGGAAAGTGACCAGTCGATCGAGGTGCACTGCGAGAAGAACCTCGACGCCACCGTCGGCGGCGATCTAACGGCGACGGTTGATGGCAATGTCGACCTCGAAGCTGGCGGAAACCTGACTGCCAAAGCCTCGGGCGACGCCAACGTCGAAGCCGGCGGGACGCTCGCCCTCAAGGCGCCAGCAATCACCCTGGAAGGAGAAGTCAGCGTCACCGGAAACGTCAGCGTCACCGGGAACGTGCTCGGCACCGGGACGATCATCGATGCCAGCGGCAATACGCCACACCACAGCCATGGCTAAACGCGGCAAGAGAAGGCTGCACATCAACGTGATCGTGGCGCCAGCCTGGTTCAAGAAGCTCTTTTCCAACGCGCCACCTGTTAGCGGTTCGCAGGATGCCCCGCCTTGTGGTACACGGAAACAACCGACAGCCTCGCAAGCTGCGCACGTCGTGAAACGGCTCTCGACGTCTCGGTTGTAGCGATCAGCCAGCCGAACCGGGGAGTGGGGATGGGCGGACGTTGCCGCCGGTACAGGCTGCCTACGATCGGACGCGACCGAACTCGACGAATGCCGTAACAAGCCCCGGCACTCGTAACTTCTTCGCGTTTCGACTCTACCGCAAGGTCGACGTCGCCGGCCCGACGTTCACCAGCCCAGAATCCCTACTCTCGCCGATCCTGCAACCTGTCCGCACCGGCCTAGAAACCGTCCAGAACATCATCGGGAGTGTCCTCGGTAACCTGCAAGGGCGCATCCTCGAGCAAGAGATCGTCCTGCCGTTGATCCTCGAACGGATGGAGTCGACGGCGGAATACCGCTCACACTTCTCCTACGTCCGGGATGGCTTCTACATCGACACGCCCGTCGTCAACGGCCGCGGCGTCACGCACTGGCGCCTCGCCGGCCGCACGCACACGACGCTCGCCTCGGTCAACGGCGTGGCCGTCGACGGTGTCTCGGCGCTGAAGAGTCTCAAGGAACTGTTCGACGACTACTTCTTTCCGCAGAGCAACCGCCGGACTGCTCAGTTCGAGCTCCGATGGTTCAACCCGCTGCCCCTGATCTCCGCGGAGGACCCGATCGGCGAGGTGGAATGGCTGATCCATCCGACACAGAATGGCCTGCGCATCCGCCAGTCAAAAGAACGGCCGCGGACGTGGTTCTGGGAATTGGATTTTCTCGGGCTACAAAGCAACCGCGACAAGGCCAAGGCCGAAAACGGCTTCCTCGACGGGCTGCTGAGCGGCACGTTCCTGCAGACGGCGTTGAAGGCGCTTGGGCTCGAAGGCCTCACGAACGCCATCAAGGACGTCTTCGCTACCGTCGACACGTTCCAGGCCACGCTCGACAGCATCAGCGCCGTCGTGAGTGCTGCGACGGACTACGTGCGCGGCGCTGAGGCCTTCGTGAAGATCTCCATCGGCAAGGTCCGTGGCCTCATCAACAGCGTCGATGGCATTGTCGGGCAGGTGGAGCATGGCGTGGATCTGGTAAAGCGCCTGCCTGATCTTGTGGAGGATGAATGGGAATTGCTGCAGCGCGACTTCCCCGGATTGGCGGCGTCCGGCAATGCGCGCGACGGGATTGTCGCGATCGATGAACTCCAGCGCACGCGTGACGTCCTGTTCATTCTCGTGTCGCAACCGCAGATCTTCTCCCCGCCGGTCGGTGATACGTCGGTGCGGCAGACCTCGCCGGTCTTTCAGATTGCACCCGGCGTCACCCTTGAATCCATCGCCGCT
>CAZCGA010000298.1:0-3984 GCA_964498075.1 uncultured Binatia bacterium (SeqCode) | reverse complement strand
TTCCGCTCACCCTGAGATCTCGACCAGCGCTGTGGCGCTGGTCTGTTGGGCCAATGAACCCCCTCCTTACCAAGGAGGGGGCCAGGGGGAGGTTGCTGACGCGCCGTTGCAAAACCTCCCCTGACCCCTCCTTGGTAAGGAGGGGAACGCTCGACGAACGGTTCATTGGTAGGCTCTCGAAGGGTGTGCCTCGCCCTCGCCGACACCCTTGGTGAACATCGGTACGATGACTGCTCGCTCGACGCCCGGGTACCGCAACGGCCGGAACACGACCTGCACCGGCATGTCGCAGCGTAGCTCCTCGAGCGGGCAGTCGACGATGTAACTGACGATGCGCACCGCGGAGTCTTCCTGCAGCGCGACGAGCCCCGTGACGAAGGGCAGTTGCTCTCTGAAATGCGGAATCCAGGCGTAGTGGACGACCGACCACGAGAAGAGGGTGCCGCGTCCGCTGACCGGCATCCAGCTCAACCGAGTCGCGCCGCAGTAGCGGCACGGCGCCTGCGGATACCACACGTAGCGGCCGCAGCCGTCGCAGCGTGTGATCATCAGCTCACCGCGCTCCGCGCCCGCCCAAAGCTCGCGCGTCGGCTCCCAGCGCACATCGGGCAATGGAAAGTCCGGATGCATCAGCGCCTCCCGAGGATCAGGGTGCTCGCCTGTGGGCCGGTGTAGCCGCCGTAGATGCCGATCTGCGCATCGGGCACCTGCGCCGCGGCTACGTGGCGCAGCTGGCGGACGACTTCAACCACGTGTGCGATGCCGAGGACGTAGGCGTGCGACAGCATGCCGCCGTGCGTGTTGTACGGCAGCTTGCCCGCATCGAAGTGGAGCGTGTCACCCTCGACGAACCGCCCAGCCTCGCCCTTGGGGCAGAAGCCCATGTCCTCAATCTGCATGAGCGAGACGATGGTGAACGGGTCGTAACACGCGAGCACATCGACGTCGTCACGGCTGACGCCACCCATGGCGAACGCCCCGGGCGCGGCGAAGACCTGCGGCGTCGAGGTGAATGTGCCTTGCTGCGACCAGTAGACGCCGGTGCGCGACGTGCCGACGCCGACGCCCAACACCGCGATGATCGGCTGGCGCAGATTGCGGGCGCGTTCGACGGACGTCATGATGTACGCCGCACCGCCGTCGGAGATGAGGCAGCAGTCTTCCTTGCGGAACGGATCGGCAATCACCGGGCTGCGCAGGTAGTCGTCGAGCGACAGCGGCTTGTGGCGCATCACGGCGCTCGGCGTGAGCGTGGCATGCCGCCGGCACGCGACTGCGATCGCGCCGAGCTGCGCGGGGGTGGTGCCGAACTCGTACATGTGCCGTCGCGCGATGGTGGCGAAGTACACCGGCTGCGGAAACCAGCCGAACGGCACCTCCAGGTTCTGCTTGTAGAGATCCTCGGCGTGCACGTGGCCCGGCCCGCCGACCATCTGCGGTCGCTGCGTCGCCCAGGCCACCGAGAAGGTGTTCAGCACATACTTCGCCCTGCCGGAGCGGATCGCCAGCGCCGCATCGTATGGCGCCGAGCCGGCCCACACCATACCGCCGCCCTTCTCCGACACCCACATCTCGTGCGTCGTGCCGAAATGGGCGCGATACGCTGCGGCGTCGAACTGGTCGCCGGAGAACGGGATGTGCATGATGCCGTCGATGTCCGCCGCTGTGAGCCCGGCGTCGGCGAGCGCCCGCTCCGTCGCCTGCCCCGCGATCTCGTGCGTCGTGCGTCCCGATGCCTTGGTAAAATCGGCGTCACCGATGCCGACGATGGCAATCTCGCCGCCGATATCTTCCAGGTCGCTGGCGAACCCCCAGTCGGTCACCGTCATCGCCGGCAGACTAGTTCATGAAGCGGCGCGAGGTCCAGGGCCACCTGAGAATCGGTGGACCTTTTCGGCGGCTTGGACTATAGCCCGCTGTCAACAGCTCACGGGAGGGTACGCATGCGTCTGAAGGACAAGGTCGCAGTCATCACTGGAGCCGGACAGGGCATCGGGCGCGCCTACGCCAACCGCTTTGCGCGCGAGGGCGCGAAGATCGTCGTCGCCGAGATCAACGAGGAGATCGGCCGGCGAACCGAGAGCGAGGTGAAGGCCGCGGGGAGCGAGGCGCTGTTCATCAAGACCGACGTGAGCAGCGAGCCGAGCACCAAGGAGATGGCCGCCAAGGCGGCCGAGCGCTTCGGACGGATCGACATCCTGCTCAACAACGCCGCGATCTTCTATGGCCTCGACACGCAGGACTCCTCGCTGGCCTACTTCAATCGGATCCTGTCCGTGAACCTCACCGGCGTCTGGCTGTGCACGCGCGCCGTCGAGCCCTACATGAAGCGGCAAGGAAAGGGCAAGATCATCAACCAGTCCTCGACCGCCGCGTTCATGGGCAACGTCGGAGCCGTCGATACCAGCGATCCCGACAAGCCCTCGCCACCGTTCCACTACAGCGTGGCGAAGATGGGCGTGAACGGCCTGACGAAGTACTTCGCCGGCGCACTCGGGCCGTGGGGCATCAACGTCAACGCCATCGCCCCCGGGCTGACGATGACCGAGGCCACGAAGAGCGTCGTCCCCGAGGAGATGATAAGCATGCTGGTGATGTTCACCGCCTTGAAGAAGGCACTGCAGCCCGAGGATCTGACCGGCACCGCCCTGTTCCTCGCCTCCGAGGATAGCGATATGATGACGGGCCAGGTGCTGGTGGTGGATGCCGGAATGATCATGTTGGGATAAGCTGTCAGCAATCAGCGTTCAGCTGTCAGCAAGAGAGGACTCATGCACGAGAACTTCAAACGCATCCTGGTGACCACGGACTTCTCCGAGTCCGGCGACCATGCGATCGCGCACGCCTTCCGGATGGCTGCAGACCACAACGCCGAGGTGCTGCTGTGCCACGTGATCGAGATGCTCATCGCGCCCAATCCGCTGTATGCGCAGTATTACCCCACGGACCTGTTGACCGCGGAGGTCCACGAGCGCGCGGAGAACGATGCGCGGCAAGCGTTGCTCGACCGCGTGCCGAAGGATGCCGACCTGGCGGCGGTGCCGCACCAGACGTTGCTGGCACATGGCGGCCCATCGGAGGAGATCGTTCGCTTGGCGACGGAGAAGCAAGTCGACCTCATTGTGATTTCGACCCACGGCCACACCGGCCTGAAGCATCTCTTCATGGGCAGCGTCGCCGAGCGGGTGATTCGCCACGCGCACTGCCCGGTCCTGGTGGTAAGGTGAGCAGGCGGGGACGCCTGCTCCACCATCATTTCATCCAATCAAGGGCAGCAGGGCGGGCGTCCCCGCCCGCCTACCTTTGACAGTCGGGGCAGTAGAAGCTGCTGCGCCCGGCGTGCACGACGCGTCGTACCGGCGTGCCGCAGCGCAGGCATGGCTTGCCGGCGCGATCGTAGACGCGCAAACGCAAGTGGAAGTATCCCGGCCGCCCTTCGGCGTCGCGGTAGTCGGAGATCGAGCTGCCGCCAAGTCGAATGGCATGGCGGAGCACGGCACGCGTGGCGTCGAACAGGCGGGCGATCTCGGCGCGCGTCAGGCGCCGCGCTTGCCGCCCGGGACGAATGCGGGCACGGAAGAGAATCTCGTTGGCGTAGATGTTGCCGATACCGCCGAGCGCGCGCTGATCCATCAGTAGGTTTTTGACCGGCTTCTTGCGGCCGCGCGCCAGCGCCGCAAGATCGGCAACCGAGAAATCCTCGGCGAGCGGATCGGGTCCGAGGTTCCGGAGCTCGCCGAAGTCCTGCACGCGGCCGGCGCGCATCAAGCCGAAGCGCCGCGGATCGTTGTACGTGAGTTGCACGGCGCCGGAAAGCCGGATGCGGATGTGATCGTGCGCGGCGAGCGGTGTGCCGGCGGGTTGCAGCAGCAGCGCCCCCGACATGCCGAGGTGCGCGAGCAGGCAGCCGCCGCCCGACAGATGAAGGAGCAGATACTTGCCGCGGCGCGCGAGGCCATCGATCACCCGGCCTGCCAGCTGCTG
>CAZCGA010000297.1:0-3999 GCA_964498075.1 uncultured Binatia bacterium (SeqCode) | reverse complement strand
CTCACAATCGGCGAGCCCTGGGCGGTGGCGATCACGCTGCGCATCGTGCTTGTCGAGAATCTGCGCCGCGCGGCCGAGCGCATCGTGAGCAGTCGCGCCGCGCGCCAAGACGCCGACACCTTGGCCGACCGGCTTCTGGGCGTCGGCAACCGCGCGCCCGAGCCGGCGGCGACGGCCTTGCGAGGCTTCGACCGGACCCGCCCGGCCTTTGCCGTGCAGCTGGTGCAGCGGCTGCGCGATCAGGATCCGGCGGTGACACCGGCACTGCGCTGGCTGGACGAACGCCTGGCAGCCCAGGGAACGACCGCCGACGAGATCGTCCGCGAGGAGCATCAGCGGCAGGGCGCGATGAACGTGACGGTGCGCAATGTGATCACCAGCATGCGCCTCATGTCCGCCGTCGATTGGGCGGAGTTCTTCGAGAGTGTCAGCCTCGTCGATGCGGCGCTCCGCGCCGGCAGCAACTTCGCCGCGATGGATTTCCCGACGCGGGATCGCTACCGGCACGCGATCGAAGCGCTGGCGCGCGGCTCCGGCCACTCGGAGCTCGACGTCGCCGCGCGGGCGCTGCTCGCCGCCAAGCGCGCGGGAGGGGAGCCCTTCGAGACGCCGCCAAAAGAGGCGGCTCCTACCAATGAACCGTTCGTCGAGGGTTCCCCTCCTTACCAAGGAGGGGTCAGGGGAGGTTTTGCAACGGCGCGTCAGCAACCTCCCCCTGGCCCCCTCCTTGGTAAGGAGGGGGTTCATTGGCCCAACAGACCAGCGCCACAGCGCTGGTCCGAATCTCAGGGCGAACGGAATATGTCCGTTGGGCTCAATACCAATACCGTTCGGGCTGAGGAGGCCCCGTCTTTTCAGGGGCCGTCTCGAAGCCCTGCTTGCGAGTTCATCGATGGTCGCCGCCGCGAGCATGATCCCGGCTATTACCTCATCGCCAGGGGACGGCGGGCCTTTGAGACGGAGCTCGCATTTCGTGTGCCGATGCGGGAATGGCTCATTCGTGTCTACGCGGCCGCAGGGATTCTCGGATATCTGGGAGCGGTCGCGATCATCAGCACCTTCATCCTCGCTCTGTCGTTGCTCGGCGTCGCGGAATCCGGGGTCGGCGAATCGGCTCTCTTCCTGCTCGCGCTGCTCGCCCTGGTCCCGGCATCGGATGTGGCGGTGGCGCTGGTGAACCACCACGTCACAAATCGGTTCGGCCCCGCGGTGCTGCCCGCATTGGAGCTGCGCGACGGCGTGCCGTCGAGCCTGCGCACGATGGTCGTCGTGCCTACCCTCTTGACGACGCGAGCGGAGATCGACGAGCAGATCGAGCGCCTCGAGGTTCGGCATCTGGCGAGCTCGGAGGACGACCTCCGCTTTGCGCTGCTCTCCGACTGGACGGACTCCGCCAGCGAGACTACGCCCGACGACGACGCGCTCTTGGGCGCTGCCGCGGAGGGCATCGCGCGCTTGAACCAACGCTACGGACCGGCAGCGGATGGCGAACGATTCATCCTGCTCCATCGTCGACGGCTGTGGAATGAGGGAGAAGGAAAGTGGATCGGCTGGGAACGCAAGCGGGGGAAGCTACACGAGCTGAATCGACTGCTGCGCGGTGCAACTGACACGACCTTCCTGGCAGTAAACGGCCGCGCGCCCGTCGTACCCTCCGGCGTTCGCTATGTGATCACCCTCGATGCCGATACGCGACTCCCGCGGGGAGCCGCCAGGCAGCTGGTCGGGAAGATGGCTCACCCACTCAATCACCCGAGACTCGACCCCCGCACCTGTCGCGTGGTCGAGGGGTACGCGGTGCTGCAGCCCCGAGTCACGCCATCGTTGCCGATCGGCCGCGAGGGATCAGTCTTCCAGCGCGTCTTTTCAGGTCCGGGCGGCATCGACCCGTACGCGTTCGCCGTCTCCGACGTGTACCAGGATCTCTTCGGGGAAGGTGCAGGGCGGGTTCCCGACAACACGCTCCTGAGTCACGACCTGCTGGAGGGCATATTCGCGCGCGCCGGCCTGGTTTCCGACATCGAGGTCGTCGAGGAGTTCCCGTCGCGCTACGACGTCGCCGCGGCGCGCCACCATCGGTGGGCGCGCGGCGACTGGCAGCTGCTTCCCTGGATTCTCGGCCGTGGGCCTCTCGACTCTCACAAGCGAGCGCCCTTCGATACGCCTGTCCTGAGCCCCGTCGAAGGGCCGCCAAGAGAAGGCGGCTACTCAGGGCGAACGGTTTTCGGTTGGATTCGCAAAGCCTTGTTCCGTTCATCCCGAGTAGGTCCCGTCTTCTCAGGGACCGTATCGAGGGACTGCCCGCGAAAGTCGACACTCTCGGGCCGCACCGCGATTCCCTTAATTGGGCGCTGGAAGATGACGGACAACCTGCGCCGCACGTTGTCGGCACCGGCCGCCTTCCTCGCACTGGTGGCAGGATGGATGCTGCCGCGTGCTGCCGCCGCGGTCTGGACCGGGTTCGTCGTCTCGATGATCGCGCTGCCTGCCCTGCTGCCCTTCGTGGCTGGGATCGTGCCGCGACGGCTCGGGATTTCGAAGCGCAGTCACTTGCGCGCGGTCGGTACGGATCTCGCGCTCGGTCTGTCACAGATCGCGTTCCTGCTCACGCTGCTCGCGCATCAGGCGTGGTTGATGACCGACGCCATCGGACGCACGCTCTTCCGTCTGTTCGTGCGGCGCCGGCGTATGCTCGAGTGGGTCACCGCCGCGCAGGCGAAGTTCAGCCTGCCGCTCGATGTCCCCGGGTTCTACCGGCGCATGGCTGGCGGCGTCGCGCTCGCCGCTGCGGCCGCAGCCGTCGTCGCATACGCCGGGCGCGGGGGTGGGTTGATTGCGGCTCCATTCCTGATCCTGTGGACGCTGTCGCCGGTCGTCGCGCAGTGGGCGAGCCGTCCGCCGCTCGTGGCGGGCTCCCAGCCGATCGCCGCCGCGGACGCGCGCGCACTGCGGCTGATCGCCCGCCGCACGTGGGCCTTCTTCGAGACCTTCGTCGCGGCGGACGATCACATGCTGCCTCCTGACAACTTTCAAGAAGATCCGAAGCCGGTGATGGCCCACCGGACGTCCCCGACGAACCTCGGGCTGTACCTTCTGTCCGTGGTCGCCGCCCGCGATTTCGGCTGGCTGGGTACACTCGAGACCGTGGAGCGGCTGGACGCGACGCTTGCGACGATGAACGGGCTCGAGCGCTTCCGCGGCCACTTCTACAACTGGTACGACACGCGTGACCTTCGCCCGCTGGACCCCAAGTACGTCTCTTCGGTGGATAGTGGAAATCTTGCAGGCCACCTGATCGCTTTTGGAAGTGCTTGTCGGGAGATGATCGCCCGTCCTGTGGTGGGTCCGGAATGGTTCGCCGGGATCGCGGACGCGCTCGGGCTCATCCGTGAGGCCTTGGGCGCGCTCGCCGACGACCGGCGAACGCAAACGGTGACGCGGAAGCAGCTCGACGATGAGCTCGACACTCTCGCGGCCTCGCTCGCGGGCGCGCCTCCGGAGACGCCGGCGGGTGTTGCCGGCCGGTTGGCGACGCTTGCGGTTCACGCCGACACCGTCACCGACATAGTGCGAGCCCTGACTGGGGAACGCGGCGACGGCGCCAACGCCGAGGTGCTGGCCTGGGCGGAGGCAGTCCGTGCATCCGTCCAGAGCCACGAGCGCGACCTGCAGCAGTTGATGCCCTGGGCGCGTCTTCTCTTTCGCGACGCCGCACTCCTTCGATCCGATGATGGAGAGACCTTTCCAAATGAGGCGCTTCGCTCCTGCTTCGACTCCGTCCCGACCCTGGCTGATCTGCCGGACCGCTGCGACGCGGCACTCGTGATCCTCGTCCGTCACCGGGCGGAACTCGCGGCGCAAACCGACGGAACAGGCGACGCGCTGGTGCGAGCCGACGCGCTGGACGTTCTGATAGCGGCCGTCGAGCATTCCGGCCGCACGGCCCGGGCGCTCGAGCGGCGCCTCGCCGCGCTCGCCGCGCTCGCCAGGAAGATGTTC
>CAZCGA010000296.1:0-4069 GCA_964498075.1 uncultured Binatia bacterium (SeqCode) | reverse complement strand
AACGCTCGATCACCGCGTCGTCCGGGATACGCCGATCCCCCGAGGGCATCATCTCGATCCGCACTTCACACAAGTTGCTGCCGCGCGACGGCACGAAGTCCGCAAACGCAGCACGCGCGAACACGAAGCAGTCGAACCCCGAGTGCGATCCGCCGGGGTCGGCGGCAGCCAGCATCCAGTCGGCACTGGCCCCATCCCTTTCGTAGCCCACCGCCACCGTTCGCCGGTTGATGGTCATGGCGTCGAACCCGCGCCCTGAAAGGGCTCGCACTCCTTCGTAGAAGTGTGGCTGGACGTTGATATCCATGTTCGTGTAAACGATCAGGTCGGCGTGTGCGGACGCCGCGACCCCGCGCTCGAGGATGTCGGACAGGATCGGCAGCGGCCTTGGATTGGCGAACGTCGCCACGTCCAGAAGCGTCCGCGTCAATGGCTCCGCCGCCACGAACCCATCCAGGTCCCTTACCCGGTCGTCCTTGTGGCAGACCGCAACGAGTTCGACGCCCGGCCCCGCCAAACTCTTGGCCCGGCGCATCGAGGCGAGCGTCGCCGCTTGCGCCCGTTCGTGCCCCGAGCCCTTGGCCGCCGTGAACGGGTTGACGATGTGCGCGATCCTGAGCGGGCCGGCCGGCCGGATCGGCTCGGGCCCGAGCTCGGCCAGCACGTCGGCCAGGCTCGCGCGCAGGTCCTGCTTCCAGGTGTTGGGCGCCAGCCGGATGGCGGCGGGCCCGCGCCGCTCGAAAAGGGCCCTCCTCGCCAAGTGACGCGCCTTGCGCAGCGCGCGCCTGGGTAGGGCGCCAATCCAGCCCAGTGCGTCGCCCGCCATCATCGATTCACAATCACGTTCGCACCACGCATCGAGAAATTCCGCCGTCCCATCGCGAGCACCCTTCCATAGCGCGCCTTCCCAGCTCCCGCCACCGCGCGCTCGGACCTAGAACTCGTAGCCCAGTGCTGTCGCCGCGTTCCGCAGGTCTCGGCTCTCGCGAAGCTTCCCAAGCAGGGTTTCCTCGCACGCCCGGCGCGGGATCATCATGATCGCGCCGAGGTCGACGCCGCGGGAGCCGCTTGCCGGGTGTACGTCCCCCGTTACGAAGGCATAGGAGGACCAGCGGTCGCGATAACCTGCATCGAACGGCAGAGCGAGCTGCTCGCAGACCACGGCCAAGGTGTCATCGGGCCGGTCAACGAAGTCCTCGTATCGTACGAAACCGACCTCGCGCGCGTGCAAGGCGAACGCCGCGTAGCTCGCCACGTAGGCATCGAGCGTCAGCGCCGCCATGCCCTTGCGCATGAAGCGTTCCTGCCAGCGCCAGACCACGGTCTTGTCCTTGGCGGTCGCGCAAACGATGCCGTTCGTGCCCAGCCCGTCCGCGGTCAACAGGATGATTCGAGCCCGCCAGACGTGCTTCTGCGGGCGGTTGCGGTCCCGGACGATCGCCCCCAAGTGGCGGCGGTCTTCCGGCGTGACGGTGATGACGATGCCTGCACGCATGACGCAGACTCGCACGCCCGATCCCGGACGGGAATCCCCATCGAGAGTCTTATGTTAGGCAGGAACCACTAGGATACCCATATCACCCGTTCATACCCCCCAACCAACTCCCTCGGTGCCCAGCCACCGACCGCCGAGCAATTGGCGTGGCTGATCGCGGCGAGCGCCCCCTTGCACCCCTCCAGCGCCGAGCGTCGGGCCGGTGCAAACTGGCTGCCGGTAGACGCGATTCCGAGTAGAACCAAGCGCGCGTCTTTCCGGCGCCGGTTCCGCCAGCCCCCGTCGCATGTCGTTCCACACCAAATTACTTCTTGAGGCTCCGCTGCTCCCCTCGTCCCCGTCTTGATCATCGCATCCATACCATGACCCGCCTGTGCCGTACCGTGGTCAGGGAGCCCCAAGCTCAGCCTAACCTTGCGCATCCTCGAACGTATAGCCGAAGATTTCAACGTCATTGCGATAAATGCGACCGACAGTGTAGCGCGCTTCTGCGTCGTAGAACTTCGAGTAATGCCGGTATGCCGAAGGGGCCTGCTGGATCTTCAGTTCTCCGAGTTTCGGAAAGTTCAACATGTCGGCAATCCGCCGCAGGTCGGCCTGCCTCGTTTCGTACCGGCCTATGTAGCTGACGATGGTATGGCCGGTATCGTCAAGGATGAAGTCGCTGGCACCATAGCAGTGAAAGTGGAGCCGAAACACGGGTTTACCGTTGCCTAGGGGGTCCTGGTCTCCGGCATCAATGAACGCAGCCAGGCGCCTGACGTACTCCTTGAAAGACAAGTCGTGCGGGATGCTGCCTTCCTTCCTGCGCCAATTGTATAGGGAGACCGTGCGTTCCCACGGATTGCGCACCAGGGCGAACGTGAACAACTGGTCCCAGACCTCCGCTCCAAGCATCTCGCGCATGCGCGATGCCGGAACGTGCACCCCGAACGGATCAAGCAAATGCCGCACGCGGTGCGACATGCCTGGTTTACCGTAGGGCATGCCGAACGCCCGGCCGAGTTCAACGCGGATGCTTGTGGACGACGTTCGCGGGATATCGACGAACCAAAATCCACACTTGCGCACTTTGTAGGTGCCGTATGTCCGCGACAGCCAACATCTCAAGGTTTTCGCAGCCTCCCGCATTTTTCGTACCTACCGGTTGGGGAGCCTCACCGCGATCATTGGGCCATGGCCCCAATCCATCCAGCCGCCCGAGCAATCGCGCTGCATTACCTACCCCTTGTGCCAAATCGGATGCGTCGAGACCCCCAACGCGGTCGCTCGGACCGACACGGTGGAAAGTCTGTCAGTCGTGAACACCACCACGAGCCTCAGATCTCCCATACACGTAGCTTGCAGCGTTCGCCGTGCCGTTCCAAGAACGACTCCAAGCGGGGAGTAGACGAGGCGTTCGTATTAAGAACAGCCAGGACTTCCTGGGACGCCTGCACGTTGTGTCGGTAGTATTCCCGGTACGCCTCGTTCCGCCAACTGCGCTCGTTCCCGAAATGGTAAGTCATCTGGACGTTGGTCAACATCACCATGCGCTCAGCGTGTGCCACCATGTTGTAGAGGAGCGACCGCCCCACCACCGGCATCCCGAGGCAGGACTGCGACGGAACGAAGCTCGCGAACGCCGCCCGCGCGAATACGAAGCAATCAAAGCCCGGGTGCGATCGACCGTGATCGCTGTCGGCGAGAGCCCAGTCGGTCCCGGCTCCATTTCCGTCGTAGGCTGCCGCTACCGTCCTACGGTTGATCGTCATGGCGTCGAACCCACGCCGCCACAGTGCCCTGAGCGTTTCGTAGAAGTGCGGCGCAAGGTTGATGTCGATGTTGGTAAAGACGATGACGTCCGCCTTGCCAGCGGCAGCAACGCCGTGATCCAGGATATCGAACAGGATCGGGAACGGCCGCGGCTTAGTGAACGACGCTACGTCGAGCACGGTTCGGGTCAGCGGCGGTCCCGAGACGAACTCCTCGAGCCCGGCGATGTCGTCGTCCACATGTCGGATCGCAATGAGGTCGACAGCCAGGCCGTCACCGGCCACGCTCTTAGCGCGACGCATCGAGGCGAGTGTCGCCGCCTGCACCCGCTCGTGTCCGGAGCCCGCGGCCGCCGTGAACGGGTTGACGATGTGCGCGATCCTGAGCACCTCACCCGACCAAACCGGCGCGGGCGCGAGTTCTGCGAGAAAATCCCCCAGGCACGCGCGTTCGTCCTGTATCCACACGTTCGGGCCTAGCTGCCGCGCCGCCGGCCCACGCCATGATGCCGGCTGCGCTTCCCACCATGCGGCGCGCAGCTTGCGGACCAAGCGCCGGCCCAAATTGTCGAAACGCCGCCTACGCGCGCCATCGTCCATGTGGCTGTGGCTCCGCTGTGACACTTTCCCGCCGATTGTCAACCCGTGCTCCGTCGGGCCCGGACGTCGGGTTCGACCTCTGGCGCGGCGGCGAAGGCACGGAACCGCGCGTCGGTCCTGACCAGCTCCTCGTACCCGCCGGACGCGACGACGCGCCCCTGGACCACGAAGTAGACGTGGTCGCAGTGGCGCACGCTGGCCAGCCGGTGGGCGACCATGA
>CAZCGA010000295.1:0-4129 GCA_964498075.1 uncultured Binatia bacterium (SeqCode) | reverse complement strand
CGGCTGATCCTCCCGACGGTTCGCTATGCTTCCGTCCACGCTTGAGTTGTTGCGCGACATCTTGCGCGAAGCGGAGTTTCTGGAGAGCGAAGCGCAGCGGACCAACCAAGTGGCGTTCCTCGGCAACGAAGTCCTCAAACGCGCCTTCGTGCGAAGCGTGGAGGTCATCGGCGAGGCCGCGAAACAAGTCCCCGAGGATACGCGCGCACAGTTCTCGAACATCGAGTGGAAGAAAATGGCCGGCATGCGCGATCGCCTCATTCATGACTACGCTGGTGTGGACTACCTGATTGTTTGGGACGTCGCAGTAGCCCATGCCCCGGAGCTTGCCGCGAAACTCCGCCCCATCCTGCAGAGGTCGGACCGGGCCTAGTCCTGCGACACTCGCCAGTCACGCCGTCGCTCCTCGGCATTTCAGCCTCGGCTCGAGGAACCCGGCGATGGATCGCGGGTGTCGGTAGCTACTGCGGATAGTGGTGCAGACCCAGGTTCCCATTTGAATCGTGCCGCCCTCTGCCCTGCGGCTTCGACAAAAGGGCTGTGCAAATGATAGAGAGACGCCCCCGCATGCGCAGCGATAACAAGCACCGCAAATTGGCGGCGATCATGTTCACCGACATGGTCGGCTACAGCGCGCTGGCGCAGCGCAACGAAGCGCTGGCGCTTGATCTGTTGGCTGAGCATCAGGGCCGGCTGCGGCCCATTTTTCTCCGGCACGGCGGGCGCGAAATCAAAACCACCGGCGACGGGTTCCTGGTGGAGTTCGGCAGCGCGCTGCAGGCGGTGCGCTGCGCCATCGCCATCCAGACGGCACTGGTGGAGCAGAACGCCTCGGCGGCATCCGAACGGCGCATCCAGGTGCGCATCGGCCTCCATCTCGGCGACCTGGAAGTGCGCGATGGCGACGTCTTCGGCGACGGCGTCAACATCGCGGCGCGCATCGAGCCGCTGGCAGACGCCGGTGGCATCTGCATCACCGGTCCGGTGTTCGATCAGGTTCGCAACAAGATCGACGAGCCACTGGTGCGGATCGGGCAGCCGGAGCTGAAGAACATTCAGGTCCCGATCGACGTGTACCGGGTGGTGCTGCCGTGGACGCAGGGAGCAGTGAAGCGCGTGGGGCGCCGGCCTGCCCGGCGCCGACTCGGCGCGCGCGTCGGTGTGATTGCTGCGCTCATCGGCGTCGTCGCTGTGCTGGGATGGTGGCTGACGAATCGTGGAGCGCGCACGCCAAGTGCACCACCATCCGAGGCGGTATCGCCGCCGGCGAAGAAGTCCGTCGCGGTGCTGCCGTTCGTCAACATGAGCTCCGACAAGGAGAACGAGTATTTCAGCGACGGCATTACCGAAGATCTGATCGCCGCCCTCTCTAAGGTCTCGGGCTTGCACGTCGCGGCGCGTACCTCGTCGTTTGCCTTCAAGGGCAAGAACGATGACGTGCGCACCATCGGCACGCAGCTCAACGTCGGCGCCGTCCTCGAAGGCAGTGTGGCCAAAGCCGGCAATCGGGTGCGGATCACGGCGCAGCTCATCAATGTCGCGGACGGCTACCATCTCTGGTCCGACAGCTACGACCGCGAGTTGCAGGACATCTTCGCCATCCGCAGCCAGGTGGCCGAGACCGTGGCGAAGGCGCTGCAGGTGACCCTCGTCGGCGACGAGCGCCAGACGCTCGAGCAGAAGCCGACGGAAGACGTGGAGGCGTATCAGCTCTACTTGAGAGCACGTCATGCCACCGACTCGCTCAACGATTGGGACAGCGCCATGCGCTACCTGCAGCAAGCGATCGGGCGCGACCCAAACTATGCCTTGGCGTATCTCGGCCTCGCCGCCTACTACGTGTGGATCGTCGACTGGGCGCTGCCGTCAAGCGAGGCCATGCCGCGTGCCCGCGAGGCCGCCGAGAAAGCGCTGCAGCTCGACCCGTCGCTGGCAGAGGCGCACGTCTGGCTCGCCATCGTGAACTGGTGGTACGACCACGATGTCGAAGCGACTCGCCGGGAGTTCCAGACTGCGCTCACGTTGCAGCCGCAGTTGGCCTCGGCCCACTCCTGGTACGGCTCCTTCTTGGGTAACCTCGGCCAGTTCGATGAAGGAATCGCCGAGTCGCGGCGCGCGCTCCAGCTAGATCCATTGTCGGCCAACGCCAGCATCTTTCACGGCTACAACCTCTACTTTGCCGGGCGCAACGATGCCGCGATCGAGCAACTCCGCACCGCAATCGCCATTGATCCCGACAACTGGTGGGCGCACTCGTGGCTCGGGCGCGCCTACGCGCGCGCCGGCAGGTTTCCCGAGGCAATCACCGCGGTGCAGAGGGCGCTGCAGTTTTCGTCCTCTCCAGAAGCCGAGTCGGTCCTCGGGCGGGTTTATGCCGACGCGGGCGACCGGGTGGAAGCGACGAAGGTGCTTGACCATCTGCGCGAACGAATGCGGGACGGGTTCGTCTCTCCGGCTTACGTGGCGACCATACTCATCGGGCTTGGCCAGCTCGACGAGGCGCTCGTCGAGCTGGCCAAGGCGGCGGAAGCGCGCTCGTACTACGTGATGTACTGGAAGGTCGACCCCGATCTGAACCCGCTGCGCTCCGACCCGCGCTTCATCGCGCTGCTGAAGAAGGTGGGGCTGGAGTGAGTTTGACGTTCAGAGCCTGATGTGCCCTGATGTGGCCATGAAACGAGTCAAGATTGCCGACCTGAAAAACCAGCTCTCACGGCATTTGCGTGCCGTGGAGCACGGTGCCGAAATCGAAGTGACCGACCGCAACCGCCCGATTGTCCGGCTGGTGCCCGCGGGTGCGGCGGAGCCGCAGATCCGCATCATCCCGGCCAAGCGGCCGTTTGCCGAGGTGCGCAACAAACGGTATCCCAAAGCCCGCTGGGGAGCCGGCTCGCTGAAACTGCTCCTCGAAGAGCGAGGGAGGCGGTGAACGTGTACGTGGACTCGTCGGTGCTCCTGCGCATCGGACTCAATGAGCGGGGAGCACTGCGAGAGTGGCGACGCATCGGGCGGCCGCTCGCCAGCGAGCTGATCCGTTTGGAATGTCGACGGACGATCGATCGGGCCCGCATCCGGGAGCGGCTCAGCGACCCAGCGGTCGCACAACAGCGGGCGGCCGTTTTGGAACTGCTGGACACGTTCGATATCCTTCCGCTCGACGCCGCAGTTCTCGAGCGCGCCGCCGAGCCGTTTCCCACGCTCCTGAGCTCGCTCGATGCCATCCACCTCGCAACGGCGTTGCTGGCGCGGGCGCAGGTGGACGATCTGTACCTCGCGACACACGACGGCGAGCTGGGCACGGCGGCGCGGGCCATGGGCTTCAAGGTTCTCGGCGTCCCCGCCGCCCCACGCCGCCGACAGAGGTAAGCCCATCGTGGCGGACGCCATCGAGCAGCGGCACCTCGCCGCCATCATGTTCACTGATATGGTGGGCTACAGCGCCCTGACGCAGCGTAACGAGGCGTTGGCGTTGGCGCTGCTCCACGCCCAACAGCTGATGCTGCGACCGATCTTTGCGCAGTACAGCGGACGCGAAGTCAAAAGCACCGGTGACGGGTTCTTGGTGGAGTTCGCCAGCGCGTTGCAGGCGGTGCGCTGTGCCCTTGAGATTCAAAAGGGACTGGTGCAGCGCAATTCATCCGAGGCGCCGGAGCGACGCATTCAGATCCGCATCGGTCTGCATCTCGGTGACGTCGAGACCCGCGACGGTGATGTCTTCGGCGACGGCGTCAACATCGCCGCCCGCGTTGAGCCGCTCGCCGACGCCGGCGGCATCTGTATCACTGGCCCGGTGTTCGATCAGGTGCGCAACAAGATCGAGGAGCCGCTCGAACGGCTGCGCCTGCCGGAGCTGAAGAACATCCACGTGCCGATCGATGTGTACCGCGTCGTCCTGCCGTGGACGCAGGGAGCGCCCGCCGGTTCCCGGCAGAATGCCGGCGCGAAGAAGTGGCGGCGACCCGGAGTCGCGGCGCTCGGCGCGGTTCTCCTCGTTGCCGCGGGCGCGATGGTGTGGCGGTATCAGCAAACGGCCGCGACCACGCCAGCGGCGGCGCCGCGCGCCGAGGATCGCAAGTCCATCGCCGTGCTGCCCTTCGTCAACATGAGCTCCGACAAGGAGAACGAGTAT
>CAZCGA010000294.1:0-4137 GCA_964498075.1 uncultured Binatia bacterium (SeqCode) | reverse complement strand
CGCCACGTTCAGCGAGCGGACGCCGCCGCCCACCGGCGTCGTCAGTGGTCCCTTGATGCCGACCGTGTAGTCCTGGAACGCACGCACGGTCTCGTCGGGGAGCCAGCTGGCGGTGCGGTTGAACGCCTTCTCTCCCGCCAGCACTTCCATCCACGCGATGCGGCGCTTGCCGCCGTACGCCTTCTGCACGCCGGCATCGAAGACGCGCTGGCTGGCGCGCCAAATGTCCGGGCCCGTCCCGTCACCCTCGATGAACGGGATGACGGGGTGATCCGGCACCTCGAGCCGCCCGTTCGCGGAGCGAATGCGTTCACCTGCTGGAGCCTTCATCGTGTCTGCCATCGGAGATTCACCTTGTCTGGCGTTGTGGAGTTGCAGCCCGCGTCACGGGCACGCGCAATCGCGGGCACGGTACATGAATCGGCCGCGAAAGTGTACCCCGTGGGGCGGCATGGTGTCGGCTCACCATTTCGTACTTCACCAATTTCCCACTAGCTTGACTTCGCTGGCTCGACTAGAAACAAGGGCCGACTGCCGTGAAACGCTTGCGCTTGCTCTTACTCCTACTGTCCCTGGCGCTGCTCGCCGCACCGGCGCCGGCGAAGCTGTGCGGTGACAACGTCGGCGGCGTTGACGTCCCGTGTGCCTGCAGCGACACGGTCGTGAGCGATCTGGTCTTGACCGACGATCCGGTGGTCAACACCGTGTGCCCGCACGACGGTCTGATCGTGCGCGTCAACCAAGCGCCGCACGGCGTGACCATTGACCTGCAGGGAAAGACTTTGCGCGGCGCCCAGCGCGGCACGGGGGTGTGGATCATCGACGGCGGGCCCGGTGGCGCGCGGCTGATCAGCAGCGGCGGCCCCGCCACCATCGAGGGCTTCCGTGACGGTATCGCCGGCCGGGGCCCCGATTCGGTGCAGTTGATCGAGGGCATCAACGCGGTCCGTAACGCCCGCGACGGCGTACGCATCGACGCCCGCAACTATACGGTCCGCAACATCACGGCACTGACTTCCGGCCGCGACGGGTTCGCGCTCGGCGGCGCCGGCTTCCACGCCACCGATACGCGCGCCTACAGCAGCAAGCGCTTCGGGTTTTTCGTCACTGGACTCGGTGGCGCGCTCGGCGCGAGTGGAGCGCCCGACATCGCCGACGGCAGCGGCGACATCGGCTTCAACGTCACCGGCATGGGACACTCCCTCGTCGACTGCACCGCGATGCGCGGCGGCAAAGCAGGGTTCCGGCTCAACGGCATGCACTTCACCATTACCCACAACACCGCCAACCTCAACGGCGGCGACGGCTTCAACGGCATGGGCGGCGATTGGTACCTGACGGGCAACCGCGCCATCAACAACGGCGACGACGGCCTCAAGGTTCAGGGCGGGTTGATCGTCGACGGTGGCGGCAACCGCGGCAGCGGTAACCTCGGCTTCCATTGGCGCACCGCCACACAGTGCGCGATCAACGACGTGCCGTGTGCCCAATGAAGCGGGAGACGAAGTGAGCCAGCGGGGCCGCAACCGCGCCACGGGCATCGCCCGGCTGGCGCTGCTGACCGCGCTGGCGGCTGCTGTCGTGCGCGCCCGTCCGGCGCGGGCGCAGTGCGCGCTGAGTGCCTGCACCGCCGCCGATATCGGCTCCCAGGACCCGTCCTGCCCGGACGGCAGCGCCGGGTGCACGGTCACCAAGTGCTTCACCATCGGCGACGGCTGCACGCTCGACTTCGGCAGCCGCGACGTCACGATCAGCAGCACGGGTACGCTCAACATCGACGGGGGTACGGTCGAAGTCATGGCGGGGAGGTTCACGGTGGGACCCGGCGGGCTGATCGATGGGCGTGGCCCCCAAGCGAACCCGCCCCTGGACAAGGGGGGCATGATCACCATCCAGACTACCGGTGACATCGCCGTGCAGAAAAACGGCACCCCCACCGGACGCATCGACGTCTCGGGCTTCGACACGGCAGGCACCATCGTCATCAATGCGGGTGGCCTGGTCAGCATCGCCGGCACCCTCAGGGCCGATCAGCTCTCCGCGACCGCGTCCGGCGGCACCATCCAGATCAGTGCGGGCACGGATCTCATAACCTTTCAGAACAGCATCATGTCCGCCACCGGCGGCAGCGACTCTGACGACGGCGGTGGCGACATCGACCTCAGCGCCACAGGCAGGATCACGCTCGGCGACACCCTTGACGTCAGCGGCAGCACCGGCGGAACGGTAGACATCTGCTCCGACGGTTCAACCATCACACAGACCATCAACGCGAACGCCACCGGCGATGGCCAAAGTGGCGGGACCATCAACGTCGCGGGCGGTACCAGCGTCCAAACCCTCGGGCCGATCCTGGCCAGCGGCAGCTTCTCACCGACGATGTCCGGTGGCGGCTGCGGCGGAGCGGTGTGCATTGCGGCGCAGTTCGGGGCCCTGACCGTGTCGGACAACATCCGCGCCGAAGGGGCCACTCCGGACGGTGGCGGTGGCGAGATCGACCTGTGCTCGAGCGGTGCGACGACGGTGCAGGCCGGCGCCACACTGTCGGCGCGCAGCAACGGGCCAGACGGCTGCGGCGGCATGCTGTGCATCGACACGACGCTGCCGCTCACCACCGCAACCACCGGCGTGCTCGACGCCAGCGGCGGCGCGCACGGCGGCGAGATCGACGTGTGCGCGTCGAAGGACGTGACGTTCACCGGCCTGGTGGATATCAGCGGCCGGAACTTCGGTGGTGGCGGTGGACTGGCGAAAATCCTTGCCGGCGTCGATGCACCCGGAACGCTCTCGGTGCAGAACAAGATCGACGTGACCGGAGGAGGGTGTAGTGACGAGAACGGCTGCGGAAAAGGCGGCTCGACGCAATTCTCCGGCTGCAATCTGACGGTGACCGCTGCCGGCAGCCTGCTCGCCGGCGGACCGACGGCCGGCAAGAACGATCTCACGGCGCGCGAGCAACTCACCATCAGCGGCAAGGTCAATGCTGTCAAGACCATCGCGAACGGCACGGACGGGACAAACCAGCTCACCTACCCCAGCCGCAAAACCCCCACCATCGCCAGCGGCCAGGTCCTGCCGCCGCCCACCAAGACGGCCCTCGACACCTGCAGCGCCCGCGGTCAGACGAACTGCCTGGTGCCGTGTCCGACCTGCGGCAACGGCATCGTCGAGTTCCCCGAAAGCTGCGACAACGCGGCCGGTGTTCCCCTCAGTTGCGACGGCTGCTCGGCCTTGTGTCAGCTGGAAAACTGCGACGACGGTGACCCGTGCACGACCGACTCTTGTGACGTGCTCCTCGGCTGCCGCCACGTTTTGGCTCTGACACCGTGTGTACCCACACCGACAAAAACTCCCACGCCCGGGCCGACGGCGACATTCACCCCAACCGCGCCGGCAACCGCAACCGGCACCCCAGCTCCCACGTCGACACACACCGCGACCGCCACACCGACCATCACGTTCAGTGCGACGCCGACGGCGACCCTGACGCCAACGGGCACGCCAAGCGCGACGCCCACAAGTACCGCAACGCTCACATTGACCGCAACGCCCACCACTTCCGCGACCGCCACGGCGACTTTCACACTCACACGGAGTCCGAGCCCTTCCTCAACCGCAACGCTGACCCCGACCCTCACGCCCACCGCGACACCCAGCAGCACGCCGACCGCAACCACAACACCGACCGACACGCCGACCGACACACCAACCGACACGCCGTCGCCGACGGCGACCGGCACCTCGACGCCCACACCCTCGGTGACGCTGACCCCGACGGCGACCCCCACACCCGGTCCGCCCGGTGACTTCAACTGCGACACCCTCGAGACCGCCGCCGACGTGCCGGCACTACTCCGCCTGCTCGGGACGGACTCGCCTGACCGCTGCGGCGCCCCTGGTCCCTTCGACGAGCGCGACATCCGCACGCTCATCGAGAGAATATTCACACCGTAGGGCGCCCACTCTGGAGCCGCGCTTCCCGATCATGCTGATTGAGGACGTGTTGGGCGAAGATGACTGGGACGGATGGAAGCATCTGACCCGCAAATTGGGCAACCGCGTCCAGCTCATCGGCGACGACTTCTTCGTCACCAACCCGGCGATCATCCGCCAGGGTATCGCCGAGGGCGTGGCCAA
>CAZCGA010000293.1:0-4160 GCA_964498075.1 uncultured Binatia bacterium (SeqCode) | reverse complement strand
GCGCGTGCTGGCGTGATTGATCGGGTTCAACATTGAAAACAGCGCCCCGGCCTTGTCGCCATCGCCCAGCATCGCGAATGCGATCGCCGACCAGATGGCAGCGTGGGTGTATTGGCCACCGTTCTCGCGGATGCCCGGCGGGTACCCCTTGATGTACCCAGGATCCACCGGCAGCTGATCGAACGGCGGGGTGAAGAGCAGGAGCAGCCCGTCGCCGCGGCGCACGAGCTGTTGGTCCACCGCCGCCATCGCCCTTGCAGCACGCGTCGGCTCCGCGGCTCCGGAGATCACGGCCCACGATTGCGCGATCGAATCGATGCGGCATTCGTTGCTCGAGGCGGACCCGAGCGGCGTGCCGTCGTCGTAGTAGCCGCGCCGGTACCAGTCGCCGTCCCAGGCTTCGCGCTCCAGGGACTCCCGCAGGGCGGCTGCGCAGCACCGCCACGTCGTGGCGCGTGCCAGCTCGGCGCGGCCGTCCGCCAGCTGAGCAAATGCCGCGAGTGTGGCGTGCAGGAACCAGCCGAGCCAGACGCTCTCGCCCTGGCCTCCCGCACCGACCCGGTTCATGCCGTCGTTCCAATCCCCCCCGCCCATCAGCGGCAGGCCGTGGCCGCCGACTAACAGACTACGGTCCAGGGCTCGGGCGCAGTGCTCGAACAGGCTGCCGTGCGCCTCGGAGACCATGGGCTGGAAGTACGAGTCGGCCTCACCGGCGCGCAGGGCTGGCCCGTCGAGAAAGGGAACCGTCTCGTCGAGCACCCCGAGATCGCCCGTGACCTCGACGTAGTGGGCGGCCGCGTACGGCAACCAGAGGCGGTCGTCGGAGACCCGCGTGCGCACCCCCTGGCCCGACGGCGGCAGCCACCAGTGCTGCACGTCACCCTCGGCGAACTGCCGCCCGGCGGCCCGCACGAGATGCTCGCGCGCCACCTCCGGCTTCGACACGGTCAGCGCCATCACGTCCTGGAGCTGATCGCGGAATCCATACGCGCCGCTCGCCTGGTAGAATGCCGAGCGCGCCCACACCCGGCAGGCGAGCGTCTGGTAGAGGAGCCAGCGGTTCAGCAGGATGTCCATGGAGCGGTCGGGCGTCCGCACCTGCACTGCGCCGAGGACGTTGTCCCAGTGCGTGGTTACGGCCCGCAAGACCGCGTCGAGGTCGACAGTGCGGTAGCGCCCGATCAACCGACGCGCCTCCGCCGCCGTCGCCGCCTCGCCGAGAAAGAAGACGATCTCGGCCATACCGTTCGGCTTGAGCTCGATCTGAGTTTGCAGAACGCCGCAGGGATCGAGACCGGCGCCGACTCGCTTGGAAAGGGGTGCGTCGCCAACGAGCGACGCCGGGTGATCGAGCGTGCCGTTGCGGCCGAGGAACTCGGCGCGATCGCCGGTCCAAGCGACCTGCCGTCCGGCGAGGTCTGCGAACGCGACGCGGCCGCCGAGCTCGGTGCGCCAGTGGTTGCGCGCGAACAGCGCTCCGGTTTCGGCGTCCATCTCGGTCACGATGAAGGGCGCGGACGCCTCGCGCGCCGCCGCGAGCACCCACTCCACGTACGCCGTGACCGAGAGACGGCGCGAGCGCCCCGACTGATTACGAATCACCAGCCGCGAGATCTTGATGGGGTCGTCGAGCGGCACGTACTGCAGCAGCTCGAGTGAGATGCCGTTCGAGGTGTGCTCGAAACGGCTGTAGCCCTGGCCGTGTCGGCAGACGTACGGCGAGGCTTCCTCGCGAATCGGCAGAGCCGTGGGTCCCCAGAGCGCTCCATTGTCTTCGTCGCGCAGGTAGATCACTTCGCCGGGCCGGTCGCCGACCGGGTCGTTCGACCAGGGCGTCAGCTGGTTTTCGCGACTATTGATCGACCACGTGTAGCCCGCGCCCTCGACCGAGGTTTGGAAACCGAACGACGGGTTGGCGATCACGTTGACCCACGGTGCCGGGGTCCACTGCCCCTCGCCGAGAAGCGTCACGTATTCCCGTCCGCCGGCGTCGAAGCCGCCGAGGCCATTGAAGAACTCGAGCTGCGGTCGCGACAGCGCGGCATCTGGCGGCGGGCTCGACCTCCCCCTGGCCCCCTCCTTGGTAAGGAGGGGGAACGACACCTGGCGCGGCGGCGCGAGCGCGGGCTCCAATTCTCCTATGCGGTGGACCTGCTCGAAGAGGCTGCCGCGGCGGCTGAGCAGGACTGCGCGGCCCACGCTCTGAAGGAGGCTCCGCACCTCGACCGAAATCAGGTCGGCTCGCAAGACGAACACGCCCCCCCGAGTGTCCTCTACCTCGAGGTGCCTGCTGGACTGGCTCGCCCGCAGTATCGCCTCCAGCGCCCCCTGGAGATCCGCGGTGTAGGACGAGGGGCGTTCGTTCAGGATCACCAGATCGACGGCCAGTCGCTTCATCCGCCAGTACTCGTGGGCGCGGAGGAGCTGCCGGACGATTTCCAGATCTTCGACCTCATCGATTCGTACCAGGACGATCGGCAAGTCGCCGGAGATGCCGTGCGCCCAGAGCGCCGATTGCCCCCGCTCGTTGCGCTTCAAGACTTCGGACGACGGTCGCAGCGTCGGGTCGGAATAGAGCACGTGGTTGGCGAGACGCTGGAAGAGGTGCGCCTCGTCGGGGCCGACGCCGAGATGATGGAGCTGCACCTGCGCCTGGGTCCATGCCAGCGTGACCGCGCGCTCAAAGGCCGCCGAGTCGTGGTGCTTGTCGGCCAGGTCGAGCGCCTCGCTGCGCGACGGCGCAATCAGCGTCCAGAAGGCGACGCGCACGGTGGCCCCCGGCGGAAGCCGCACGCGGCACCGCAGACTGAAGATCGGATCGAGCACGCTGCCGACCGTGTTGGACAACGGCCGGCCGTCGATCACGGAGATCGGCGTCCGGATGCCGCGTCCGCGCCCGAGAAAACGTGCCCGGTCGGTTTCGAATTGCCGCGCGCCCACGCTCTCGCCTTCCACGACGGCGAGGTGCGCGGCCCACACCTGCGGGTCACCGGGCGACCGCGGCCGCCGCGTGGCCAAGAGAGTTCCAACGTCGGCGCCGACATCGGCGACGAACTCGGTTTGCACGAACAGCTTAGAGAAGGCGGGGTGTGCCGCATCGGCGGCGGGGGGCGCCAACACGACCTCGGCATATGAGGTCAGCTCGATCTCCCGTGCGCGGTTGCCGAGATTCGACAGCGACACACGGCGGACCTCGGCGTCGGCCTCCGGCGAGACCGCCACCTCGAGTGTCGTCGTGATCGTTCCGTCGCGCCTGATGATCTCAGCGCGATCCTCGGAGAAAGACACCTCGTAGCTATCCGGCTCGACTCCGCTCGGTTGATATCCCGCCGACCACACTGCGCCGCTGCGCGCATCGCGTAGGAAGACGTAGGCGCCCCACGAGTCGCACGTGACGTCCTCCCGCCAGCGCGTGACCGCGAGGTCGCGCCAGCGACTGTATCCCGAGCCCGCGCCGGTGAGCATCACGGCGTAGCGGCCGTTCGAGAGCAAGTGCGTGCGCGGCAGGCGATCGTGTGGGGAGTGGAACCGGCGCACCATCGGCGGGACCAGCTCGCGCACATTGGGGGCCGCCTTCACCTCCTCGGCCCGCGGACGGGCCACGGCGACATCGCGTGGCGTACGTTCCTGCAGCAGGAGCTCGGTTGCTTGGACCATCGCGTCGGCGTGGAAACGGGCGCGCATCGCCCCGCCGTGCAGCGCATTGGCGATCGCGACCACGGTCATCCCTTGATGGTGTGCCATGTAGGCGCGAACAACCGCCGTCGGCTCGCCTTCGGGCAGCCGCGTCGGGGTATAGTCGAGGGCCTCGTAGCAGCCATACCGGCCACGGCCGCCGGCTGCAGCCAGGCGCGAGAAATTCTGCGCAGCGGCTTCGGCATCCACCATCGCTGCCAGCGCCGTCGCGTAGGGGGCGACGACGATGTCCTCGCTGAGGCCACGCTTGAGGCCGAGACCGGGCACGCCGAAGGTCGAGTACTGATAGATAAGCGCGAGATCGCGCGCATTGTACGCCGATTCCGAAACACCCCAGGGGACGCCAAGCTCGGCGCCGTACTTCATCTGCCGGCGAACGACGAAGCGGCTCGTCTGCTCGATCAGGCTTCCCGCCGGCGCGCGCATCACCAGCGACGGCATCAGGTACTCGAACATCGATCCCG
>CAZCGA010000292.1:0-4265 GCA_964498075.1 uncultured Binatia bacterium (SeqCode) | reverse complement strand
GAGGCCGGTATTGGCAAGAGCCGCCTGTGCCACGAGTTCCTCGAACGGTGCCGTGGGCGCGGCATGGTCGTCCGTGCGGCACACGCGGTGTCGCACGGACAGATGATTCCGTTCCTGCCGGTGCTCGAGCTGCTGCGCGGCCTCTTCGAGATCGACGAACGCGACTCGCCGCGCCTCGTGCGCCACAAGGTGGCGGGCGCCTTGCTCCTGCTCGACCGCGCGCTCGAACCGGCGCTGCCGCTCGTCTTCGACTTTCTCGGCGTGCCCGACCCCGAGCGGCCGAGCCCGCCGCTCCCGCCCGAGGAGCGGCAGCGCCAGTTCCTGGGCGTCTTCCGCCACGTCACCGAAGCGCGCAGCGCCCGGCAGGCGGGCGTGATCCTGATCGAAGACCTGCACTGGATCGACCCAGGCACGGAGGCGATCCTCGCGGAGCTGGCGGAGCGGGCCCACACCCGCACGCTCGTTGTCGTGAACTTCCGCCCCGGCTATCGCGCGCCGTGGATGGAGCGCTCGCACTACGAGCAGCTGGCGCTGCGGCCGCTCGGAGCCGACGCGATCGCGGCGCTGCTGCGCGATCTGCTCGGCGACGACCCGTCACTCGACGGGCTTGGCGCGCGCATCGACGCGCGCACCGCCGGCAACCCGTTCTTCATCGAGGAGACTGTGCAGGCGCTGGCGGAGGCGGGACAGCTGACGGGGACGAGCGGCGCGTACCGGCTCGCCCTCCCGCTCGACCGGCTCGTGCTGCCCGCGACCGTGCACGCCGTGCTCGCCGCGCGCATCGATCGCCTGCCCGAGCGCGAGAAGCAGGTGCTGCAGGTGGCGGCGGTGATCGGCAAGGAGTTTCCCGAGCCCGTGCTGCGCCAGGCGACGGCGCTCGCCGAGGCCGATCTCGACGCGGCGCTCCGGACGCTGGTCGCCGCCGAACTCGTCTATGAGCAGGCGCTCTTCCCGGAACGCGACTACGCCTTCAAGCACCCGCTCACGCAGGAGGTCGCCTACGGCTCGCAGCTCGGGGAGCGCCGCGCGCGCATCCATGCCGCGGTGGCGCAGGCGCTCGAGGCGCGCCATCGCGACGCGCTCGACGCCAAGGCCGCCGAGCTGGCGCATCACTGGGAGCAGGCCGGCGACGCCCGCAACGCCGTCCGCTGGCACCGGCGCGCCGCCGAGCTGGCCGGCTACGCCTTCATGGCGCAGCGCGTCGGCCACTGGGAGAAAGTGCGCGCCCTCGCCGCTCGGCTCCCGTCCGCCGACGAGCGCGACGAGATCGGCCTGGCCGCGCGGGTGCAGCTGCTCGTGTACGGATCGCGCGTGGGGACGTCCGCCGCCGACATGGCGACCCTCTATCGCGACGGCAGCGAGATCGCCGCGCGCACGCGCAACGCGCCGGCGCAGGCGCAACTCCTCGCAGCGTACGGGATCTATCGCGTGGTCGGCGAAGGGATGGCGCATGAGGAGGTGATCGCCGACCTGCGAGAAGCCGCCCGGCGGATCGATCCGGCCACGGACGCCGACCTCCAGGTGCTCTTGTACGTCGCACTGTCCACCGCTCTGATGCAGCACGACCTCCGCGCCCTGCCGCAGTTCGTTGACGAGACCCTCGATCGCCTGGCACAGGAGCGAGTCTTGAACGCCGTCGCGGCGGACGTACTCGACCCATGGGCCATGTTCACGCAGTGCAAGGTGGCGGCGCTGGCTTGGCTCGGCCGGCTCCGCGAGGCCGCCGACCTGGTCCAAGCGATAGAGGAACACGCCCGCGAGCGCGGCACAATCGCTCTGCTCTACGCGCATCTCGGCGCGAGCTACGTCCACCTCTGTGCGGGCCGCGCGCCGGAAGCGCTCGGCCACGCCAGGCAGGCCGCCGCCATGACCGAGGGCTTCGAGAACCGGAGCGTGGTGAGCGCCGCGCACCTCTATCTGGGCCTCGCCCTCACGGCGACCGGCGACCCCGAGGGCGCGGAGCGGACGCTCGCCGCACTGCTCGCCCGGGGTCTCGTCCCCGGGTCGCTCGAACCCATGCTCATTCCGGCCGTGGCGCAGGCGCAGCTGGCGCGGGGCGACGCGGCGCGTGCGCGCCAGACCGCAGAGCAGGGGGTCACGCTCGCGACCGCACGCGGGCAACTTGTCAACGCCGCGGGGGCCCACGTGGTGCTCGCCCACGCCCTCGTCCACACGCCAGGCGCGGACGCGTCCGCGGTGGAAGCGGCCCTCGCTGGTGCCGAGGCGCTGCTCGATCGCACCGGTGACGTCCACCAGCTGCCACAGGTTCTCGAAGTACGCGCCGAGCTCGCGCAGTCGCGCGGTGACGAGCCGGCGCGCACCGTCCACCTGCGCGAAGCGCTGCGGCTCTACACTGAGATGGCCGCCGACGGGCACGCGGCGCGGATCGCGCGGGAACTCGCAGACTCAGGGGTTAGGGGCTAGGGAGTTGAGTGGCCATATGACCTGCTCGGTTTGCCGTCACGACAATCCAGTTGGCTCGGTGTTCTGCGAGGAATGCGGAACACGCTTTGCGCCGCGCTGCCCGTCATGCGGGAGTGTGTGTACGGCCACCGCAAAGTTCTGCCGCGCCTGCGGAGCGGTGCTGGTCGAGCAGAACACGTCGAACGTTGAGTCCTCCCCAACCCCAAACCCCGTAACCCCTAACCCCCTTGCGTACACGCCCCAGCACGTCGCCGAAGAGGAAGTTGATAGTCGACAGGCGAGAGTCGACAGGCCCCGCGCCCACACGCCCCGCCATCTGGCAGAGAAGATTCTGAACAGCCGCAGCGCCCTCGAGGGCGAACGCAAGCAGGTCACGGTGCTGTTCGCCGACATCAAGGGCTCGATGGAGCTGGCCGAGCAGCTCGACCCGGAAGAGTGGTCGCGGATCATGCAGCGCTTCTTCCGCATGCTGTCGGACGGTGTCGAGCGCTTCGAGGGCTTCGTCGACAAGTTCACCGGCGACGGCATCATGGCGCTGTTCGGCGCGCCGATCACCCACGAAGATCACGCGCAGCGTGCCTGCTACGCCGCCCTGCAGCTGCAGGAGCAGTTGCGGGCGCAGGCTGACCAGCTGCGTTTGCAGAGCGGCATGAGCTTCTCGGTGCGCATCGGGCTGAACTCGGGCGAGGTCGTCGTCGGCTCGATCGGGGATGACCTGCGCATGGAGTACACGGCACAGGGCTACGTCGTCGGCTTGGCGTCCCGCATGGAGCAGATCTGCGAGCCCGGCCGTGTCTATCTGACCGAGCACACCGCCCGCCTGGTCGACGGCTACTTCGAGCTGCGCGACCTCGGCGAGACGCGCGTCAAGGGCGTGAGCCGGCCGATCGGCGTGCACGAGCTGCTCGGGGTCGGCGCGCTGCGTACACGCTTCGACCTGTCGCGCGCCCGCGGCCTGTCGAAGTTCGTCGGCCGGCAGACGGAAATGCACACCCTGGAGCAGGCCCTGGCGGACACGCGCCAGGGCCGCGGCCAGGTCGTCGGCGTCGTTGGCTACGCCGGCGTCGGCAAGAGCCGGCTGTGTTTCGAGTTCACCACGGCGTGCCGCGCCCGCGGCCTGCGGGTCTACGAGGCCCACGGCGTCTCGCACGAGAAGAGCGTGCCGCTGCTGCCCATCCTCGAGCTGTTCCGCAGCTACTTCGGCATCACCACCGAGGACGACGACCGCACCGCGCGCGAGAAGATCGCCGGCCGCATGCTGTTGCTCGATCCCGGGTTCGCCGACGTCTTGCCGCTCATGTTCGATTTCCTCGGTGTTCCGGACCCGGCCCGACCGGCGCCTGAGATGAGCGGCGACGCGCGCCAGCACGCCCTGTTCGGGGTCATGCGGCGCCTCGCCAGCGTGCAAAGCCAGCAACCAGAGTCCGTCGTCTTCCTGCTCGAGGACCTGCACTGGCTCGATCCGGCCAGCGCCGCGTTCGTCGCACAGTTGGTGGACTCCGTCCCCACGACGCACACGCTCGTGTTGGCCAACTTCCGGCCGGAGTTCCAGGCGCGCTGGATGAAGGCGGAACACTACCGGCACATCTCACTCGAGCCGCTCGGCCCCGCGGCGGCAGCAGAGCTGCTCGGCGCGGTGCTCGGTACCGACGCGTCCCTCGCGGGGCTGGCGCAGCGCGTGGTCGAACGCACAGGCGGCAACCCGTTCTACATGGAGGAGGTCATCCAGTCGCTCGTCGAAGAAGGCGCGTTGCAGGGCGGCAAGGGGGCGTACCGTCTGGTGCGTCCGGTCGCCGACGTGACGATTCCGCCGACGGTGCAGACGATCCTGACGGCCCGCA
>CAZCGA010000291.1:0-4299 GCA_964498075.1 uncultured Binatia bacterium (SeqCode) | reverse complement strand
CACGGCAGGCGTGACAGATCGAGGAGGTTTTCTAAGACCTGAGAAGACATCGAACCCCAATACCGGCGAGCGTGTGCTTCGCACCACGTCCTTCAACAGCGCCGGATCGTCGGTGATGATGCCGTTCACACCGTCGTCGATGAGACGGTTCATCGAATCAGCGTCGTCGACCGTCCAGGCAATCACTTGTAGCCCGGCGTCCAGTGCGGCACGCAGATTGGCCGGCTGCAGGATCACAAAAGGAAAGGGGCCGCCTGGCTGGATGGCATCGGCGTGCAATCCAACGGCGGTGCTGACGTCGCGCGGGCGCAGGCCCGTGACCAGAAACGCGGCATAGAGGTCCGGCGCTTGTGTCTTGAGGCTTCCTAGCGCCTCCGCATCGAACGACTGCACCAAAGTGCGCCGTTCCACGCCCAAGCGCCGGAGGGTCGCCACCATCGCGGTCGCCAGGTCGACCGGGCCATGTCCCGGCGTACGGCAGGCAGCGCTGAACACCTTGAGCTCTACGTTGACCAGTACCTGTGCCGGCCGCAACTGAAACACCTCGTCGAGCGTCGGTGGAACCTGATCGGTCGGTTGGCCATCACCGTCGAGAAGGCGGCAGCGGCGCACGGTGTCGAAGCTCAGCATGCTGACGCAGCCACGACATTCCGTAGTCCGATCGACTGTCTCGTCGTGCATCAGGATGAGTTGCCCGTCTTCTGTGAGCTCGCTGTCCATCTCGATGCCGTCGGCACCTTGGGCGATGGCGGCGCGAAACGCGGCCAGTGAATTCTCGGGCAGAGGGTTGCCGGCGCGCGTCGGGCCTTGACCGCGGTGAGCGAAATTCGCGGCCGGCGCCAGGCGGACGATGCGTTCGCGGACCGCGACGTTGGCTGGCGCGGCGGCGTTGTCGGCGTCGCCGTTACCACCGCACCCGACCATGCCGCAAACGGTGAGCGCTGCAATCCAGCGGGAGCTTGGCCACATGGTGGGGGAACGGGAACGCGGTGATGAACTGAGCGCCGGCCGCGGCGGAGATCGCCAACCAAAGAGCAGCAATAGCCAATGCATGTGCGGTCTGTTCATCTGCCCTTAGTCTACGATCCAGATAACTGTCAAACCGGCTTCCCGTAGTGGACGCGCCGGTCCGGTGAACGACCGCAAGTGAGCTATTTTTCGCCAGCTCCACCGCGCGCCACATTCTTGAAGGCGATCACGAACCCTTTGCGGATGCCTAGTCGTCCGCGGGCAGCATCCACCCCCTTGCGGAGAGCGGCGCGACTCAGCCGAGCACCTCGACGCCCGCCTTCTGCAAGTCGGTGAACTCTTGTCGCGCAGGCCATCGCCCTCGGCGGTGCACCCGGGCGTCATCGCCTTGGGATAGAACCACAGCAGGTACTGCTTGCCGGCTGCGGGTCGTGCTGTTCTGGATTGCCCTGGAAGCGTTGTATGGTCCGGACGACCCCCGCGAAGTGACGCACCAGCTTTGCGAGCGCATGGCGCTGTTCTTGGGCCGTGACCAGGCAACTCTACGAGCTAGCCAAGAAGGGGTACAGGTGGCGGTCCCACATCGTCCACGGCCTCCGAGTAAGCAACCTGACCGAGGAGGCGATCCGCCGCTTGGCCGACTATTGGAGGTTCCGGCGACGGATTCGGACTCACCCACCGGGCGCGCATTCTGGCGCGTCTACCACCGTTCTCGAACCTCGATCAAGCATAGTGAAGCGCGGGCATGACTCGCTCGAGGGCTCGGCACTTGGAGCGCGGGCTGGCGAATGGAGATGATGGACTCGCGGCGCGCCAAGCCGGACATGCGCCCGATCACGGGCGCCGCGTCGTCCTCAACGGATCCATCAGCTGCCCGAACAACTCCTGATTGGCGACGGCCCACGGGTTTCGGCCGCTCCGGCGCGGCCTCGCGCTTCCTTGAACCCACGGCAACCCTCGGGTAGTCTCCCCATCAATGAGAGTCTTCCTCAGCTACTCTGCTGCAGACGAAGAATGGGGCAGCAAGCTGCGGTCCAAGCTGGTTGAGGCGGGCCTCACCGTATGGGACGCTGAGCATGAAGTCCTCCCCGGAGACGACTGGGCGCTGGAGATCGCGGAAGCGTTGAAGCGCTCCGATGCGATGGTGGTGCTGCTCTCACGCCATGCGGCGGAGTCCAAGTCCGTCCGACGCGAGATCGAGTACGCCCTCGGCTCCGAGAGCTTCCGCGGGCGGCTTATTCCGGTGGTGGTCCGGCCAACGAAACGCGTTCCTTGGATTCTCAGGAAACTTCCTCGCGTGGAGTTGAAGGGTGATCTGGCACGCGCAAGCCGCGAGATTGTCCGGCTACTCCGCGAGGACTCTCACGTGATCACACCACCCGCACGTGCCGCGTCCCACTAGGGTGTTCCTTTCCCACGCGGCGTCCGATCACCCGTTCGTGCGTCGATTGGCGGTATCGGCCGGAAGAGAAGTTGCCGACCAACGACCGCCGCGAGGTGGCGAAGGACGAGCGTGGAGGGCGTGATGAGCGACACCGAGCTGTGCTACCGAACACTGACCGAGGCTGCGAGCCTGCTGCGACGGCGGGAGGTTTCATCTGTTGAGTTGACGCGCGCGGTGCTGGCGCGCATCGAGCAATTGGACCCGCAGCTGCACAGCTACGTCACCGTCACGCCGGAACGCGCGCTCGACAGCGCCCGGCAAGCGGAGCGCGAGCTGGCCGCGGGAACCGATCGCGGCCTGCTGCACGGCGTGCCGATCGCCGTGAAGGACCTGATGTTCGTTCGCGGGGTGCGCACGACGTGCGCCTCGCGTGTGCTCGATGACTTCGTGCCCGACTACGACGCGACGGTGGTCGAGCGTCTCGAGGCAGCCGGCGCGGTCGTCCTCGGCAAGCTCAACCTGACCGAGTTCGCCATGAGCGGCTACGCGCCGTCGCTGCCGATCCCCCGCAACCCGTGGGATGCGGCGCGCAGCCCGGGAGGCTCGTCGAGCGGCTCGGGCGTGGCCACGGCTGCCGGGTTGTGCTTCGCGTCGCTGGGAAGCGACACGGGCGGCTCGATCCGCAGTCCGTCGGCGTGGTGCGGCGTGGTCGGGCTCAAGCCCACCTACGGACGGGTCAGCCGCCACGGCGTCTTCCCGCTCGGCATGACACTCGATCACGTCGGCCCGATGGCCCGCAGCGTTGCCGACGCGGCGGCCATGCTCGATGTGATGGCGGGGCGCGACGCGTGTGATCCGACCTCGCTCGATGCCCCCGCGCCGCAGTGTCGTGCGGCGCTGGCGCGCGGAGCTCGCGGCCTACGCATCGGCGTCGACGAGCGCTTCATCGGTACGCTCGTGCATCCCGACGTCGTCGCCGCACTGTTCGCGGCGCTCGATGTCCTCAAGCAGCAGGGCGCAGAGGTGATCACCGTATCAGTGCCCGAGGTCGGTGACCTCCTTGAAGGATGGTTCGTTCTCTGTGCCGCCGAGGCGCTGGTGGCGCACGAGGCGACCTATCCGTCGCGCGCCGACGCGTATGGTCCGAGCTTTCGCTCGTTTCTGGAATACGGCGCCACGCTGCGCGCGCAGGACTACGCGCGCGCCCACGTACAGCGTGTCGAGTTCACGCGCCGCCTTCAGGCGGTCTTCGAAACCGTCGACGTGTTCGCCTGCCCCGGAGCGTTCATGCAGGCGCCCCCGGCGGATGCGATCGACCCATACGGTTCCATCACCCCGGCGTTCGCCCCGTTCATCCGCTTCACGGCGCCGTTCAACTTCAGCGGCAACCCGACGCTGTCGGTCCCCGCGGGCTTCAGCGACGATGGCCTGCCGCACGGCATCCAGCTCGTGGGACCACAGCTGGGCGAGGCGATCCTGTGTCAGGTGGGCCACGCCTACGAACGAGCTACAGAGTGGCACCGGCGCCGGCCGCCGGTGGATGTGTAGGGGCGAGGCCGTGCCCCTCCTTTCTTCGCGAGAAGGATGAGGTTGCGAGGCTCAGCGACGCTTCTCAGCGAGCGGGGCGAGCACCATCGGTCGTCGGGCTGACCGAAGATGACGTCGGCACCGCCAGCGCGCTTGCCATAGCGGAAGAGCGCGACACCTTTCTTGCGTCGGATCGTCGTGCCGTCGGCGAGGCGGAACTCCTCCGTCGTCAACGGCTTGATCCCGAGTCGCTTCAGGATACGCGCCGGCACTACCGAGTAGATGGCACCGGAGTCGATCAGAAAACTCTACCTCCTCCGTGCGTGCCGGCTTGGCAGGATTGCCCACTTCGACTTTCAGCACCGCTAGCCCAACTTCCGCAGTTCGTCGCCTGAAAATATTTTTCCCCGGGTGCCGGC
>CAZCGA010000290.1:0-4331 GCA_964498075.1 uncultured Binatia bacterium (SeqCode) | reverse complement strand
GCATGCAGGAGCTGGCCACAGCCATTGCAGAAGCGCGAGGCGTCGGGATTTTCGTGCCCGCAGGAGGTGCACTTCATCGGGGCGACCTTCTATGCCCGAAGCGTCGTTGTCAATGAATCGCTTGACCCCGGTACTGTCCTAGTTTCGGCGTAGCGATCAGCTGTCAGCCGTCAGCTATCAGCCTGAGGACGCCGGAGAGACTGGATGGGCAGCCATTTTGGATCGCCCGGCTGACAACTGACCGCTGAAAGCTGACGGCCTTCGGCTGAAACAGGACAGCACCACCCCGCTCATTCGCTTGACAGTAGGAAGGTGGCCGTGCGAGCGTGTCCAGCCCGTCCAAGGAACGTGAAGCGCAGTGCGCCCGTGAGGGAACAGCACTGTGGTTGCTAAGGCTGATACGGGGGGGGCCGTGCAGACACAGGCACCATGCATCAAAGCCGGTCGCGTCTGTCAGTGGGGAGCACTGGCAACTGCAATGCTTGCACTTGTCGCTGCGTACGGCGTCGGACGTGTTTACGCGCAGGCCCTCGACCCGCATATCAGCACCGATCGCGGTTGCATCGAAGGCGGACAAAATCCGGTTTACCTGATCGGTGAATCACTGCAGGGCACCTACCGCATCAACAGCACGGTAGTCGGACAAGCGCAGGCAACCGTGTTCGACATTCTCGCCGACTCGACAGTGAACCTGTTCCTCCAACGCGCCGTGTTCACTAACCAGACCCTCAGCTTCACCGGCACTGTTGCTCCACCGGCGGGACAGGAGCAACTGCAGCTGCGCGCTACGGCCAGTGGTTTCGATCCGCAAGTGGAACGCTGCAGCTTCGTCGTTGCTGTGGCGCCGAGCGCGACCGTGACTGGCACGCGCACCGCGACGATCGCACGAACCGCAACCTCGACACGAACCACAATAGCAACGGCCACGCCTACTCGGACGTCGACGGCTGCGCCCAGTGCGACCGTTACCGCTACGCCGACGAGAACGCCAACGGTCCCGATCGCGTGCATCGGTGACTGCCTCGTCAGCGGCCAGGTCACGCTGGACGCGTTGCTCAAGATGGTGAACGTCGCCCTAGGTCACGCGCCCCTGTCGCTGTGCGCTGCCGGCGACGCCAACCGCGATGGTGAAATCAAAATCGACGATCTCATCGCTGCAGTGAGTGGCGCGCTCACTGGCTGTCCGGGCCGCGCGACCCCGAGCGTCACTTCTACTCCCACCAGGTCCCTGGGAACACCAACGCGCAGCCCGACGCCGATTCCAACGAAGCGAACTCCAACCCCCAGCCCAAGCGCGACCCGCACGTCCACCGCGTCGACGGCAACACCAACTCGCACCGCGACGCCGACGCCAACTCGCACCGCGACGCGGACGCCAACGGGGCCCACCGCCACACCAACTCCGACGGCGACATCTACGTCCACGCGCACACGGACGCCGACTTACACACCGACGGCGACCCCGACCAACACAGCGACCAATACGCCAACCACGACACCAACCAACACACCGACTCGTACGCCAACCGTGACACCGACCAACACACCGACTCGTACGCCCACCGCGACCCCGACCAACACACCGACTCATACGCCCACCGCGACCCCGACCAACACAGTGAGTCCGACACCGACGGGCACCGCGACGCCGACTCGTGCCACGCCGAGGCCGACGAAAACCTTCCCGACCAACACACCGACAGAGGAAGCGACGGCCACCTTCACCAGCTCGCCCACGCGGACGCGCACTCCAAGCGTCACGCGTACATCGACAAAGACCGCCACCAGCACTCGTTCGCCTTCGCCGACGGTGACGCGTACCCCATCGCCGACGGGGACTGCGACCCCGGGACCGTTTGCAGGTATCTATCTGAGCATCTCCGCCACCACTCAGCCGGGTCACACCACCGAGTACGAAGTTCACTTCCAGGACAGCGAGCGCGAGGCGCGGCGCAACGAGTATGAATACGAGTGGCAGCTGCTTTTGCCACCCAAGGATAACTGCAGCGGCAACTCCCAATTCGTGCTTTCCGCATTGTTTCCTTGGACGGCGTCGTGGTCACACCCGTCCTGCCAGCACAGCCCGGGCGAGAAGATTCGGGTTACAGTTTCCAAGCCCGGACTCTTGGGTGATGAGTTCATCGAGGGGCCAGCGCTCGGCCCGGCGATCGTGATGCCGTAGGAACCAGTGATCCAGCAGGTGCCGCCACCGGCGTACTCCAGCGACCCGCGCTTGGACCAGCGATGGTGACACCGTCGGGTGCGAGCTGAGATGCCAACCCGTTGCTGCCTCCCTCTACGGTCGGCGTGTGAGTCTTTCGCTTGGGTTATGCCCCTGGGTGTCTAGTCGAGGCTCGCCCTCCCAACGACTCCCCAACCCACCGCAGAACTTGAAGCCCGGCGGGTTGTCGCAGCCGCACGATGGACAGTGACTCGCGAGTGGTGCCGCGCACTCGCCGCAGAACTTCATCCCCGAGGGATTCTCGAAGCCGCACGCGGTGCAAGTCACAGCCCTAGCTCCTCCGCCAGCCGTTCCGCTTGTCCAATCGCGCCCATCTCGGTGAACAGCCGGTGCGCCGTGCGCCGCTCGCCCTGGTAGGCGGCCTCCTCGACGAGGGTGGAGGCGGCCACGAGCAGTGGCACGCCGCACTCGTCACAAAACCTCGCAGTTGGTCGCATCTCTGACCCACAGTGCGCGCACCGCGACCGGAGCGGCGCGGCACACTCGTCGCAAAACTTGGCCGTACCTCGATTCTCGTGCCCGCAAGTCGCGCAGTTCATGTGCGCTCCCTACTACGCCGGTTCCGACGTGGCCGACAAGCAAAGCGCGGGGACGTTGGGCCGGTACGGCGGCTCACTGGAGCGGACGCCGAACCTTCGCCCAGGCGGCACGAACGCCGAGGAGGTCGATGTTCCCTTCCAGCGCTGCAGCGTCGACTGCCGCCGCCGATACGGCCAAGATGCCCTCGATGTCGCGGAGATGTTTCTCCGAGCCTCCCTCCGAGTAGTATTCCAACTTGCGAGCGATGACATACTCGGGCGGGGCAATCCACACCTCGGAGGCATCGACGATGATCTTGCGCGCATGATCGAGACCCCAGGCGCTCAGGTGATCCCGTCCGCAAGGGTAGATGTCAGCCTTGAGACCCGTGTCATGGTGAATGAGATTGAAATGCCCACGCTGGGGGCGGACGGACTCGATCAACAGAATCTCCACAGGGGGGCAGTAGAACTCTTCGCCCGGGAAGAGTTCGACGAGCCGCGCGCAATGCTCGCGCGAGATCTCGATCACGATGTCCACGTCATGTGTGAGGCGCGGCTCACCGTAGGCCATGCTCGCGACGCTGCCAGTCACCATATACCGCGCCCCCAGCTGGTTGAGGCGATCCGTGAAGACGAGGAAAGGGTTAGTCGCGGACATCGAGGAAGGCTCGCTGCACCTTCGCCTTGATCTCCGCTGCCGAAAGGTCGGGGTGCAGGCTACGCAAACCTGCTTCCTTGAACTGGCGTGCCGACCAGTAGAGCTGCGCGGCCACCCGCAGCCGCTGCGCGGGCGTCATGGCGCGCAGCCGCTGCCGCTGGAGGTCCACACCGGCGGCTTCGGCGGCGTCGGCTTCGGCATTTGCTGCGGCTATGAGGTCGCGTGTGTGCGACGGCTTTTCCATGGATCGAGATTGTCGTCCGTGCACCCGAGGTCGTCAAGCATGGGACGGATCCCGTTAGTGGTCCAGTAGCCCACACCCCGCGTGCCGGACGGCCGCGCCCTGAAGCGGACTTCCGCCCTTCACGATTTTCGGTTTCACACGATTGGCAATTCATCGACTCACGACGCGAGCTCCTGCGCCAGCCGCTCGGCGGGATCGGGGGCGCCCATGGCGCGGTACATGGCCTCGGCCTCGCGCAGCCCCGCTTCCAGGATCGTGCGGTCGTTGCGGCCAGCCAGGCGGGCCTCCGCCTCGCGCAGCCGCGGCAGCAGTGAGTTGCCGCCGCTCTTGCGTACCAACTCGCGGGCTGCGGCAATCACGGGTGCGACCGCGTGCTCCGGCGCGTCCGTACGGACGAGGTGCCTACTCGGGGCGAACGGGATGTGTCTGAACGAACAGAGTGCTCTCCGTTCATGCCGAGTAGCCGCCTTCCTTTGGCGGCGTATCGAGGCACGCTTCCATGGATCGGCGCGGTGCTTCGTGGATTGTCCGGGCTAACAACCTAACAACCTATTTCTTCCGCCAGCCGGTCCGCGTGACCGCCGGCGCCGATCTCGATGTACAGGCCGTGCGCGCGCCGCAGCTCGGCTGCCGCCGTGGCGTCGTCACCGCGCAGCGCGGCCAGGC
>CAZCGA010000289.1:0-4350 GCA_964498075.1 uncultured Binatia bacterium (SeqCode) | reverse complement strand
CGCTTCTGCGGCATATGCGGGGCGCCATTTGCCGACTCGGAACCCCACGCGGACGCCGGCAAGACGGCGTCTGCGCGATCGGCCGAAGAAGGCGAGCGCAGGCAGCTTACCGTGATGTTTGTGGATCTCGTGGGCTCGACCGGCCTCTCGGGGAGCTTCGACCCCGAACAGTGGCGGGACATCCTGCGCGCCTATCAAGGGGTGTGCGCCGAGGCGATCACGCGCTTCGGCGGCAAAATCCAGCAGTACGCGGGCGACGGCGTCTTCGCGTACTTCGGATATCCGGTCGCCTACGACGATACGGCGCGCCGCGCGGTTCACGCCGGACACGCGCTGCTTGCCGGCGTGCACGGGCTGGCGTCGACGACGCGCGCCCAGTACAGCGTTGATCTTCAGGCACGCGTAGGCCTGCACACCGGTCTCGTGGTCGTGGGCGAGATGGGCGCGGGCGAGACCCGCGAAAGCGGCGCGATCGTCGGCGAGACCCCGAACATTGCCGCACGCGTGCAATCCCTGGCGCGTCCAGGGACGCTCGTCCTCAGCGCCGCAACGCAGCGGCTGGTCGAGCCCACCATCCGGCTTCGCTCGCTCGGGCGGCACGCGCTGAAGGGCGTCGCCGAGCCGCTCGAGCTCTTCGAGGCGCTCGAAGACGCGGACGAGCGCGTTCCGCTCGCCGAAAGCGGGCGCGCTGCGCCCCTGGTCGGCCGCGATCTCGAGCTCAACCATCTGCTCGAGCGCTGGTCAAAGGCAAAGGCCGGCGACGGGCACGCGGTGCTTCTTTCCGGCGAGGGCGGGATTGGCAAATCGCGCCTGCTTGCCGAGCTGCGCGAGCGCGTGGCCCCGGACGGCCGCGCATGGCGCGCACTGCGCTGCTCACCCTTCCACCAGAACAGCGCACTGCAGCCGATGATCGATCTGATCGAGCGCGGCCTGGCCACTGTTGCAGACGACGATGCGCCGGACCGGCTGGGCAAGCTCGAGCGCCTGCTGCGGCCCGACGGGCTCGATGATCCCGCGACGCTTGCGCTCTTCGCCGCCCTGATCGGTGCGAGCACGGGCGGCCGCGACGCGGCGCCGGAGCTTCCTCCGGTCGAGCGCAAGAAAAGGACCATGGCGGCGATGCTGTCGTGGCTCGCCGCCGACGCGCAGCGCCAGCCGCTCGTGATCGTGGTGGAGGACCTGCACTGGGTGGATGCATCCACGCGCGAGCTGCTCGGGCTCGTGCTCGAGCAGCTCGCAAGCATGCCGGTGCTCGCGGTGTTCACGTTCCGGCCGGAATTCGTTCCGGCCTGGGCGCCGCATTCGCGCGTGACCACCCTGCCGCTCGGGCGCCTCGTGCGCGAGGAAATCGAGAGTCTTGCGCGGGCGACCACCGGCGGCCGCCCCTTGCCCGAAGCGCTGCTCGACGAGATCGTCGCGCGCACCGACGGCGTGCCGCTCTTCGTCGAGGAACTCTGCAAGGCGTTGCTCGCGGCGGGCGTCGTGATCGAGCGCAACGGGCGTTTGGAGCTTGCGCGGGCTCTCAAGGGCACCGAGATCCCGGCCACGCTGCGCGATTCCCTCACCGCACGCCTCGACCGCCTGGGCGGCGCGAAGGCGGTGGCGCAGCTCGCCTCGGTGCTGGGGCGCGATTTTGGATACCCGCTGCTGCGCGCGGTCTCGGACGTCCTGGACCCCGACCTCGATGCGCAGCTCGCGGTACTGACGCGTGCCGAGATCCTGCTGCAGCGCGGCCTGCCGCCGAACGCACACTACGTCTTCAAGCATGCGCTCATCCAGGAGGCCGCCTACGACACGCTGCTGAAGAGCAGCCGCCTGCAGCATCACCGGCGCGTCGCAGAGACGTACCTCGCGCGCTTCGCGGACGAAGCGCGCGCCATTCCCGAAGTCGTGGCGCACCATTTCAGCCGGGCAGGAATGCCGGCGGAGGCAATCGAGCACTGGCAGAAGGCGGGCGAGCTCGCGGAGTCGCGCTTCGGCTACACCGAGGCGATCGGCCATTTTAACAGTGCGCTGGAACTCCTTGCCTTGCTGCCGCAGTCGGCCGAGCGCGACCGCAGAGAGTTGTCGGTGCGCGTCAAGCTCGGATCCCCGCTCGGCGCGGCGAAGGGGCTCGGCAGCGCCGAGGCGGGCAGCAACTGCGCCCGCGCCTGCGAGATCTCCGAGGACGCGGGGGACAGCCCCGAGCGGTTCATGGCGCTCTGGGGAGACTGGATATACAAGGCGAACACAGGCCAGCTCGAGCGCGCGGCAAGCCGCGCCGACGACCTGGTCGCATTGAGCCAGCGCCTGGGCGACGCGGACCTCGTGCTCCAGGCGCATCACTCGCGCTGGACCACTTTTAACTTCCTCGGTCGCGCCGCGATCGCCCGCGCCGACACCCAGCAGGGAATCCGCCTCTACGACCGGCGGCGCCACCATCACCACGCGCACATCTACGGCGGCCACGATCCCGGCGTGTGCGCGCGCAGCGTTGGCGCGATGAGCAGCTGGCTGACCGGGCACCCCGATGAGGCGGGCCGGCTGGCGGAGGACGCGATCGCGCTCGGGCGCGATCTCGGCCATCCGTTCAGCCAGGGGGTCGGCTTATGGTTCGCGAGTTACACGTTCATGTATCGCGGCGATGCCGCGAGGTGCCGCACCATCGCCGACGAAATGCTCGAGCTGTCGCGGCGCCACGCCCTCAAGCAGACGCTTGCTATCGCCCCGATTTTATCGGGCTGGGCACGCGTCGACATCGGCGAGACCGGCTCCGGACTGGAGCTGCTCGAGCAGGGGCTGGAGGCCTTTCGCAGCCTCGGCCAGCGCGGCTTTCTGCCGCACCTGCTCTGCGTCTGCGCCGACGCGCGCATTCGCGCGGGCGACCACGCGCGGGCGCTGGAGCTGCTGGGCGAGGCGCTTGAAATGTCCGAGCAGACGAAGCAGGGGTTCTTCCGTCCCGAGATGCTGCGCCTGCAGGCCGACGTCGCGCTTGCGCTTGGCCGGACGGACGCTCCGGCCGCGCGCTCCCAGCTCGAAGCGGCGATGGCGCTGGCGCGCGAGCAATCGGCCGTGGCGCTCGAATGGCGCGCTGCCTGCTCGCTCGCGCGGCTGCTGGAAAAAAACGGCGAGCTGCCGAAGGCGCGCGAATTGCTCCAGGCCGGGTACGGCGCATTCAGCGAAGGACACGAGACCCGCGACCTGCGCGCAGGCAGGCAGTTGCTCGAAGAACTGTCGCGCTAGGTGTGAAGCGTCAAGAGGTTGTTTCCGGACTGCTTGAGTCTGGACATAGGTGCGATGCCTTCGATGCCCTGATGCGGGCGATGCCAGTTGTAGTGGTGGACCCAACGCTCGAGCATGTCGGCTAACAGGACCGCGACTTGGTCGCCGGCTCGAGCGAGCCGGCCGAAGAGAGCAGCCTCGCGGGGGATGGGGACATGTGCCCAGTCCTGTGCAAGAGCGTCCTGATGAACCTGCTTAGGAGGTAGCGAGGAACCCATGGAGCCATTCACGACCCTCACGGCGGCCGCGGTCCCGATGGACCTGCCGAACATCGACACCGACCGCGTCATCCCGGCGCGCTTCCTGCGCAAGCCGCGGGAGGCCGGCTACCAGCAGTTCTTCTTCCACGATGTGCGCTTCAACGCCGACGGCTCCGAGAACGGGGACTTCATCCTCAACCAGGCGCCCTACCGGCATGCGAAGATCCTCGTCACCGCCGAGAACTTCGGCTGCGGCTCCTCGCGGGAGGGCGCCGTCTGGGCGCTCATGGACCACGGCATCCGCTGCGTGGTCGGGCCGAGCTTCGGCGACATCTTCTTCGAGAACTGCTTCAAGAACGGCGTGCTGGCTTTGGTGTTGCCGGCGGCGGAGGCCGCGTCAATCAGGCGGCAGCTCCAGGAGGGCCCGGGCGCCGCGATCAGCGTGGATCTCGATCGGCAGTCGCTGACGGCGCCCGATGGCACGCTTCATCGCTTCGAGGTGGACGCGTTCCGCAAGCAGGCGCTCCTCCGGGGGCAGGACGAGATCGCGCTGACCATGGAGTACGAGCAGGCCATCGCCGCCCACGAGTCTCGGCGCGCGGCCGAGATGCCGTGGCTGACCTGAGGCGTGTCGAGTTTCTGGTTTTGCCGCCCTCTGCTCGCGGCCGCCGCTGAGAGGTCTTCCACCGGGCCTGCTTGGTCGGTGAACGCGGTCGAGTTGCCTTGCGTCCATCCTGTACCAGGCGCTGAATGTCTCGCAGGAACTGTAGGAGATTGTCCATCCGTTGCGTCATCGAATCCTCCGGATGATCGGAGAGATTCTAGACAAGCTCAAGTTTGACCTGACGGCCGATGGCGCGCGCTGCGCGAGTGAGTGTCTCCAGAGTCA
>CAZCGA010000288.1:0-4381 GCA_964498075.1 uncultured Binatia bacterium (SeqCode) | reverse complement strand
GCAAGCAGGTCACCGTGCTGTTCGCCGACGTGAAGGGCTCGATGGAGCTGGCGGAACAGGTCGATCCGGAGGAGTGGCATAGAATCCTGGACCGCTTCTTCCAAATCCTCACCGACGGCGTGCACCGCTTCGAAGGGACGGTAAACCAGTACACCGGCGACGGCATCATGGCGCTGTTCGGCGCCCCGATCGCGCATGAGGACCACGCCCAGCGCGCCTGCTACGCGGCGCTGCATCTGCGGGAAGAGTTGCGGCGCTACGCGCAGGAGCTGCGCCGCACGCAGTCGTTCGATTTCCACGTGCGCATGGGCCTGAACTCCGGTGAGGTGATCGTCGGCAAGATCGGCGACGATCTGCGCATGGATTACACCGCGCAAGGCCACACCGTCGGGCTCGCCCAGCGCATGGAACAGCTCGCCGAATCCGGCAAGGCGTATCTGACCGAGACGACAGCAGCCTTGGTGCGGGGCTACGTCATGCTGGAGGACCTCGGCGAGTTCAGCGTGAAAGGCGTCAGCACGCCGCTGCGAGTGTACGCGCTGGAGGGCGTGGGCGCGCTGCGCAGCCGGCTCGACGTATCGCGCGCCCGCGGGCTCACTCGCTTCGTCGGCCGCGACACGGACCTCCAGGCCCTCGAGACCGCGCTGGAGAGCGCCCGGCAAGGCAACGGCCAGGTGGTGGGTGTGGTCGGCGAGCCCGGCGTCGGCAAGAGCCGGCTGTGCTTCGAGTTTCTCGAACGCTGCCGCGCGCAGGGCCTGACGGTGATCGAGGGCCGCGCCGTCGCGCATGGCCGGGACATCCCCTTCCTCCCCATGCTGCAGATCTTCCGCGCCTACTACGGCATCACCGAGCAAGACACCGATCGCATGGCACGCGAGAAGATTGCTGGGCGGCTGTTGCTGCTCGACGAGTCGTTTCGCGAAGTGCTGCCGCTGCTGTTCGACTTCCTCGGTGTCCCCGACCCCGAGCGACCGGCGCCGCGCATGGACCCGGAGGTGCGCCAGCGCCAGCAGTTCGACATCCTGCGGCGCGTCGTGCGCGCCGGCCAGGGCGAAAGGGTTACGCTCATCGAGGACCTGCATTGGATGGATCGCGGCAGCGAGGCCTTCCTGGCCCACTGGGTCGAGGCGATCGGTGGTTCGCGCGGCCTGCTGCTGGTGAACTTCCGGCCCGAGTACCACGCGGCCTGGATGCAGAAGTCCTACTACCGGCAGCTCCCGCTTGCGCCCCTCGGTCCGGAGGCGATCCGCGAGCTGCTCGACCATCTCCTCGGGCGCGACCCGAGTGTGGCCGGGCTGGCCGCGGCAATTCACGCGCGCACGGCGGGCAATCCGTTCTTCACCGAGGAGGTAGTGCAGTCACTGATCGAGTCGGCTCATCTACAAGGAGCGCAGGGGGCATACCGGCTGGTGACACCGTTGGAGGCGCTGCCGGTGCCGCCCACGGTGCACGCCCTGCTCGCCAGCCGCATCGATCGCCTCGCGGAGCGCGACAAGCAGGTGCTACAGACGGCGGCGGTGATCGGCAAGGAGTTCAGCGAGCCGATCCTGCGGCGGGTTGTTGGAGGAACAGGTTTCAAATCCGCCCCCGTAGGGTGGGCACTGCCCACCGCAGCCCCTACCAGGACAGCGGTGTCGGTGGGCGATGCCCACCCTACGGAGCCGGAGCTTGCCGGCGCGCTCGACGCCCTGACCAGTGCGGAGTTCATCTACGAGCAGGAGCTGTTCCCGATCGCGGTCTACGCCTTCAAGCATCCACTCACCCAGGAGGTGGCGTACAGCTCCCAGCTCCAGGAGCGGCGCCGCGGGACGCACGCCGCGGTGGCACGCGCGATGGCAGCGGCTTACGCCGGCAAGCTCGACGAGCAGGCGGCGCTGCTGGCCCACCACTGGGAGGAGGCGGGCGAGCCGCTGGAGGCGGCGCGTTGGCACGGACGGGCGGCGCAGTGGGCGGGGGCGAGTGGCCTCGCGGAAGCGCTGCGCCACTGGCAACGCGTGCGGGAGCTGCTGCGGGAGGAGCCGGAGACGGTGGAGACCGTGCGTCTCGGTGTTGAGGCGCGCTTCCACGCCCTCAGCCTCGGCTGGCGCCTCGGCCTGCCGGAGGAAGAAGTGGAGGCTGTCGCCGCCGAGGGGAAGGCGCTCGCCACCCGCAGTGGCGATCCAGGCCTGCTCGCCTTGATGGTCGGCGCGCATGGAGGCGTGCGAGGGGGCGCGGGCGCGCTGGCCGAGTACCTGGAGGCCAGCCGCGAGGCAATGCGCTTGGGGCGGCAGGCGGACGACCCGCGCGTCATCTCGTACGCACGCAGTCTTTGCTTCTTTTCGAGCACCTTCGCCGGCCGGCTGGCCGAGGCGCTGGCGCTCATCGACGAGGAGCTGCGCGAGCTTGCCGCGCGCCCGTACCCCGGGCCGGCACTCATCATGGACAGTGACCCGGTGGTCATCGCCGCCTTTGCGCGCGGCATGGTCCTGAACAGCATGGGCCGGCTCGACGAGGCGCGGCAGGAGCTGGCGCGGGCCGAGGCACTGGCGCGCGAGTGCCGCGATCCGGGGGCGCTCCGGCTCACGCTTGGGCAGCAAACGTCGAACAAGTCCCTCCGGGGCGAACTCGACGAGGCGCTCCGGCTCGCGCAGGCCAACGTGGAGCAGGCGGAGCAGACCGCCGTAGCGTTCCACCGCTCGATCGCACAGGCGCTTCTGGGGGGCTGCCACCTCGCCAGCGGGCGCTGGGAGGAGGCTCGCGTTGCGTTCGAGACGGCACTTTCAATCACGTCCGCCTCGCGCGCCAACATGCTCAGCGAGCCCTTCGACCGCTCGAACCTCGCCCGTGCCTGCGCTGGGCTGGGGGACTTCGAGCGTGCCCGCCGGCTCGCCCGAGAGAGCGCGGACCTCCTGCTGGCACGCGGTACGTTCCTGTTCGCCGTACCGGCCCTGTTGAACCTCGCGCGCGTCCTCCGCCTTGCCGACGGTGCCGCCGCCGCAGGCGAGATCGGGGCGACGCTCGACCGCACGCTCGCCCTCATCGACGAGACGGGCGCGGAGGTCTACCGAGCACAGGGCCACCTCGAGCGCGCTGAGCTGGCGCGGCTCCTCGGCGACGAAGCAACGTGCCAGCGCGAGCTGCGCGAAGCACACCGGCTGTTCGTCGAGATGGGCGCCACGGGGCACGCGACGCGGTTGGCGAGGGAGCTGGGGATATGAGCGCCCGGCACGACCGCAACCGCCGTTCCCTACCAGACCGTCCGCACGAGACCGGAGTCGCGGATGCGTGCGTCATTGGTCAGCAGCGGCGCGTCCAGACGCAGCGCGGTCCCTGCAATGAGCCGATCGAAGGGATCGACGAGGCCGGCCAGCCCGCGGGCCTCCCGGACGTCGTCCCACACCAGGCGCTCGATCGGCAGACCGGGATGCGCCGCGACGCGGTCATGCCATTCTTCGAAGTCGATGCGACTCCGGATCCGACCGCGCTCCAGCAGCAGCGCGATCTCGAAGAAACACACGGCCGGAACATGGACCCGGTCGCGCTCCTCCTCGGCGCGGCGGAAGATCGTCCGACAGCGCCGACTCATGCGGCGCAGTTCGCCGGTCGCGAAGAAGACCAACGCGTGAGTGTCCGCGACGTAGGTCACGCTACGCCGGGCGCCGGCCACGCGGGGCGCGCCGCCGGCGTGGGCCCGCAGCGCCGTCCAGCGCTGCAAGCCACAGCTCGCCGAGCCGACGGCTCTCAGCGGCCAGCTCTGCCGGGGTGCAGAGCAGTTCCATCGTACCCTCGATCGTCCGCGGGCGCGGCGATCCACGCTTGGCGGCTCTCAGCAGCCTGGCGTATTGGTCGGCACTCACGAGCACGGCCCGCTCCCGGCCGTAGCGGCCAATGGCGATCGGTGGGCCGCCACGCGCCACGCGCTCGACGAGTGCGCTCAGCCGCCGGCGCGCCTCGCTCAACTGCAACGGTTCTGAAGGCATATTTATTCTTGTACAACAATGCTGAGATGCCCACAACTACGGGCCGTGACTGGCGCGGCGGCAGCTTGCCCTCGTGTGGCGCGGCGGCGGCCCAGGAGCATTGCCGATGACCTGCCGGGTGTGTGGCCAAGACAATCGGATCGGCCGGCGTTTCTGCGCGCAGTGCGGAGCGCAGTTGGCCATGGTCTGCGCCGTGTGCCGGGCAGAAAACGAACCCGGGGAGAACTTCTGCGGCCAGTGTGGCACTGCTCTAGCTGAAAGCGACAAGCGAAAAGCTGCAAGCACCCACCGTGATCCCCGAACCCTGAACCCGGAACCCCGCTCCTACACGCCCCGCCATCTTGCAGAGAAGATTCTGACCAGCCGTGCCGCCCTCGAAGGCGAACGCAAGCAGGTCACCGTGCTGTTCGCCGACGTGAAGG
>CAZCGA010000287.1:0-4447 GCA_964498075.1 uncultured Binatia bacterium (SeqCode) | reverse complement strand
CTCGGGCGATGCGCTGGTGCTACCGGCGCGGCGCGGATCGACGCTGCGGACCGTCGGTCTCGAGGTCGAGCAAAACGTACCCCGGGAAGTCCGCGATTTGCAGCACGGGTCGCACGAGCGCGGGGAGGTGCGGGTAGGCGACCTTGCCGTCGACGATGCGCGGGTGACGGAGGGCGAAGCGCCGGCCCATTTGTTCGAGCTCGCAACCGCCGGCGTCGACGAGGTTACGCGCCCAGTCGACGTCGCGCCCGTAGGTCATGGGGATCACAAACCCCTTCGCCGTGCGGAAGGCCGCGACCGGTGTCCGGTACCGCCGTCCACTCTTGCGTCCGATGTGGTGGACGATCGCCAAGGGCGGGACGAGCCCCGCGAAGGTGCCCATGAGTGGGTTCGTAAACACCCGGTTCACACGCCGCATGAAGTGCGGGAGATGCATCGGCGCGAGCCTAGCGCCGTATGGAGAGAACAGCAAACGAGCGTGCGTCGAGGGGCCTCTGCATGCCGCCCGTCAGCGTCGGCCGATCCCCAGGGTGCCGGCGATTGTTCCGCCGGGGTCGTCGACGGTGACGACCGACCCGGGTTGCAGGCGGTCGGGGAAGATTGCCAAGCAGCAGCCGGATGCGTCCTTCGCCGACGGGCAGAGAATCGCTTCGAAGCGACGGCTGGCATATACCGACATGCCGATCCGCTGGCTCGGCGCGGCGGCCGCCTGTGGGTCGTCCGCCTCGCGCCGCGCTGTGTTCCATGGCAACCACGGACCGAGCAAGTCGGCGAGCCCGATCTGCAACCGTCGCCGGATCTGCTCATCCGCGAGATCCAACACGCTCGTGAGACGACACTCGATGCGCAGCAGCACCCCGGTGCGGATCCCACGCGCGGCCTTGATCCCCACCGCGGTCAGCAGGAGCCCTTCGCGTTCCGCAAGCGCGGTGTCGGGAGCCAGCGCCGTGTACAACACCTCGAAGCGCGCCGGCGGATTGAAGCGCCCACCGTGTAGTTGCGAACCGGCGCTCGCCAACGGCGACTGCAGAAAGCGGGACCCGATGGAGCGATACACCGTGCCCGAGAAGCGGCGTGGCTCGACGACCGCGAGGAGCTTGGTGAAGATGCCGGCGCCTGAGTCAGCTCGTCTGACCACTCTCGGCAAGATGGAGGAGCGCGATCAGTGTGGCGGTCCGACCGGAGAGAATCAGGGACAGCGGCGTCGCGCCACCGAGATCCGGGTGCGGCGCACGCAGCCAGATCGAGACCGATCGATCGTCGTCGAGCAGAGAGCGCAGATGGGTGAGCACGTAGGCGATCTCCGCCAACGCCGGCTGCAGCTTGTCGGACGTGGGGTTCTTCAAGAGCCCTTGCGGCGTGTAGCCGACCGCTGGCGCCAGCCGCTTCGGCAGGACGCCCAGGCGGGTGGCGATGCGGCGCGCATCGAGGTTGCCGCCGGTGCGCGCATGCAGCGCGTGATCAACGTGCGCAAACATAGCGGCCGGCGACACCGCCCGTGCATATGCGGCAGAAGCCTCGCGGACGCGGTTGACGTTCTGTTGCCGTTTCATCAAGACAAATAGGTAACACATATGAAACTCTTGCGCAACTGGTCTGTTGGGCCAATGAACCCCCTCCTTACCAAGGAGGGGGCCAGGGGGAGGTTGCTGACGCGCCGTTGCAAAACCTCCCCTGACCCCTCCTTGGTAAGGAGGGGAACCCTCGACGAACGGTTCATTGGCAGGCTCTCGAAGGGTGCGTTCCGAATCAATCGACGGTTTCGGAAGGGGAGTACTCGAGCACGGCCAGCACTTGACCGCCGTCGACCATGTCGCCGGCAGCGACGCGCACCTCGGCGACCGTACCGGCGGCTTCGGCGACCAGGCGGCTCTCCATCTTCATCGCTTCCAGGATCAGCACGGTGTCGCCCGCCCGAACCTGATCCCCCGGGTGCACCAGGACCTGCAACACCTTGCCCGGCATCGGGGCGGTGATCTCCGGCGACGCAACGGTTGCGACATGGTGGGCGGGGGACGCGCCGGCTTCGGACACGAAGGTGTACACCTCGCCGCCAACGCCGACGAGCCGCTCCCGCCCAGTGCGCGCCAGGTCGACACGGTAGCGGCGCCCGTCCACCACCAGGACAAGTGTCGCCGCATCGGGATGCTGCACCTCGACGATGTACTCCCGCCCGTCGCAGTCGATGCGGTATCTCCCACCCTCGGCGTGCAGGTCCACGCTGAGATGCTGCTGCTTGTGTCGCAGAGAGATGTGCACGGCGCTACTTCTGTCCCTGCCCCAGACGCCAACCACCGAGCATCGCCCATGGCGATGCAGCGGCGGCAAGCTCGCCCGGCGCGCTCGCGGCATGTTGGGTACGGGCGACATCGATGGCCGCGGCAATGGCGGCGATCGCGCGATGGTGTTCGCGGCCGCTCCAGGTCGGGTAGTGGTCGGCGATGAAGTGCGTGTGCGTGTCGCCGTCCACGAACGCGGGATGCTCGAGCACGTCGAGCAGGAACGGGATGCCCGTCGTACAACCGAGGACGACGTAATCTTCCAGCGCCGCAATCATGCGTCGCCGCGCCGCGTCGCGCGTTTCCCCCCAGGCACAGACCTTGGCGAGCAGCGGATCGTAGTGCAGCGGCACCTGGAACCCTGCGGCGATCCCCGAGTCGACGCGCACACCCGGGCCGTGTGGCTCGCGGAGGTGGACGATGGTTCCGGGACTGGGCAGAAACTGCTGCGCCGGATCCTCGGCGCAAATGCGGCACTCGATGGCGTGGCCACGCGCCACGATGTCTTTCTGGCGCAGCCAGAGCCGCTCGCCGGTGGCGATGCGCAGCTGCGCGCGCACCAAGTCGACGCCGGTGACCAGCTCGGTGATCGGATGCTCCACCTGCAGGCGCGTGTTCATCTCGAGGAAGTAGAACTTGCCGCCGGCGTCGAGCAGGAACTCGACGGTGCCGGCGTTGCGGTAGCCGACGCTGCGCGCGACTGCGATCGCGGCCTCGGTCATCTGCTTGCGCAGCGCGGCATCGACGGCAGGAGACGGGGTCTCTTCGATGATCTTCTGATGGCGCCGCTGGATCGAGCACTCGCGCTCGCCGAGATGCACGACGTTGCCGTGCTGATCGGCCAGGATCTGAACCTCCACGTGGCGCGGTCGTTCGACGTAGCGTTCCAGGAAGAGGCGGTCGTCGCCGAAGGCGCCGAGCGCCTCGCGCGCTGCGGCGCTGAAGGCTGCGGCGAGATCCGCCGCGTCACGCACCACGCGCATCCCTTTGCCGCCTCCACCGGCAGCAGCCTTGACGAGGATCGGGTAGCCGAGCTGGCGCGCCGCGGCGGCGAGCGGCTCACCGTGATGGGGCGGATCCTCATCCGCCGGCACCACGGGGACACCGGCGGCGGCGGCGGTGCGCCGCGCCTGCGTCTTGTCGCCCATGGCGGCGATGGCGTCGGGGCTCGGTCCGATGAAGACGAGTCCGGCTTCCTCCACGGCACGCGCGAAGCCCGCGTTCTCGGCGAGAAAGCCGTACCCCGGATGCACCGCGTCCGCTCCGGTCGCGCGCGCCGCCTCGATGAGGCGGGGGATGTTGAGGTAGCTGGCGTGGCTGGGGGGCGGCCCGATGCAGACGGCCTCGTCGGCGTGCAGAACGTGTGGCGCGCGCGCATCAGCTTCGGAGTAGACGGCGACGGTGTCGAGCCCCGCCTCGCGGCAGGCACGCATCACGCGGATGGCAATCTCCCCGCGGTTGGCGATGAGCACTTTACGAAGCATAGCTTCTCGCGCGATCAGCGGTCAGCGCTCAGCTGTCGGCCCGGATTTTCATTTCTGGCTGATCGCTGACAGCTGACCGCTGATCGCTCCCCTCACATCCGGAAGACGCCGGGTCGCGTCTCCGCGATCGGGGCGTTGCGCGCTACGGCAAGGACGAGGCCGAGTACGTCGCGCGTCTCGACGGGATCGAGCACGCCGTCGTCCCACAGGCGTGCCGTCGAGTAGTACGGGCTCCCTTCGACTTCGTACTTGGCGCGGATGGGCGCCACGAACTCTTCTTGATCGGGAGTGCTCATCGACTGACTCTTGGCGGCGAGCTGCTGCAGCTTGACCGTGAGCAACGTGCTGGCGGCTTGCTCGCCACCCATTACCGAGATGCGGCCGTTGGGCCACATGAACAGCAAGCGCGGGCCGTAGGCGCGGCCGCACATGCCGTAGTTGCCGGCGCCGTAGGAGCTGCCGATGATGACCGTAAACTTGGGTACGGCGACGGTGCTCACCGCGTGCACCATCTTGGCGCCGTCCTTGGCGATGCCGCCGTGCTCGTACTGCTTGCCGACGATGAAGCCGGTGATGTTCTGGAGAAAGACGAGTGGGATCGTGCGCTGGCCGCACAGCTCGATGAAGTGGGTCGCCTTGAGCGCCGACTCGGAGAACAGGATGCCGTTGTTGGCGACGATGCCC
>CAZCGA010000286.1:0-4479 GCA_964498075.1 uncultured Binatia bacterium (SeqCode) | reverse complement strand
ACACCGCAGACGCGCACCTCGTTCGGGCCCGTGCCCTCTTGCAGTCCGAGGGCGTGGCAGCGCGCGGCGAGATCGAGTCGGCCATCGCCGACGCCGAGCGATTCGTGCAGTCGAGCGGCGCACACAGCCGACAACCGACGGTGCACGAGCTGCGCGCCCAGCTCGCACGGCTGGCGGGCGACGAGGCCGGCCGCGTCCGCGAGGTCGGGGAAGCGGCGCGTCTCTTCACGGAGATGGGTGCGACGAGGCAGGCGCAGCGGGTCAACGATCAGCTTGCAGCCGTCAGCGGCCAGCCAAGAGCGGACGGCAAAAGAGGAAGAACGAAGGGTCGAAGGAAGAAGTAGGGTGATCCTCGATCGCTTCTTCCAGGTCCTGGCGAAGGGAGAGGCGCTGTCGGGAATCGAGCCGTCGATCTTTTCGATGCCCTCGCACTCGTGATAACGTCGCTCCATGCTGCGGTCTGCAACGGCACTCCCAAAGCTGAAGCCCATGACGGTCGAGGAGTGGGGAGACCTCGACGAGGACATCGAGGGCGAACTCGTCGATGGTATTCTGGAGGAGGAGGAGATGGCGACCTTTCTCCACGAGCTGGTGGTGATGTGGTTGGCCCGTATCCTCGGCGCCTGGGCACGCCGGCGGCAGGCGTACGTCGCCGGCTCGGAAGCAAAGATCGCCGTGGGTTCCCGTCGCGGCCGGAAACCCGACTTGTCGGTCTATCTTCGCGGCAAGGCTCCGGCCCTCGGGGATAGTCTGGTCCGTATTCCGCCACATCTCGTCGTCGAAGTGATCTCGCCTCGGCCGCGCGACGCGCGCCGCGACCGGGTCGAGAAGATCAGTGACTACGCCCGCGCGGGAATCAGCTACTACTGGATGCTCGATCCGCAACTGCGGACGCTCGAGATTCTGGAGCGAGAGGCGAGTGGTCAATACCGCGTGGCGGTCGCGCGCGGCCGCGGGAAGCTTCGAATTCCGGGTTGCCCCGGCCTCGTTCTGAACTTGGACGACTTGCGGGCGGAGGTGGATGAAGCAGAGCGCCAACAGACGCAGCGGATGAAGAAGCGGTAGGGCCGTCACATCATTGACAACGACGGCGTAGGAAGGTCCGCGCGATGCAGTGTACCTCCTGCGGGCATGCGAGTCCGGACGGGTCGCGCTTCTGCAACGGCTGTGGCCAGCCCCTGCTCGCCCATTGTGTCGAGTGCAGCGCGCACGGCACGGAGGGCATCGTCCTCAGCCACACGGGGCACGCCGAACGCGGATGCAGCGCGCCTTCCGCCAGCTCGTCCGCGAGCCGCTCGCCCGCTTCGAGGAGCTGTGCGCAGGCCTCGCATAGATCAACCGGATCTCGTCATTGCGCTGGCGTTCAGCCGCGATGAGCTCCTGCAGGCAATGGACTTCTCGCAGCGACGCTGGTTGAGCCTGCGCGGCGGATGTAGCACTGAGTGGGTGCGGCGCGCGTGGAATCTGAACGACTCGGCCCCGGCCGAGCCGGAGGTGACGCTGGCGTTCGACGGCGACCGGATCGAGGGTGCGGCGCCCGCATAGCATGCGGGCCAACCGGACACACATCGACGTGAACGCGTCGACGGCTTCGTCGGGCACGCCCGGGGGGGCGCCGACACGTCGATGATGAAGCGCGTGCGATCACCCACGTCCTGCAGACTGAGCTCGACGACATCGCCGATGAGTCGCCGGTAGCGAATGATGCGCTCGAAGGCTTCTCGCAGCGTCGCGCTCGCCAGCACGGCGTAGCCGAGCGCGTGAAACGTCGTCTGCGTCGCGAAGCTCGACCCGCTCCCGCTTCGCACCCATCCCCCCCCTCAATTGAATGTGGAAGTAAACCCGATCGACTTGCAGCCTACTGGACGTGGATCTCGTTGAGAATCACGCTGCCGCCGCGCTGGATTTGGGCGGTCAGCTCGTAGCCTCGCAGTAGCGTGGTCCCGATCAGCGGGGCGGTATCAGCCGCATCGACATTGACGTTGCGGGGCTGCCCGTCCCAGACGAGCGTCGCCTCATAGACGTCGAAGACCGTCTCACGGCCGTCGGCGAGCGTCGCCAGGCCGCGGCGGCGCCACGCCAAGCCGAGGGTGGCAATCAGTGCAGGCGGTAGGGACAGCGCGCCGTCGAAGCCGGTGTCGATGAGCACTTCAATCTCTTGTGCCGGTCCGTCAGAGCTGCGCACGCTGAGCCGAACCATCAGCTCAAGACGGGCATTGACGCTGCCCGAGATCATCTGCTCCGCTGTCTCCAGCGTAGCAAGAAGTGACGAGCGTATGGGGAGCCGACTTTCCTCATCCAGATTTGTGCATTCGGCCGCCGGCCGAGAAGCCGATCAGACGCGGCCAGCTCGTCGTCATCGATCTCGTAGTCGCCGGTCTCGATGTCAATGAGAACGAACTTGCCCTCGCTCCCCAGCTCGACACGGGAGCGGATGTCGCGTTCGTAGATTTCCTCACCGCGCCGAGCGAACTCCGCCATGCTGTAGCGTGGAGTCAAATGAGCCATCCGTTCCTCCAGATCCCGTATGCGAGCCACATCGTTCGGCATTGTACGCGAAACGCGCGGATCGCGACAAGCCTGTGTCCCGGATTCGCGTCGGGCGCACTGGCGAGGAGCTCGGCGGGGGTGATATACGCGCAGTGCCGACCTCGGGCTGGAACAAAGGCTCCGGTACGTCGAGACCCCTCGACGCCCCAACTTCCGGATGAACTGCCCTGCGAAATGTGGATAATGGCGCCGATGCAACCCATGGCTCAGACCGAATCGCAGGCGCAGACGCTCAACATGCACGGTGCGCGGCGCCCTCCCGGCAGGCGCTATCCGACTCCCTTCCACTTCTTCTATACAGCCCGCCGCGACCCACTGGCGTTCCTGCGTTGGGCGGCACGCGAATACGGCGACGTGGTGCGCTTCGACGCCTGGCCGTTCATCGTCCACGTGCTGTACCACCCCGACCACATCAAGCACGTGCTGCAGGAGAACAACCGCAACTACTGGAAGGGGAACCTCATCGGCCGTGTGAAGCCGCTCATCGGCGAAGGCCTGTTCACCAGCGAAGGCGACTTCTGGCGGCGGCAGCGACGCTTGGCGCAGCCGGCGTTTCACCGCCAGCGCATCGAAGGCTTCGCGACGATCATGAGCACCGCGGGCGCCCGCATGCTGGACGGCTGGAAGACCGCCGCCGCCGAAGGGACGCCCATAGACCTGATGGAACACATGTCGCGCGTCACGCTGCGCATTGTCGGACAAGCGCTGTTCGGCGTTGATCTGATCGGTGAAGCCGCGGGTGTCGGCCGCGCCATGCTGGCGGCGTTGCAGTTCGTGTCGGAGGAAGCCTTTTCTATCTTTCCCAGTGTGTTGATGATCCCCACGCCACGCAACCTGCGCTTCCGGCGGGCGCGCGCGGAGCTCGATCGCGTCGTGCTCGGCATCATCGAGCAGCGACGCCATAGCGGTGCTGGCGGCGCCGCCGCGGGCGATGACCTCCTGGCCATGTTGATGGCGGCGCGCGACGAGGACACCGGTGAGGGCATGAGCGATCGCCAGCTGCGTGATGAGATCATGACCTTCGTGCTCGCCGGACACGAAACCACGGCGGTCACCTTGGCGTGGGCATGTCTGCTTCTCGCGCAGCACTCAGAGGTTGGCGACCAGGTACGCCGAGAGGTGGCCTCGGTGCTCGCCGGCAGAACGCCGGCGCTCGCCGACCTGCCGCAATTGGAGCTGACGCGCCGCGTGATCGACGAGACGCTGCGCCTCTACCCGCCGGTGGCGGTGATCAGTCGCGAAACGTTCGCGGCCGACGAGATCGGCGGTTACACAATTCCCGCCAAGAGCGGCGTGATGGTGAGCCCGTACATTACGCATCGACACCCGGCTCTGTGGGATGACCCCGAACGCTTCGACCCCGAGCGCTTCACGCCCGAGCAGATCGCGGCGCGCCCGCGTTTCGCCTACTTCCCGTTCAGCGGCGGCCCGCGCTTGTGCATCGGCAACGAGTTCGCACTGATGGAAGCGCAGATCCTCTTGGCCATGATCGTGCAGCGCTACCGCGTCGATGTCGCGCCCGGCCATGTCGTGCAGCACGAGATACGCGTCACCCTGCGTCCGCGCCAACCGATGCTCATGCTGCCGCGCCCCGTCTAAGTCGGACGGCCCTCGGCGAAAAGGAATTTCACTCCCGAACCACGTCGTCGCCGTTCGACCGCCGCCGCCGTGATCTGGCGACCATTGCTGCGCACCTCGTCGGCCAACGGCGCGCGCTGCAGACCGCGGGGCAGCTCTTGTTCGGCGACGACGTACCGACTTTCGTCTAGCTTTCCAGCTTATAAATCCGCTTCACGTTGCCACCCAGAAACGCGGCGCGTGTTCCTGGCGAAAGCCCGGAGACCTGCCGACTCAACGCGTCGACCCAGGTGGATGGATGATCCGGGTGCGGGTAGTCCGTTGCCCACATGAACAGGTGCGCGCCGACGT
>CAZCGA010000285.1:0-4493 GCA_964498075.1 uncultured Binatia bacterium (SeqCode) | reverse complement strand
CCGCACCAGGAAACCGCAGTCTCCTGCTGCTCAACTTCCGTCCCGAGTACCACGCGCTGTGGATGCAGCGGTCCTACTACCAGCAGCTTCCGCTGCTGCCGCTCGGCCCTGAAGCGATCGCGGAGCTCTTCGCCGATCTGCTCGGCACGGATGCGTCGCTTCAGCCTCTCACCGAGCGCGTCCAGGAGCGCACGGGAGGCAATCCCTTCTTCATCGAGGAGATCGTCCAGTCGCTGATCGAGACGGGCGTGGTCGCGGGAGCCAGGGGTGCGTACCGCCTGGTCATGACCGCGGCAGAGGTCGGCCTGCCCACGACCGTGCAGAGCGTCCTCGCGGCGCGGATCGACCGCCTACCGGAGCGGGAGAAGCAGGTGCTACAGGCCGCGTCGGTGATCGGCAAGAAGTTCTCCGAGCCGATTCTGCAGCGGGTCCTAGCTGTAGGCGCACCCCTTGTGGGTGCCCTCCCCACGGGCGAGCCGGGCCGGGCGGGCACAAGACCCGCCCCTACAGAAACAGATCTCCGCGCGGCGCTGCGCCTCCTGAAGGACGCCGAGTTCCTCTACGAGGACGCGCTCTATCCGGAGGCCGAGTACGCCTTCAAGCACCCGCTCACCCAGGAAGTCGCCTACCGCTCGCAGCTCACGGAGCGCAAGGCCCGCGTCCATGCCGCGGTCGCGCGCGCGATCGAGGAACTCGAGTCGGGGAAGCTCGGCGAACGTGCGGCGCTCCTCGCCTACCACTGGGAGCAAGCGGGCGAGGCTCGGGAAGCGACGAAGTGGCATCGCCGGGCGGCCGAGTGGGTGGGGCTCAACAATCCCGCCGAGGCGCTGCGGCACTGGGGGAGCGTGCGGCAGCTCCTGGACACGCTCCCGGAGACGCCGGAGAACCTCGCCGAGAGAGCCGCCGTGCGCGCCCAGATCATGACGTACCTCGCTCGTATGGGCGACGTGGAGGACCAGGCGACCTCGCTGTTCCGAGAAGGACGGGAGTTCGCGACACGGAGCGGTGACCCTCATGTCACGAGCCAGGTCCTGCACGGCTTCGGCACCGTCCGGGTGCATGCTGGGGCCGTCGCAGAGGCCCTGGATCCACTCCTCGAGGCGGTCCGGCGCGCCGACGAGACAGAGGACATCGGCTTGAGAGTGGCCGTTCGGTATGGCCTGTCCATTGCCTATTTTTATGCTGGGCGCCTACGAGAGTGCCTTGCCGTTGCAGAGCAGGGTCTCGGGCTCGCTCGGGGAAATCTCGACCTCGGTGCCGATCGAACCGGGTTTAGCCCGAGCCTCGGCCTCTCGTGTTTCCACGGCCTTGCCCTGAGCCTGACAGGGCGTCCCCGCGAGGGCGCAGCCGAGCTCGACCGGGTGATCGAGCTCGCGCGCACGTCTCAGCAGCTGGCGCCGCTCCACCTCTCACACGGCTTCCACGTCTTTCGCTGTGAGGTCACGGACGAGACGGCGCCCGCCCTGGCACACGGCCGGGAGGCGGTGGACTACGCCGAGCGCGCGGGCAGCCAGATCGCGCGAATCTTCGCGTACCTCACCCTCGGGCTCGCGAACGTCTTGAAGGGCGCATGGCACGAGGCGCTCGAAGTGCTGGAAACGGCGTTGACGATCGGAAGGGAACGTCGGCTTTCGGCACTCGAAGGCGGCGTGCTCGCGGCGATGGCGGCGGCGCATCTCGGGCTCGGCGATCGTGCAAGGGCCTTGACGCTCGCGGAAGAAGCGATCGGGTTCAGCCGGCGATTCGGCTCTCGGTTCTGGGAGTTCTCGGCTCTACTCACCCGGCTCCGCGCTCTCCGTGAGACCCAGGGCGTTCAGGCGACGAGAGACATCGAGGCCGCGCTCGCCGAAGCCGACGCCTGGCTCGAGATGTCGGGCGCCAAGAGCTACGAGCCCTTCCTCCACGTCGAGCGCGCCGAGCTGGCGCGGCTGCGCGGCGACGAAGCCGGCCGCGAACGCGAGCTCCGCGAGGCGCACCGACTCTTCACCGCGATGGGCGCAACGGTGCGAGTGGAGGAGATCGTAGAGCTATTGAGGAGGAGTGACCGATGAATCAGCAAGACGAGCGCGACCCGACCTACGTGATGGGGAGGTCCGAGGACGATGCGTGCGGCCACAGGTGGGAGGCGCGCAGCATGAAACTTCTCGAGCGTCCCGATCTCGGACAAAACTGGCCGCTACCCGTCGTGCCGGGCGGAGAACGCCGCCGCTGCACGACCAGAGACTGGGAGGGTGATTTGCCCTCGTACTTACACGTGGTATCTTACACCCCGGCCCTCGGAGGTGAGTATGGACAAAGTGTTCTCCACGCGTCTCAGCGAAAGCGTGCTCCACGAATTGGACCGTCTCTGCCAGCGCCTCGGCCGCACCAAGAAGCAGGTCGTCGAAGAAGCGATTCGGTTGCGTGCGGCACGTCGTGAGAACGGTGGACAGGACGTCTGGGCCGAGACGTGCGGTGCCTGGCGGCGCCGCGAGGTGCCAGAGAGAACGATCGAGCGCGGCCGTAAAACCTTCGAGGCTTCCATCACACGACATCACCGACGCGCGCGTGCGTAGCGGTTCATGCGCGTATACATCGACAGTGACATCTTGATTTGGCATCTGCGCGGCGAGCGGCGGGCGGCTACGCTCTTGCGCCGGCTGGCACGTGAACGCGACACCGAACTGTGGACAGGCGCGATGCAGCGCGCCGAAGTGGTCTTCTTCATGCGTTCACACGAGGAGGCGGCAACCGTGTCGTTCTTGTCGCGCTTCCACACGCAGCCCGTCACCCAGGCCATCGTCGACCGCGCGGGGGCCGTGTATCGTCAGTGGCATCCGAGTCACGGCATTGGCGTCAACGATGCCCTGCTTGCCGCCGCTGCCGAAACAACGGGGGGCAAGGTCATCACGCAAAACGTCAAGCACTATCCGATGCCGGACATCGTGGTGCAGAAGGGCTGGTGACCCTGAACGACCACGAAGCCCAGACAATGAAGTGTCCGCATTGTGGGCACGAGAACCCGACGGGAGCAAACTTCTGCAACGGCTGCGGCGCGGCCCTGTCCGCGCGCTGTCCTGCGTGCGGAGCGGACAACCAGGCCGGATCACGCTTCTGCAATCACTGTGGCGGCTCGCTGCAGGTGTCAGGTCTCGCGTCTCAGGTCTCAGTCCCTGACACCCGACACCCGGCACCCGACCCTCGCGCCTACACACCGAAGCATCTCGCCGACAAGATCCTGCAATCGAAGTCCGCCCTCGAAGCCTGCCCTGAGCCTGGTCGAAGGGGCGAGCGCAAGCAGGTCACCGTCCTGTTCGCCGACGTCAAGGGGTCGATGGATCTCGCCGAGCAACTCGATCCGGAAGAGTGGTCGCAGATCATGCACCGCTTTTTCCAGATCCTCGCCGACGGCGTCGAGCGTTTCGAGGGCTTCGTCGACAAGTTCACCGGCGACGGCATCATGGCGCTGTTCGGCGCGCCGATCGCGCACGAGGATCACGCGCAGCGCGCCTGCTATGCCGCGCTGCACCTGCGCGATGCATTGCGGCAGTACGCCGACGAATTGCGCATCCAGAAGGCGTTGAACTTTTCCGTGCGCATGGGACTGAATTCCGGCGAGGTCGTCGTCGGCCGGATCGGTGACGATCTGCGCATGGACTATACCGCGCAGGGCCACACCGTGGGGCTGGCCGCGCGAATGGAGCAGCTCGCCGAACCGGGCCGCGTCTACGTCACCGAGCACACCGCACGGCTGGTGTCCGGGCAATTCGTGCTGCGCGACCTGGGGCGGTCATCGATCAAGGGAGCCAGTGATCCCGTCGGCGTCTACGAGATCGAAGCGGCGGGGCCGGCCCGCACGCGGCTCGAGGTGGCGCGCACGCGGGGCCTCACGCGGTTCGTTGGCCGCAGCGCCGAGACGACGCTGCTGGACACCGCACTCACCCGGGCGACGGGTGGCGAGGCGCAGATCGTCGGTGTCGTCGGCGAAGCGGGCGTGGGCAAGAGCCGGTTGTGTGTCGAGTTCATCGAGCGCTGCCGGGCGCGCGCCGTCCCTGTCTATGAAGCGCACTGTCTCTCGCACGGCGCCGCGCTGCCCTTTTATCCGATCGTGCAACTACTGCGCGCGGTCTTCGGCGTGCGCGAGCACGACGCCCCGGAGGCAGCCCGGCGCACGATCGCCGGCACTGTGGTGTTGCTCGATGATCGGTTGCGCGAGGCGCTGCCGCTGGTGTTCGATTTCCTCGGCGTGCCCGATCCGGAGCGACCGCTGCCGCGCATGGAGCCCGAAGCGCGGCAGCGCCAGCTCCTGGACTTCGCGACGGCCCTGGTGCGCGCCCGCAGCGCGCGCCAGCCCGCGGTGCTGCTCATCGACGATCTCCACTGGATTGACGCCGCCAGCGATGTGTTGCTCGCCGGCTTTCTCGCCGCCGTCGTCGGCAGCCGCACGCTGCTGCTGCTCAACTTCCGGCCCGAGTACACGCGCGAGTGGATGAGCCGGGCCGATTACCAGCAGA
>CAZCGA010000284.1:0-4505 GCA_964498075.1 uncultured Binatia bacterium (SeqCode) | reverse complement strand
CGTAGGCGTCTCGGTTGGGGTCGCCGTTGGTGTGTCACTCGGAGTGGGCGTTACGGTGGGCGTCTCAGTCGGAGTGACAGTTGGCGTCAACGTCGGTGTCAGCGTTGGCGACGTTGTCGGTGTGTTGCAGGCAGCCACCGCGTCGCAGCTCTCGCCGTCGAAGAAGGTGTCCGCGAAGTCGCAGTTGTTGTCGCAGGCAATCGCGTTTCCCTGCGTCTGGCACGTGAACGACGTACACCCGGCGTCGAGGCAGCACTTACAGCAACCGGAGTCCGCGAACGTCGTCTGGGCAGTCAAGCCAGACGTCAGGCCGGTCGCGGTCAAGGTAAAGGTGATCCCGCGGTCGTGGTCCTCAACCACGAAGTCGGTGTTCACGAAGCTGCCGGTCTCATGGGCGATGCTGGACAGCTGGCGATCCTCATGGGTGGCGGGACTCTCCTGGAGAAGCAGCGCAATGGTCTCCCCCGGCAACCAGCCAGATCCGCTGATGATCACGGTTTGGCCGGGGGTGTAGTCCGTCTTGTCGGTAGACAGCGTCGCCGCATTGGCCCGACAGATGCCCGCGCCGCACACCCCCACCACCACGGTGGCGGCAACGAGGGCCAACTTCGCCGGAAGACGCTTGAGGTTGGCGGTTATCTGAACGACTCGATGCATGAACGTCCCCTTGGCTCGCTTGACTCAGCAAACGCCGCCCGTCGGTCTCCTCGGGAAACACCACACACCGTCTACGCTTTTTCGCTTCCCCCTACCCCGCAAGAGCGTCGCTGAGCGCCCTTGGTTCCCACGCTCTCCTGCCTCCAAAGCGGGGTCCGTAGACTCCGCTCTAGCGTTTGCATTGACAAGTGTCACAGTAATAGTCAAGTTTTGCAAGAGTTTTCACCAGCCGATCTCCAGAGCCCCCATTCGGGCTGGCTGCAGGCGCATGTCGGGCCGCCATCGGGCGCCCTAGCGGATCTTCGTGAGCAGCCCCTTGCGACGCGCGATGCGAAATACCCAGACGAAGTAGGTACCGGCCACCGCCCGGTAGAGACCATTGGTCAGGGCCGCGAAGGCGAGCCGGTCCCACGCGAGCTCGCCCTTCAAGAGCACGCCACGCATCCCCTCGAAGACGTGGTTCGACGGAACGAGCTGCGCCACACCCCGCAGCCAGCTGGGCAACACGCTCTCCGGCCAGAAGACGGACGACACCGGTTGGAGCATGAACGGCAGGCTCCAGGCCAGCACCGCGACCCGCGTGCCGTAGCGCAGGATGAGGCCCACGGAAAAGAGGCCCACACTCCACCCCAGCACAATGAGATTGGCAACGAACGGCAGCAACGCCAGCCCGAGGCTGAACAGATTGAACGAGTAGACCAGCAACGCCAGCAGCGTCATGAACCCGAGGGTCATCATCAGCTTGACGGCGCCCAGCAACGTGATCGCCGCCAGAAACTCTCCGACACTCAGCGGCGTGCTGAACAGGGTGATGATGCTGCGCGCCCACACGTCGTCGTGCTCTGCGACGCGCTTCTCCAAATCATCGGTGTGCCCAACGTAGTACGACCCATCGGCACACTGCAGCATGTACGCAAAGAAGGGCCGGCCCATCACCAACGCGTAACCTGTCCCTCGATACGCCGCCAGAAGAAGAGGGCGGCTACTGCCCATGAACCTGAAGCTAACCTGGCGAATAAATTCGCGGCAACGAAAGGCACCCAAGTCGCCCTGCGGCGACTCCCCCCGCTCCTCCAGGTGGGGCGGGGAGCCCACGCAGGTGGGCTTGGGTGCTCTTGGTTGCCGCGGTTTCAACCGCCGGCGTGGGGAATCAACAGATTCATGGGCCCTCCAAACCGGCGACCGCCGGTTCGGTTCTCGGGACGAACGGAACCCACGCTCGCTGCAACTTTCTTGTCATGCACCCCCGACGAACGTGCCGCCGGGCTTGCGTGTGATTCCCGGTCTGTCAGAATCACCTTCCAGGGTGTCAGCCGCCCGCATTGCAACTGCAAAGGGGGAAAGTGAAATGAGAATCGGTGTTATGATTGGCGAGGCCGCCGGCCAGCCCGGGACGATCGACGGACTGGTAGCCCAGATCCAACGGGCGGAGCAAGACGGTCTGGCAACCGCCTGGTTGGCGAACATCTTCGGCGTCGATGCGATGACCGTACTGGCCTTGGCCGGCCGCGAAACCTCGCGCATCGAGCTCGGAACAGCAGTCGTGCCGACCTATCCGCGGCATCCCACCGCCATGGCGCAGCAGGCGCTCTCCACACAAGCGGCAACCCGTGGCCGCTTCTCCCTAGGCATCGGCCTGTCACACCAGATCGTGATCGAGGGCATGCTCGGGTTGTCGTTCGCCAAGCCGTTCACCCACATGAAAGAGTATCTCGCCGTGCTGGCGCCGCTCATCCGCACCGGCAGCGTGAGCTTCGAAGGCACGGAGTTTCGCGTCAACGCCAACGTTGCGGTACCCGGCGCGACACCCTGCCCGATCCTCCTGGCCGCCTTGGCGCCGAGGATGCTCGGCCTTGCCGGTGCGGTCGGTGACGGCACGATCACCTGGATGACCGGGGCAAAGACGCTGCGCGAGCACACCGTCCCGTGCATCACCGAGGCGGCCGCCAAGGCCGGCCGCCCTGCCCCGCGCGTCGTGGTCGGTCTGCCGATCGCCGTCACCACGGAAACCGCCGCGGCGCGCGCTGCCGCCGCGCGGCTGTTTCAGATTTATGGAGCGTTGCCGTCCTACCGCGCGATGCTGGACCGCGAGGGCGCCGCCGGCCCCGCCGACGTCGCGCTGGTCGGCGACGAAGATGGGCTGGCCGAACAGCTCCACGGTCTGGCGCAGATCGGCGCGACCGACTTCTGCGCCTCGCCGTTTGCGGCGGGCGCCGATCCCCGGGAATCCCTGCAACGCACGCGGGCGCTGCTGGTGAAGCTGGCGACGCGCCCGACCTGATGGACCCGGCGCTGGCGCGCGCTCTTGCCGCGCTCACCACCGGCATCTACGTCCTCACCGTGCGCGACGGCGACCGGCGCCACGGCATGTCTTCTTCCTGGGTGACGCAGGTCTCCGGCGATCCGCCGCTGCTCATGGCCGCCGTCGACCGCCGGCACTTCACGCACGCGATCATCGAGCGCACGCGCCGCTTCGCCCTCAACGTGGTCGGGCACCAGGGCAAGCACCTCGAGGACTACTTCTATTCCACCGCCTCGCGGCGTCCCGACAACCTCGATGCCGTCGCGTACGACGACTCACCGGACGGCCTGCCGCTCCTCCGTGATGCCATGTTCACTTTGGAGTGCTGCGTCCACGACCGCCACGTGGCCGGTGATCACACCCTGTTCGTTGCCTCCGTCCAGCGGGTCACGCACCGTCTCGAGGACCGCCCGGTCACCTCTCAAGACCTGGCTTACGTGTACGTTGGCGAAGTCGTGAAGCGGCAGTGACCGGCGCTCGTGGAGCACCAGCGGGCTGGGTCTCCGACAGCCACCAATGCGTCGCGTCCGCGTCGAAATGCGGCTGAGCCCACTTTGAGACAAGGGCCACAAGGGTGCTTGCGCCCCTCGACAGTCGTGGTACGCTTGCTGCACTACGCAACCAGGGTCGATAGAAAATGGAGGGTACAATGAAAGTACAGGTCGCGTTCTTCAGTACGATGTTGCTAGCCACCGTGGCCGGTCGAGGGGTCGCGCAGGTTCCCGCGCCGACTCCGGACTGCGAGGCGATCCGCTGCCAGGTTCAGGACTCACTCGCCTCGTGCCTGGCCAATGCCACTAACCACGGGAAATGCGTGAGCTGCGTCGCGCACACGGTGAAGGCGCTTGGTATCCCAACCCGGTGCAGAGGGAAGGTGACGCGCTGCGTCGCGCGCTCAACCTGCGGCAAGCCCAACTTCGAAACCTGCACCAAGGTCACGACCGGGACGTGCGACACCGTTGCCGGCACATGCACCACCGGCACACTGGCTGCCGGGTTGACGGCCTGCACGACTGACGCCGATTGCATTGTCAGCTCGAAGTGCAGGGTGATGCGGTCGTTCTTACCTCACGAGACGCCGGTACCAGGCGGCGATCGCTGCACGTTGGCAGGCGGCACGCCGGGCACAGGCAGTTGCTGCGCTCCCTGTCCGACACCCGTACCGGTCCCGTAACGACAACGCACAACGGCGGGTGGTCTTGAGCTGGACCACCCGCCTTTCTTTTCTCTCCCGCTACCCGCTACTCCAAGCGCCGCAACCCTTACGGCAGATCGTTCCGGTCGGTGACCTCGAAGTCCACCGCGATCGCATTGTTGTCCGAGAGCGATGCGTCGTCGGGATCGGGCGCCGTATCGACGGCGTCAGCCTCGACGTTGACCGCACAGCGTAACGGGATGTTGCGCGTCACCGAGGTGAGGTCTTCCAGATGGAAGGTCACCACGAAGCCACGACGCTCAGAAACTCATCCCCCAAACCCCCTTCTCTTGGGGGAGACTGTCGATAAACGCGAGGCAGACCCTTCGACAAGCCTAGCGCGGGGCGGTG
>CAZCGA010000283.1:0-4527 GCA_964498075.1 uncultured Binatia bacterium (SeqCode) | reverse complement strand
CTACCGGTTTGTCGGTGGGAGGTCATCGTGAACGACCGAGAAAATCGACACTCTCCGCAGGAGGAGTAGGAGCGGCTTGTCTCCGGTGACCTTGGCGGCTCGCTCTTTCACCTCTTCGGCCGAGCCGACCGGCGTCTGGTTGACCTGGAGGATGACGTCACCTGGTTGCACGCCCGCCTCGGCGGCTGGGCTGTCGGGCTGAACGTCCGCCACGACGACGCCTTCACCCTTCTTCAGGTTCGACCAACAGGATGCGCATCGAGCGAGCCTGCCAACTTTCTGGAGCAGCTAAGCCGATCTAGCCCCGACCGGGGAATCGGCAAGGGCAAAGGTGCGTGAGGCGAGCTGCAACAGAAGGTTTGCAGTAACGCAGCACGGCCACTGCGGCGCTAGCGTGAAGCAGCGCACACCGGCGGCATTTCCGCTCTGGCACCTCGCTTGCGTCTCGGATCAGCCAGGAGGAAACGACGATGACACTGGACATGACGGCACAGTTGGCCCCGATGATCTGGGCGATGATGGCATTGATGATCGTTTCGAGCGTGTCGGTGTTGCTGTCCCACAAGTAGCGGCTGAGCGCCACGGCAAGAGGAGGGTATTGAGATGTTCGCGTTTCCAGAATTGATGCTGTCTCCAGTGATGAGCGGTCTCGGTATCGGTGTACCGGTGTGGCCGGCGGTTGGAGCGGTGTTCGCCTGGACGATGATCGCCGCGCTGATGGCGTCGGTGGTTGGGATACTCACCGAGTCCACGCGCCGTCCGACATCCGGGTGGCTCGTTTCGCACACCTACGGATACCTCCACCACAAAGCTGCGTAAGTCCTACTGACGGCGCACGCCGCGGACGGTGGCGCTCAGGCACGCACCGTCGACGCGCAATGGCCGTCACCCCTTTCGGCCGGTGTGGCGAAGCCGGCGAGCAGCGCGCCACGGAGATCACTGCGCCTCGCTACGAACCGGAGAGTCGGGCATTCGAATCGCCCCGGGGCGTGCTTGCTCTTCCCTCGGAGAGTGCGCCAGCGACCGCTCGCTGGGCGCATCGAATCGGTAAAGGACGGACTCGCGTTCCCCTCTGTGTCTCCTCGGAGCGCCCTTGCAGAAAGAGATGGTCAACGCGTAGAATCCACCCACTGGTGATCGGCATGCAGATCGGTATGGAGTTCCGTCTTCCCGCCAAGGTCCGCAAGAAGGGCAAGTGGTACGTGTCATCCTGCCCGTTGCTCGACGTTCACTCCCAAGGTCACACAAAGGAAGAGGCGCGCCAGAATCTGATCGATGCGCTCGTGTTCTTCCTGGAGAGCTGTTTCGAGCGTGGGACGCTGGAAGAGGTGTTGCGGTGACGACCGTGGGGCGGGAGCCTTACGTCATTCGTGCCCTGTGGGACGATGAAGCGTCGGTGTGGGTGGCTACCAGCGACGACGTGCCCGGTTTGGTGACCGAAGCGGACACCATTGAAGCGCTGTGCGAGAAACTCCACGTGATGGTTCCCGAGATGCTGGCTTTGAACGGGGTCTTACCGGCCGCTGCCGCGGCGGTGGCGCCGTTCAAGGTGATTGCCGAACGCCTCGAAAAGCCCGGCGCCGCAGCGTAGGTGACTGAGTACCTGCGCGCCGGTCCAGCCCCCGGATCGCGAGCCCGCCCGCCGGGCGGCCCCGGCTCAGAACTGCTTCGGCAAGCCGGCTTGTTTCAGAATGCCTGCCCGCGCCACCGCCAGCGCCGCAGCGTCGAGCAGAAGCGGGCGGAGATTCTGCGGGGCCTGTAAGCTGAAACTCGTCTCCTGTCCAGTGCGGATGATCGAGTCCTCCTTTCCTCGCTTTTGATTTCATTGACCCTTGGCGCGAATGCGCCGTCGTCTTGAAACGGAGACGCCGCTACCGAGTCGAGGCGATGGAGTATCCCGGGACCGATCGCGGTGGCCCGCGTCTGTAGAGCAGGCCGCTCAGAGACGCGTGGCTGGGAAGAGCGGCTGCTCGTGGCACTTCCGGCTGCCCACCGCGGAGCCGACGCACAGGGAAGGCGTGAGCGCCACGGACGAACTCATGCGGGTTTTCCGCCTTTCTCGGCACTCGCCAGCATGGGCTTGAGGCGGCGGCGGTACGACTCGCCGTCAATGATGAGGTCGAACGCATTGCTGGTGAAGCGATCAATGGCACTTTGGGCCCGCACCGGATCGGCAAAGGTCGCGAGCCACTCGTAGCTGCCCCGCAGGAGGGCGCAATCCGTCGCTATCGGCGCATCATCCAGTCGCAGCCTTGCGTACGCTGGGCCGACGAATGTCTGAATTCAGACAGTACCGGGGCGCGGTACCGTTTGACAGCCGGAGGGCAGTCGTGTCATCCGGTTGCGCTGTTTCCTCCAGCAAGCATTCCATCGCCCGTCCTTGCAGAGGGGGACTACAACAGATGTCCATAAGCCTGCGCTTCGGCCTGATGAGCTGCTCAATTCTGTGCTTCCAATCAGCCGTCGCTTCCCCCCTGCCGCTGGTCGGTAACGAACCCTGGGCGGGCCTGTTCTGCACCCGGAGTGTCGCCGGCGGCTGCGAGAACGGGAACAGTACAACCTCAGACGGAACGCTCAGCCCATTGACGCCAGCAGTTGCGGGCGGCATTGCGGTTGGCTCGGTCGCCGGCACGCCCGGTGAACAAGTAGCTTTTGACGTGACGCTTGGCGCTCATGGGCGCGTGATCGCCGGCACGCTCAACGATATCACCTTCGATCCCGCCAACACGCCGCCGGCCGTGGGCGCGACCGGATTCGGCACCTGCAGCGCCACGCCCTCGGTGCTGTGCACCTTGAATAGGGACTGCCCGAGCGGTGAAACCTGCCAGCTGGCGCCGGGACCGGATTGCACGATCGGCGCGGGGATCGCCGAGCAAGCGTTCTTCTCCTTCATCAAGGAGGCTGGCTGCATCAAGAACCCCATTCCCCCGGACCCCCGCCCGGATTGCACCTGCACCGTCGGCACCGATTGCGGTGCGATGCGTGCCGTCGTTGCCGGCGTGAATCCGAGGACGGTCGATCCGATTCGCGACGGAGTTCTGTATAGCTGCCGCGCAACTATCTCAGTTCAGGCAGCGCCGGGCCACTACGCGCTACATATCAGCGGCGTCGCGGCTGCCGATAGCGACGGCAACCCGGTGTTCCTTGACGCCATTGACGGCGAGATCGTGGTGGTGAACGCACCCACACCGTCAGTGAGCCCGACGCTCGCTCCGGGTGCACCGACTCAAACGCCGACGAAGACTCGGACAGAAACGCCCACTCAAACACCGACGAAGAAGCCTACCCCCTGCCTTGGCGCCTGTCGCGGGGGCGCTGTCGTGGTTGCCGATGAGCTGCTGAATATGGTCAGCATCATGCTCGGCAACGTCGGAATTACCGAGTGCACCGCGGGCGACCGGAATCACGACAAAGCAATCAGCATCGACGAACTGGTGACCGCAACGAACAACTCTCTGTACGGCTGCGGGGTTCCGCCACCAACCCGCACCCCGACATCAACGAAGACCCGCACCACGACAGCAACTCGAACCCCGACGGCGACCCGAACGCCGACCCGCACCCTCGCGTCAACCCGAACGCGAACAAGTACGCGAACCGGGACGAACACTCCGACGGTTACGCCCACCCCCACCGCGACGTCGACAGGAACGGAAACCGAGACTCCGACGGAGACACCCACGCCCACCGCAACGCCGCAGGTTGTTCATATCGACATCGGGGCAGCGACAGGTGCGCCTGGTGGAAGAGCCGCCGTGTCGGTGACCATTCGCTCGTCCGGTGTCGCTGTTGTCGCGACGGGAAACGACATCACTTACCCCGGCGACCTGTTCGACCTGTTGCCAAGCGACTGCAAGATCAATCCTGCGACCTCGAAGACACTCGTCGTCAGCAAGCTACCGGCCGGCGCTGACCCTTCGATCACGACCGTCCGCGTCTTCGTGCAGTCGCTCGCGAACCGAACCACAATTCCAGATGGCGTGCTCTACACCTGCACGTTCAGCATCAAAGCCAGCACGCTGCCGGGGTGCTACCCTCTGACAAACGGCTCTCCAATAGGGTTTGGTCCCGACAATTCTCAGTACCCCTTGGTCGACGGCGCCGACGGCGCCATCAACGCTTCGTTGTTGGGCGCGGCAGACGCGGACGCTGTCGCTCTGGGCGGGTGTGTACCAACCCCAACGCCAACCCCGCCGCCGTGCTCGATTCCCGATCGAACCTGCTACGTCCGCATCGGCGGCAACGACACGAGCAGCGGTGCAGACCGGGATCACGCATTGCGCACGATTTCCAAGGCGGCGCAGCTCGCCCTCGACGGATACACGATCATCGTGGGTCCGGGAACCTACCGCGAAGGCGTGACGCCGATCAGCCGCGGAGCTGTGCCGCAGGTTCTGACACTTACGGCGGACACGCTCGGGCTGCGCACCACAGACCGTGCGGGACCGGTGGTCATTGACGCCAGCGGAACGAGCGTCGCCGCCGGATTCAAGTTCGCCAACTCGCAAGGCACGCGGATCGACGGCT
>CAZCGA010000282.1:1994-4533 GCA_964498075.1 uncultured Binatia bacterium (SeqCode) | reverse complement strand
GATGACGGCGGCCCATTCATTGAGGGCCGTGGCTTGCATCACGGTGGCGATTACCAATGGAAAGCCGAAGAACGGCGTGGGGGTATCCGTTGGGGTAATCCACTGGCCAGCACGAATCGCATTCGATGCCGCGATATACGTGCCGTTATCAAGCCAATCCGCAGCCAGAAGCCAGGAGCCCTGCTGATGCACCGCGGAGAACAAATAGGCGGCAAGGGTGATGCCGACCATGAGCGCGAGCGCCCAGCCGCTCAAGGCGCCGGGCATCACTGTTGGGCATCGGCACCGGACCGTCGGCGCGGCCATTACTCGCACGGCTCGGAGATTGTATGCGACCGAACGTTACAGTGGTCCGTGCGGGCGACAATGATCGATGAAGATGTGAGCACGCGCTCGAGATGTCGCGCGTCCGCGATCAGCAGCTCGAACGAAAAGGGCCAGTATTTTACGCAAGTCGAGTAAACTTCGCCGCTCGCCAGAAGTGGACCACTTCTGCTCTCGACCGATGACCCACCTTACGAACGGGACCTGAGATCGTGATCTGGGATCGGGATTGCGGGAGCGCTGGGAGACTCGGTCTTGCGTTCATGTCGTCTTTGCGGACAGCGGAGAAATGGCGGTGGACGCTTGTGCGAAACCGCGTGCTGTGCGGTTTTGCAAGCCGCTGTGGGCGCGTTCTGTGCGGCCACAGGGGCGTCAGCGTCCACGGCCGTGGCCAGCGTGGAATTAGCCTTGGGGATCCCGCAGGGAGGGGCCGTCGATTCGGATGGTGTGGCACTGATGCCGGAGCCGACTGAGGAGGGCGTCGACGAGGGCTTTGTTGCCGAGAAACGTTTGCCACTCGGGGTAGTCCAAATTCGTCGTGATAATCGTGGGCCGGCGGCGGTAGCGTTCCTCCATCAGTTTGAAAAAGATGTTGGTCTGTTCGGGTTTCAGATTGAGATAGCCGAGCTCATCAATGTGCAAGACGTCGATCCGGATGAGGGTATTGAGGAGGCGCCGCGTCGAGCGATCCGCCAGGGAGGCATACATCTCATCGAAGAGATCTTGCGCGCGGACGAAGCGGCCGCGATGCCCGTTTTGAATCGCTTTCAGGAGGAGGCCGGAGGCGAGCCCCGTCTTGCCGACGCCGGTGGGCCCAATGAAGACGAGGTTCTCGGCTTTGGCGACAAACTCGAGTTCCGCGAGGCCACGAATCTGCTTGGCGTTCACGCCTGGCTGTCGTTTAAAGGGAAACGATTCGATCGTCCACTGCTCGGGCAGCTTCGCCTGTTTGATCCGCCAGGCCAGCGCCGTCTCGTGCCTGTGATGGGCCTGCGCCCGTAAGAGTCGCGCGAGGAAGGCCCCGTAGGAGAGCTGGTGTTTTTCGGCATGCGCCAGCTCGTCGTCGACGATCGCGGCGATCTTCTTGAGATGCAGCGTCCGGAGGAGTTGCTCGATGTCGTCGGTCATGCGTGGGGCTCCCCGTCGTCCTCCGCCAAGATGAAATACTCCTTGGCGATGACGCGCAACGTGAGGCGTTCGAGGCGATCGAGATCAAAGAGGCCGTAGTGGTTGGCGAGCGTGACGGCCTGGAGCAACGCGGCGCGCGGGTAGTCTCGATACAGCGCGAGCAGGCGACGCAAGGCCAGCGTGCCGCGGCCCGCACTCCGCTGTTTCAGCGCGGTGGCATACGCGGGCACGGGCGGATCGGCCTGGGCGAGCGCCTGGTCCTCCGGCGACGGTTGGGTGCTGGGACGCGCGCCACGTGGCGGGCGATGCTCGGGCACGGTCACACGCGTGAAGGTCCGGCCGAGGACCTTCGCGTGGGCCGCGACGAGCCGGGGCCCGTGGTAGACGTCGATCCGATCTTTGGTTTCCCGGATCTCGAGCTGGCGACCGATGAGCGCATAGGGGACCGAGTAGCGGTGGCCATGCACATTGACGTAGCCCTCGACATCGCCGAGGCGATGATGGAGCGCGTAGACCTCCGGGACGAAGAGCGGCAGCGGGCGCAGGTGCGCGCGTTCGGCGGCGAAGAGCTCGCGCGGACTGGCATGCAGATGCCGCTTGGGGGCGGCGTTCACCGTGTCGCAGAAGGCGCGCGCCTGCGCGTTGAGATCGGCGAGGTCGGCAAACGTGCGCCCGGCCAGGAAATTGTGTTCGATAAAATGAAAGGGCCGTTCGACGCGTGCCGAGCGGTTCGCATCGCCCTTTTCGTGCGCCCGAAAGACGAAGCCGAAGCGGTCGGCGAAGGCCGCCATCTCCGGCGCCGGGACCATCCGCGCCCCCGTGCCGGACGCGACGACGACGTGCGTGTTATCGATCATGCACGTCCCGGCCGCGCCGGTGAGGTACTCGAGCGCGTCGGTGAGGAAGACCTTGCAGGCAAATCGATTGAAGATCGGAGACGCCTGGAAGAAGAGCATGCGCGAGTAGCACAGGACCAGCGACGCAGTCTCGACACGCTGCTCGACGCCGCCGATCGAGGCGCGGTGGGGCGACGTGTCGTGCTGCATCTCCTGCGCGGGCGCGAAGTCGTAGTGGCCGACGGGCGCCG
>CAZCGA010000282.1:0-1894 GCA_964498075.1 uncultured Binatia bacterium (SeqCode) | reverse complement strand
GTGTCGTGCTGCATCTCCTGCGCGGGCGCGAAGTCGTAGTGGCCGACGGGCGCCGGCGGCTCGTAGCCGATCGCATGGCGACGACAAAAGGCCGTCAGCGCGGGGTAGGAGAGGGTGACGCCTTGCTTGACGAGCTCCTCGTGGACGCGGACCAGATTGCCGCGGCAGCGATCGAACCACTCCAGAATCAGCTCGCGGTGGGGCGCCGCCTTCTCGGCGCGGTCAATCCGTGGCACCGTCGGGCTGCCCGCTTTGAGCACCGTCCGGACCGCCCCACGGGAGATCTGCAGCGCCCGGGCGATCTGACGAATCCCGTGGCCCTTGGCCTGTAAGCTCAAAATCGCCGTGCGCAGTCCCTGATCGAGCATCGCGCAGCTCCTTCTCACAGCGTCGTTGGAGATCGTGAAAGTCCGTCTGGACCTGGTCGAAGAGCCGCCAGGCGCGCGTGCGCTCCGGCGGCAGCAAGCCGCCGCCGTCGTGGAGGCGGCGATGGGCCCGTCGCGTGACCGCGCCCAGGATGTGCAAGTCGGTGATCAGCGCCTCCGGCGCGGACGCCTCCGGGCGCACCGACGCATCCGCCGTGTCGGCGGTGATACGCAGCACGAGCAACGGATCGGTCAGGACCAGCTCACGCGTGACGTCGGGACCGGTGACATAGACCTGATAGAGCCGCCCGATTTGTCGGGTGCTCAGCCCGTGTGGCGCGATCGCGTCCACGAGACGCAGACAGTCGGCGGCGTTGGCGCGCGCCAACGGCACGAAGTATTTCATCGCGGCGTGCGCGACGAGCTGGCCGTCGCGCACGTGCTGCTGAATCGGCGCGGGGAGCGTGCGGACCAGACTCAGACGCCGCGACACCCAGCTGACCGTCCGGTCGAAGCGCCGCGCCAGGTGGTCCAGCGACAAGCCGTGATCGTCGTGCAGCGTGCGCAGGAGCCAGCCCTGCTCGAGGGCGCTGTCGGTCGCGTCGGTGTGCAACACCTGCCGGAAGATCAGCGCCTCCGGCTCGGGCATCGCCCACACGACGGCGGTCACGGTGTCGCGGTGCAGGCGACGCAAGCAGCGGACGCGCTTGTGGCCATCCACGACGACGTGCGTCGCGGCCGGGGTCACGACCACGATCGGGGTTTGCTGACCGGCGTCGGCCAACGACGCCAAGAGCCGGCGCTCGCGCGCCGGTTGGCGCACCCGCAGCCGCTCATAACGCAGATCCAGTTGATGAAATTCCAACTCCACGGCCCGTCCGTTCGACGGGGCTGACTCTGGCACCGCGCCGATCACGTCTTGCACGCGGTCCGGGGGAAGTCGGCCGCCAAGCCCAATACCGTCAGACACTTGACCGGTCTACTGGTCTTGTGCGACTCACGGGGGAAGTCGGACCGCTTCTCCTGTGGCATCAATCACTTGGGCCGCCTTCTGGTCTTGCGCGGCCCCGAGCAAGACTCGACCGAGATGCCCGAGGAAATCGGTGCCGGCGACGCCGAATTCCTCCTGCGCGAGATCCCACGGGAGCTGCGACAGGGGCGGCGGGAGCACCAGCGGCGGAACGCCGCCCTGGGCCTCGCCGGCCTGCAGCCGGCGGCGCTGGACACGATGCGCGATGAAGTAGTCGGGATTACGTCGACGCCAGGAGGCTTGCGTCCGCGCCCGGCGAGCGATCTGACAGGCCGACGCCGAACACGCGCGCTGGCGACGGCCGACGCGCCGGTCGGGCACAAACCAATGGCGACAGATGCCGCAGGGCCGCTTCGTGAGCATCCCGAGATGCTCGGGTCATCAGCGGGAAATCAGGTGGTCCACTTCTGGCGAGCATCCCTGGGTCAATTTTGGCGAGCGCTGAAGTTTCGTGGTTGCCTTCAGGAAGCAGTCTCGCCGGGTTGCAGCTCGAGCACCT
>CAZCGA010000281.1:0-4533 GCA_964498075.1 uncultured Binatia bacterium (SeqCode) | reverse complement strand
GCCGGCGAGCTGCTGCTCCTCGACGCGAGCTTTCAAGAGCTGCTGCCCCTCGTGTTCGACTTCCTCGGCGTCCCCGATCCAGAGCGCCCGGCACCGAGCATGAGCCCCGAGGCGCGCCAGCGGCAGCTCATCGCCTTCGTCCGGCACCTCACCCAAGCCCGCAGCCAGCGTGAGCTGCGAGTGCTGCTCATCGACGACGCGCATTGGATCGACGCCGGCAGCGACGCCTTCCTCGCACAGGTGGTCGAGGCCGCGAGCGGGACCCGGACGCTCCTGCTCGTCAACTTCCGGCCCGAGTATCACGCCGACTGGATGAGCAAGCCGTCCTACCGCCAGCTCCCGCTCCTGCCGCTCGGGCGCGAGGCGACCGCGGAGCTGCTGGCGGATCTCCTCGGCCGCGATGTCTCTCTGGCAGGGCTGGCGGAGAAGATCCATGAGCGGACGCGCGGCAATCCCTTCTTCATCGAAGAGGTCGTGCTGTCGCTGGTCGAGAACGGAGGGCTCGAAGGCACCCGCGGTGCGTATCACCTCGTTGTGCCGGTTGAGCAACTTGAGATCCCGGGCGCGGTGCAGGCGGTGCTCGCCGCGCGCATCGATCGGCTCCCCGAGCGCGAGAAGCAGCTGCTGCAGACCGCATCGGTGATCGGGAAGGAGATCCCCGAACCCATCCTGCAGCGCGTGGCGACGCTCCCGGCGGCGGAGCTGGCAGGCGCACTCGCCGCACTGGTGCACGGGGAGTTCCTCTTCGAGAAGGCGCTGTACCCGGAGGCCGAGTACGCTTTCAAGCACCCGCTGACGCACGAGGTGGCCTACGGATCCCAGCTCGGGGAGCGGCGCGCCCGTATCCACGCGGCCGTGGCGCGCGCCGTCGAGGAGGTCGACGCCGACCGCCTCGACGAGCGCGCCGCGCTGCTGGCACACCACTGGGAGCTGGCAGGAGACGCCGCGATGGGCGCTCGCTGGCACGCACGTGCGGCTCGTTGGTGCGGCCTCGACAACCCGGCCGACGCCTCGCGGCACTGGTCCCGGGTGTGGGCGCTGCTGGTCGAGGCTCAGGAATCAGAGGAGGCGCCGGCGCTCCTGCTCGAGGCGGGGATCTTCCTCCTGGTGTGGGGAATGAGGATGGGAATGGAGGATCAGAAGGCGAGGGCCATCCTGGCAGAGGGCCTTGAGCTGGCGGCACGGCAGGGAGACCTGCGCTCCCGGGTGCTCTTGCTCATCAATTTCGCCGGGCTCTATTCGACCTTCGGGGACCTCTCCGGCGCCGTGGACGAGCTCGCAGAGGCGTTCGAGCTGGGGAAGGCGAGCCAGGACCCCGAGTTGCGCTTTACCGTCCAGGAGCCGATGGTCGACCGCCTTCAGTTTACCGGACGACTGCCGGAGGCAGCGGCACTCTGCGACGGCTACGTCGATCTCGGTCGCGCCCTCCAACCCGGGACCATCGTCATGGGACTCCCTGCGACGTGGTCGATCGCTCGTCGTGCCTGGGTGTGGAGCGAGATGGGGCGCCTCGGCGCGGCGGCGGACTCGCTGCGCGAGGGCGAGGAGAAAACGCGTGGGTCGACCATCGAGTCCCAGGGTTGGACGGAGTGCGTGTGGGCCATAAACCGAGTGCTGGCCGGCGACACCGAGGGTGCGTGCTCGCACGCTCGCCGAGGCTTCGACATCGCCGAGAAGTGCGGCAGCCAGCTCTCTCGCGTCTGGGCCTACCAGCAACTCGGGGTCGCCCTCACTCTCGCCGGCGAATGGGACGCGGCCGTCGAGTATCTCGAGTTCGCACTCCGGACCGCCCGGGAGACGCACGTCTGGCTCACGATCGAGGCCCAACTCCTCGCGCACCTGGCCGAGGCTCGCCTCGGCGCCGGGGAGGCGGAGCGGGCACAGCGCCTGGCCGAGGAGGCAATCGAGACCGGCAGGCGCAGGAAGACTCCGGTCTGGGAGGCGCAAGCGCACCTCACCCTGGCGCGCGTGCTTCTACGTCGAACCGGCGGAGAGGCGCGGGACGACATCGAATCCGCGCTAGGAAATTGTCTCTCCCTCGTGCAGCAGACGCAGGCGCGGGTCTACGAGCCCCACGTCCACGAGGTGCGGGCCGAGCTGGTGCGCCTCAACGGTGACGCCATCGCCCATGAGCGCGAGCTCCGCGAAGCCCACCGCCTCTTCACTGCGATCGGCGCCACGGGGCACGCGGAGCGGCTGGCGAAGGAGCTGGAGGGCCCACCGTGAGAAGCTGCGGCTGCTGCGACGGTGAGAATCCCGCCGAGGCGCGCTTCTGCATGCACTGCGCAGCGCCTCTCGGCGGTGTCTGCAGCCGTTGCGGAGCGGAGCTTCCCGGTGAGGCGCGATTCTGCCCCAGGTGCGCACACCCGGTTGACGTTGGCGCTCCCGAAGTGCAGTCGGAGACTTCCCGCGCACCCCGCTCCTACACGTCGAAGCACCTGGCCGACAAGATCCTGCGCTCGAAATCCGCCCTCGAAGGCGAGCGCAAGCAGCTGACAGTGTTGTTCGCCGACGTGAAGGGGTCGATGGAGCTGGCCGAGCAGCTCGATCCCGAAGAGTGGTCGCAAATCATGAACCGCTTCTTCCAGATACTGTCGGAGGGCGTGGAACGGTTCGAGGGGTTCGTGGACAAGTTCACCGGCGACGGGATTATGGCGCTGTTCGGCGCGCCGATCGCGCACGAGGATCACGCCCAGCGAGCGTGCTACGCGGCCTTGCACCTGCGCGACGAGATCGCCCGCTACGCCACCGAGGTGAAGCGCGAGCATGGCGTCGGCTTCTCGACCCGCATGGGCCTCAACTCCGGCGAGGTCGTCGTCGGCAGGATCGGCGACGACCTGCGCATGGACTACACGGCGCAAGGGCACACCGTGGGGCTCGCGCAGCGCATGGAAGCGCTCGCCTCGCCCGACTCCTGCTACCTGACCGCGGCGACGGCTGCGCTGGTCGGTGGATACTTCGCGCTGGAAGACCTCGGCGAGTTCCGCGTGAAGGGCGTCGCCGAGCCGGTGCGAGTCCATCGCCTCCTCGGCCTCGGCGCGGCGCGCACGCGCTTCGACATCGCGCGCGCCCGCGGTCTCTCGCGCTTCGTCGGGCGCGCCGCGGACCTCCGCACCCTGGAGGACGCGGTCGCGCAGACGGCCGCGGGCAACGGCCAGGTGGTCGGCGTGGTGGCCGAGGCGGGCACCGGCAAGAGCCGCCTCTGCTTCGAGTTCCTCGAACGCTGCCGCGCGCGCGGCATGAACGTCTACGAAGGGCGCGCCGTCGCGCACGGCCGCAACATCCCGTTCCTTCCGATCCTCGAGGTGTTCCGCGCCTACTTCGGCATCACGCTCGAGGACGACGATCGCAGCGCGCGCGAGAAGATCGCCGGGCGCATGGTGCTGCTCGACCAGAGCTTCGCCGAGGCGCTGCCGCTGCTCTTCGACTTCCTCGGCGTCGCCGATCCTCAGCGCCCGGCGCCGCGCCTCGACCCGGAGGCGCGCCAGCGCCAGCTCCTCGCCGTGATGCGCCAGGTGATCCAGACCGTGAGCGAGACACGTCCGACCGTGACGTTGATCGAGGACCTGCACTGGCTCGACGGCGCGAGCGGCGAGTTCCTCGATCACATGGTCGATGCGCGAGCCGGCAGCCGGAATCTGTTGCTCCTGAGCTTCCGGCCGGAATACCGCGCCGAGTGGATGCAGAAGTCGTGGTACCGCCAGATCCCGCTGACGCCGCTCGGCCGCGACGCGATCGCCGAGTTGCTCGGGGATCTGCTGGGCAGCCACCCGAGCATCGCTGCGCTGGTCGGCCCGATCCACGCGCGTACCGGCGGCAATCCGTTCTTCACCGAGGAGGTGGCGCAATCGCTGATCGAGTCGGGGCATCTCGAAGGCACCCGCGGCGCCTATCGGCTGGTGACGCCGATCGAGCGACTCGAGGTGCCGGCGACCGTGCAGGCGGTGCTGGCGGCGCGCATCGATCGGCTGCCGGAGCGCGAGAAGCGGCTGCTGCAGACCGCCGCGGTGATCGGCAAGGAGTTCAGCGAACCGATTCTCCAACAGGTCATCGTTGACGTAGGGGCACCCCTTGTGGGTGCCCTCTTCTCGGCTGAGTCAGACAGGGCGGGCACAAGGCCCGCCCCTACGAAGACCGACCTGGCCGCGGCGCTGGCGGCGCTGCGGCGCGCCGAGTTCATCCACGAGCAGGCGATCTACCCGGTCGCCGAGTACTCGTTCAAGCATCCGCTGACCCAGGAAGTTGCGCTCGGCAGCCAGCTGCGCGAGCGACGCCGTTCGGTGCACGCCGCGGTGGCGCGCGCGATCGAGCAGCAACACGCCGAGCACCTCGACGAACGGGCCGCGTTGCTCGCGCACCACTTCGAGGAGTCCGGTGATGCGCTCAGCGCCGCGCGCTGGCACCGGCGCGCGGCCGAGTGGGTGGCGCGCACCGACGTCGCCGCCGCGTTGCACCACTGGGGGCGCGTACGCGCGCTGCTGCGCGAGCTGCCGGACGACCGCGAGGCCGCCGCGCTCGGCATCGCCGCCTGCA
>CAZCGA010000280.1:0-4627 GCA_964498075.1 uncultured Binatia bacterium (SeqCode) | reverse complement strand
AGGCGCTACGGCGCGAGGCTAAGGAGGACGGCTTGGTAGGCGCCGGTATCCGTGAGCCACCCCGTGACCCCCAGCCCGCCGCTCGGGTCCATCGCCAGCGCATACACGAAGTCGTCGCTCGGGCCCCCGAAGCGTTTGGACCACCGGTGCGTGCCGGTCGAGCTGTACTTGGCCACGAAGAGGTCTCGATAGCCGGCGCTCGTCAGCGATCCACCGCCCGCGTCTATGGTGCCCCCGAAAGACCCAACGACCGCCACGCTATCGCCGTTGATCACCACACCGGAGGCCGTGTCATCAGAGGTGCTGCCGATGCGTCGCGACCACTGATGCGCCCCTGCAGGGGAATACTGGGCCACGAACACATCCGTACTCCCGGCGGTGCTGGTCAGCGGGCTCCCCCCGAAATTGACCGTATCGTAGAACCATCCGGTCACGACGATGTTCCCGCTGGGGCCTACCGCGACCCGACTCACACTGTCGTCGCGGGTACCCCCGAGCGCCATCGACCAGACATGAGTCCCCGACACCCCCGACAATTTGACCAGGTAGACGTCCGTGTACCCCGCGGTGCGGACATAGGCGCCGCCGCCGAATTCCACCGCACCCAGGAAGGTGCCCGCGGCCACCACATCACCCGCCGAGTCCACCGCCACATCCCACCCCGCACTATCGCTGGGGCTGGGGAACCGCACCGCCCACCGCACGGCCCCATCGGCTGCTGCCAGCTTGGTGACGAACGTCTCGCGGCCACCCCGTGTGCTGCTCAGCATCGTGCCGCCAAAGTTGACCGCGCCGTGGAAGAACCCCGTCACGATCGGGTCGCCGGCGGCGTTAACGGCGACCCCGTAGCCGCCATCATCCAAGGTGCCTCCGATGATCTTCGACCACAGCGGAGCACCAGCAGGTGAGTATTTCGCCACGAAGATGTCGTTGCTCCCCGCACTCGCCACCGGGCCCGTGCCCAAGTCGGCCGTGCCATTGCAGGACCCGGTCACGACGATGTTGCCGTTGGCATCCAAGGCCATGCTCTTGACCATCTCCGCGCCCGCGGCGCCAAAGCGCTTGGACCACAGGTGGGCCCCTGCCGCCGAGTACTTCGCCAGGAACACGTCAGAACTGCCCAACGCGCTGCTCAGTGGGCCGCCACCGAAGTCTGCGGTTCCCTGGAAGTGACCCGCCACGACGAAGTTACCGTCGCGATCCGCGGCCATGCCTCGGCCCGCGACTCCGAGCGTCTTCCTCCAGAGTAGCTGACCACTGCTGCTTGGAGGAGCCGTCACGGTTACCGTCGCAGTGTCCGTGGCCGTCGCGCCGACGTTGTCAGTGACCGTGAGAGACGCCGTATAGGTTCCAGGCGCGGCATATGTGTGACTGACGACAGGGCCTGTTGCGGAGCTGCCGTCGCCGAACGTCCATGCGTAGGAGGCGATTGTACCGTCGGCATCGCTCGAGCCTGCCCCATTGAAGCTGGCGGCTATTCCGACTGTCGCCGTCTGATCAGGTCCAGCAGCGGCCGTCGGAATACGATTGGCGATGCTCGCCGTCGCCGTGTCCGTGGCAGTGCGGTCGCCGTTGTCGGTGACCGTGAGAGTTACGATGTATGACCCTGCGCTGGCGTACGCATGAGACACGGTGCGACCCGAGGCTGCCCCCCCATCTCCGAAGCTCCAAGCATACGACACGATAGTGCCGTCAGGATCGAACGCCCCGCTCCCGTCGAAGCTGAGGGAGATCAGCGTCTGGCTGAACTGGTTCGGCCCTGCGTTCGACACCGGCGGCTGGTTCGGAGCAGGCGGCTGCGTCGTGGAGGTCGTCGTGGACGTGGAGGCCGGCGTCGTGGAGGTCGTCGTGGATGTGGAAGCCGCGGTCGTCGCGGTGGTTGAGGTCACGCACGCAGGCGTCGTGGCACTGCGCGCGATGCTCAGTGCGGACATGTTCCTCGCATTGTCGAGCGCCACCACCTGATAGGTGTACGACGTCGACGCGGCGAGACCAGTATCGGTGGTGGACGTGGCCGGCGCGTTCACAGCCCCCACAACGGCGCCGTTCCGCAAGACCCAGTAGCCCGCCAGGCCGGAGCCGCCAACGTCGCTCGAAGGACTCCAGGAGACGGCGATCTGTGTGCAGCCTACGGCCGAGGCGCTCAAGCCAGTGGGCGTGGACGGCGGTGTGGTATCGCCGGCGACCGGAGTCGTGGCGCTGACGACCTCCGAGTACGGAGAGACCCTCTCGTTCCGGATGTAGGCACGAAGTCGATAGTAGAACGTCCTCCCGGCTGGAAGGTTCCCGTCGAGGTAGGACTCGACGTTGCGGCCGACGGTCACGAGAGGGTTGAAGCCGCTAGCCGGATTCTCGGTTCGCTCGATGAGCTGTCCGGTCTCGCGATCGACGTTGTCCACCCAGGAGAGTTGAATCCTGCTGCTCGAGACCGCGACGGCGGTGACGTTGCTCGGCGCCCTGAGAGTCTCCCGGGCTACGCGCGCAGTGATATCGTCCGTCGATGCCTCGGCCGCGCTGAGACATACCTCGATCCCTTGACGCTTGCAGGCACGAAGCAGTTGCTTCCGACACGCGTGCCTTCGATTGCCTTCCGCGACACACGAATCGATGGCATCGGCACACGCCTGGCGGCATTGCCGTGCTAGTGGTGTGGCGTGGGTCAACGAGGTGGAAAGGAGCGTCGCAACAAGCGCCAGCAGCGCACGGCAATTCCTCGCCACCATCCTATCCCGTCTTCGTGCCTGTTTGCTCATGTGCGGTCCTCCGCCTCTCGATTCCCAAAAAATCGGACTTCCCCTGCCACATCCCCGGAAGTCCCCGGCGTCAGCTCATGAACGACCTGCACGCGATCTCGCGGCAATTCGGTGGGGAATCTCCCGTCTCGTCGGTATGGCGGAACGCGCTGTGCAAAGGCGGCGCCTACACAGCGCTCGCGTGGCGAGAGCAGAAACTCAGAGCAAGTTGGAGGGTCTCCTTGCAGGTTGAGCGTTACGAACGGATCAGCGGACGTTCAATTCCGTCAAGGTCAGACCGATGCGCAACGAATGTGCCAATGCGTTCACATTGGCCTCCTCGTCTGCATTCGCGGGCACGGCCCAACCACCGATACGCGCCATGACCTACGGAGATGGGCATCGTCTTCAGGACGGTTGCCCGAGGGTCTTATCGATAGCCCCCGCAGGTCTTATCGATTACCCTTGGAACGTAGCCCAAGGTCGCAGGGCTATCCGGGCGAACCCGTTGCGCCCGATGTCGCACATCGGCGACTGTGGCCGTGCAGGCCTGCGCCGACTGGCGTTCCTGCCGAGGGGAGGCTCTTCCCATCCGATCGCGGCGAGGCATTCCACTTGCTCGGGGAATAGGGTGTAGCCGTCGAAACAGGACTTCGGTCCGGTTTCTGAAAGGGCGCATCCAGAAGGGCAAAGGCGGTGGGATGGAGCGGACGATAGCGGTGCGACGGCGGGCGACTTCAGTTTTTCGAATTCACTCGTTGCGGCTACGCGTCTGGACTGATACACGCGTCGCGCCCCGAAGTGGTTCCGTGGGATCGATGACTGGCAGTCGTAGCTCCATACTCGTTGCTGCTTTGGTAACAATCGGGCTGGCAGGGTGCCGCGACACAACCCCCCCTTCTCCGCCACGCCTCAGTGGTCAGGCAGTCAGCTGCAACCGGGTCGCCCTTTCCTGGACGGCGTCTTCCGACCGAGGTGGGTCTGGTCTGCAACTCTACAGAGTCTATCTAGACAATCAGCTAGTGCAGGAGGTGCCTGCCGCCGTCAGATCCACGTCCTTGACCGCCCCCGCCGCGACACAGTCCTCGTGGACGGTTCGGGCCGTAGACGGAGCCGGAAACGCCTCGCGGCCGAGCGGCAGGGCGCTGGTCGAGACTCCCAGCTGCAGCGATCAGGCCGCCCCTTCGGCGCCGGCCCCGGTGACGGCGATCCCCACTAGCTGTCAGCGTATCAACGTCACCTGGAACGCGTCCACCGACACCGGTGGTTCTGGACTGGGGCAATATCGTGTGTACCGGAACGGCGTCTTCCTGGCGAACGTGGTAGCGCCTTCGACATCGCTTGCCGATGGAGGCGTGGCACCATCGACGGCCTATGCCTACACGGTCACGGCTGTCGACAATCAAGGCAACGTCTCTCCGCCGGGCGGGCCGGGAAGAGCCACTACGCCCATCTGCCCGATCGTCGACACAGTCGCGCCGTCGGTCCCAACGGGGCTGACGGCTTCGCCGCAGTCGTGTAGTCAGACGGGGCTCACGTGGAATCCGTCGAGCGATAGCGGCGGATCTGGGCTCAGGGGCTACAAGCTCGTTCGCAACGGAACAGTGAGGCAATTGCCTCCGTCTCCGACGTCGCTGACTGACACGGGACTGACGGCTTCCACCGTATATTCCTATGCGATCTCCGCCATCGACAATGCGGGGAACGAGTCGAGCAGAAGTAATGTGGCTAGCACGAACACGCCCGCATGCATCATTCCCGTTGCCGGCGGCCAGCTGCGCTGGACAAACCTGCTCGGAGTCGCGGGCCGAGCCATGGCCGCGGATCGCGACGGTAACTTCGTAGTGGCGGGTCACTTCCAGGGAACCGCAAACTTCGGTGGCGGCCCACTGAGC
>CAZCGA010000279.1:4110-4637 GCA_964498075.1 uncultured Binatia bacterium (SeqCode) | reverse complement strand
ATGTCGACCAACAACATCCTGTCGCCGGCCAACGGCAAGCCGATCATCGTGCCGACGCAGGACATCGTCCTCGGCCTCTACTACATGACCCGCGAACGGCCGGGCGCGCTCGGTGCCGGCAAGCGCTTCTCGAACTTCGAGGAGGTACGCATCGCCTACGATCAGGGCGAAGTCGATCTGCAGGCGCCGGTCAACGTGCGGCTCAACGGGACGCGCGTCGAGACCACGGTGGGCCGCGTCTTGATGTACGAGATCGTGCCGCCCGAGATTGCCTTTACGGAAGTGAATCGAGTGATGAAGAAGAAGGAGATGGGCACGCTCATCGAGCTCGCCTACCGCTTCGCGGGCAACAAGGCGACCGTCATCTTCGCCGACAAGCTCAAGGACCTCGGCTTTGAATACGCCACCCGCGCCGGTATCTCGATCGCCATCAAGGACATGGTGATCCCCGCCCACAAGGCGAAGCTCCTGGAAGCGGCGCACAGCGACGTACGCGAGATCGAGGAGCAGTACAATCAAGGGCTGAT
>CAZCGA010000279.1:0-4100 GCA_964498075.1 uncultured Binatia bacterium (SeqCode) | reverse complement strand
GACGGCGAGCGCTACAACAAGGTCGTCGATATCTGGGCGGAAGTCACCGACCGCATCGCCGACGAAATGATGCGCGAGCTGCAGACCGAGACCGTGGTCGACGAGAAGGGGCACAAGCAGCAGGGCTCCAGCTTCAACCCCATCTTCATGATGGCGGACTCCGGCGCCCGCGGTAGCGCCCAACAGATTCGCCAGCTCGCCGGCATGCGCGGCCTCATGGCCAAGCCGTCCGGCGAGATCATCGAGACGCCCATCACCGCCAACTTCCGCGAGGGCCTCACCGTGCTGCAGTACTTCATCTCGACGCACGGCGCCCGCAAGGGATTGGCCGATACCGCACTGAAGACCGCCAACTCCGGGTACCTGACCCGTCGCCTCGTCGACGTCGCGCAGGACTCGATCATCACCGAGGAAGACTGCGGAACGATGGACGGGATCGAGATGTCGCCGCTCGTCGAAGGCGGCGAGGTCATCGAAGCGCTCGGCGACCGCGTCCTCGGCCGCGTCGCCCTCGAAGACATCCGCGATCCGTTCACCAACGACGTCATCGTGCGCGCGAACCTGGAGATCAACGAGGAGCTGGTGAAGCACATCGAAGAAAGCGGCCTCGAGCGCGTGAAGATTCGCTCCGTGCTCACCTGCCAGTCCCGCCAAGGCGTCTGCATCCGCTGCTACGGCCGCGACCTGGCCCGCGGGCACATGGTGAACCTGGGCGAGGCGATCGGCGTGATCGCCGCTCAGTCCATCGGCGAGCCGGGCACCCAGCTCACCATGCGGACCTTCCACATCGGCGGCACCGCCAGCCGGCGCGCCGAGCAGACGACCCTGGAGGCCCGCAACGACGGGCTCCTCAAGTTCATCAATCTGTCCACCGTGACCAACAAGGACGGTGACTTGGTCGTCATGAACCGCAACGGAGAGGTTGCGATCGTCGAGCGGCCGGAGCCGAACCGCGAGCGCGAGCGCGAACGCTATCTCATGGTCTACGGCGCGAAGTTGAAGAAGAAGGACGGCGTCAGAGTCAAGGCCGGCGAGCTATTGGCGGAATGGGATCCGTACACCATCCCCATGCTCACGGAGGTGTCGGGGATCGTGAAGTTCGGTGACATCCTCGAAGGCGTCACCATGGAAGAAAGGGTCGATGAGCGCACCGGCCTCTCCACCAAGGTGATCATCGACTGCAAGGATCTGGACAAGCGCCCCCGCGTGTCGATCAAGGACAAGGAGGGCCGGACGTTGCGGCTCCCCGGTTCCGAGGCGTTCGCCCGCTATCTCCTTCCGGTCGGTGCGCACATCCACGTCACCGAAGGGCAGCCGCTCGCTGCCGGCGACGTCATGACCAAGATCCCGCGCGAAACCACCAAGACCAAGGACATCACCGGCGGCTTGCCACGCGTCGCCGAGCTGTTCGAAGCGCGCAAGCCGAAGGAGTTCGCGGTCATCAGCGAGATCGACGGCACCGTGTCCTTCGGCAAGGACACCAAGGGCAAACGCAAGGTGGTCGTCACGCCGGAAGTGGGCGAGCCGCGCGAGTACCTGATCCCCAAAGGCAAGCACATCGGCGTGCACGAGGGCGACCACGTCCGCGCCGGCGAGCCGCTGATGGACGGATCCTCCAACCCGCACGACATCCTCACCATCCTCGGCGAGAAGGCCCTGGCGAAGTACCTGGTGGACGAGGTCCAGGAGATCTATCGGCTCCAAGGCGTGCGCATCAACGACAAGCACATCGAGGTGATCGTTCGCCAGATGCTCCGCCGCGTGCGGATCAAGGAGGTGGGAGACAGCGAGTTCCTCATCGGCGACCAGGTGGAGAAGTGGCGCTTCGAGGAAGAGAACCAGAAGGTGATCGCTTCGGCGGGCGAGCCGGCCATCGCTGAGCCGCTGCTGCTCGGCATCACCAAAGCGAGCCTGTCGACCGACAGCTTCATCTCCGCCGCCTCCTTCCAGGAGACCACCAAGGTGCTCACCGAAGCCTCGATCAACGGCAAGGTGGATCACCTGATCGGCTTGAAGGAGAACGTGATCATGGGCCGGCTCATCCCGGCCGGGACGGGCGTGCTCAAGTACTCGAAGATGGAGCTGGTCGTCGAAGGCGCGGAGGAGGAAGGCGGACAAGAGCCGGTGCCGGTCGTCGCCGAGGCGATCGAGGGGTGAACCCTTGACAGAAACGCACCGTTCTCATACAAATTCCGATTCCATTCTTGGGAGCCAGAGAGCGTAGTACACAGCGATGCCGACGATCAACCAGCTGGTGAAGTACGGGCGGGCGACGCAACGCCGCAAGATGGCGGCGCCGGCCCTGCAACGGTCGCCGCAAAAGCGCGGCGTCTGCACGCGCGTCTATACCCTCACCCCCAAGAAGCCGAACTCCGCGTTGCGGAAGGTGGCGCGTGTCCGCCTCACCAACGGGATCGAGGTCACGACCTACATCCCGGGGATCGGACACAACCTGCAGGAACACTCGGTGGTGCTGATCCGCGGCGGGCGCGTGAAGGATCTGCCCGGCGTGCGCTACCACATCATTCGCGGCACGCTCGACTCCATCGGCGTGCAGGATCGCAGACAAGGGCGCTCGAAGTACGGGGCAAAACGCCCCAAGTGAACCGATAGGAACGAAGAACGTATGCCGCGCAAAGGAGAAGTGCGGCGTCGGGAGCTTTTGCCCGACCCGAAGTTCCACGATCGCATGGTGGCGAAGTTCATCAATACCATGATGAACTGTGGGAAGAAGAGCACCGCCGAGCACATCCTGTACGGTGCCCTCGATCTCATCGGCGAGCGCGCCAAGGAAGAGCCGCTCGGGCTGTTCAAGCGGGCGCTGGACAACGTCAAGCCAGTCGTCGAAGTGCGCTCGCGCCGCGTCGGCGGCGCGACGTACCAGGTTCCCATTGAAGTCCGCCCGGCGCGCCGCGTGTCGCTGGCGATGCGCTGGCTCGTGGCCCATGCCCGCGGCCGCAGCGAGAAGTCGATGGCGGAGCGTTTGGCCGGTGAGCTGCTGGATGCCGCGAACAATCGCGGCGCCGCGATCAAGAAGAAGGAAGACACGCACCGCATGGCGGAGGCCAATAAGGCCTTTGCCCACTATCGGTGGTAGCGAGAAAAAGGATGAGGTGAGCGCGGATTGACCGGCCCCCGGTCGCCGCACTCACGCAAACGGTATGGCTCGAAAAGTCCCGCTCGAACGAACTCGCAACATCGGCATCATGGCTCACATCGATGCCGGGAAGACGACGACGACCGAGCGCATTCTCTACTATACGGGCATCACCTACAAGATCGGTGAGGTTCACGAAGGCACCGCCACCATGGACTGGATGGTCCAGGAGCAGGAGCGCGGCATCACCATCACCTCGGCCGCGACGACCTGCACGTGGCGCGATCACCGCATCAACATCATCGACACCCCGGGACACGTGGACTTCACCATCGAGGTCGAGCGCTCGCTGCGCGTCCTCGACGGAGCGGTCGCGGTCTTCTGCTCGGTCGGCGGCGTCGAGCCACAGTCTGAAACCGTGTGGCGACAGGCCGACAAGTACCGCGTGCCGCGGATCGCCTTCATCAACAAGATGGACCGCGTCGGCGCCGACTTCTTCCGCGGCGTCCGCATGATCCGTGAACGACTGCGCGCCAACGCCGTACCCATCCAGCTGCCGATCGGCTCGGAGGAGAACTTCCGCGGCGTCATCGATCTGGTCACCATGAAAGCGATCCTGTGGGACGATGACAGCCTCGGCGCGCGCTATCGCACGGAGGAGATTCCCGAGGAGCTCAAAGCCTCCGCCGAGCAGTATCGCGAAGAGCTGCTGGAGGCGGTGGCGGACAGCGATGAAGCGGTGTTGGAGAAGTATCTCGACGGCCGTGCGATCTCGGAGACCGAGATCCGTCAGGTCATCCGGAACGCCACGTTGAGCATCAAGGTCATCCCCGTGATCTGCGGCGCGGCGTTCAAGAACAAGGGCGTCCAGCCGCTGCTCGACGCGGTGGTCGACTTCCTGCCCGCACCGACCGACGTCGCCGCCGTGGAAGGCATCAACCCGAACAGCCAAGCGCGGGAAGTGCGCCCGCCGGACGACAAGGCCCCGTTCGCCGCACTGGCG
>CAZCGA010000278.1:0-4641 GCA_964498075.1 uncultured Binatia bacterium (SeqCode) | reverse complement strand
GATAGGTCATGTCCCAGCGCGAATCGGTGAGAATGTCGTTGAGCAGCCGCTTCAACGTCGGCGTGATCGGATAGGCCAGCTCGAACTTCTCGTGCAGCAGCCGCGAGTAGCTCTCGACGTGGCGCGCCTCGTCCATCACCTGCGTCGCGGCGTAGAACTTGGCGTCGATGCTCGGCACCTGCTGGACGATCTTCGCCGTGCACACCAGCGCGCCCTGCTCGCCGTGCAGGAACTGCGACAGCTGCCACGCTTGGACGTGGCGCCGCACGTTCGCCTTCTCCTTGGTGGTGAGCCGGTTCCAAATATCGGAGCCGAAGATCGACACCGACTCATCGGGCAAGCCTTGCGGGTTCTCCGGGTCGAGGTCTTGCGACCAATCGATCCGGGTGTTGGTGTTCCACTGCAGGTTCTTGCCCTTTTCGTAGAGCTTCATGAGCGGCTCGCGGCTGTTCTCGTATTCCCACTCGAACCTGGTGTCGAAGCTTCCCGGGACGTTCCAGTCGATCTGATCGATCGGCATCGGATAGCGATTCACCGTACTCATGGCGCCCTCCTCGTCGTGTGCGGCGCAGCCTATCAGGACTGGGCGTGCAGGGCGAGAGAATGCGGCAGCGATCACTTGACCATCCAGGTCCTACGCGTGGTTCACCGAAGGCTTCGACACCGGCGATCTGATCGACCCCAAGGCGCTGCTGGAGGAGCTGCAGTGAGGCGAGTTGAAGGTCGAGGATTCACTGAGGCTTGCAGAATACAGTGACAGACCGCCGCGCCGGCTCGGCGCTCGCCCCCTACGTCGTGCGCTTCCAGCCCGGCTGCTCGCCCGGCTGTGATGCCCGGTAATGTCGGCGTTGGTCCGGCAGCGTGAAACATGTTAAGCAGACGTCCATGACTCGCATGTCGGTACGTGACATCCGTCTGAAATGGCCGGAGGCCGAACGCAAGCTGGCCACCGTCGGGGAGATCGTGGTGACCCGCGATGCGAAACCCGTGGCGCGCATCCTTCCGTACGAGCCGCGTCGGCGTCGCACCCGCGAGCGTTTCGACCCGGTCGAGCATACGCGCTGGCTGCGCACCTTCTGGAAGCGACAGCCGCGCCAGGCCTCGACCGACGAGCTGTTGAAACGCGAGCGTAGCGAGTAGCGCCCGCCGCATCTCACCATGGCGCTGTACCTCGATACCAGCTGCCTGCTCAAAGTGTTCTTTCCCGAGCCTGAGACGGCGGCCACGATTGCCCAAGAATCGCACGTCGTCATCTCCTCGCTCGCGCGCCTGGAGGCGCTCGTCCACATCCACGGGCGTGTGGCGGCCAAGATGCTCTCGGCGGCCACCGCCCGGCGACTCGTCGAGCGCTTCGATCAAGTCCTGCAAGCGGAGCCGTACGAGCTGGCGCCGTGCCCACCCGGCATCATCGAAACCGCGGAAACCCAGGTGCGCTCGGTCGTGAAGTCAGCGTACTGCCGAACCCTCGACCGGCTGCACCTCGCGACGATGCAGGCGTTGGGAGTGCATCGCCTGCTGACCAATGACGAGACCCAGGCACGCGCGGCCCGTGGGCTCGGCTTTGAGATCACGCTGCCGCGGTAAGTAGCGCGAACCGACCTCGACATGGCGCGCACCGAGACCGTCACCGTCGTCTTCACCGATCTGGTCGGCTCCACCGAGCTGGCGACTCAGCTCGGCCACGACGCCTACGAAGCCGTGCGCCACGAACACTTCGCCGCGCTGCGCACCGCCGTGGTCGCGCACAACGGCACCGAGATCAAGACCACCGGCGATGGCTTGATGCTGCGCTTCGACAGCGCCGCCGACGCGATCGCGTGCGCCGTCGCCATGCAACAGGCCACCGATGGGACGCTGCGCCGCGCGCACCGGCACCCGCTGCACATCCGCGTCGGGATCTCAGCCGGCGAAGCGACCCGCGAGGACCGCGATCTCTACGGGCCGCCGGTGGTCGAGGCGTCGCGCCTGTGTGCGGCCGCAGCGGCCGGACAGGTCCTGGTGTCCGATGTCGTGCGCCTGTTGGCGCGCGGCAAGGGTCACACCTTCACCTCCGTTGGCGAGCTTGCCCTCAAGGGCTTGCCGGAGCCGGTGCCCGCCTGCGAGGTCGGATGGACCCCGGTGGCTGCCGGTGTACCGCTGCCGCCACGACTCAGCACGACTCAACCGATCGCCATGGTGGGCCGCGGCGCCGAGCAAGAAATGCTGGCGCGGGCGTGGGCACAGGCGAAGGACGGACACCGCCGCGTGACCCTGCTCAGCGGCGAGCCGGGGATCGGCAAGACGCGGCTCGCCACCGAGACGGCGCTGGCGGCGCATGCCGAAGGGGCCGTGGTGCTGCTCGGCACGTGCGACGAAGACGTGAACCTGCCCTATCAACCGTTCGTCGAGGCACTGCGGCACTACGTGGCGCACGCCCCCGACGATGTGCTCGCCGCTCACGTGCACGAGCACAAGGGCGAGTTGGGGCGCTTGGCGCCCGAGCTGGCGCGCCGCGTGGCAGAGCTGCCGGCGCCGCAGGTGGCCGAAGCCGAGACCGAACGCTACCTGCTGTTCGAAGCGGTCACCGGCCTGCTGTCGGCGGCGTCGCAGCAGCAACCGCTCGTCCTCATCCTCGACGATCTGCAGTGGGCGGGCACGCCCGAGCTGCTGCTGCTCAAGCACATCCTGCACACGGCGATGCCGCTGCGGCTGCTCATCATCGGCACCTACCGCGACACTGACCTGACGCGCGCCCACCCGTTGACCGCCGTCCTCGCCGACCTGCGGCGCGAGGCGGGGGTGGAGCGCGTCGCCCTGCACGGACTCGACGAGGCGGCCGTGGTCGCATTGGTCAGCGCCGCCGCCGGCCATCGCCTGACCGAGCCGGGCATCGCGCTCGCCCAGGCGCTGCAACGCGAGACCGAGGGCAGCCCGTTCTTCATCGGCGAGATTCTGCGCAACCTGACGGAGTCGGGCGCGGTGTTTCAGGAGGGCGACCGCTGGACGTACAAAGGCGATATCGCCGGGCTGGCGATTCCCGAGGGCATCAAAGAAGTCATCGGCCGGCGCCTGGCGCGCCTGTCGGAGGCGACCAACAAGGTACTCAGCCTGGCGGCGGTCATAGGCCGCCAGTTTGATCTGCCGCTGTTGACCCGCGTTGCGGACGCCACGGCTCTTTTCCCTCGCCCTCTGGGGTCTGTCGATGAGTTGCGGCAGACCCTTCGAGACGGCCCCGAAAAGATGGGGCCTCCTCAGGGTGAACGGAAATACTCTTCCGAAGACAACAACACACCCGCTCGCCCTGAGGAGCCGCCTTCTTTTGGCGGCGTCTCGAAGGGCGCGCTCGCAACCGAAGACACGATCCTCGATGCGCTGGACGAAGCAACGCGCGCCGCGCTGGTCGCCGAGGTGCCCGGCAGCCCGGACCGCTTCAGTTTCAGTCACGCCCTGATCCGCAGCACGTTGTACGAAGAGCTGAACAGCGCGCGGCGCGCGCGGCTGCACCGCAAGGTCGGCGAGGCGCTCGAAGAGCTGACACGGGCCACGCCGGGAGCGCGCATCGACGAGCTGGCGCACCATTGGCTGAACGCGACGCAGGCGGCGGACGTTGCCAAGGTGATCGGCTACGCGCGGCAGGCGGGCGATCGCGCGCTGGCGAACCTCGCCTTCGAGGAGGCGGCCGCGTACTTCGAGCGGGCGCTCGGCGTGCTCGAGCCACACGACCGAGCCGGCGAAGAGCTGCACTGCGATCTGCTGCTCGCGCTCGGCGACGTGCAGCGGCGGGCGGGGAGCGGGAGCTATCGCGACACGGTCGCCAAGGCGGCCGAGGCAGCCCGCGCGGTGGGAGACGGGGAGCGCCTCGCCCGCGCCGCCCTCGCGAGCTCCCGCCTCGGTGGTAGTAATGCGAACGCAAGCGTCGTCGACAAAGAATTGATCGCCCTTTACGAGGAGGCGAGCGCCGCACTCGGCGAGGCGGACGGCCTTCTTCGGGCGCGGGTATTGGGCCAGCTCGCCGCGGAGCTCGTCTACACTCCCGAGCGCGACCGGCGTCACGAGCTCTCGCGCGAGGCGGTCGCGATCGCGCGTCGGCTCGGCGACCCGGTCGGGCTCGGGCAGGCACTCATTCTCCGGCTGCATGCCATGAACGACCCGTTCACGCTCGCCGAGCGACTCGATCTCACGGCGGAGCTGGCGGCGCTGGCGGGTGAGGTCGGCAGTAGCGAGCTCGCCTGGCAGGCCGCCTACCATCGCGCCGGTGCTCTGCTCGAGTCGGGAGACATCGTCGGGGCCGAGCTGTGCCTCGACGAGGTCGAGCGATTCACCGATGAGCTGCGGCAACCGTTTTACATGTACCAGGCCAAACTGGCGCGGACGACGCTCGCCATCATGCGTGGAGCGCCCGACGCCGACCGCGGCGGCCGTGGTCTACGAGCAATTGCGTCCCATCGGCGGGCAAGTGGAGGCGTTCATCGTCATCCTCAACAGCCAGGGGTCCTACGGCCTCTTCTGCGGCATGCTCGCCGCCTGCCTCGGCCGCTGGGACGACGCCGAGCGCCACTTCACCGACGCTCTTGCGATGAACGAGCGCCTCGGCGCGCGCCCGTCGATCGTGCGCACCCGGCGCGCCTGGGCCGCCATGCTCCTCGACCGCGGCGCGCCGGC
>CAZCGA010000277.1:0-4685 GCA_964498075.1 uncultured Binatia bacterium (SeqCode) | reverse complement strand
GCGCCGGCGTCGTCGGCAAGATTCTCAAGTAGAAGGGGCGGCCCGATGCGCGATCTGATCTCCTTCCAGTGCGAGCAATGCAAACGACGCAACTACACCACCACGAAGAACAAGAAACTCACCACCGACAAGTTGGCGCGGCGCAAGTTCTGCCCATCGTGTCGGACACACACCCAGCACAAGGAGTCCAAGGTCTGACCGAGAGAGCGACGAAGGGACGGGGCAACGCCGTGCGTCGCTCCGGACGGCGGGGTGTCGGGTCAGTAGCTCTAATTGGCAGAGCACCGGACTCCAAATCCGGGGGTTGCAGGTTCGAGCCCTGCCTGACCCGCTCCGTGACAGGCTGAAACGAGAACGCGACTTATGGCATTGCAGGAACAGTTGGGAAAGATGCGCGAGGCCGTCCCCCGCGCCACCGGTTTCCTGAACGAGGTGTGGGCCGAGCTGAAGAAAGTGCACTGGCCAACCCGCAAGGAGACGTACGCCGCGACCGCGGTGGTGGTCGTCATCACCGTGATCGTCGCCGTGTTCTTGGGCTTCGTCGACTTCGCGATCACACATCTGGTCCACGCGATCTTGGGTTGATGCGCCATGGCGAAGCAGTGGTACGTCATTCATACGTATTCCGGCTACGAGCACAAGGCCAAGGCGGCGCTCGAAGAGCGCGTCAAGGCGCTCAACATGCAGGAGCACTTCGGCGACGTTCTCGTGCCGGCGGAAAAGGTCGTCGAGCTCGTCAAGGGACGCAAGAAGACATCGTCGAGAAAATTCTTCCCCGGGTACATCCTGGTGAACATGGAGCTGAATGACGAGACGTGGCACATCGTCAAAGCCACTCCGAAGGTGACGGGATTTGTCGGCGACGCAACCCACCCGGCGCCGATCTCGGAAGCCGAGGTGCGGGAAATCACTCAACAGATGGCCGAAGGCGCCGCCCGACCCAAGCCCAAGGTGCTGTTCGAGTCCGGCGAGAACATCAAGGTCATCGACGGCCCCTTCCAGGACTTCAACGGCGTCGTCGAGGAAGTGAAGGCCGAAAAGGGCAAGCTGCGCGTGCTGATCAGCATCTTCGGCCGCGCCACACCGGTTGAGCTGGACTTCGTGCAAGTCGAGAAGGCCTGACGTAGGCCGCCAGGAGAGACAGACGTGAAGAAGGTGATCGCGGAGATTAAGCTGCAAATTCCAGCCGGGCAGGCGAACCCGAGCCCGCCCGTCGGACCCGCCCTCGGGCAGCGCGGCGTCAACATCATGGAGTTCTGCAAGGCGTTCAACGCCCAGACCCAAGCCCAGCAAGGACTCATCATCCCGGTCATCATCACGGTCTACGCCGACCGCTCCTTTACCTTCATCACCAAGACGCCGCCGGCTGCGGTCCTGCTGAAGCGCGCGGCCGGGATCGAGAAAGGCTCGGGCGAGCCGAACAAGAAGAAGGTCGGTAAAGTGACCCGCGCGCAAGTCCGTGAGATCGCCCAGCTGAAGATGCCGGACCTCACGGCGGAATCCGTTGAAGCAGCAATGCGAACCGTCGAAGGGGCCGCGCGCAGCATGGGCCTCGACGTGGTCGATTAACGAGGATCGTATGGCGAAACATGGGAAACGATATCGGACGGCCCTCGCACTCGTGGACCGCAACCGGCGCTACACCTTGGAGGAGGCCATCCCCCTCGCGGTCAACACCGGAAAGGCGAAGTTCGACGAAACGGTGGAGATCGCGGTGCGGCTCGGCGTCGACCCGCGACAAGCCGATCAGAACGTGCGCGGCACGGTCGTGTTGCCGCACGGCACCGGGAAGGCCGTACGCGTCCTCGTCTTTGCCAAGGGCGAGAAGGAACGCGAGGCGCGTGAGGCTGGTGCCGACTTCGTCGGCGCTGAAGACCTGGTGAAGAAGATCACCGAAGGGTGGCTCGACTTCGACAAGACCATTGCGACGCCCGATATGATGGGCATGGTCGGCCGCATCGGTAAGGTCCTCGGACCGCGCGGGCTCATGCCCAACCCCAAGGTCGGCACCGTCACCTTCGACGTCGGCAAGGCCGTCGGTGAGCTCAAGGCCGGCAAAGTGGAGTACCGCGTCGAAAAGGCCGGCATCGTGCACGTCGCGATCGGGAAAGTGTCGTTTGGTCCCGAGAAGCTGGCGGAGAACGGGCGCACCCTGCTGAACAGCCTGATCAGAGCCAAACCCGCCGCCGCCAAGGGCAACTATCTCATCAGCATCTCGGTGGCGTCGACGATGGGCCCGGGTATCAAGATCGATCCACTGACGGTGCGCGCATTGGCGGCATGAGGAGGGTGCAGTGAATCGCGAAGAGAAGGCGGCCACCGTCGCCGCCCTGCAGGAAAAGCTCAACCGGGCCACCGTGACGCTCGTCGCCAGCTCTCAAGGCCTCAGCGTCGCCAAGATCCAGCAGCTGCGGCGCGCCCTCAAGCAAGCCGATGGTGAGTACAAGGTGACCAAGAACTCGTTCGCCCGGCATGCCCTGAAAGACACCGCCTACAGCCGGTTGGAAGAGCTGCTGGAGGGACCCACGGGCTTGGTCTTCGGATACTCCGATCCGGTGGCGGTGGCCAAGGTGCTGGTACGCTTCGCGGGAGAAAACGACAAGCTGTCGATCAAGGCGGCGGTGCTGGAGCACCAACTGCTCGAGCCGGCCGCAGTGACCGAGCTGTCGAAGATGCCCAGCCGCGAGGTGTTGCTGAGTACATTGCTGGCGTTGATGCAGGCGCCGGCGGCCCAGCTGTTGCGGACGATCCAGGAGCCCGGAGCCCGCCTGGTGCGCCTGCTGGACCGTACCCGTGCGCGCCTGGAACAAAGTGAATAAACAGAATCAGAGAAAGAGGAGGATTCATCCATGAGTGAAGGTATGGTCAGTCGCGAACAGGTGAAGGACTTCATCAAGGGCATGAGCCTCATCGAGGCCGCGACACTGGTGAAGGAGCTCGAGGAGGAGCTGGGAGTGAGCGCCGCCGCGCCCGTAGCGGCCGCCGGTCCAGCCGTGGCCGCCGGTCCCGCGGCTGCCGCCGCACCGGAGCAGGAGGACTTCACGGTGATGCTCACCGCCGCCGGCGAGAAGAAGATCCAAGTGATCAAAGTCGTCCGCGAGTTGACCAGCTTGGGTCTGAAGGAGGCGAAGGACCTGGTCGACGGCGCGCCGAAGGCGGTGAAGGAAGGCATTCCCAAGGCGCAGGCCGAGGAGATGAAGAAAAAGATCGAGGAGGCCGGCGGGTCGGTCGAGTTGAAGTGAGACAACAGCGAGCGGAAGGCTAAGGAGTCACGATGGCCTCTCAGATAGCGAACAATCTGCGTCTGCGGCGGAATTTTGGGCGGATCAAGAAGATCGTCGAGATCCCGAACCTCATCGAAATCCAAAAGTGCTCGTACGAGGAGTTCCTGCAGCGGTCGACCCCACCGACCGAACGCCACGACAGCGGCCTGCAGGGCGTCTTCCGATCCGTGTTCCCGATCAAGGACTTCAACGAGACCTCATCGTTGGAGTTCGTGAGCTACTCCCTCGGCGAGTCGAAGTACTCCGTCGAGGAGTGCCACGAGCGCGGCATGACCTACGCCGCGCCGCTGAAGGTCACCATCCAGCTGGTGATCTGGGACGTCGACCCCGAGACCGGGGCGCGGTCGATCAAGAACGTGAAGGAACAAGAGGTCTACTTCGGCGAAATCCCGCTGATGACCGACAACGGCACGTTCATGATCAACGGCACCGAGCGGGTCATCGTCAGCCAGCTGCACCGCTCGCCGGGCGTGTTCTTCGATCACGACAAGGGTAAGACCCACGCCAGCGGCAAGCTCCTCTACTCCGCCCGCATCATTCCCTATCGCGGCTCGTGGATCGATTTCGAGTTCGACCCGCGAGACATCCTCTACGTGCGCATCGACCGCCGCCGGAAGTTTCACTCCACCGTCTTGCTGCGCGCCCTGGGCATGACGACCGAGGACCTGCTCAACTACTACTACAAGGCCGATACGATCCTGCTCGACAGCCGCAAGGTGGCGAAGCTGTTCAAGCCGGATCAGCTCGTCGGCCTGAAAGCGACGCGCGACATCCGCGGCGACAGCAACGAGCTGATCGTCAAAGAAGGCCGCAAGGTGACCAAGGCGGCGATCAAGCAAATGGAGGCCGCCGGCGTCAAGGAGATCCCGATCACCCTGGAAGAAATCATCAGTCGGGTTGCCGCCCACGACGTCGCCGACCCGAAGACCGGCGAGGTCCTCCTCGAGTGCAATCAGGAGATCACCACCGACCGTCTCGAACGGCTGCGGGAGCGCGGCATCAACGCCGTGGAGGTGCTGTTCCTCGACGATCAGCACATCGGCCCCTCGCTGCGCAACACCCTGCTGCTCGACAACATCGGCAAGCCCGAAGAGGCCATCATCGAGATCTACAAGCGCCTCCGTCCCGGCGACCCGCCGACGATCGAGACGGCCACCACTTTCTTCAACAACCTGTTCTTCAACGCCGAGCGCTACGACCTGTCGCGCGTCGGCCGCCTGAAGCTCAATCACAAGCTGCGGCTGAACGTGCCGCTGGATCAAGGCACGCTGCGCCGTGAAGACATTCTCGAAGTCGTCCGCTACCTGATCGAGCTGAAGAACGGCAACGGGAGCATCGACGACATCGACCACCTCGGCAATCGCCGCGTCCGCGCCGTCGGCGAGCTGGTCGAAAATCAGT
>CAZCGA010000276.1:998-4750 GCA_964498075.1 uncultured Binatia bacterium (SeqCode) | reverse complement strand
TGAAACTTCGCCCTCAGCTCGGCAAGACTGTCCACGCTCAGGCAGCATAGCAACCCTCAACCGAATAGATGCTACCTTCATTTATTTACGCCGCCTAAGCGATACGCCCGAATGCAGTCTCGCTGAACTTGCGCGAAGCGTGAAAGCGCTTCGCGGTGAGCGGTTCGTAGGTCATGGAGGCCTCCTCTGTTTGCTAGAACGTCAAAAGGTTGCCAGCCATTGCGATCCCCAAAGCCGATCCGGGGACCATCATGTCGCACCCGCGAGCGTCCCGGTGTGAACTGGATCACACCCCCGGGTTGGAGACGGCCGGGTGCCACGCCTGGGTCCCGGCGCGGCAACGGCTTGTGGAGCAGGCATCGATGGGCAGAACTAGCTTTTTTCCAGCTCTGCCAAATCCTCAAGGGCGGGCCGGTTCGCGATCATGATCAGGCTCTCGGCGGTCCGCACGATGCCTTTGCGCTGCCAGTCCCGCAGGCATTTGTTGACGCTCTCGCGCGTCGCACCGACCAGGTTGCCGAGCTCGCGCTGCGACAGTCGGATCTGCGGGACCGCATGCCCGTTCGCCGGATGCTGGATGGCCGCCATTCGCAGCAGCGTCTTGGCGAGCCGCACCGGCAGGCCCAGGAGCGCCATCTCGGCCATCTGCTGATCGGTGCTGCGCAGGCGTTCGCACAGCATCTCGACCAGTCCCGTCCACGCGCTCGGATGCCTCTGGAAGAACGACAAGACGTCGCGCCGTTCCAGGACCGCCAAGGTACACTCTGTCGTGGCCCGCGCGTCCGCGGTGCGCTCCTTGCCGTCGAGCAGCGCGATTTCACCGAAAATCTCTCCCGCGCCCAGGATCGCGAGCACGATCTCCTTGCCGTCGGGCGACGGCACGCTGATCCGGACATTGCCGCTGAGCACCGCCATCATGCTGTCGCCGCGCGAGCCCATCATGAAAATGGTTTCGTCCGCCGCGCACTTGCGCATATGGGCATGGCCGATCAGCACATTGCGCTCCTCCGTCGCGAGGCGACGGAAAAGGCTGCATTGCGCCAGCAACTGCCGGCCATCCTGTATCGGAGTCCGATTCGCTACCCTCACAGGATCATCTCCTCAATCGCTGACTAGTCGTAATCGTGATCGAGCGCCGCGTCCCGCCACGCGAAGCATAGTGGGTCAATGCCGCGTCAACCAGTCCCGGGCCGCGCGCGGGCGTAGGCAACATAGAAGCGGACACTAAAGCGTGTCTCCGGGGGCGGCTCTGGCGGGATGCGTCCATCGCGGAGCTTACCGCCAAGGATCATGCTCGCCGCATCGTGGAAGCGAATGCGCGTGCAGTTCATCCGCGAGACGTGCGCCCAGCAGAGCATCGGCCGTGACCAGCTCACGGTTTACGCCGACCGCGGTTAGGCCATGATCTCGAAGTCCGTGGCAATGAAAGTTGCTGTCTGCTCAAGACACGCTATGCCTGTTCCGCCCGATCAACCAACCTTCATCGCAGCGGAATGGCTTTCAGCTCAATACCGGCTGGTGAAACATTCATATTGAATCTTGAAAGGACACTCATCCCCAGGAGACCATCCAATTGCCCGCCGAATGGGTTCTCGTCGTCACCGCGATGGACTGCTATCACAACACCCGATGCCTTAGCGCTGCCGACGCTTACCAGATCCCCATAGGCGATATCGGCCTCGGCTCTTCCTCCGACGGTTTTCATGCTCACCCGATTGTTTCGTTCGATAGATACCTTCGACCGCGCGGCAAACTGCGAAGTCACTGAAACGAATGTTGCTCCTGTGTCGAGAATGAAGTTCCCCGATACGCCGTTGATCACAACGGGAAGCGTGTGTACATCCGACGCGCCTGCAAAGGGTACGCGGGCAGTTCCACTTGCATAGCGCGCATCGCAAGTCCCTTTTGCCGCGTAATCAGCGATTATTTTCGTCACCTGTGGAGTCCGCCGGTTTGCGGGGTCTAACGAGACGTAGGTCTCCAGTGGTGTGATTGCATCACATGGTCGACCAAGTTCCGCGTACACACGCGAAAGCTTAAAGAACGCGTCACCGCTCACGTCCTTTATGTCACCGACGAGCTGCATGCTGTTTAGATAGTCCGTTAGGGCTTTGAGGTGGTTTCCGGTCTGCTCATAGGCAATTGCTCGCCAATATCGGAACTGGCCATTGACTGGTGCGGCGCCCACTAATTCATTTGCAACGTCGAGAGCTCCAGTGAAGTCACCGACCCGTCGGAGCCCCTCATATGCGAGCGGCAAGACCTCTCCTACGCTGCCGCAGCGTCTTGCGAAGCTACGAACACTTATAGCGGCTTCGCGAGGATATCCTGCTTCGAGCAGAGCTTCTGCTAAACCGACCACGGCATCTCTGTAGCACTTCTCACGACCAAGCTGATCAAGCCGAACCTGAACTTTCGTTTGATGCTCCACGGCCCTCGGCAAAGGCCGGATGCCGAGCTGAGCGTACACTGCTCCAAACTCAGACCTTTGCCACGAGAAGTTCCAGTAAATGAACCCACCTCCGAGCGCGACGAGAACCATCACCAAAAGCACGGTGACGGGGAATCTTCGTTCTTCGGAGTATGGAATGCGGGCCTCTGGATCGATTTTCAATACCATTTCCACGTCATCATGAACCGCCCCGGGAATCCTGGGAAGCGAAAGCGGCCTCGGCTGCGTGTCCAGAGTGACGGACCTCGAGTTCGGTCGCCCACCGGCCCGGTGGGCCCCCAACCCAACGGTCGCCTGCAAGAGTCCGTTGTCTCAAGCACCGTCGCTCCCATGTGGACGGACTGTGCACGAACGGCAGGCATCACACGAAGCCGCGGCAAACCGTCTCGACGCTCCCTGCGCTGGGGGGGCGCTTTGCCTACATTCTCAGCTTCACGCCGGCGCGCTCCTCTTGGAGGGTCGACGCCTTGATGCGGTCCTGATCGCCCCAGCCACGATTCATCGCCTCGAGCAATTCCATCTGACAGAGGTCGAGCAGGCGCGTGGGCACGCCGTGCTGCGTCGCGAGATCGCCGGCCAGCCGGAAGTCCTTGTACGCGAGCGCCAGTGCGAACCTCGCGGCGAAATCGCCACGGAAGAGCGTGGCCGGCATGCGCTTCGTGAAGGTCATGTTGTTGTTCACGATGCATCCCTCGCGGAACGCCTCGACGAGGCGTGGAACCGCGACGCCGGCTTTCGCGCCGAGGGTCAGGCACTCCGCGAGCAGCAGGTCGATGCTCATGGCCAGCGCGTTGTGGACGATCTTGGTGATCGAGCCCGCGCCGAGCTCGCCGACCCACACGACGCTCCTTGAAAACGTGTCGAGCACCGGCTTCACGCGGCGCAAGACGGCTTCGTCCCCGCCGACGAAGAGCGTGACCTGCCCCTCGAGCGCGCCTTCGCGTCCGCCGTCGAGCGGCGCGTCGAGCAGGTGCGCGCCGCGCGCGTTCAGCGCGACGCCGACGTCTCGCACGACGGCCGGGGCGTTCGTCGTATGGTCGATCACGACCGCTCCCGGTTTCACGCCCTCGAGCACCCCACCGGCTCCGAGCGTCACGGCCTGCATCTCCGGTGGACCGGGCACGCAGACACAGATGACATCGCACGCCGCGGCGACGTCCCTCGAAGACGCCGCCCAGGTCGCGCCCCGTTCGAGAAGAGAAGCCGCCGCCTCTCTCCTGATGTCGTGGACCACGAGCGAGAACCCTGCCCCGAGCACGAAGCCCGCGAGGGGCGCGCCCATGTTCCCCAGGCCGATGAA
>CAZCGA010000276.1:0-988 GCA_964498075.1 uncultured Binatia bacterium (SeqCode) | reverse complement strand
CTCCTCAATCTGAATCGGGCTTCTCCGGCAGCAATCCCTCGGGGCGCCGGATCATCAACACGACGAGCACCACGCCGACGAGAATCTGCTGCGCTGCCGCGAGCCGTACGCCCGTCAGGAACGGGATCACGTCCTTGGCGAATCGGCTGCCTTCGAGCGGCCCGAGGAGCACCACCGAGCCGAGCACCGCGCCGCGGTTGTTGCCGCTGCCGCCGAGGATGAGCGCAAGCCAGACGAACAGGCTCTCCTGCGGCAGGAACATGTTCGGCTCGACGTACGCGAGATAGTGCGCGAAGAGAATGCCGGCGAGCCCCGCGATGCCGGCGCCGATCGCGAAGGCCTGGACCTTGAACCGGAACACGGGCTTGCCCGCGACGGCGGCGACGATCTCGTCCTCGCGGATCGCGCGGAGCACGCGGCCGAACGGCGAGCGCCGAAGGCGCTCGAGCGCCAGGTAGACGAGCGCGACCACCACCAGCACGAGGACGAAGTAAAAGACGTCGTAGTGTCCGGTGAACTGCGCGTGGAGCGGGCGCGGGATCGCGGTCACGCCGTTCGCGCCGCGCGTGAGCCACGCTTCGTTCAAGAGGAACAGCCGCAAGACCTCGCCGAAGCCGAGCGTGACGATGGCGAGGTAATCCTCTCTGAGTCGCAGCGCGACCATCGCCAACCCGGCGCCGGCGGCGGTGGCGAGCCCGACCGCAGCGGGCCACGCGAGGGCGAGCGGCGCACCCCCGACGGCCAGCAGCGCGGACGTATACGCGCCGACGGCGAAGAACGCGACGGCCCCGAGGTTCACGAGCCCGGTCCATCCCCACTGCACGTTCAGGCCGAGCGTCAGCACTGCACGGATACCGACCAGCGTCGCGATGGCGGTGAGGTAGGCGATCACCCGCGCGCGCTCACGATCGCGCGCCGGCGAGGCCGGTCGGCCTCACCAGCAGCACCGCGAGAATGATCGTGAAGCCGATCGCCGTCTTGTAGGTCG
>CAZCGA010000275.1:0-4762 GCA_964498075.1 uncultured Binatia bacterium (SeqCode) | reverse complement strand
TTGACCCGAATACGTTGCCGAACTTATGAACCAGAGTACTAAGGAACACCGCCTCTTGTGAAGCGTCGATGGTTTGACCGCAGAGAACTTCATCAGCGATCGAGGATCGGTGCGTCGCACCACCCTCCGAACGTGATGATGGAGTCGTTGCCAATTCTCCGGAGCACGTTCGAAAGAACGACCAACCTGCCGCGCCGGGTTGGAGTCTCTTCAGGCAAGCGACTACGAGTGCGGAGATGTCAACGGGGACCGATCGCGCGGTCCAGGGACCCTTCGCTAGTTCTTCAGGAGCCTGAACGGATTGAAGATGCACTTCCCGGCCGGTGTCACGAAGGTCGGCGATGGTCGCGGTGAAACGTCCCTCGCTGCTCTGCAGGTCGATCTTGTCACCGATCCGCAGGCGAGACTCGTTCTCCGGGCAATGAAGAACGAGACGATCAGGCAATGAGTCCGTGATCGTCAGATTCCGGATGGCGTCACCGCGCTCGATGAGTTCCTCAATGCTGAGCGCGTTCTTGACCTGTTCCTCGGCGGCCGCGGCGGCACGCTCGCGCTCGACGAGATCGATGAGGCCTTCGCGGGTCAGGGATGGCTCGCGCATGCGCCCTCCGACGCACTAAGTGGGGAGGAGCGATTGAACGTGCTCCCGGGTTTCCTCGTCCTCGAACCACAGGTGAACGCCGCGGAGGGCGCGGCTTAGCAAGATCCGGTACACCTGCTGGAGCCGGCCCAAAAGCTCCTTCGAGGCCGGGCCGAAATGCCCCTTTTCCTTCTTGGCGTCTGAGCACGTCAGGCGGAGGCCCGTTTCATGGATGTGCTTGAGGTCGAACAGCCACCGATCGCTACGCCAGACGAGATCCTTGAGCCAGAGTACCCCTAGATACGCGTAGTCGAATCCCCGAACGACGTACGGGCATCCGACTTCACAGAGAGGATCCACGCGTCGACCCGGAAGCCGACGGGAATCGAGCGGAGCTGGACTATCAGACCATCGAAGAGCTGGTCCCCCAGTTTCTCGACGACATCAGGCTGAAGGCGAAGCTTCCGCGCTGGGCCTTCCGGTGCGCTCATTAGTCGGTGAACGATCTCTCGGCCGTGAGCCCGCAGGCGCAAAGTCCCAGCGCTCCGATGGCGGATTCGCGAAGTGGCGGAGGATGAACCCGCATTGAAACGCGATGAGGTAGTCAAGCTGGGTGGTGGCCGACGGGTTATACGTAATGGTATGCGCTGGGGCATTGCCGCGTGCCATCCGCATGGCGACGAGGGTTCGGAGCGCGCGATCCTCGGTTACGAGGACCGGATGACCGGTGGCGTGCTCGACCGCCGCGATGATAGCCCGAGTGCCATCGCGCAGACTCATGAGAGGGCCTCGTAGCAGACTTCCGCAAGGAGGAATACCTTCAAGCCCGCGCTCACGCGTGACAAGCATGTCGTTGAGACCGAACGGTGGGAGTGGCATACAAAGCCATGGCCACCACCCCACTGGTCTTCGAGCAGTTCGCCCGCTACGTCTCGCCGCACAAGGCGGAGACGTGGTCGCGCTACGGCATCGACTTCGTCATGGGCCGGCGCGACGGGGTGTACATGTGGAACCTCGAGGGCACCAAGCGCCTGCTCAACTGCCACGTCAACGGCGGCACCTTCAACCTCGGCCATAACCATCCCGCCATCCGTACGGCCTTGCAGCACGCCGCCGAGACGCTCGACATCGGCAACCACCACTTCGTCAGCGCACAGCGCGCGGCGCTTGCCGAACGCCTGGCGGCGCTCACGCCGGGCGACATCCAGTACACCATCTTCGGCGTCAGTGGGGGTGAGGCGATCGACTGCGCCATCAAGGTGGCCCGCGGCTACACGCGCCGGCCGAAGATCGTCAGCGCCGTCGGCGGCTACCACGGGCACACCGGCTTCGCCCTGGCGGCGGGCGACGCTGCCTATCGCGAGCCCTTCGGCCCCATGCCGCCGGGCTTCGTGCACGTGCCCTTCAACGACATCGATGCGCTGGCCGCAGCGGTGGACACGGATACAGCCGCGGTGCTCTTCGAGACAGTGCCGGCGACACTGGGCATGCCGCTGCCGGCGCCGGAGTTCTATGCGCACGTGCGCGACCTGTGCGACCGCGCTGGAGCCGTGTTCATCGTCGACGAGGTGCAGACCGGACTCGGCCGCACCGGGAAGATGTGGGGCATCGAGTGGTATGGCGTCGTGCCCGACATGCTCGTCACCGGCAAGGGGCTCAGCGGCGGCATCTACCCGATCACCGCGACGTGCCTGCGGCCGCACCTCATGGATTTCTTCCGCGCCGACCCGTTCATCCACGTCAGTACGTTCGGCGGCGCGGAGCTCGGCTGCGTCGTGGCGCTGGCGATGCTCGACGTGATCACCGCACCCGGGTTCCTCGACCGCGTGAACCAGCGCGCCGCGTGGTACGCCGCGCAGCTCGACACGCTGCGCCGCAAGCATGCGCCCGTGTTTGCCGAGGTGCGCCAGCTTGGGCTGTTCATCGGCCTGCGCTACAGCCATCCCGAGGGCGGTCCGTTGATGACGAAGCTCTGCTACGACGCCGGCCTGTTCGCGCTGTACGCCAACAACGACCACCGTGTGCAGCAGTTCCTCCCGCCCCTGATCATTGGTGACGTGGAGGCGGACGAGACCGTGCAGATCCTCGACGAGTGCCTCGGCAAGCTCGCGGGGATGACGGCCGCGTGAGCTCCACAGGCGAGATGCCTGTGTCACTCTCTGTCGACGAGATCGCTGTCCAGCTCAGCAACCTCGAGCGCCGGTACGGGCGGAAGAAGAGTCTGGCGCGCATCCTGAGCGGCGCCACCGCACGGCGCCAGCTCGACGCGTTGGCCGACATGCACTCGGTGCCCTCCGACGAGTGGCAGGCGTCGCCGCTGGGCCGACCGTCGCTGGAAGGTCTCTGGGGCGAGGTATCGGAGCTCACGCAGGATCTGCTGCGCATCGAGCCGTCATGGTTGCGCGCGGCATGCGAGGCATGGACGTGCGGCGGGGACGCCTCGAACTTCGTCTGCGAGTTGTTGGTGGGACCTGCGGGTGCGCGGGCTTGCGCCGCTCGCCAGGCGGAGTTCCTGGCACAGCGCGCGGCGTGCCTGCGGGACCCGGCGCCCCAGCGGCTGCGAGCGCTGGTGCACGCGACCGCCGCCTTCGCCGCCGACCTGTCGGCCGATGCAGCTGCCTTTCGCCGCTTCATGCGCGAGCTGCGCGCGCATGCCCGCGGACCGTTGGAGCTCCGTGCCTACGGCTTCGGCGAGATCTCGCGCCCGGTGGGGCTGGTGCGTCGTTCGTCACCGCTGGCGGACACGCTTGCGCCGGCAGCGCTGGTGCACAAACGGCTGGCGCCGTTCGCCAACGCCACGTTGGCGGCGCGCTACGTCGCGACGTACGACGAGTACAACCGGCGGCTGCGCGATGACGTGGGCATCGTGGTGCCGGCGTTCGGGCACCGGACACTGGCGGGTCGAAGCGGGCGGATCGTTGTGGTCACCACACAGGCGGCGCTCGATACGCGCTCTATCGGCAAAGCCGTCATGTTGCGCAGCGATGTGCAGCAATGTCTGATTCTCTTGGGCCTGGTGCTGGCCGAGTATCGAAAGCTGGTGCGGTACAACGCCGTGCACCGCTCAGCCGGGTTCGCGATCGGTATCGACGGGCAGATCACCAACTGGGCGGTGTGCGAGTACCACGACGGCGTGCCGCTGCGCGGCGACGAGGGCTTACTGTACATCGACACGAACACGCCGATGATGCGTACCGGCGGCGTCGATTGCCTGCCGATGGAGTTCTACCTGCAAGCCCTGCCGCGCGTGGCGCGCCGGCTGCTGCGCCCGCTGGCCAAACAGGTGCTCGACCGCTACTTCAATCCACGCACCATCGTGCTCGACTTCCTCGCCAACACCAGCATCCACGGACGCCCGGAGCTGCTCGACACGTTCCTGCCGGAGGGTAACGCCTTCTTGGCCGAGGGACTGATCGAGCCGGCGCCGCGACCGATCACGCCACACGAGGTCGAGCGCTACATCGCCAAGGACGTTGCCACCTGGCGACTGACGCGCAGCTTGCGTGCGGTGGAGAACATGCTGCAACGCCAGCACGGCGTGATCGAGACGATCAGGCGCATCCATCGGATCTGGACCCGACCAATCTTCTGAGACCCCGCGATGACCCCTGTCGGCGATGTCCGCTCTCAGTGTGGGGAATCCGGATGGGCGCTTGTTCCTGGACTTCGGAAGAGCTGCAGAGGTGTCTCAGGCAGCGTCAGGCTTCGGCAAATGAGCGCGTGTCTTGCTACCTTTCGATGCGTGACCTGCTCCGTCTCCCATGCGCCGTGGCATCTTGACTTCTCGCTGGCGATGGTGAGGTTCGTACGATGATGACACCGCACGAGCCGATCCGCCCGCCGCGCCTGGGACTGCTGATCCTGGAAGGTCGAGCCTTGCTGGAGCTGGCCGCGTTGCTGCCCGCCTACCCGTTCCTGCGGCGGGCGCCGCGTGGCGACGGGCATCCGGTGCTCGTGCTCCCCGGGTTCATGGCGAGCGACTTCTCGACGCGTGCGTTGCGCGCCTTCCTGCGTGATCGTGGGTACGCCGCGCACGGCTGGCAGCTCGGTCGCAACCTCGGCCCGACCCCGGAGATCGTCAGCGGCCTGGCGCAGCGCCTGAGCGCGCTGCGCCAGCGCTACGACCGGCGCGTCAAGGTGCCGCTCTACGCGCGGCACGGCGTGACGCCGGTGGCGGCGCTG
>CAZCGA010000274.1:0-4813 GCA_964498075.1 uncultured Binatia bacterium (SeqCode) | reverse complement strand
TGGACGGGCACAATGATGTGACCACCTTCATCCTCGATTACGGCTTCGATCTCGGAATGGACGGAGCCGGCGCAGGCAAACGGGATGCAACACTGTACTGGGTTCCCTTCATGCGAGCCCTCCTGCCCCACCCTGCGGCGAAGGATCTGCGGATGGACACCGACCTCCGCCGCCTGCGGGCCGGTGGAGTCGATGCGCAGTTCTTCTCCATCTTCGTGGACTCTCATTACGTCCCGAACCAGCCCGCAGAAGCCGGCCGGGCGAAGCAGCGAGCCCTCGACATGATCGCCGCCCTTCTCGAACAAGTGAAACGCCACCCGCAGGACTTGGAGCTCGCCACCAGCACTGCCGAGGTGCGTCGGATCGCGGGCGACAGGAGAATCGCCGCGCTCATGGGACTGGAGGGCGGCCATGCGATCGAGGATGATCTGGCGAACCTGCGGCACTTCTATGACCTGGGTATCCGCTACATGACGCTGACCTGGAACAACGCCAACAATTGGGCCGACTCTTCATACGAGCATCCGCACGGGGGTCTCACCGACTTCGGTCGCCAGGTCGTTCACGAGATGAACCGGCTTGGAATGATTGTCGATGTCTCCCATGTTTCCGACGAAACCTTCTGGAATGTGATCGCGGCAACGGCTGCGCCCGTCATGGCGTCACACTCGGCGACTCGAGCGCTGGCCGATCACCCGCGGAACATGAGCGACGACATGCTGCGGGCCGTCGGACGCAACGGTGGGGTGGTGATGATCAATTTCCAAGATACGTTCATCGATCCGGCCAAGACGCCAGTCTGGAAGGCGCTGGGTTACGCGGTCGCGCATTTCGGATGGCCACGTACACCGCTGAGGATGCTGATCGATCACATCGATCACGCCGTGGCGGTAGCCGGAATCGACCACGTGGGCCTGGGCTCTGATTTCGCGGGAACCTTCTTCATGCCTGAGGGGATCACGGACGTCTCAGGATTTCCGAACATCACGTTCGAGCTCATGAAGCGGGGTTATTCCGACGATGGAATTCGGAAGATCCTCGGAGAGAACGCGCTGCGGGTGCTGTCCGATACAGAATCCACCGGCCAAAGGCTGCGGGGCACCGTTCTATCTGCCGCCCGCCAACGGCATGCACGGCATGCAGCCGACGCCCGGGAAGCGGCGCCCGGCTGATGCCTGGGGGATTCGATCACCGCTGTCGCTGGTCATCCGTGCCGGTGCCCATCGTCGTGGCTGCGGACGTCCTGGTGGTGTTGGGGTTGATGATCGTCTTCCGCGTCTTCAGGGAGAACAGCTACGCGGCCAGCAGCGTGCGTGTCGAAGCCAACCAACCTGTGATTTCGACCGGCCCGTATGCGTGGGTTCGCCACCCGATGTATGCCGGCGGCGTGTTGGCGTTCCTCGCCACGCCGCTCGCGCTGGGTTCACTGTGGGCGTTGCCGCCCGCTGTGCTGCTCGGCGGCGGGGTGGTCGTGCGGCTCTTGGGTGAAGAGCGGTATCTGTCGGAGAATCTGTCGGGCTATGACGCCTACTGCCGGAAGGTACGGTATCGATTGATCCCCCATGTGTGGTAAGGACCATGCCACTTGGCGGCGAACCGCAGGGCGCGCCAGAACTTCGCGCGGCTGGCGCCTTCGTACCGCCGTACCTTCGTGGGTTGGGTCGCTTCCGCCAAGAAGGAAGACACCCGGCAGCGGCGTCTCCGCGAGGCCATCACCTTGCTCGAGCGGAACCAGAAGCTCGGTCTCAAGTGACCATCGTCGAGGCTCGCGAGCGCGAGATCCCTACCTGAACCCCCGACGTGAGGCCACGGCTCACCATGGTTGGACGGCGCGCCAGTCTTGCGATAGCCTCGGCCGGTGCATAGTGTCGAAACGCAGCGTCAGCACCTCCCGTAGCCTTCACATCGACGGGGCGAAGCCATGACCTGCGGGAGCTGTGGGAGAGCCAGCGGGGACGGTGCACGGTTTTGCGGTGGTTGCGGCAAGGCCCTCGCCCCGCGCTGCCCGGCATGCGGTGCGGAGGGCAAACCCGACGCGCAGTTCTGCGAGGCCTGTGGCGCGGCGCTCGTCGCCCGCGCTGCCGCCCCCGACGCCACCGGGGCGCGCAAGGTCGTGACGATCGTTTTCGCGGATCTCATCGGGTCGACGTCGCTGCACGAACGCCTCGACGCGGAGTCCGCCCGCCGCTTGATGGACCGCTACTACGGGACACTCCGGGCCGCCGTCGAAACCCATAGCGGCACCATCGTCAAGCTGCTCGGTGACGGGGTCATGGCCGCGTTCGGCGTGCCCCGTGTGGCTGAGGACGATGCCATCCGCGCCGTGCGCGCTGCCGTCGCCATGCAGCAGGCTTTCCGCGAGCTCGCACGCGAGCAGACCGGCGCGCTGGGCGACGTCGGTCTGCGGGTCGCCGTCAACACCGGCGAGGTCGTCGTCAGTGCCGACCACGCCGACGTCGTCGGTGATCCGGTCAACGTCGCGGCCCGGCTGCAGCAGGAGACCCGCGACGGCGACGTGGTGATCGGCGAGTCGACGCGTCGAATCGTAAGCGAGCTGGTGACCCTAGCACCCCTCGGTGCTCTCACCCTGAAGGGTCGGGCCGAGACCGTGGCGGCGTACCGCGTCGTGTCGCTCGACCGGCCCGCCGGCGCAGCAGCGACGGTATTCGTCGGGCGCGACGACGAGCTACGGCGGGTTATGGCGGTCTACGACGCGGCCGTCGCCGCACCCGCAGCTCGACTTGTCGTGATTCTCGGATCGCCGGGCCTTGGCAAGTCGCGCCTGATGGACGAATTCGCCCACCGCCTCGGCGACGGGGCAACGGTGCTGACCGCGCACTGCGACTCCGCCGGCGGCGCCACCTTCGTGCCCCTCGCCAAGGGATTACGCGCGCTGCTTCGCCTTGAGGGTGTAGACAAACGCGAGCAGTCCCTCGATACGGCCCCTGAAGAGAAGGGGCCTACTCGGGACGAACGGGAGAAAGCTCCTGAGATCGATTTGCAACCGTTCACCCCGAGTAGCCGCCCTCCTTTGGCGGCGTATCGAGGGGCGCCCGCTGGGAAAGAATCGACAGTCAGCATCGACGACGACACCGGCGGCCACAGCCTGCGCGCGGCCATCGCCGCCGCGCTCCGCAGCGACGCCGCCGAGCACGCCCGCATCGCCGACGGCATCGCCGCGCTGCTGGCCGGCACCCCGGCGTCACCCGAGGAGACTTTCTTCGTCATCCGCCGCTTCCTCACCGCGCTGGGAACGACGCAGCCGGTGGTGCTCGCGATCGATGACCTGCAGTGGGCGGAGCCGCTGCTGCTCGATCTCGTCGAGCACCTCGTGCAGTGGGGCGGCGGTGTGCCGCTGTTGGTTCTCGCCGCGGCGCGCCCCGAGCTGCGCGACACACGCTCGTCCTTGGCGTCATCCGGTGGGCTGGTCAGCGAGGTGGTGACGCTCGGCGGACTCGACGCCGCCGCGGCCACCCGGCTCGCGGCGAGCGTGATCGGCGCCGACGCGCTGCCGGCTGCGGTCGCGGGGCGCGTACTCGCCACCAGCGAGGGCAACCCGTTGTTCGTCGGCGAGCTGGTCCGCATGCTGGTCAACGACGGTGCCCTCAAACGGGAGGGTGATCGGTGGACCGCGGGGGTCGATCTCGCAACCCTCGACATGCCGCCGACCATCCACGCGCTGCTCGCCGCGCGCATCGAACGGCTACGCGCGGAGGATCGTCTGGTGTTGGAGCGGGCCGCGGTGGTCGGGCGGCAGTTCTCACGCGCCGCCGTCGCTCATCTGCTACCGCGGGAGGCGCAGGCCGACCTCGACACTCGGCTCGAATCGCTGCGGCGTGCCGAGATCATCGAGCCTGACGCCGCCTGGTTCCTCGGTGAGCCGGGCTTGCGGTTCCATCATGGGCTGATCCGTGACGCGGCCTACCGGCGCGTGTTGAAGGGGACGCGTGCGGAATTGCACGGCCGCTTCGCCGACTGGATCGAGACCAAGGTCGGGGAGAGCATCGAGCACGACGAGACGCTCGGCTGGCATCTCGAGCAGGCACACCAGCATCTACGCGAGCTCGGCCCGATTGGCGCTCCGGGCCGCGCCTTTGGCGAGCGCGCAGCGCGCTACCTCGCTGCGGCGGGGCGGCGAGCGCTGGCGCGCGATGATCTCTTGCCGGCAGCGAACCTGCTCGGACGCGCGCTCGACCGGCTCGACGCAGCGGATCCGGTGCGGGCCGATCTGGCCATCGACTGGTGCGAGGCGTTGCTCGCCGCCGGCGACGTCGGCCCCGCAGCGAAGGCGATCGACGAGCTGGGCCGGTTCATCGGTGAGCCCTCGCCCGCGCCAACGGGGACTATCGATCAACGCGAAGCGACCGTGCCCGCGCGGTCACCGGGGAATGAATTCCCCGGCTCAGTCGATCAAAGTCGGCTGAAGCCGACTGGAAAGACCTCTGCGGAGTCCCCTTCAGGGGACTTTTCGGCGACTCAGCCGGGGAATTCATTCCCCGGCGTCGGGCCAGTCCGAGACGCTACAACTCGTCTCCGCGCCTGGCACACGTGCTTCACCGGCCAGCTCGCCGTGCTCACCGATCCGCAGGCGCTGCGCGCCACGAGCGACGCGGTGGCGGCCGCGGCCGAAACGCTGGCGGCGGCGGGTGACACCGCCGGCGAGGCGAAGGGACACTTCGTGCACGCCACGGCTCTGATGCGTCTCGGCAAGATCGGGGCGTGCGAGGCCGCGCTCGACAAGGCGTTGGCCGCCGCCCGCCGCCGGGTGGACGACCGGCGGCGCGTCAACGCGGTGCTGGCGGTCGCGCCGCTC
>CAZCGA010000273.1:0-4874 GCA_964498075.1 uncultured Binatia bacterium (SeqCode) | reverse complement strand
CTACTACGAGATCGAGCCGCGCAGCCTGTTCTACGAGCACCTGAAGTTCAGCGACCCGACGGTGAGTTCGGTGTTTTTCTTCAACCCGATCGCAGTGCTGCCCAATCGTGAGTTCATGAAGATCCAGGCGCTGAAGAAGATAGGCGGCCAATGGCAGGCGGTGGAGGACTGGACACAGGATTCGTACAAGCAGTTCTGCCTCGACAAGAAGGACGAACGGCTCGAAGAACTGCTGATCATCGTCAGCAATAGTGAGGCGAACCGCGGCGCCGAAATGCCGTTCCGTATTCCGAAGAGCTTTCCGATGCGCATCAGCACCTCCAATGTCGGCTGCTTGGCGTGGCTAGGCTCGGCGTCGACCACGGCGACCGGTGGCTCGCCCTTTCCGGTCGATTCCCTCGCCCGCGGCGCCCAGGTGCACTTCCGAGTGGCTTCAGTGCTGCCAGGACGCCTCATCTTCGGCACAGTTGGCGGCGTCATCATCGGCAACTCAACCACATTGTTGGGGGAATGCACCGTGACCTCGATAGGCGCCGACAAAGAAATTTGTCAGGCACTCGGATGCTATAGTTTTCCAACTGACGATGGCACGATCGACGTCAATCTGGATCTCGACCTCGGGTTCAGCGAGGTCACCGGCGAGCCGCCGGATCGCAAACTGATCCAGTTGTCGGGCCTCAGCCGCCTGTCGACCACGTCCACGTTCGCATGCCCGACGGGCCCCACGCAGATCACGGTGGCTGAAAATAACTGGGAGTGGCTGAGGATCGATGATCCGGGCCTCTACACAGTCTCCGCCGACGGACGGACGATCGAAGGCCGGTTCACCGGGCTCACTCCCATCGGGGTGACGATCAACACGGTATGGGAGTTCACAGCGCTGCGGGAGCCGTGAAACCAGTGACGCTGACAACATGGAAAAGCTGCGCGTGGCTTGCACCGATGATCTGATGCACCGCGGCGCAATGGCAGCCTTGGTTGCCATCGCGGACACCACCCGCCGCCGGGACCGACACGCGGGCGAGCGTGTTGTTCAGTCAAAGATATTCGGCTGATCGAGCGTCGCGCCGTAGCGCTGTAGGCCACTGAGGGTTCCCAAGGCGGTCACGGAAATCTGCCGCCGGTAGGGCGTGGTGCGGAAGAACGGATCGTCCTTCGAGCCGTTGTCGAAGAGGAAGCCGACGACACCCAGGTTGAGCCCTGCCTGCTGGTCCCAGCCGATCGCGGGCACGGCGGTGATGAACCATCCCTCGCGCTTGTCCTTGAGCAGAAAGTCCGGAATGAACGGCCGGCGGCTGATGAAGTCTGGCCGCGGCACGAGCGGTGGGAGTTGCCACCCCGCTTCGCTTTGAGGGGGCGGCTCCCGGCGCGGGCTCTTGCAATTGGCTTGGTTCTAGCGCTACACGTGCACGGCGCCCTTGATCGCAGGTAGGCAGCAATGCTCATTCACGAGATGACCGATCGCCAGTGTCTTGACACGCTGGCGCGGCTGAGATTGGGCAGACTAGGGTGTGCGCGCGATAATCAGCCTTATGTCGTGCCGATCTATTTCGCTTCCCAGAGAAGGCAGCTCTACGCCTTCGCTACGCTCGGCGAGAAGATCAAGTGGATGCGCGCGAACCCTCGCGTCTGTGTCGAGGTGGATGAACTCATCACTCACAATCAATGGATAAGTGTCGTCGTCTTCGGCCACTACGAAGAGTTTCCGGACACTCCCGAATACCAGCTGGAGCGGCATCGGGCTTATGAGTTGCTCCAGCGGCACGCGATGTGGTGGCAGCCAGCCTATGTCGCCTCCGCTCATCGTGGCGCTGCGGATCCTTTAGTTCCCATCTTCTTCTGCATCCACATTGACCGGGTGACCGGCCATCGCGCGATGCTGGATTCGGTCGAGGCCGCGACTTTGGCTCCAGAGTCGCCCACCAAAAGTGAGAGCTGGCTGTTCAGCATCATGCGGCGCGCACGGATCAGCTAATTGTCCTCTAGCTCAAGACTTGCAGGAAAAGGAGGATCGATCATGGCAAGCGGCAAATCGGATGAACTGAAGGGACGCGTGAAGGAAGCTGCGGGGGCCCTGACCGGCGATAGGAAGCTGAAGCGGGAGGGTAAGGTCGACCAGGCTGTCGGGAAGATCAAGCAGAAGGTGGAGAAGGTCATTGACAGGGTCAAGGGTGCGGTTGGATGAGTCTCGGTCTGAATTGAAACCGCGATAGCGGCCAACAGTAGCGGCGGTAGGTCGCTGGGGATATGATTCCGATTGGTCATTGCGGTTGTGGTGATACTGGTTCGTGTCCTCCAAGGTCGAAGGCCTTTGGGGTGACCTAGACTAGAATCGGCGGGCCTGTCCGGCGCCGTCGACAATACGAACATCATCGTCACGGCAGGTCTGGCGGAGATCGCCGCGGGATCCATCGCGATGGGGCTAGGCGGCTACCTGGCCGCACGGAGCGATGCTGAGCACATTGCCATGAAGGCCACCATCGCGCTTCCTGCCTCCGTCGGCATTACGCTGCTCGCGCTGGCGATCTTGGGTATGTGAAGGGGCACTTCACCGGTGCGTCACCGGTGCGCAGCTCCCTCCAAACGGTACTGATTGGCGGATTAGCCGCCGCGGCGGCATTCTTGATTGCCAGAGCGATCTCGTGACTCAAACGGTATCGCAGGGAATGTCGCGACGCTGCCGGTAGAAATACGCGCGTAGTCTTGCGAGCTTGTGGTGTGCGCAATTGACGACCATCATTGCAGCATGATGCAGGTGCAGTCCAAGAGTCTTCGATCTTCTGGAAAGGAGAACGCTCAATGTATATCGGCGGCAGCTTAGGCCTTATCCTCCTCATTGTTGTCATTGTCCTGATACTCCGGTAGCTCCAGGGCTGATCGCGCTTGCGGCCGCCGGCGGCAACTGGGCAGACATCAAGCGCACGGTTGATTCCATCCTCGTCGATGCCCGAGCGACCGCCCCCACAGCCGTCAAGCGCTTCCGCAGCGCGTTGGGCGGCTCAACGCGGGCGGACGCCTGAAAAAGGAGGGTGCATGAATGATCGATCCACCGCGTTGCTCCTGATTGCCGTCGCGCTGGCGGGATACGGCGTGTACATCGCGGGCTACGTGCCCGCGATGCTGCTCGGCCAGCCCGTGCCGTTGCTGCTGATCGGTTTCGTCCTGCAAGTGGTGTGTGCCCTCGCCGCCGCGTTCGGTATGTGGCGCGGCCAGCCGTGGGCCGCCGTCGCGGTGGTGCTGTTGGGGGCGAGCATCGCAGCCACGTGGCTCACCGAGGGCTTCATCCTCGGCATCGTCGCCTATCTTCATGCCCTGCTGGTTGCGGTGCTCGCCATCGTCGTCGCCTTGATCATCGCGGCGTACGTCAACCGCCAGCACGGACCGCGGATCGACTGATCGCCGTCGGGTGCAGTCGGCGTTTGCAGCGCTGCACAGGCCGATGGACTTCGCTGCAGTGATCCTGGGCGCAGGACTTGCTCTGCTGCTTGCACCGAAGGCCGGTCACGAGATGCGCCACGACGTTGCCGAGAAGGTCGGCGAGATTGGCGAACATCTGCGCGCGCAGGCACCACAGCCAGCCGCGCCAGCCAACCCACCCAGCGCTCGAACCTCGGCACGAAGGAGAACGTTCTACGCGCAAGAGCGAGTGAAGATGCGACGCGCGGGAGCGGGATCCGGTCGCGCCGTCTCTCCCGCAGGGTTCGCTTGACTGGTACATTCTAGCAATAGAAAAGGAGGCCCTGTGAATCCGCGTAAGGTCCCCCTTGCCCTCCGGCCCTGGCGCCTCGCCGGCCACATGGTCTCCCGAGCCTTTGCCTTGGTGCCATTGGGAGTCGGTACGCTCGCGCTCGGGATGGCGATCTATCACTGGGTCGAAGGACTCGCATGGCCGGATGCGTTCCTGAACGCGGCGATGCTGTTGGGGGGGATGGGACCAGTCGATCCGTTGCGCACGACAGCGGGGAAGTGGTTGGCCGGATTATACGCCCTGTTGGCCGGTGTGGTATTCCTGGTGCTGGCAGGAGTGATGTTGGCACCGGTGATCCACCACGTGCTCCAACGCTTCCATCTCGAAACGGACGACGAGGAGCGGGCGGGACAAGCCTGAAGCAGTGCTGTCCCGCCGCTCGCCGCGGCGTTGCGCCTGCTGGCCACGGGTGGCTTTCCGGCTTCGGTTTGCATAACCTTCCCAGGTTCGATCCTTCCAACTCCTACGGAGGACGGACCGTATGGCGCGCGCGACGGCCGCGAAGCGAGAAGACAATGGCGAACCCACCAACTGACAACGCGGCGGCAGGTCCCGCTGGCGACGGGTCCAAGAGCTCGAAAGACACTGCTTCCGGTCAACGGCGTATACGGCCGCAGCCGTGGTGGCTGATCTTCCTGGCCCTCATGATAACCAACTACTTTCTGACGCGAGTGTTCTTCCCGGAGCCATCCTCGATTACGGTCTCCTATACGTTCTTCAAGAAGCAGGTCGAGGCAGGCAATGTCGAGAACGTCACCAGTGTGGGCGATTCGATCCGCGGTAGCTTCAAGACGGAAGTCACCTATCCACCCCAGGAGTCGCCGGCGCCGAGCGCCAAAGCGCCGGCGTCGACTCCCTCCGATCAACGCAAGCCGCGCACCTCGATGCTGTTCAAGACGCAGCGGCCGGTCTTCGCCGACCCGGGTCTCGAAAGGCTGCTCGAAGAGAAGAGTGTGGTTATCGACGCCGTGGATGAGAGTAGCTCATCCTGGTTCACGCTGCTGGTCGGCTTCGGTCCCACCCTGCTACTGATCGCTGCTTTCGTCTGGATCAGTCGCCGCGCCGCGGCGTCGGGTGGCGGGCTGTTCAGCCTCGGCCGCAGCCGCGCCAAGCGCTACAGTGAGGA
>CAZCGA010000272.1:1199-4879 GCA_964498075.1 uncultured Binatia bacterium (SeqCode) | reverse complement strand
CTGGCGGCGGGGTGCGAGGCGTCCGCATCGACGGTGCCCTGCTACGCGATTTGCTGGACGTTCTCGTGGACGGCTGCCAACAGGCTGTGCGCCTGCGCGTCGAAGGTCGAAGCACGGCACAAGGGAAACCTCCAGCCTGGCTGGCGCAAGTCGCGTCGTTCGACATCGTGGGTCTGAGGGAAGGCTCGACGGTGCTGCTTGTCGAGGCACCCTCCCTGCTCGACGCGGCGCCCGAGAGGTTCCAACAGGGCGATCTGTTCCCGGTCGTCGAGCCGACGCGATCATGCCTCGATCTGCTCGAGGAGAGTTTACGCGACGCGGTCGAGGGCAAGGCCGAGAGCGATGCGTACGACGATGGACTGATCAAGACGTTCGAGGACTTCTCGCGCGTCTTGCGACACGATGTCGAGGCCGTTGAACTGCTGGACGGCGTTCACGTCAAGGTGGACACCACCGGGAGCGAGACATGTCGGCGGCTACGCACTTCGATCCCTCCGGAAAGCTCGACGTGCTCCGGCATAACGACCGGATGTTCACGTTGATTCTGGAATCCGGCGCTCAAGTTCGCGGTGTCGTCGCGAGTGATGCGATCGACTTGACGGCACTGGGTGCCTTGTGGGGGCAACCGGCCATCGTGGGTGGCGTGGCGAAAGTTCGACCCTCCGGCTCGCTGCTTCGCATCGAGGCGGAGCGAATCGAGCGAGCTGACGAGCGCGACCTATCCCTCTGGGGTACCCCACCCCGGCCTATCTTCGGGTCGCTGGACGAGCGTGCGCTTCACCAACCACAAGGGCCGAGATCGGGAGTGGCCGCAATCTTTGGCCAGCTGCCAGACGAGGAGAGCGACGAAGACATCATCGAGGCACTTGATCGGTTTTCATGAGTACGCCGTCGAGGCTTCTCATTCTCGACACGAACACCGTGATTCAGCTCGCTCGGGGCAGCGCCGTCGGTCAAGCAGTGGATTAGCGCGCGGCTGCGAGAACTCCTGCGAGAGCTGGTACCGGTCAACATCAGTTCCCAACCCATCCTGGATCGCTACGCGGAGATCGACACCTTCCTGAAGCGAAGCGGGAGGACGGTGTCCGATAGCGACGTATGGATCGCCGCCTGCGCCTCGGCCGCCGACGCGACACTCCTGACGACCGACCGCGATTTTGATCCGTTGGCCGGGCCAGCACCTCGATCGCGTTTGGATCGACCCGAGGAATCCGGCCGCTTAGACATGGCCAACGCCTCTGCCCAGATCGTCCAGAAGCTGTGGCCGTACGGCTGGACCTCGCGGGATGCTGTCTCATCCGCGAAAGCGACCGCGTGACCTACAACGCCCAGCGAGCGCTTGCGTTCCTCCGTGCCGGCTGTGGCCAGCCAGACGCTCGGTTCCGCGAGGACCAGGAGGAAGCCATCCGCCACATCGTTGAGGGTCGTGGCCGACTGCTGGTCGTGCAGAAAACCGGTTGGGGTAAAAGCTTCGTCTATTTCATCGCTACCAAGTTGCTGCGCGAGGCGGGGCAGGGGCCCGCCTTGCTGGTCTCGCCGCTGCTCGCGCTGATGCGCAACCAGATCGCCGCGGCAGAGCGCATGGGCGTGCGGGCAGTCACCATCAATTCCGACAATCGGGATGATTGGGCCGCCGTCGAGGCGGCGGTTCAGCGTAACGAGGTGGACATCCTCCTGATCTCGCCAGAGCGGCTGGCCAACGAGCGCTTCCGCACCGAAGTACTCGCGGGTGTCGCGGCGCGCATTGCGTTACTGGTGATCGACGAAGGCCATTGCATCTCGGACTGGGGCCACGACTTCCGGCCGCATTACCGCTGGCTCGAGCGCATCCTTCGCGCGTTACCGCCCACTTTGCGTTTGCTGGCGACTACGGCGACGGCCAACAACCGAGTGATGGATGATCTGCGGGAAGTCCTCGGACCCGGCCTCGAGGTCTCGCGAGGCGATCTGAACCGGCCTTCGCTCAGGCTCCAGACCATGCGTTTGCCCAGCCAGGCCGAGCGCCTTGCTTGGCTGGCGGAACAGGTGCCAGGGCTGCCCGGGCACGGGATCATTTATACGCTCACCGTGCGGGACGCTGTTCAGGTTGCGGACTGGCTCAGGGCGCGTGGCGTAGACGTGGAGTCCTACACTGGGGAAACGGGCGATCGTCGCGCTGAGCTCGAACAAGCGTTGTTGGACAACCGGGTGAAGGCGCTGGTGGCAACGACCGCACTCGGCATGGGCTTCGACAAGCCGGACTTGGCCTTCGTGATTCATTACCAGACGCCGGGATCGGTGGTGGCTTACTACCAGCAGGTGGGGCGTGCCGGACGCGCGCTGGACGCGGCCTACGGGGTATTGCTGAGCGGTGAGGAGGAGTCGGAAATTACCGACTACTTCATCGCGAGCGCGTTTCCCACGCGGCAGGAAGTCCACCAGGTGCTCGGGGCGTTGGAAGGTGATCGATCAGGGCTTTCGGTTCCCGAGCTGCTGGGCCGGGTGAACCTCAGCATGGGCCGTATCGAGAAGACGATTACCCTGCTTTCGCTGGAGTCACCCGCGCCTATCGCCAAACAGGGCACGAAGTGGCAGTTGACCGCCGCGAACCTGAATGAGGCGTTCTGGGACCGGGCGGAGCGGTTGACCGAACTGCGGCGCGCAGAGCACCAGCAGATGCAGGAGTACGTGAGTCTTGCCTCCGGTCACATGGCGTTTCTCATCCGGGCGCTTGATGGCGAGCCCGGTGATCTCCAGGCGCCGGTCTTGCCGGTGCTTCCGACGACGGCAGACCCGGCGCTGGTGCGGGAGGCGGTCGCGTTTCTGCGTCGCACCAGTCTGCCGATCGAGCCGCGCAAGCAATGGCCGGCGGGCGGCATGCCGCAGTATGGGACTACTGGGCGCATCGTTGCCGAGCATCAGTCGAAGCCGGGCAAGGCGCTGTGTATCTGGGGCGACGCCGGTTGGGGTAGCTTGGTTCGTCAGGGCAAGTACCATGATCGCCACTTCGCAGACGAGCTGATTGGGGCATGCGTCACGCTCGTGCGTGAGTGGAATCCCCAACCGGCACCCGTCTGGGTGACGTGCATTCCGTCGCGGCGCAACCCTGACCTGGTCCCAGACTTCGCGCGGCGTCTCGGGGTGGCATTGAACCTGCCGTTCGTCGCGGCACTGGGAAAGATGCTTGATTGTCCGGAGCAGAAGACCATGGCAAATAGCACTCAGCAGGCGCGGAACATCGACGGTTCCCTTGCGGTTGGGACACAAGCCCTGCCCATCGGTCCGGTGTTGCTGGTGGACGACACGGTGGATTCGCGCTGGACGTTGACCATCGCCACCTGGCTCTTGCGCTCCCATGGCAGCGGCGAGGTGTTCCCGTTGGCGCTTGCCCTCACGGCGCCCGGCGAATGAGTACGTCAATTTCCCCGAACACACAGGCGATCCTTCTGCTGACCGCGCCACTCATTGCCGGACGTGGCGAATCCTCGCCCGATTTGTTGACGCAGGGCGAGTACAAGCGGCTGGCACGGTTCCTTCGTGACAAGCAGCGACAGCCGTCGGATTTGCTCGCTTCCGATGCCCTGGAATTGTTCGAGCAGTGCCAATCCCTCATCGCCAGCGACCGTCTCAGACGTCTCCTGGCGCGCGGCTTCCTGTTGGCGCAGGCGGTCGAACGCTGGCAGGCGCGCGCCATCTGGGTG
>CAZCGA010000272.1:0-1189 GCA_964498075.1 uncultured Binatia bacterium (SeqCode) | reverse complement strand
GTGGTGAGTCGCGCCGACGGCGAGTACCCGAGGCGACTGAAGGCGCGCCTCAGGGAAGATTCGCCGCCTCTTCTCTACGGATGTGGCGATGCGGCGATCCTGGATACGGGCGGGTTGGCGGTGGTCGGCTCCCGGCATGTGGATGATGTGCTGGTCGAATACGCCGAGGGTATTGGTCGGCTTGCTGCCAAGGCGAGGCGCACCCTGGTTTCGGGCAATGCGCGTGGCATCGACCAGGCTGCCATGCGCGGCGCCCTGGAAGCCGCGGGTAAGGTGGCAGGGGTTTCGGCGGACAGCCTGGAACGGGCGGCCTTGGATCGGGAACACCGCAACCTCTTGATGGACGGTCGGTTGGTGCTGATCTCACCCTACGATCCTGGCGCCGGCTTCAACGTGGGTCACGCGATGCAACGAAACAAACTCATCTATGCGCTTGCGGACGCGGCCCTCGTTGTGAGCTCCGACTACGAGAAAGGTGGCACATGGGCGGGTGCCGTCGAACAGCTCGACAAGCTGCGCCTCGTCCCGGTGTACGTCCGCTCGAACGGCGAAACGGGGAAGGGGTTGGAAGCTCTGCGCCGAAGGGGCGCGTTGCCGTGGCCGAATCCGGCTACGCCCGCGGAGCTCGTCGAGGTGCTGGCCGTTCAGGTCCATCCGCAGAGCAATGCGCCGGACCGGGACCAACTACCCCTGCAGCCGTAGGGGAAGGACGGCACGGGTAGGGTTTCGTCGCTGGTGCCGTCGAGACCTCGGAATTCACACACACGTTCGACGCGGCCTCGTCATAGAGGATGGGCACGTCGGGGCCGGCGGCGATCGTGCTGGCCGTCACCGCGGGCAGCGTCGTCCAGTCCACCACGACGCGCTCGGTACCGTCCCGCGCCGCCGCGTGCGTGTCCGCGATGACCGTGGCCACCACCTCGCCCACGAAGCGCACGCGGTCGGCGGGCATCGGCGGATGCGGGGCGACGAAGACGATGTCGCCGCGCCGGATCATCTCCTCGTGCGGATTCGACGGCATCGGGCTATGCGTGATCGGCTTCACGCCATCGGCGGCAGCGTCCGCGCCGCTGAGCACCGCGATCACACCCGGCGTGGCGAGCGCCGCGGCGGTGTCGATGCGCCGGATGCGGGCGTGCGCGTGCGTCGAGCGCACGAAGCACGCGTAGGCCTGGCCGGGCAGGTTGAC
>CAZCGA010000271.1:0-4929 GCA_964498075.1 uncultured Binatia bacterium (SeqCode) | reverse complement strand
GTTCGAGGGGAAGTCGCTGCGCGACCTTTTGATCGAAGCAGTCCGCTATGGCGAGCGACCTGAGGTGCGAGCCAGGCTGACGCAGGTCGTGGCACACGCGTTCGACCGGAGCCACATTCAGGATCTCCTTGAGGAACGGGCGCTGGCACACGACGCCATGGACGCGAGCCGCGTCTACCGCATCCGGGAGGAGATGGAGCGAGCCGAAGCTCGACGGCTCCAGCCGCACTACATCGAGTCCTTCTTTTTGGAGGCGTTCCAGCGGCTGGGTGGCACGACCAAGCAACGCGAGCCCCGGCGCTATGAGGTCACGCATGTGCCCGCACCGGTGCGCAACCGCGACCGTTTGATCGGCATCGGCGAGCCGGTGTTGCCGCGCTACGAACGCGTCGCCTTCGAGAAGTCGCTCGTCGCACCGCAGGGCCAGGTGCTCGCTGCGTTCGTGTGTCCAGGCCACCCGTTGCTCGACGCCACCATCGACCTCACGCTGGAGCGCGACCGTGACCTGCTGCGCCGGGGCGCCGTACTCGTGGACGAGCGCGACGCAGGCACGGACCCACGCGTGCTCTTCTACCTGGAGCACGGCATTCAGGACGCGAGCCTCACCCGTTCGGGCGACCGCCGTGTCGTTTCCAAGCGCATGCTCTATGTCGAGCTCGACGCCACCGGGAATGCGCGCCACCTACAGTACGCCCCCTACCTCGACTACCGGCCGCTCGCGGCCGACGAGCCCGGCGTGGATGCGTTCCTCTCGCGTCCAGAGTGCGCCTGGATCACCCGCGAGCTAGAACAGAAAGCGCAGGGCTACGCTGTCGCGCACGTCGTTCCAGAGCATTTGGCGGAGGTGCGCTCACGCAAGCTCGAACTTATCGCGAAGACCGAAGCCGCGGTGAAGGATCGTCTCACCAAGGAGATCAGCTACTGGGATCACCGCGCTGAGCAGCTCAAGCTGCAGGAGCAGGCGGGCAAATCGAATGCTCGACTCAACTCGGGCGAGGCCCGCAAACGCGCCGACGCGCTGCAGGGGCGCCTTGAAAAGCGCATGGAGGAGCTGAAGCTGGAGCGGCAGATTTCCCCGCTGCCGCCGGTGGTCCTTGGTGGTTTGCTGGTAGTGCCCGCAGGTCTGATTGCGACGATGATGGGCCGTGCGGCGGCGACCCGCGCGATTTCGCCTGACACTCAGGCCGCAGCGGCGCGGGCGCGCGCGATTGTGATGGAGATCGAGCGCCGCCTTGGCTTTGAACCAACCGACCGCGAGACCGAGAAGCTCGGCTATGACGTCGAAAGCCGCATCCCCGGTACAGGCCGATTGCGTTTCATCGAGGTGAAGGGCCGCGTCACCGGCGCCGATACAATCACGGTGACCAGGAACGAGATCCTCTATTCGCTCAACAAGCCGGAGGACTTCATTCTCGCTATTGTGGAGTTCGTCGATGGCGACACGCATCGCGTCCACTATTTGCGCCGCCCCTTCCATCGAGAGCCGGACTTCGGAGTGACCAGCGTGAACTACAACTTCGCCGAGCTGCTACAGCGGGCGGAGGCACCAACGTGACAATTTCAGCCCAGCAGCTCGAGGACTGGCTGACCGCCAAAGAAGACGAGCATCTCGAATTCAAAGAGGCGAAGAACAACTTCCATTTCGAAAAGCTCGTCAAGTACTGCGCCGCCCTCGCGAATGAGGGCGGCGGCTCCATTGTGCTGGGCGTGACCGACGCTCGTCCGCGGAAGGTTGTAGGGAGCCAGGTCTTTACCAACATCGAGCGAACCAAGGCTGGGTTGATCGAGAAGCTCCGTCTCCGCATCGAGGCCGGCGAAATCATGCATCCGGACGGACGGGTGCTGATCTTCACCGCGCCCGCCCGTCCGATCGGGGTTCCGATTCCGGTCGAAGGGGCTTACTGGATGCGTGCCGGTGAAGAGTTGGCTCCGATGACACCGGACATGCTGCGGCGCATCTTCGATGAGTCTGGCCCGGACTTCACCGCCGAGATCTGTCGCGATGCAACGCTGGCCGACCTCGATCCGCTTGCCATTGGCGAGTTCCGCCAACGCTGGGTGAAGAAGGCGCAGAACGAGCGGATGCTCGTCTGGCCTGACACGCAGGTGCTTGCAGATGCGGAGCTGGTGGTTGATGGAGAGCTCACCTTCGCGGCGCTGATTCTGTTCGGCACACGCGCTGCCCTGGGTCGCCACCTCGCTCAAGCAGAGGTCATCTTCGAGTATCGCTCTAGTGAGGCGTCCGGCCCAGCTGCCGAGCGGCAAGAGTTCCGCGAAGGGTTCTTTCTGTTTCACGATCGACTGTGGGAACTCATCAACAAGCGCAACGACCGCCAAAGCTACCAGGACGGTTTCTTCCGTTTCGACATCCCCACCTTCGATGAACGGCCGGTCCGCGAAGCGCTTCTGAACGCGGTGTGTCATCGCGATTATCGTCTCGGTGGCTCCGTATTCGTCCGACAGTTCGGTCGCCGTCTGGAGATCATCAGTCCCGGCGGCCTTCCAAGTGGCATTACGATCGAGAACATCCTCGATGAGCAGAACCCTCGCAATCGACGTCTTGCGGAGGCGTTCGGTCGCTGCGGCCTAGTAGAACGCTCCGGCCAGGGCATGAACCTCATGTTCGAGAGTGCTATCCGCCACAGCAAGCCGCTTCCCGACTTTACTGGTTCCGCCGAGCACAAGGTCTGCCTGACTCTGCATGGCACGATGGGCGACCCGGCCTTTGTGCGCTTCCTCGAAAAAATTGGACAGGAGAACCTGGCGTCATTTGGTACGCGCGATTTCCTCGTGCTTGATCTCGTGCACCGAGAGCAAGTGATGCCGGAGGTTCTGAAACCCCGCCTGCTTCACCTCCGCGAACAAGGGATCGTCGAGACTGTCGGGCGTGGACGAGGCACCCGCTATCTCCTGAGCCGTCGCTTCTACGCCACGATCGGGCAGCGTGGCACCTACACTCGTCGCCGCGGCTTGGATCGCGGGGCAAACAAAGCGCTCCTCTTGAAGCATATCGAGGACAATGGCGCCGGCGGAACAAAGCTGGAGGAACTCCAGCAGGTGCTCCCCAGCCTGAGCCGTCATCAGGTGCAACGTCTCGTTCGGGAGCTCAAGGGCGCCGGTTGCGTCATCAATCAAGGGACGACCAACGCAGCTCGGTGGTTTCCGACGGGTAAAGCGCAATCTGACGCAACCTGACGCAATTTCTGACGCAATCCGGGGAGGAAAACGTGAGAAAACCATGAAAAATCAAGCGCTGTTTAGGCTGGCCAAAACGCATATCCCCTAAGCTGCAACGCATATGCAGAACCCATCCCATCGCAAGAAGCTCATCGAAGTCGCCCTGCCGCTGGCCGCCATCAACAAGGCCTCGGCACGGGAGAAGTCGGTCCGCTACGGGCATGCGAGCGCGTGGCACCGCTGTTGGGCGCGGCCCAATCTTCAGATTCGGTAGCAACAGGAAAAACAATGGAGTTCCTGAACGCAAAGCTGGTGGAGGTCTGTGAGACCGTCGCACCGTGGGATCGCCCGGGAACCCGGGTGGTGCGTGGCCACTCGTATCTCTACGACCTCGACAAGATCCGCGCGGACGCTGCGCGCGTCCGTCTGCATCTCGACACCTGGCTCACTCATCGTGTTACCCTACAGTTCCACAAGCACCATCCGAGGCAAGCATTCTTACTGTTCCTGTCCACCGGTCGTGCGTACGACGGCCGCGACTTCGTTCGACTCACCCTGTCCGAGCGTTCAGGGATATTGGAGTGCGAGTGGCTGAACGAAATTCCGGGCTTCTTCGACTACGGGAGGGAGGGATTGCCCCCGAATGCAAGCCTTTGGGCAAGCTGGAATGGCGCGGCGTTCTGTCGAGTGCACGACTTCCTCGACGGCCAGCCCTCCGGCCTCATGACCGTGGACATCGGCGGCATGGGCGGCATCGCGATCTTTACCAACGTGAGCGAGGACGACTACGAGTCGATCAAGAACGATCCGATCGAGCGTTGGGACTACTCGCCGATTCCGCGAGACTTCATCGAGCAGATCGTTGACGGTGCGGACTCTGTGCCGCTACGACACCTCGCGTTTCGGTCCATTCCGCCCGGCGCGTCCCCTGATGAGGTGGCTGAAGAAGATCATGATCAGCCGGCTTCACGTTACCCAAAAGCCGCGGCCCTCTCCGCAGCCGAGGTGGACGATATGCTTGCCCGCATCGGGAACCGATCCACTCGCGCGAGCGCCATCGTTGAGGCCTGTGAGCGGCGAGCCAATGCCTGCATTCCGGCAATCGTGGAGGCGATCGAGAAACTCACCTGGGCTGAGGTCGACCCGGTCCGCAAAGCCCTCCCTCACCTCGCACCAGAGATCGTCCAACCTCTGCTTGATCTGCTGTCTTCGACTCGGAAACAGGCGGCCGAAATCGCAACTGTTGCCCTCGCCAGAATCGGTGATCCGAAGGTGTGCTTTCCCTTGCTCGAGATGATGGAGCACCAAGCGGGCACGGCAAACGCGATCCGTGCCCGGGATGCGCTGATTGCGATGGGCGAGATCGTGGTTCCCGGGCTCGTGGCCGCCCTAGATTTCGACGGCTGGGAGAGCCGCATGTACGCAGCCCAGGCGCTTGGTGCAATCGGTGACTCGGCTGCCCTCGATCGTCTCCGAGAAGTCGCTGCGTCCGATCGTAGCTCGAAGGTGCGCGATGCAGCCACAGAGGCGATTCGCAGTATCGAGGCAGAGGGAAACTCATGAGCGGACCAGTCCGGAAGAAGCTGATCGAAGTCGCCCTGCCGCTGGAGGCCATCAACAAGGCCTCGGCACGGGAGAAGTCGATTCGGCACGGGCATCCGTCGACGCTGCACCTGTGGTGGGCGCGGCGGCCGTTGGCGGCAAGCGATGAATGCGGCCACCCCTCAAGCCCTGGCCTGAAGACGTCCCACT
>CAZCGA010000270.1:0-4957 GCA_964498075.1 uncultured Binatia bacterium (SeqCode) | reverse complement strand
CATCACTGGGATCTCGGCGGCGAGGCGGCGCCCGCGGCGCGCTGCTACCGGCGCGCCGCCGAGTGGATCGCCGGCAGCAACTCGGCGGAGGCGCGCCGGCACTGGAATCGGGTGCGCGAGCTGGCTGAGCAGGTGGGCGACGCCGCGCTGGCGTTGGAACTCGGGCAGCAGGCACGCCTCATGATCCTCGAGTACGGCTGGCGGCTGGGCGTATCGGAAGCGGAGGCCAACGAGCTGCTGCACGAGGGCGAGGCCTGGGCGCGACGCAACGACGACCCGCGAGCGCTCGCTGCACTCTACAACGCGTTCTCCGTCCCATGTATGTTCTCGCTCGGCAATCCGCAGCGTGCACGCCAGCTCTCGGAAGAGGGCCTTCGCCTCGCCGAGCAGGCCGGCGCCTCCGTGCTGGCGTGTGCCCTCGAGCTCCGCCTGTTCTTTGCGACCGAGTCGCTCGGCCTCGTCCCCGCCATGTTCGCAGCTATGGAAGCGGTGTTGCGTCACTCGCCCGAGGAAATGGAGCGGGCGTCGCCGCTCGTGGGCTACAACTTCCCAGCCGCCGTGGCTGGCTTCCGTGGCTGGCCGTACGTGTACGCGGGGCAACTGGACGTGGCCCTCGACCACTACCGTCGCGGGATCGCCCTGGCGCGGGCGAACGACGCGGTGGAGGTGGCGGGCTGGCTGCTCGGTATTGAGAGCTCGCTGTGGTGCGAGCGTGGGGAGGCCGTGCGAGCGAGCGGGGCGGCACGAGAGAGCCTGGAGATCGCCGAACGGATCGAGAGTCCCTTGTCCCAGGCCCTGGCCCTGCACAGCTTCGGTCGCGCCCTGGCCCTCGAAGGCGACACACGGGCAGCGGTGTCGGCACTGGAGCGCGCGCTGTCGTTCGCCGAGCGAGTCCACCTGTGCCTCGAACCGGAGATATTGAGCGATCTCGCCCTCGCGCATTGCGCCCTCGGAGCGCTCGCGGAGGCACAAGCGGTGGCCGAGCGCGCGCTCGACCTGGCGGGCAAGCGAGGACTGCTGCGCGGTGAGGTCTGCTCCCTGCGCGCACTCGCGCGCGTCCACCTCGACGGTGGGGCAGCCGCATCGCTTGCCGAAGTGCGCCGGCTCCTCGACCGCGCCGAGTCGAGGGCCGAGGAGATCGGCTACCGTCTGATCCTGCCCCGCCTCTACGAGCTGCGCGCGGATCTCGCGAGGCGTCAGGGCGACGCGGGTGCGGCAGAGGCTGCTCTGCGTGAGGCGCAACGGCTCTACCAAGAGATGGGGGCACGGCTGCAGGTGCAGCGCCTCGCCAAGGAGCTGCCTTCATCACCTGCGGTACTTCCGAGTCCAGAGGCAGGGTGATATGCTCCTCGACGTTATAACGCTCGAGGAGACGTACCTATGACACTGTCAACCGCCACGCCGAAGGGACAGATCGTGATCCCCGCCGAGCTGCGGCGCAAGTACAAGATCGAGCCTGGCAGCAAGGTGAGCATTGCGGACGGCGACGGCTGCATCATCGTCCGTTCACTCGGGCATGTGCGCGCAGGGGAGTCGTTCGGCATCCTCAAGCGCTTCGCCGGCCGCTCGACGCTGAAGGCTCTCCGCGATGAGCGGCGCCGCGAAGCCCGCAAGTAAACGCCGCGGCGGGTTCGTCCTCGATTCGCACGCGGTACTCGCCTATTTCGAAGGCGAATCGAGCGGCGCCACGGTGCGCGGCTTGATGCACGACGCCGAGCGCCGGCGCGTGCGGCTGTACCTGAGCCTGATCAACTGGGGTGAGGTGATGTACATCGTGCGGCGGGAGAAGGGCGAGGTGGCCGGCCACGAGGTTGCGGCGCGCATCGATGCGTTGCCGATCACGCTGCGCGGTGTTGATCGTGCCCTGGTGCAGGCAGCGGCCATGCTCAAGGCGCAGCATCCGATCGCCTACGCCGATGCCTTCGCCGCGGCGACGGCGCAGCTTTTGAAGGTCCCGGTGGTCACCGGTGATCCGGAGTTCCGCCGCCTCGAGAGCGTCGTCACGATTGTATGGACGACCAAGCAACGCTCAACCCGGCCATGACGTGTCCGTCGTGCAGCGGCATGAACCGCGCGGGTCGACGATTCTGCGGCGAGTGCGGCGCGATGCGACAAGAGAAATCCACAAATGTCGCAGATTACGCAGATCTGGAAACCCTGATTCGACGCGCAGCCCTCACCTCGTAAGCTCATCGTCCATGACGGTCTCACAAGCCGGTTCGATTCCCGACGGAAACTTTGGAGATCATGTGCCCCAAATTATCTGCGGTCACCTGCGCCATCTGCGGATGAGAGCCCTTGTCCCATTGGGGTTAGAGGAGAGACCGTGAACGAGCGAGAGTTGGCGCAGCGGCTGGAAGGAAGGCGCGTGATGGCGGAAGGCGCCGAACGCAAGCTCGCGGCCATCATGTTCACCGACATGGTGGGCTACAGCGCGCTGACGCAGCGCAACGAAGCGTTGGCGCTTGCACTGCTCCACGAGCAGCAGCAACTCGTACGGCCGATCTTTGCGCAGTACAGCGGGCGCGAAGTCAAAAGCACCGGTGACGGGTTTTTGGTGGAGTTCGCCAGCGCGTTGCAGGCGGTGCGCTGTGCTCTTGAGATCCAAAAGGGAATGGTGCAGCGCAATTCATCCGAGGCGCCGGAGCGGCGTATCCAGATCCGCATCGGACTGCATCTCGGTGACGTCGAGACCCGCGATGGTGACGTCTTCGGCGACGGCGTCAATATCGCGGCCCGCATCGAGCCGCTCGCCGAGGCCGGTGGGATCTGCATCTCGGGGCCGGTGTTCGATCAGATTCGCAACAAGATCGACGAGCCTCTCGAACGCTTGCGACAGCCGGAGCTGAAGAACATTCAGGTCCCGATCGACGTGTACCGCGTGGTGCTGCCGTGGACGCAGGGGGCGCCGGCCGGTTCGCGGCGGAGTGCGAGGCCGAAGACGTGGCGGCGTCCGGGAATCGCCGCACTGGTGGCGATCCTTCTCGTCGTGGCCGGCGTGACGGTGTGGCGGTATCAGCAACCTGCCGCGACGACGCTACAGGCATCTCCCTCGCCGAGACCGCTGGTTCATGCCGAGGATCGAAAATCCGTCGCCGTGCTGCCGTTCGTCAACATGAGCTCCGACAAGGAGAACGAGTATTTCAGCGACGGCATCACGGAAGATCTGATCACCGCCCTCTCGAAGGTCTCGGGCTTGCACGTCGCGGCGCGTACCTCGTCGTTCGCCTTCAAAGGCAAGAACGAACCCATCGAGAACATCGGCGCGCAACTGCACGTCGGGGCGGTGCTCGAAGGCAGTGTCGCGAAAGCCGGCAACCAGGTGCGCATCACGGCACAGCTCATCAACACCGCCGACGGCTATCATCTCTGGTCGGATAGCTACGACCGGGAGTTGCAGGACATCTTCGCCATCCGCAGCCAAGTGGCGCAAACGGTGGCCAAGGCGCTGCAGGTCACCCTCGCTGCCGGGGAGCGCCGGACGCTCGCGCAGAAGCCGACCGAGGACGTCGAGGCCTATCAGCTCTACCTGAAGGCCCGTCACGCCACCGCGACGCTCGACGACTGGGCCACCGCCATGCGGTATCTGCAGCAGGCCATCGCGCGCGACCCGAGCTACGCGCTCGCGTACCTGGGCCTCGCCGACTACTACGTGTGGTCCGTCGACTGGGCGCTGCCGTCGAGCGAGGCGATGCCCCGTGCCCGCGAAGCCGCCCAGAAGGCGCTCGAGCTCGATCCGTCGCTGGCGGAGGCTCACGTGTGGCTCGCCGTCGTGCACTGGTGGTACGACCAGGACGTCGACGCCACCCTCCGGGAGCTCCAGACGGCGCTCGCGATGCAGCCCGACCTGGTGACGGCCCATCAATGGTACGGCAGCGTCCTGGTCACCGTCGGCCGGTTCGACGAGGGCATCGCCGAGACGCGACGCGCCCACGAGCTCGATCCATTGGCACCCAACGTCGCGACGTTCATGGGCTACAATCTCTTCTTCGCCGGCCGCAACGACGCCGCGATCGAGCAGCTGCGCACCGCGACCACCATCCAGCGCGACAACTGGTGGGCGCACGCGTGGCTCGCACGGGCGTACGCGCGCGCGGGCCGGTTCCCCGAGGCGCTGGCCGCGGCGCGGAAGGCGCAGCAGCTCTCGGCCTATGCGGAAATCGAGTCGGTCCTCGGGCGCGTCCTGGCCGACTCCGGCGACCGCGCGGAAGCGACGAAGGTGCTGGACCATCTGCGCGAGCGCGCGCGGCACGAGTTCGTCGCGCCCCCCTACGTGGCGACCATCCTCATCGGGCTCGGCCGGCTCGACGAGGCGTTGGTCGAGTTGGCCAAGGCGGCGGAAGCGCGCTCGTACTACGTGATGTACTGGAAGGTCGACCCCGATCTGAACCCGCTGCGCTCCGACCCACGCTTCACGGCGCTGTTGAAGAAAGTGGGGCTGGAGCCGTGACGGAGCGCACCGAGGCCGGGCACACGCCGTTGATCTGCACGACCTGCGGCAGCGAGAGCCCCGCAGGCGCGCGCTTTTGCATGCATTGTGCGGCGCCGCTGCCGTTGCGGTGTGCCGAGTGTGACGCCGACGTACCAACCGCCGCTCGTTTCTGCCCGCAGTGCGGCGCTGAGATCAAGGGGTTCGGGGTTAAGGGGTTAGCTGCTAGGGGAAAGACAGAGCCCCTAACCCCCAACCCCTTAACCCCGAACCCCCTTTCCTACACTCCCAAGCACCTCGCCGACAAAATTCTCCAATCCAAATCCGCCCTCGAAGGTGAACGCAAACAGGTCACGGTGCTCTTCGCCGACGTCAAGGGCTCGATGGAGCTGGCCGAACAGCTCGACCCGGAGGAGTGGTCGCGGATCATGCAACGCTTCTTCCAGATCCTGTCGGAGGGTGTCGAACGCTTTGAGGGCTTCGTCGACAAGTTCACCGGCGACGGCATCATGGCCCTGTTCGGCGCGC
>CAZCGA010000269.1:0-5029 GCA_964498075.1 uncultured Binatia bacterium (SeqCode) | reverse complement strand
AAAAGCGGACGGCACGCAAGCCGACGCCGACCGCTGCAGCCTGACCGGCTGGAACCATGACCGCCAGCGCGCTGCGGGCATTCCGAACGCGCGCTTTCTTTGCGCGGAGCCATTGCGCAGACTGAACACCTGCCGATCTATCCGCCGCTGCTGGCAGGGGAGCCTCGCCGATAGCCAGCGATCGCCCGCCTACGCTCGCCCGCGCAGGAGCGCAGCCGTGCGTTCGAGCCGTTCGGTGGGGTCGCTCCGGTACGCCGAGGCGCCAACCCCCGTTCCTCGCGTCGAGTTCGTCTTGTCCGCGGCGACGACCGCGGGTATGGAGGTTCGATGTCTTCTCAGGTCTTCGAGAACCTCTTCGATTTGTCACGCCTGCCGTGGTTCGACCTACACGACGGTCGTCTCGTCGTTTGCGATCAGTCGGTCGGTCCGGTGATCGACATGCACTCGCACATCGCGCTCGCCTACCTGCTGCCGATGCGACTCGACCTGTACCGCGCGACGCCCCACACCGAGCACTACCTTGCCGCGTGCTGCAGCATCGACTTCGATGTCTATCAGAACAAGAACTTCACGCCCGCGGCGCTCCACGCCCTCAAGCGCGACCTGACGCTCGGCAGTCTCACCCGTGGTGGAATGCGGGCGACGCACACGGTGCCCAATCTCGTGCGCGAGATGGACGAGCTCGGCATCGTGCACTCCGTGCTTCTGCCGATTGAACTGCCGTACATCTCGAACAACGCTGACCACGCCCTCGACGCCGCGCGGCGCGAACCCAAGATGCTCGCGTTCGGATCCGTTCACCCCATCGTCAATCGCGTCGGCACGCGCCTGGACGAGCAAGCCCACGCCGGAGCTCGCGGCGTGAAAGTGCACCCCGCAGTGCAGCTCATCGCGCCCGACCATCCGCGCGCCATGGCGCTCTATCGTCACTGCGGCGCGCGCAACCTGCCGGTCTTGATTCACTGCGGTCCGGTGGGCATCGAGCTGCAGTCCGGTCGCCGCCGCACGCAAGTCGCCCTTTACGAAAAGCCGATCGCTCAGGAGCCGCGTACCAGGTTCGTGCTCGGCCATGCCGGCGCGCTGCAAATGGAACAAGCGCTGGACCTCGCCTGTCGCTACCCGAACGTGTGGCTCGAGCTGTCGGGACAGTCGCTGGCGAACGTGCGGACCATTCTCGATCGCGCCGATCCCGAGCGTGTCGTGTACGGCAGCGACTGGCCCTTTTATCACCAGGCCATCGGCATCGCGAAGGTCCTGATGGCCACCGTCGGCCGCGAGCCTCTGCGCGCCAAGGTGCTGCATCAGAACGCCGCGAGGCTGCTCGGATTGCCGAGGTAGCACCGGTCGGGAGCGCGGGCGAGGACGATATGCGATCCGCGATATATGCGGTAAGCGCGAGGTACGCCTCGTCGGTCTGAGGCGCGTCTCGCTAGCTCTTGGTGGCCGCGCCGGCTTTGGGCTGTGGCTTCGTTGCACCCGTGGCGCCCAGCGTCGCTCGCAGCGCGCGCATCTTTTCCCGTCGTGCGATCTTCTTGCGGCGCTCGCGGTTGTACCGTGCCTTGTCTCCCTTCATCTGGCCCATCCTGTGCCTCTCTTTCCGGTCGCCCTCGTGAATCGTGCATGCGGAGCAATAGCGCGACTGGATCGATTGCACCAGTGCGCGTGAGCTTAGCCTTAGGGAAATGGAGGGCCGGGACCGACGCACGTCGCCTCCCGCTTGCGTGGCATGGAACCTTCGCGCTACCGGGCATCCGCTTGACGATGTGGCCTCAGCGCCGTAGTTTGTAAGACGTGGCGGGTTGATCGATGCGAGACATCCTCATTGCCGAGCGCGCCGAAGAGATTCGGCGGATCGCACGCCAGCACGGTGCGCATCGCGTGCGCGTGTTCGGTTCGCGGGCGCGAGGAGAAGCAGGCACATCAAGTGACGTGGATCTGCTCGTCGATTTCGAGCCCGGACGAGATCTCCTCGATCTGGTTGCGCTCAAGCAGGACCTCGAGCAGCTTCTCGGTTGCCATGTCGACGTCGTCGAAGAGGAAGGGTTGAGCCCGTACCTGCGCCAGCGCGTCGTCGAAGAAGCCCGCGTGCTATGAAGGACGATCGCGTCTTCCTGGCGCACGTCCGAGATGCAATCACCAAGATCGACTCCTACACACAAGAAGGGCGCGCGGCCTTCTTCGCCGACACGAAGACCCAGGATGCGGTGATTCGCAACCTGGAGATCATTGGCGAGGCCGTGAAGAATCTGTCCGCGGATCTCCGCGCGCAGCACCCGGAGATGCCGTGGACTCGAATCGCCGGCATGCGCGACGTGCTGATCCACGACTACTTCGGAGTACGGCTGCAAACTGTATGGAATGCGGTGGAGCACAGGCTGCCCGAACTGAAGCGATACGTCGAAGCGCTCATGGCCTCAGGGGGTGACTCGTGAGGGTCGCCCCCCCTACCAGCAAACACCCTAACCCCGTAGCACCCTGCACCGAGAGTCCTCCGAACGCACGTACCGAACAATCGCCCCATCGTCGTCGGGATGCGCGGACCCGACCCACGTCCACGCCTCGGCAGCGGTGGGGGCGATGAAGGCTTCCTGTCGGGCGACAGCAACGAACTGCCCGCGAGCGCGGGGCAAAAGGCCGCTCCAGTGCGCGGCAAGCCACTCCTGATTCCGCCAGTGCCGTTCTATCGGCGCGCCTCACGCCAACGCAACGCACGAAAAGGTTCCCATCACGCTCCGACGCCGCCGGGGCACGGCAGGCGATCACGCGCGTCCCGACCACGTGCGGCGCGTGCGCTGGCGACGGGCAAGCTGATCGATCGGTGAATTCCAATTTCCGGGGCTGACCCCGTGCCTACACTCTCGGCGTCCAGCGCGTTGCGCTGGCTATCAGGTAGCTCCAGCCACGCCGCGTACAGCTCGGTCGGCTGGGTCTCCCTCATGGCCGAGAAGCCCAGATCGCCGAACGGCCCCCGCGCGTGGAAGTAACGGGCGAGCAAGGCATTCGGCATCTGCCGGAAGAAATCCTTGGTTGAGTAATGCCGGGCCATGCTTTCCTTCCTTGGCGTGGGGTGGAATCAACGCCCTTGGACGAAACGGGATGATACTGTACATCACAGAATATCCGCAGTACAAACGCCGCATTAGGGGAAGACGATAGCCACGGGCAAGACCAGCACGTCGCCAACATGGTGGAAGTGATGATCCGGGACTATTGCGGGCGTAATTGGTATTGCGATTCCCGAGCAGGACGCCTTGTTCGATCAGGGTCGGAAACCACGCTCGGGCACCAAGTAAGCGAGAGCGGGATGGCATTCCACAGGAAGAAGAGAGGCTGACGTGGAGGGAGACTCGTGAAGCTCGTCCGCAACACAGGCACCGACCGCATGTCAGACAACCATCCTCCAACGCCGAAAAAATTCCTCACCAATCAAGGCGAGAACACGCTCAGCAAGCGGCTGGAAAAAATCCTGCCGCTGACGCAGGACTTCGATTGCCTTGTCGGATACTTTTTCATCAGCGGCTTCTTCCGGCTCTATCCCGCACTCGAAACCGTCAAGAAAGTCCGCATCCTCATCGGCCTGAAAAACGAGCAGGTCGTCCACGGGCTCATGCAGATCGCCAATGACAGCTCCGGCGAGAGCGCACCATCCACCGCCGAGATCAAGGCCACGTTCGGCGGGATGATGAAGAAGGAACTCGTCCAGGCGCAGGACACGCTCGCCATCGAGACGGGCGTGCGAAAGTTCATCGAGTGGATTCGCTCCGGCAAGCTGGAGGTGAAGCTCTACCGCGAGCAGAACATCCACGCGAAGGTCTATATCATGACGCCGGAGCATCCGGTGCCGGACGTAAACCACGGCTACGTTATCACCGGCTCCAGCAACCTTTCTCATAGCGGGCTAGAGGGAAATCTGGAGTTCAACGTGCTGCTCGCCGAGCCCGAAGAGCACGACTACGCGCTGCATCGCTTCAATGAGCTTTGGGAGCACGCGGTCGATGTGAAGGACGTTCACGAGACGATCCTTGACACCGTGGAAAAGGAATCGCCGTTCGCCTTCTTCACGCCTCACGAACTCTACCTCAAGTTCCTCGCCGAATACTTCCGCGACTACCTCGGCGACCGCTCGAAGCTGACCACGGAGAACCTGCCGCAGAATTTCAAGAAGCTCAGCTATCAGGAGGATGCCGTCTTCACCGCGCAGCAGATGCTCAAGACCTATGGCGGCGTCTTCATCTCCGACGTCGTTGGCCTCGGCAAAACCTACATCTCCGCGCTCCTCGCGCTACAACTCGATGGCCGCTGTCTCGTCATCGCGCCGCCGAGCCTCCTCGATGAAAACAGCCCCGGCTCGTGGCCACGAGTCTTCCGCGATTTCTCGATCCCCGGCCACAAGTGCGTGTCCATCGGCAAGCTCGAAGAGGTCATCGAGCAAGGCCTCGAGTTCTACAAATACGTCTTCATCGACGAATCCCACCGCTTCAAAAACGATTCGGCGCAACGCTACGAGCACCTCACGCGCATCTGCCAGGGCAAGGGCGTCATCCTCGTCTCCGCCACGCCCTACAACAACACGCTCGACGACATCTACAGCCAGTTGAAGCTGTTCCAGCCGCCACGCAACAGCACCATCCCCGGACTCCGTAATCTGGAAGCGTTCTTCGACCGGCTGCGCAATCACCTCAAAGGACTGCACCGGCTCGACGACGCTAAGCGTTACGTCGCTGCGGTCGAGCAGAACGCCCACGAGCTGCGCGAGCGCGTGCTCAAATACATCATGGTGCGCCGCACGCGCCGCGAGATTGAGGAGTTCTACGGCGACGACCTCAAGAAGCAGAAGATTTGGTTCCCGAAGATCAGCGATCCCGTGCCGCTGCTCTACCAGCTCAACCGCACGGAAAGCGCCATCTTCACCGACACGTTGGAGTGCATCACGAGCAGCGACTTTCACTACGCGCGCTACCAGCCATTGAATCCGCTTTACTACACCGGGCCGATGGAGGAGCGCGCGGTGCAGGGCCAGCGCAACCTC
>CAZCGA010000268.1:0-5033 GCA_964498075.1 uncultured Binatia bacterium (SeqCode) | reverse complement strand
GCGCGGTGTAGTCCATGCGCAGGTCGTCGCCGATCTTGCCGACGACCACCTCGCCGGAATTGATTCCCATGCGGACGGCGAAGCTGAGCCCGCGGGTGCGGCGGATCTCGTCCCCGTAGCGTCGCAGCTCGCCATCGAGGTGCAGCGCCGCATAGCACGCGCGCTGCGCGTGGTCCTCGTGGGCGATTGGCGCACCGAAGAGGGCCATGATGCCGTCGCCGGTGTACTGGTTGACGGTCCCCTCGAAGCGGTGCACGCCGTCGGCGAGGATGCGGAAGAACCCGTCCAGGATGCGGTGCCAGTCTTCGGCGTCGATCTGTTCGGCGAGCTCCATCGATCCTTGCACGTCGGCGAACAGCACCGTCACCTGCTTGCGCTCGCCTTCGAGGGCGGAGCGTGCCGTGAGGATCCTCTCGACTAGATGCTTCGGGGTGTAGCTGCGGGGGGCTCGACCTCGATCCGCCGCTTCGGCGTCGCCCGCGGCGTCGTCCGCGACCCGCACCCCGCATGCGTTGCAAAACTTCGATGCGGGCGGGAGCGCGGTGCGACAAGCGCTACACATGAGACCCATCGTCGCCCCGTTGTGCCAGAACCCGGGCGGCGGAGTCCAGCCGCCCCATAGCGCATGAGACAGAAGGCACCTCCGGAGACAAGCAGTCAGTGTTACTCCTTCGGTCGGATCAGCCCCATCTCGCGGGCCCGCTGTAGCTCCTCCTCGTAGCGCGGGTTGGGGCGGCTGATGTGCTTCGACGTGCCGGTAGCCAGCAGCCTCCCGTCCTCGCTCCACAGGCGCGAGACACAACCTACCAGTCCGTCCTCCGCGAGCAGGGCGAGGCCGTCAGCGAGGATCCATGTCTCTTGCGGCGCGAAGCGGTGGAACTGGACCGTCAGGTCGAGGTTCGGGGCGAGAAAGGGAAACGGCCACTCGTGCGCCGAGATGGTGGCGTTCCAGCCGGGGAAGTCGAGCCAGAAGAGCTGGCGCAGGGCGTCAGCCTGACGATCCGGAATCGCGGTCTCGGTGAAACGCAACCACGCGTGCCACTCCGGCCGCCCGGGCGGATCGCGCCAACGGACGGGACGCCCCTCGATGCTGCGCCAGATCGGGTACCACTCGTGGTATTCCTCGGCGAGCTCCTGGTAGCCGCGCAGCGCGTTCGGACCGGGGACGTCTGGCGCTGCGCCGAAGTCGTGCTGGTACCCCTGCAGCCCGTCGGCCACCATCCAGACGGTGGCAGCCAGCAGTAGCCGTTCTTGCTGAATCACCTCCACGCGCAACGACTCGGCACGCTTGCCGCCGCCGACCGGGACGACACGAACGTCGACCGGGGCGAACTCGCCCACCGCGAGAAAGTGGCAGTGGAAGCTCGCCGGGCGCGATGCGCGGCTGCGCGCCATTGCCGCGCGCAGTGCGATCGCGGCCAGGTATCCACCGTTCGGACCCCACACGGCCCAATTCGGGGAAAGCTCGGCGCGGTAGCGATCCTGCTCGCCCGGGATGATCTCGATGCCGGTGTCTTCGAGAAAGTCAGCCATGGTTCGTCAACCCCGAACAGCAGTACCGCGGTTGGTGGCCAGTGCTCAAGTGGCGAGCGCGCACCGAGATGCGTCCGTGCCGGCTAAGGCTTCGACCGGCAGCCGAGCTGATCGCCGCCGGCGTTCGGATCGTCGGCTCGCAGAGCCCTCCCTCTCCCTGGTCGCGGCCGCTGCACGACACCCCGTCAGGGTGCGATGCGTCTCGTGGGCACGGAGCGGCGCCCGAAGTGCTTGACCGATTCGGCGTCGTCCTCGACGAGCGTGAGGGGACGCGTATCCCGGTACAGGTTCTGGTACGTGATGGCAGAGTTCACTGCGACGTACGAAAGTAGGAACACGCCGGCCGTGCGCCGCCGCACCCCGCCTGCCCGCCGGGCCGCGCCCAGGAAGAACTCGGCGACCAGAAACGAAGAGAAGACCAGGGACTGTTCCATGGCGAAACTCGCCGACCAGGCGTCGCGGTTGACCAGCACATACCCGAAGTACGCTGTGGCGGTGAAGAAAAGGAGCGAGTTGTGGTCGCTGCGGTCCTTGTACCACACCCACGCCGATATCAGGACGGAGAACAGCATGCCCGTGCTCACCAGCTTCAAGGCCACGTACGGCCACTCGCTGAACCCGTGCTGCAATCTCAAGCTCAGCAGCAGGGCATCCAAGCTGGCGAAGCCATCGGCGAGGTTGATCAGCACGAAGGGTACAACCATCCCGAGGGTGGCAACGAACAACTCCGCCAACCGCCGCCTCATCAGCAGATGGGCGGCGAAGCCGGCGAAGAAGATCGCCGACCAGAACTTGAAGAGGAAGCTGGCGCCCATGAGCAGCGCGCCGGCGAAGGTGCTGCCGCGGCTCACGCAGATCAACATGCCGAGACTGAAGAGGAGCATGGACATGTTGTCGTCCTGCTCACCCGCCACGACGTTGCGGTTCGTGCCGGCATAGAACCCGAGCAGCAGCAGGGCCACAGTGACGCACAGCGCGCTGAACCGGCCCTTGCCGAGGCGGATGTGCGTCAGCGCGATGAGAACGAACAGGCAGAGGTTGAGCAGTTGCAGGCCGACCACCCCCGCGGCCTTGTAGACCTGAAACCAGAGAATCGGGCCGAGAAACGTCTTGCTGTTGATGACGGCGGTCTCGATGGTCAGGACCTTGCGGTCGATCAGGCTGCCGAACGTGAGCGCCCTGGTCACGTCGCCATAGACGCGATCGCCGAGGTACCAGATGAAGACAATCTTCAGGACGACGGCGGCAACGAGGACCCAGCCGATGCCGCCAGGCGGTCTCGGCCAGCGCAGCGGAGATATCCCCCGGTCCACCCTGCCTCCCACGGGTGACGTCGCTTCTAGCGTATGCCGACGATCACCCCAATCGCTGATTTTGATCGCAAACAAATTCGTTGTGCCGGACTCTTTAGGCCGGACCAGCCCCACGCCCCTGGTGTCCCGTGTTTCCCAATCTCCATTGGCGCGCAAGCAGGAGCGACAGGATGCCGTGCAACGCCACCGCCGGCCACAAGAGCGGCCCGACCCATTCACCGCCGATGCCGAGGCCAAGGAGATAGAGCGTCGCCAACGAGTTGTAGGTCAGCATTGCCCGGAGGGCAGGAGCTGTGTTGCCGGTGGGGTCGCGTCCCGGCCAACACGCCATCCCCAGCGAGAGCAAGCCAAAGCCGGCCACGCGGCCGAGGGGGATGCTCGCGCCGGAGATTTCACCACCGAGCAGCAGCCGGACGACAACGGAGGGCACGGCCATCAACGCCAGTCCCGTGGCTGCTTCGATGATGGCGGTGAGTGTGAGCAAACGGTTCATCGGGCCTGCGGCCGGCGTCTTCTTTTTGGCCCGCTCCCCGTTGGGTCGCTGCAGAGTGCCAAGTCCGACAGCCTAGTGAATGAGAACATGTTGCGCCTGAGTCAACCTCTTGCGAGGGCAGCCCATAGCGACCAACGGGAGCGGGCCATAGAAAAGACGCCGGCCGCAGGCCCTAGTCTTTGGCCCTGGCGACTGCTTCTGCAGCGGCCTTCTGATCGTCGGTCATGATGAGGAGCACGTTGGGCGCGTCCTTGGGCGGCACCACGCGCGGTGGCCACCAGGGCTTGGAATCCGTGGCGCCGTCCTTGATCACGCCGCCGAACGGCATCGATGGCGGCGGGATTTGTTTCCCGTCAATAGTCACGGTGGAGCTCGGTGAGCCCGGTACGCCAACGATCCGCTGCGCCATGGAGGAGAGCGGCGCCAGCAGGGTGGAGAGCAGCATGAGCAGTATCACGACTGATCGGCTTGTCTTCATGACGATCTTCCTCCCTGATGGACGCCATCGATCGCCATGGGATTAGGGGTGGAGTTGCTGCGGTTCGGTGGGCGCCGGATGCAGTCCTTCCCATGATCCCTCGGCTAATGCAAGTCGTGCCATCTCGCGCCACCGCCGCGCGGGGCCGGGCCACGCGTGTGATGCGAGAGCACGGCCTCGACGCCGGCGCGGAGGCGGCGCGGTCAAGGCTGCACCCTGGTCCGACGCTGGCATACGGTTCGCGTCCGTGAAAGGACCGAGCTGTGAAGGAGTTCAAGGACCGGGTCGCCGTCGTCACCGGAGCCGCCAGCGGGATCGGCCGCGCGATGGCGGAGCGCTTCGCCGCCGCCGGCATGAAGGTCGTCCTCGCCGACGTCGAGCGCGACGCGCTGGCGACCACGGAGCGGGAACTCGCCGCGCGCGGCGCCGCTGTGCTCGCCGTTCCCACCGACGTCTCCAAGGGCTCGGACGTCGAGACCCTGGCATCTCGGGCCTTACGGCGTGACCAAGTTCGGTGTGGTCGCGCTGTCGGAGACCCTGCACCACGAGCTGAGGATGGCCAGCGGCGGGAAGGTGAACGTTTCGGTCCTCTGCCCGGGCCGGGTGAACACGCGCATCGCGGAGTCGGAACGCAACCGCCCCGCCACCCTCGCCGACACCGGTGTGCAGCGTCCCGAGGTCGAGGCCATGCAGACGAATTTGCGCAACCTCCTGCAGTCGGGTCTGGCCCCCGCCCAGGTCGCCGAGCACGTCTTCACGGCGATCCGCGACGCCCGCTCCCCGTTGGGTCGCTGCAAGCTTCCAAGTCCGCCAGGCTGCTAGCCTCAATGCCGGTCATTTAGCATGAGGGCAGCCGGGGGCGACGTTGTAGCGAAGCCGCAAGAGCTGCGGCAGCCATGACCCCAGGGATCGAATACGCGCTCGGCGCGATGCTCTTCTTCGGGCTCGGCGACCTGGTGTACAAGCGCGGCGCCGCGGCCGGTGCGCAGCCGCATCATTTCCTGATGGTGCAGTCCTGGGTGTTCACGCCCTCGGTCGTGCTGTACGCGATGTTGACGGGCTCGCTCCACTTCGTAGCCGGATCGCTCTGGCCTAGGGCCGCGGTCGTTCTCGCCCTCGCCTTCGCTTTCATGGTCGAGGGCATGGCGCGCGCCGAGGCGAGCGTGGTAGTCCCGATCGCGCAGATGGGATTCGTCGTCACGGCCCTGCTCGGCTT
>CAZCGA010000267.1:0-5035 GCA_964498075.1 uncultured Binatia bacterium (SeqCode) | reverse complement strand
TGAAGCTTGCCGAGAGCCGAGAGTGACTCGATCCCGAAAAAGTGCGAAAGTCCACGGAGGGGGACTATGAGACTACGAACGAGCTGGTTGGTGCTGGCAGCAGCGCTGGGGGTGGGGGTGGCAGGTCGAACCGAGGCATTCACCTGCGAGGGTGCGTCGGTCGACTACACCACTTCAGTCATTCAGAACGCACGCTACTGTCTGACGCGCCAAGTCCCGAGGAACCTGTCGTGTATGCGCACCAATCGCCGGCCGAACACGCGCGGGGCGCGGGTCGACGCGCTCTGTCCCGCCGGCTCCAAAGACCGGCTCGCCTGCACGGCGCGTCAGGCCATCCTGGCGGCGGGCTTTGCGTACGACTCGCTCACCGGCACCGGCTTCGCGCACCTGTGTACCGGCTCGTCGTGCGGCAACGGCATCACCGAGCCCGGCGAGCAGTGCGACGACGCCAACGTGCAGAACGGTGATGGCTGCTCCGCCACCTGCCAGCTGGAAGGCGGCGCGTGCAACGACGTGTGTGCGGGGGTGGTGCCGGTCTCCGGCACGTCGATCAAGTCGCAGCGCATCGCCAGCGGTCTGACGCTGCCGTTGTTCGTCGCCGCACCGCCGCGCGACGTGAGCCGCATCTTCGTCATCGAGAAACCGGGGCGCATTCGGATCATCAAGTGGGGCGCGCTGCTGCCCACCGCCTTCCTCGACATCAGTGCCAAGGTCTCGACCGGCGGCGAGCAAGGCTTGTTGGGTCTGGCCTTCCACCCCAACTACGTCAGCAACGGTCGCTTCTTCGTCAACTACACCGACACCTCGGGCAACACCGTCGTCGCCGAGTATCACGTCTCCGCCAATCCCGACGTCGCCGACACCACCGAGTCGCTGGTGCTCGGCGTGACGCAGCCGTTCGCCAACCACAACGGCGGCGACATCATGTTCGGTCCGGACGGCTACCTCTACATCGGCATGGGCGACGGCGGCGGCGCCGGCGACACGCTCAACAACGCTCAGAACCCGGCGAGCCTGCTTGGCAAGATGCTGCGCATCAGCGTCGACGGCGCTGCACCCTACACGATTCCACCGACCAATCCGTTCGCCGGCGCCGGTGATCCGCTCGACGAGATCTGGGCGCTCGGCATGCGCAACCCGTGGCGCTACAGCTTCGACCGGCTCAACGGCGACCTGTACATCGGCGACGTTGGACAGAACCTGTGGGAGGAGATCGATTACCAGCCGGGCTCAGGCCCGGGTAGCAACGGTGGCGACAACTACGGCTGGCACGTCGTCGAGGGCAACGGACACTGCTTCAACCCCTCCTCCGGCTGCGATCAGACCGGCTTGAAGCTCCCGATCCTGGACTACCCGCACAGCCAAGGGTGCTCGGTCACCGGCGGCTACGTGTACCGGGGCTGCAAGATGCCCGACCTGCGCGGCACGTACTTTTATGCCGACTACTGCACGAACTTCATCCGAACCTTCCAGGTCGTCGCCGGCGCCGCCACGAATCTCCAGGACCGCGCCGCGGATCTCGCGCCGGGGGGCGGTCTGAACATTCGCAGCATCTCGTCCTTCGGCGAGGACGCGCGTGGCGAGCTCTACCTCTGCGACATCATCGACGGCGAGGTGTTCAAGATCATTCCCGGCCCGTAATCGGCATCGCCACCGCGCCACGCCGGCTTCGCGACTTCAGGCCGCCACCCAGTTGCCGTGGAACCCGTACGGCACGCGGTGCGGGATGTGCACCGACGCAATCGGCTCGCCCGCGATGTGGCGCGCATCGAGGATGAAGAAGTCGCTGGCGTTGCGGACCTGATCGTAAACCAATACCAGCACGTATCCATCGTCCTCGGCTGCATTCGCGGTACGCGGCACGAAGAGGGGTTCGCCGACTCCGTTGCCGGCCCCGAAGGCGCGTAGCTCAGTGGTGCCGCGTTCCAGATCGTACTTGTGAACCGCCGTAAACACGGGAGCGCGGTACTGCTCCACCTCGGGTCCGCTCGCCGCCATGTAGCCGAACCGATGCTTGCGGCCGAGGCGGCGTTCATCGACGCGCGGGAACTCGGCGCTGCGGTCGTCCAACGGGTCGGACTTGACCCCACCGTGCTGCAGGTCGATCCGCCAGCGGTGCAGCCGCGGCGCATCGGCGTCGTCGAAGCCGGCACCGCGCGCCGCGTCCGGATTCATGAACAGCAGGCGGCGGAACCGCGCCACATCGAGCACCAGCTGGTGTTCCTCGACATAGGCGTTCATCGGATGGAAGACGTAGCTGGCGTCCGTCTCGAACCAGCGGACGTCGGCGTTGCCGCCGCTACGCGGCATGACGCCGATGCGGGTCCCGCGCTCGGGCTCCCAGGAGAAGACACTGCCGGTCGCGGCGAGCTGGTCCAAGCTGAAGACCAGCGGGCAGAGAATGAAAACCACGTAGTCCTTGGTGATGGCGAAGTCGTGCATCATCGACGGCCACGCCACATCGATCGGCTCGCTGCGCACCAGCTGACCGTTCCGATCACTTACGTGGTACTGCAGATATGGGGGAAACGGCGAGTAACCGAAGAAGAGCATTTCTCCAGTCTCGGGATCCATCTTGGGATGCGCCGTCATCGGACCGGCGAGCTTGCCGCCGAAGTCGTACTCGCCGAGCGTCTCCAAGGTGCACGGCTTCAGCTGCGTCGGCAGCGCCGCTTCCATCAGGGCCAGCAGCTTCCCTGCATGCGCCACGATGTTGGTGTTGGCGGTGTTCTTGAACGTCGGCATCTCGGTCGGCGAGATCTCCAGAATCCCCCGGAAGAGCGCCTGGCCGCTACGTCGTTCTTCCAGGAGGCCGGCGCTCTGCACGTAGCGATTGCGATAGGACGCGCGCCCGTCGCGCAGGCTGATCGCGTGGATCATTCCATCGCCATCAAACCAGTGATACCGGCCGACCGGCTCGTAGGCCGGGTTCGGGCCGTTGCGGTAGAAGGTGCCGTTCAAGTCGCGCGGAACCTCGCCGATGACTTCCAGTTCGTCGGCGCTGCCTTCCATGCGCCGCGGAGCGAAGTTGCCTTGCAGGAATGGATTGGCGTCCGATTCGCGTGTCGCCATTGTTCGGCCCCTCCCGTCTGGGTAGTTGTGATCAGGCTTGTGCGCTCGGCCGCTGCTTGAACGCGGCGCGCCAGCGTCCCACGTTCGCACATGCCGGGTCGATCGCGACCTGCGCAAAGTCAGCGAAGTCGAGGGCCGCCAACAGTGTGCAGTCGGCGATCGTTGGGCACGCGCCCGCGACGAACGGCTGCTTGCCGATCTTGTCGTCGAGAACTTTCAGGTTGCCGGCCAGCAGGCCACGCGCGGTCTCGGCGGTATCGGCGGATTGCTTGATCCGGCCAGCCATGAACGGGTGTGTATTTTGAGAGATCGTGGCCACGCGCGTCAGCACGCCGAGCTCGGCGATCCGTTCGAGGGCGCGCACGCGAGCCCGCTCCAGCGGCGTCGTCCCGATCATCGGTGGATTCGGGTGCAGCTCTTCGATGTACTCCATGATGGCCAGCGACTCGGTCAGATGCGATCCGTCGTCGAGCTCGAGGACCGGCAGACCGCCGAGTGGGTTCCTTTTGAGGAACTCCGGGGTTCGGTTCTCGCCCGTCATGATGTTTACGGACTCAACCGGGATCTTGATGCCCTTCTCGGCGAGATACACGCGCACCCTCTTCGGATTCGGCGCACCGACGAAATCATACAGCTTCATGCTTGATTCCTCCGTGATTTGGTTGCGGCGGCCTCAGAATACTGCGCGCCATGTTTGAGTCAATCGGATGCCGGCCGCGGCTGCGAGCAGCACCGACCGTCGTGACAACAACTGAAAGCGAATTTGCAAAGCTGGAGGGGGGACTGAAGAGCCTCTCTTCGCAGCGCTGTAAACGGGGGTGAACAGCGTGCGTCCAGAGGCTCTCCACAACGGGCTACGTGGTGCGCGCGGTGCGCGCTCGACTCACGCAGCCTCCCGATGATCGTGGCCGGCGGGGAATACCGCCTTCATCGGGCGTACACGAACGGAGGGCACTTCCTTCGTAGTCGACTGCGCAGTGTGGCTGGTGTAGTCCCTGAGGAGCCCAAGCGACGTCCCCACCAGCGCACTCACCAAAAGCCACGCGAGCAGGAGTCCGACGTTCGGCCACGTCACCACCTCGTAACCCACGCTGCTCAACGCTGGTACCAACACCATTTGTGGAAACGCGAACATGATCTTCTCCCTTTCTTCACTCAATACCCGGTCGCCCGGCTGCTCAGTCGTGCTAGCTGTTGTGCGACAGGAAGAGTGACACGGTCGACGCCACCATGAGAGCAATCATTCCCCACATCATCGGGGCCAACTGGGCTGTCATATCGAATACCATTGTCATTACCTCCTGACCCTTGGCACTGAGCAAGCGCGATGCCGCGGCATCCCGCCGCGCAGCACACATTCTTTGATGGGAGATCGCAGCACCGGTCGTGCGGCAAGTGCAAACCACGCATTGCACCTCCTCGGCGACGGCTGATTCTGGGGAGCGATAGCGCTGCTAGATGAACTTAGCCGCTCAAGAAACTTAGCAGCTCAGGGGCGCGGCGCGGTGCGCAGACCGAAGTCCTTCATCTTCTTCTGCAACATGACTCGGCTGATCCCCAGCGCCCGGGCGGCGTGGGAGACGTTGCCCTTCTGGGTTCGCAACACGTGCGCGATGTATTCCTTTTCGAAGGCATCACGCGCTTGCTTGAGGAAGCCGGTCAGTCGCACCCGCCCGCTGCCGGTCGCAGCTGTCTGGATGTGCTCCGAGAAGTGCTCCGGTTGCAAGGCACCCGATTCGCCCGCCAAGGTCACCGCCCGTTCGAGCTCGTGCTCGAGTTCCCGCACGTTGCCCGGCCACGGATAACGAACCAGACAGTCGATCGCCTCGGATGTCGCCGTGAGCTCGCGCTTACCCCACTTCTGCGTCAGCCGTTTGAGGAAATGCGCCACCAGCAGGGGGATGTCTTCGCGGCGTTCGCGCAGTGGCGGGACGCGGATCGGAAAGGCGTTGAGGCGGTAATA
>CAZCGA010000266.1:0-5052 GCA_964498075.1 uncultured Binatia bacterium (SeqCode) | reverse complement strand
GCGCAACAACTCAAGCGTGGACGGAAGCATAGCGAACCGTCGGGAGGATCAGCCGCGCCTTTGTCTCGGTGAGGGCTTTGTCGGTCACCAGGTCGACGCGACGTCCGAGTAGTGTCTCCAACAGTTCGTGCAAGGCGAAGAAGTTGTCGTAGGTGCGCTTCTCGTCCTCAAACTCGACGAACACGTCTACGTCACTGTCGTCGCGCGCGTCACCACGCGCGAAGGAGCCGAACACACCGATGCGTCGTGCTCCGAGAGCACGAATCTCGGCGAGGTGACTCTCTATAACGGCCAAAGGCCTCATCGCACGGCCGATGCTACGCCGCACCAAGCGAGGGTTCAAGGAGATGGTCCGCCATGCGCGATCGGAAGTTGCCCTCTCGATGCGTCCCAATGCGGACGATCCTCGGGCACTCGCCGCCGTGTCCCCACATCTCGCCCGCCTCGTGGAAGAAGTAGATGCCATTGCGTGGGAGCGCAGCCGGGTTGAACGGCCATCGAACTTCCGGGAGCGCAAGCACGAGTTCGTGCAGTCGCTTGCAGCGGGCACTCATGACTGCACCTTCCCCAAGGGCAAGAAGCGGAGCGAGAGGCCGTCGCTACTCTTCCAGCCTTCATCGAGGCCGCTGGCTGCGAGGGATGCGACCGCTTGTCCTTGCGCTCGCGGGACCATGACCATCGCGCCCCCGCCGTCGGCGAGTGGAGAAATCAACGTCGCCTTGAGTCCAGCCCGTGACCAATCGACGCGCCTGACGAGCCTGCCGTAGGCTGTCGTCGCAGCCATGACGGCAACGACGCAGTGAGCGCCCTCGTGCCGTGCGTAGTCGAGGGTACACTCTTCCAACAATCCTCCCGGCCAATCGGATAGCACGAACGGCTTTTTCGTACATGTCGATGGCGTCCTTCGCGCGCAGAAGTCCGTAGCCCCCGCTCACAATCACGACCGATACCCCCTTGTTCAACGCGGCCTCGACGCCTGCGCGTCCGTGATCGTAGAGTTGGCCGGAGTAACGCAAGTAGGCGGGCATGACCGTACGTTCATCCACCCTCGCTCTATCGCGAAGCGCGGTCCTGGCGGTTGCCAGCGCCCTGGCCAGCGAGGGGTTGAGAGCCGCGAGAATGGAGAGCTCACTCGTTGGAACTGCCCCGCTGCCCTTCCTCGCCGAACAAGGGACGAGCAAGAGGGTTCCTTTGCCCAGCCGGATCAAAGAACCTGCCTTCCGAGGAGCGCTACAAAGCGCGGGTCGGAGCGCAGCGGGTCGAGGTCGGGATCGACCTTCCAGAAGCCGACGTAGTACGAATGCTCCGCCGCCGCCCGCGCCAGTGCCGTGAAGGCCTCGTCCACCTGGCCCAGGCCGATGTGAACGTTTGCCAGGAACGACGCGGAGACGAACTCATCCTTCATCCGCTGGCGCAGATGCTCGCGGCTGCATGGTGCCCCTTCAAGTAGAGCTGGTACGCCTCCAGGTCTTCCGTCGGCTTCTGCGCGAGTTTCTGGCGCTCGCCGGCGGAGAGGGTGACCTGCAGCGCCTTCACCACTGTTTCGGCCACCTGGCTGCACGAGCGGCGCATCCAGGTGCGCATCGGCCTGCACCTCGGCGACGTCGAGGTGCGCGACGGCGACGTCTTCGGCGACGACGCGGTACACGTCGATGGCAGCCTGGATGTTCTTCATCGGCGCCTGCGCCAGCGCGCTGTAGCCGACCATGTCAGTGAACATGATGGCCGCGAGCTTGCGCTCGGCGCCTGCCGCCATCACGCGCCTTCCTTCCCGCTGGTGCACCACCCTCGCCCGTTCATGGTCTCTCTTCTAACACGCGCACGACCCGAGAATGTAACGCGCGTTCGCTTACTCGTTCGGTTCGCCAGGGGACGCTACACGCCGGTAGCGCCGCAGCTCTCCCGGCCGCCAGCTCTTGACGGAAAGGCTCAAGGTGCGCCATCGTCAATCCACCTTGCGTCGGGTGTCTGGGCGCGGATCGCCCGGCTCGTGCAAACGCATCTCACGCTGCGGAGGATGGCATGTACTCGTCCGACACGTACGCTTCGCTCTACCAGGAAAAACTCACCACGCCCGACGACGCGGTCGCAGCGGTGTGCGACGGCAGCTTGTTGATCTACGGCACGCTGCTCGCCGAGCCGCCCGCCCTGCTCTGGGCGTTTGCTAATCGGTTACGCGCCGGAGGCCTCAAGAAGCTGCGGATCTTCAGCGGTCCGGCCATGCCGCATGCTATGGACACGGTGCTGGCGCTCGACCTGGCCGATTGCGTGGAACGCGAGTCGGGGTTCGTCGGCGCCGGCGAACGCAGTCGGGTGCACGTCGGCCTCAACTACTACGTGCCGAACCATTTCCATCAGCTGCCCCGGCTGATCGCGGAATGCATGGACGTCGATGTCGTCGCCACCACCGTTTCGCCCATGGACCGCGCCGGCTTCTTTACGTTCGGCACCGCCAACGACTTCATCTCCACGGCGGCGCGCTGCGCCAAGCGCCTCATAGTCGAGGTCAACGAATTCATGCCGCGCGTCCATGGTGACTCGCGCATCCACATCTCCCAAGTGACGAACATCGTCGAGAACCACGTGCCGCTGCCGGACTACGCTCCGACCGTGCCCCAGCCTGTGGACGAGATCATCGGCCGCACTATCGCCGAGATGGTCCCTGACGGCGCGACGGTGCAACTGGGCATCGGCAACGTGCCCACAGCTGTGGGCGCCTTCCTGAAGGACCACAAAGATCTCGGCATCCACACCGAGTATTTCTGCCAGGTCATGGTCGACCTCATCAATGCCGGGGTGGTGACGGGTGCGAAGAAAACGCTGCACCCCAGGACCCACATCTTCACCATTGCGGCCGGCGACCAACGGCTCCTCGATTTCATCCACGACAACCCTGCGGTGGAGAGTCATCCGGTTTCCTACACCAATCACCCGGCGGTGATCGCCCGCAACGACAACATGATATCGATCAATGCAGTGATCGAGGTCGATCTTCTCGGGCAGGCCAACGCCGAATTCATGGAGGGCCACCAGTTCAGCGGTTCAGGCGGGCAACTCGACTTCGTGCGCGGCGCCTATGATGCCAAAGGCGGCAAGTCGATCCTCGCGTTCCACTCGACGGCGCGCAAAGGGACTGTGTCGCGTATCGTGCCGCGGTTCGAGGCCGGCGCCATGATCACGACGCCGCGCAACGACACGCACTACCTGGTCACCGAGTTCGGCGCGGCCAACTTGAAGGGTAAATCGACCCGCGGCCGCGCCCTGGCGATCATCAACCTGGCCCACCCTGATTTCCGCGACGCGCTGCTGCGCGCCGCCGAGGACATGTACATCGTCTGACGCCGGCGCCGGGACTTACGCGTGATGCCAGTGAGATAAGCCGCTGCTTGTACCGGCGCCCTTCGAGACGGCCGCTGAGAAGACGCGGCCTCCTCAGGGCGAGCGGTGTATTTCTTGGCTCTCTCGATCAAAGTACCGCTCACCCTGAGGAGGCACCATCTTTTCAGGCGCCGTCTCGAAGGGTGCGATCTAGCACGACGCCACCCCCTTATCTGACTGGCATTGGCCCTAGGCGAGACGTTGCAGGGCGGTGGCACGATCGGGGTGGATCTCGATGATCGTGTCAAAGCCGCTCACCTGAAACACCGCACGCACGTTGTCCGTGAGGGCGCAGACGGCAAACCGCCCGTCGCATGCTTGCAAGCGCTTGGTGGCGGTCAACAACGACCGCAAGCCGGCGCTGCTGATGTAATCAAGGAGCGCCAGGTCCAGCAGAACTGACGTTTCGCCGCCGTCAATGCGGCTCAACAGGCGTTCCTGAAACGCTTGCGCCGACGCCGCATCGAGTCGCCCGTTCGGCGTCATCACCAGCGTCCCACCGCTCTTGGTCTCGGTGATGTCCATTCGCAACGAAGCCGTCTGTAGCACCGGGCCCACACAAGGGAAAGCCGGACGGCCTTGTCCACCCAGCAGCTTGACCAGCGATCCCGAGATCAAGTAGTTCGGTCTCCATCGGCGTCATCGCCGGCGTCGCCACAGCAGTCGGTGGGAGGAAACGATGCGCTCAGACATGCATATCGCCATCGCCGAAACCGAGGATGAGAAGCGTGCGGTCTACCGCTTCCGTTACACTATCTATGTCGAAGAGATGGGCAAATATAAGTCGGTCGCTGACCATGAGCGGCGGATGTTCTACGAGCCCGAGGATGCCCACAGCCGGATCTCGTACGCTACCGAAAACGGCGAAGTCGTTGCCACAGCGCGCGGCACCTGGGGCGGTGATGCGCCGCTGCCGCAAAGGATGATCGACCAGTACGGACTCGAGCCTTTCCTCGCCGAGCTGCCCCAGTCGGCGATCTCCGTGGGCGAACGCGGCATGGTGGCGCCGCGCCTGCGCGGCACGGATCTGTTCTTGCGTTTGATCGGTGCCTCGCTGCGCTTTGCCAACGAGCACCGGATCCAAGTGTGCTTCGGTGACTGTGAGCCGCACCTGTTGAATCTCTACCTCGGACTCGGGCAGCGCACCTATTCCAGGCGGAACGTCAACAGCGTCGAGGCCGGCTACCTCATTCCCATTCTCTTCGTGCCGGAGGACATTGCCTACCTGAGACGCATCAACTCGCCGCTACTCGAATACGTGCACGACTTCGGCAGCGACGCGCGCATACCGGCCTGTGTCGAGCGAATCATCTCCGCGGGCAGCGCCGTGATGAGTCGCCGACTGGTGGCGTCGGCTGACTACTGGAGTGAGGTGCACGGCGCCCTCAGCGAGCTCGATGCGAATCGCATCTCTGCCCTCGATGGGCTGACGGAGGACGAAGCGGCGCGCTGCCTGGAGAAGAGCACCATCATCGAATGTGCCGCCGGCGATCGCGTGCTCAAGAAGGGCGGCGTTGCCCGCAACCTCTTCGTCGTCCTCGACGGCACCGTGGAGGTGCGCGACGGTGAGACGCCGCTGGCGGTGCTCGGTCCAGGCGACGTCTTCGGCGAGATGGCGTTCCTTTTGGAACGGCCGCGCTCGAAGGACGTGTACGCGGCCACCGACGGTGTCCG
>CAZCGA010000265.1:0-5055 GCA_964498075.1 uncultured Binatia bacterium (SeqCode) | reverse complement strand
ACAGTCTCAATGCTCTATTCAGGAGACGCTAATCTTAAGTTAGCGCTTATGGGGCAACGCCCTGGGCTTCCTGGCAACCGGGGCCGCACGCGATGCGAACCCATACGCGCGCGTGGGATGTGCCGGGCGTTGCCTTGGGTTTCCTGAGATCTGTAGGCCTGGATGCGATGCGAATCCACGCACGCGCGCCGGAATGCCCAGGGCGTTGCCCTGGGCTGTGATCTGTCGCCCCCTTGGGGCTACCCTACCGCATCTCGAAGGCGTTCTTCACCAGCTCGCATTGCACCCGGCCGTTCTCCCACCAGACGCCGACGACGTCGAAGCGGGCGTTGCGGTCGTGCAACCGGTTCTCGCTCAGGTAGTACTGCGCGGCCCGCTGAATCTGCCGTTGCTTGCGCGGGCCGACGGCTTCCAGCGGCGTTCCAAAGCCCGGCTGCGTGCGCGTCTTCACCTCGATGAACACCACCGTGGAACGATCCAACGCGATGAGGTCGACCTCCCCGGAACGGCAGCGGTAGTTACGCTGCACGATCGTGTAACGCTGGCGGCGGAGGAACTTCTCCGCGGCGCGCTCACCCTTGGCTCCAAGGAGCTGCCGTTCGTCCGGCATGGCCGCAGACTAGATCGAGCCGCCCGCGGGTCGCAAGCGCGCTGCGTTGAAGCCCCTGCGACCGTGTGTTAAGCGCAACCCATGGCACTGAGTCGTGACGAAGTGCGGCACATCGCGCTGCTGGCGCGCCTGGAGCTGAGTGAGCAGGACGAGGCCGCACTCACTGAGCAGCTCGGCCACATTCTGGAGTACTTCGAGAAGCTGGCGTCGTTGAACACCGATGACGTCGAGCCCACCGCGCACCTGGCGGACATGGAGTCCGCGTACCGCGAAGACGTCGTGATCAATCCCCCCGCTCCTGAAGAGCTGCGCGCCAACGCGCCGGCGCGTGACGCCGACTTCTTCAAGGTGCCGAAGATCATCGAATGAAGGGCCGTGAAGCGTGGCTCGTGAAGCGTGAAGCGTCTGCATGAAAATCACTGATCTCCACCGTCTCACCATCGAGCAAGCGGCACTGCTGCTCGCCAAGAGAGAGATCAGCTCGGTCGAGCTGACACGCGCCGCCCTCGAGCGCATCCGCGCGACCGATCCCGCGATCCATTCGTTCATCACGGTCACGGACGATCTGGCGCTGCAACAAGCCCAAGCTGCCGACGCACGGCGTGCACGCGGGGAGACCGGTCCTCTGCTCGGCGTCCCGGTGGGCATCAAGGACATCATCCTGACCAAGGGCATCCGCACCACGGCCGGTTCGAAGATCCTCGGCAACTTCATCGCACCCTACGACGCCACCGTGACCCGCAAGCTGCTGGACGCGGGCGCGGTCTGCGTCGGCAAGCTGAACTGCGACGAGTTCGCGATGGGCTCGTCGACGGAGAACTCGGCCTACGGGGTGACCCGCAACCCGTGGAACGGCGAGCGCGTTCCCGGTGGCTCGTCGGGAGGCTCGGCAGCGGCCATCGCCGCGGCGCAGTGTTTGGGAACCTTGGGGACCGACACCGGCGGATCGATCCGCCAGCCCGCGGCGTGCTGTGGTATCGCCGGCATCAAGCCGACCTACGGCCGCGTCAGCCGCTACGGCGTCGTGGCGTACGCCTCGTCGCTCGATCAGGTCGGGCCGATGGCCAAGACCGTCACCGGGTGCGCCCATCTGCTCGGCGTCATCGCCGGCCACGATGCGTGCGACTCCACCTCGGTGAAGCGCCCCGTGCCCGACTACGTGAGCCGCCTCGACGGCAACGTCAAGGGCCTGCGCGTCGGCATCCCGCGCGAGTACTTCGTCGAAGGCATGCAGCCCGAGGTCGAGCAGGCGGTACGCGCCGCGGTGAAGGTGCTGCGGCAGCTCGGTGCGCAGGTCAGCGACGTGTCGCTGCCGCACTCGGAGTACGCCATTCCCGCGTACTACTTGATCGCCACTGCCGAGGCGAGCTCGAACCTGGCGCGCTATGACGGCATCAAGTACGGCTTACGCGCTGCCGAGAACGAAGGCTTGCTGACGATGTACCAGCGCACCCGCGCCGCCGGCTTCGGCGCCGAGGTGAAGCGGCGCATCATGCTTGGCACGTACGCGCTGTCGGCGGGCTACTACGACGCGTACTACGTCAAAGCGCAGAAGGTGCGCACGTTGATCCGGCGCGACTTTGACAACGTCTTCGCCACGCACGACGTCATCGTCACGCCGACCGCGCCGACAACCGCGTTCCGCATCGGTGAGAAGACCAGCGATCCGCTGCAGATGTACTTGTCCGACATCTTCACCATCTCGATCAACCTCGCCGGGCTTCCTGGCCTGTCGTTGCCCTGCGGCTTCGACAAGGCCGGCATGCCCATCGGCTTGCAAATCATCGGGCGCCCGTTCGAAGAGGAGCGCGTGTTTCAAGTGGCATACGCCTACGAGCAAGCGAGCGAATGGCACCTCAAAGAGATAAGAGCTGATCGCTGATGGCTGATAGCTGATCGCTGCAGTATGGACTACGAAGCTGTCATCGGATTGGAAGTGCACGCCGAGCTGCTGACGCAGTCGAAGGTGTTTTGCGGCTGCTCGGCGAAGTTCGGTGCGCCGCCCAACCAGAACACCTGCCCGGTGTGCCTCGGCATGCCCGGCTCGCTACCGGTGCTCAACCGCCGCGCCGTCGAGTTCGCCATCCGCGCGGGGCTCGCTGCGCGCTGCAAGATCGCCAACGCCAGCCGCTGGGCGCGCAAAAACTACTTCTATCCGGATCTGCCGAAGGGGTACCAGATCAGCCAGTACGAGTTGCCGATTTGCCTCGGCGGATCGATCGACATCGAGAGCAACGGCGGCAGCCGGAGCGTGCGCCTGACGCGCATTCACATGGAAGAGGACACCGGCAAGAACATCCACGACGCCCACGGCGACGCCAGCCTGGTGGACTTCAACCGCTGCGGCGTGCCGCTGCTGGAGATCGTCAGCGAGCCGGACATCCGTTCGTCGCAAGAGGCGAGCGCCTATCTGCGCAAGCTGCGAGCGATGCTGCAGTACCTGGAAATTTGCGATGGCAACATGGAGGAGGGCAGCTTCCGCTGCGACGCCAACGTCTCGGTGCGGCCGCGCGGCACGACCGAGCTGGGCACCAAGGTCGAGATCAAGAACATGAACTCCTTCCGCAACGTCGAGCGCGCCATCGAGTACGAGATCAAGCGGCAAGCCGAAGTGTTGACCGCGGGCGGGCGCTTGGTGCAGGAGACGCGCCTGTGGGATCCCGATCGTGAGGTCACCCGCTCGATGCGTTCGAAGGAGTCCGCCCACGACTATCGCTACTTTCCTGAACCCGACCTGCTGCCGTTGATCGTCAGCGACGCGTGGATCGAAGAGGTCCGGCATTCGTTGCCGGAGCTGCCCGACGCGCGACGCGCCCGCTTCGCCCAGGAGTACGGCTTGCCGGAATATGATGCCGACGTGCTGACGCTGCGCAAGGACGTCGCCGACTACTACGAAGCGGCGGTGCGGCAGTACCGTAATCCGAAGGCGCTGAGCAACTGGGTGATGGGCGATCTGCTGCGCGTCATCAAGGAACGCAAGCTCGACAATGCGCTGGTGATCCACGACTGGCCGGTGCCGCCGGAGCGCCTGGCTGCCATGGTGGAGCTGATCGACACTGGCGAGATCAGCGGCAAGATCGCCAAGTCGGTCTTCGAGGAGATGGTGAACAGCGGGAAGACGGCGGTGCAGATCGTGGCCGAGCAGGGGCTCACCCAGATCTCCGACGACACGCCGATCCTCGTCGCGATTGATGCCGTCATCGCCGCCAACGCCGACAAGGTCGCCGAGTACCGCAACGGCAAGGACAAGCTGTTCGGCTTCTTCGTCGGGCAGGTGATGAAGGCGACGCAAGGCAAGGCCAATCCGCAGAAGCTCAACGAGCTGCTGAAGAGCCGGCTCAGCGAGTAGCCGCCGACCGCACGAGTAGCGACAGTGTGCCGGCTCGACGCCCGAGAATGGAATTCTCGGGCTGCGTCCCACGAAGTCGGCTGGAAGCCGACTGGTCAAAGACCGTTGCCTCCTGGAGTCGTCTTCAGACGACTTTTTCGAAACCGTAGCCGGAGAATTCCATTCTCCGGCGCCAATGGCACACCGGCGCTGGCACCGGATGCGGGCCTTCCTTACGCGCGCTTCTTTTTTTCTGGAACGACCGCGCCGACGGTGCTATCAGGGGAACCAATCCGGCTCGAGGTTGACACAGACCTCTGCGCCGCCTGCGGTTCGAATGGGAGCCGCTGGTGGTGGGCCGGGTCGGAGGCCAGCAATCGGCGGCTGTGCATTCGACAGACGGGGTCGGGCCCCGTCGCTCGGTCGGGCGCCGAGAAAGGAGGTGGTCCAGCAATGTCTAACCCTACGGCGTTCTGTGAGGTGGTGACCCCTTAGGTCAGGACATTGGGTGATGGGCGAAAGATGACGTCGGCTAGGCACGCGGCCGCTGGTGACTCCAGCGGGAGTCAACGCGTGACTGATGCCGGCGCTGTCGATCGCTGGGCGTGACCACGGTCACGCCACCCACTCGGTGGCTTCGCCTGGGGACCCAGGCGCCATCGCTCCCGGGAGCTCCCGCGTATCGCCCGCGGGGCGGTTCGTCCGCAGCAGCTCCCGGGATTTCTTTTCATAGGGCACCGGCGAGACGCCGGAGCCACCTATCTCAAGAAGCAGGCAATGGGTGGTGGCACCGGCTTCCAGCCGGTGCGGAATCATCACACGCTCTTCATCCCCGTCTTCGGCGCTCCCACTAACGCAACCATCTTGCCTTCCGGCGCTTTGTTCTCGTGCATGAGCTGGTGGCAGTGCGCGATCTCGTCGAAGCGGTAGGTGTGTGCCAGGCACGCGTCGATCTTGCCGTCCAGCACCAGCTGGTTGAAGGCGTACGACTGCTCGTCGTTGGCGAAGTGCGAGCCCTGGAAGCGCTTCTGCCGCATCCACAGGTAGCGCAGATCGACGGTGGCGTTGAAGCCGGTGGTGCCGGCGCAGATGACCACCATGCCGCCGCTGTCGCAGA
>CAZCGA010000264.1:0-5097 GCA_964498075.1 uncultured Binatia bacterium (SeqCode) | reverse complement strand
TCGACCTCCTCTGGGCTCACTACCAAGTCGGCGCTCCGTTGCTCTACCAGGGCCACTTCTCGCGGGCGCTGCAGCATTTCGAGCACAGCATCAAATTATACAATCCCAGCGAGCATGGGTCTCTGGCGTACACGGTGGGAATCGACGGTGGCGTCGTCGCCCACTTGTTTGCGGCCCGGTGTCACTTGTACCTTGGACATCCCGACCGGGCGCTGGCTGTGAGCGAGGCGGCGGTGGCGCTGGCGAAGCGAGTGGAACATCCATTCAGTCTCGCGTTCGCTCTCTTGTTTGCTGGAACTGTCCATCTCCAACGCGGCGAGCTCGACCGTACGCGGGAACGCGCCGAAGAAGTCGTGGGTCTTGCCGAGCGGCTCGGGTTTCCGTTCTACCTGGGATTGGGGAGGGTTTTGCGAGGCTGGGCTCGGGTCGAATTGGGGGAGGGCGAGGCGGGCATCGCGGAGATGCAGCGGGCGCTGGTCGAGCTGGCCGGGCTCGGGAGCGGGATCGGAGCACCTCAGATCCTCTGCTTCCTCGCCGAGGGCCTCCGGAAGGTCGGGCGCCACGACGACGCCCTGGGCGCGCTCGGACTCGGCGTCGCGCGCGCCGAAGCCCAGGGACAGCACTTCTACGATGCCGAGCTCCATCGGCTGCGAGCAGAGATTCTCCTCGACACAGACGGGAATGCGGTCGAGGAGGCGGAGGCGCTCTTCGGCCACTCCCTGGAGATCGCCCGGCGGCAAGAGGCCAAGGCGTTCGAGCTGCGCGCCGCCACCAGCCTGGCACGGCTCTGGCAGCGCCAGGGCAAGCGCGACGCGGCCCGCGCGCTGCTCGCCCCGCTCTACGCCTGGTTCACCGAAGGCTTCGACACGCGCGACCTGCAGGATGCAAAGGCGTTGCTGGGGGAGCTGTAGGCGCGCCCGTCTTGGGCGAACGGCGATCGAGACATCTGCCGCGCCCGTGGTGACGTCGTCGATCGCAATCTCCCGATCGATACGCACCTCCACCGCATTCTGTGCCATCGGCGGCCTGCTGGGCGAGATGTAGTTGCTCACCCGTTCACCGGAATTCCATTCCACGGCGTGCGCAATGCGCAGACTTTGACGCGACCCTGAGCCAACGTCGAAGCGAGATTCAAAAGCACGACGACTTGCGCCATAATCCCCGCTCGATGCGGTGGGTGCGGCTTGTGGCGGTGGTGACCATTCTCCTGGCACCGTGCGCGGCACGTGTGAGTGTCGCAGCAATGGGGGGCGCACCCATCGATCGTCTCATCACGTGTCTCTTCACACCGGGGTGCGCTGCCGAGGAGGCCAACAGCGACGGCAAGACGACTGCGGCCGACGTGGTCGCCGCGCTCCGCGCACTGACGCCGACGGTGCCGCGCTACGGGATCTTCGAGCAGACATTCAACTGGACGAGCCCCGGCTACAGCAATCCCTGGGAGCAGGTGCAGGTGACGATGACGCTGACGCCACCTGCGGGTCCAACGGTCACGGTGGGTGGCTTCTACTACGGCCCCGACACGTGGAAGGCACGCTTCGCGCCGGCGGCGACGGGCCAGTGGACCTGGCAGGCAAGTATCTCGGACGGGATGCAGTCGGCGCAATTCAGCGGCACCTTCAGCGTCGTCGAGTCGGACGCTCCGGGCTTCGTCCGACGGCGCACGGGCAACGCGTTCCGCTGGGTGCTCGACGACGGCTCACCGTACTATCCGCTCGGGATCGGCGACTGCATCAACGACGTGGACCAGTCCGGCTCGCCGCTCGACAACTGGGGATTCGATGGTGGATTCCGCCAACCCGGCGACCCGGACTACGGCAGCATCACCGACATCGACACCTACTTCGGCGCGTACGGCGCGGCGGGTGTGAACCTGTTCCGCTGGAGCGTGGACACCTGCGCGTTCGGCTTGTACGACACCATCGACCCGAGCGGCAACGTCTACAAGGTGCAGGAAGGTCGCTTCGGCGACCAGCTCGTCGAGAAGCTCCGCCAGTACGGCCTCCGCCCCTACATGGTCATCTTCGGCTTCGCGCCGCCCTTTCCGAACGACGCCGCCGACGCGAGCAAGATGGCGGCGGTGCAGCGCTACGTGAAGTACGTTGTCGACCGCTACGGCGCCTCGGTCGACTTCTGGGAGCTGATGAACGAGTATCCGAACCCGCCGGCGGCCATCGATCACGACTGGTACAACCAGATCGGCGGCTACTTGCGCAGCGTCGATCCGTACCGGCATCCGATCAGCACCAGCTTTCCGGTGACCGATGCGCCGCCACCGAGCATCGAGATCACCTCACTCCACTGGTATCGCAAAGAGGACGAGCTCCAGTCCGACACCCTGACGCAGAACGAGATCAACTTCTGGAAGACTTTTGGAAAGCCGGTGATCTTCGGCGAGCAAGGGAACTCGGATCAGAACTGGGACGAGCGGTCAGCGCTGCGCATGCGTATCCGCAGCTGGACGGCGTTCTTCAATGAAGGGGTCTTGATCTTCCGGAACACCAGCTTCGCCAAAGACTACCGGGCGGGAGTCGCCAGCAACATCTATCTCGGGCCCGAGGAGCGCGGCTACCTGCGCGTCCTCCAGCAGTTCACCCGTGGCGTGGACCGCCGGGCGATCATGGAGGGATTTCCGATCCGCCCCGATGGCGCACCGGTCCGTGGTTACGCGCTGCGTTCGCCGACCGACTACAGCGCATACTTGCACGCGTTCAACGACCACACGAACCCGACCACAGGCATCAGGATCACCATCGACGTGCCGCTCGCCGGCACGGCGACCTGGATCAGTCCTCAGACCGGCGATGTGTTGGCGGCGCTAGCGGTGGATGGCGGCACGCGGCAACTCAACGTCCCGTCCTTCACCACCGACATTGCATTGAAGGTCGAGGCTGGCGGCGCCGCGCCGTGAGCGGATCACGGCGTCAGGCTCGCCACCATGATCTGCATCAGCAGGTTGCTCGCCGCGTGGTACAGCGTCGGCACGGCGATGGTGTCGGTCCGCGCCCGCAGCCAGCCGTAGAGCAGGCCGGGGAAGAAGCGGTCGAGCCCCACAGCTCCGTACGTCAGATGGCACAGCCCGAACAGCGCCGCGGCCACCGGCAGGCCGACACCGCACTGTGCCCCGAGAAGCCGGTACGGTGTCCCGTAGACCCGATCGAACTGCGTCTGCAAGTAACCGCGGAAGAAGAACTCCTCTGCGAAGGCGACCATCAGGGTCGGGTCGAGCGCCGATGCGAAGAACGACGGCGGCAGCGTGAAGTGGAACTGAGCGCCCGACCGCAGGTGCTCGAAGAGGTAGTGCAGCAGCACGTAGGGAATGAAGACGCCGGCGATCACGGCCGCGTGGAATCCAAGACCGCCGGGACGCCGCAGCGTCAGGCCGTAGGTTGCAGACGAGCGCCTGTTGAAGGTGAGCACCGCGAACGGCACCAGGAACCACAGCTCAGGGATGCGGAACCCGACGGCGAGCGGGAAGGTGAGGAGCAGCAGCGCCAGCGCTTCGGCGACGGGTCGGTAGCGGCCCACGCCTGGGGCCGGCGCGCTCATGGTGTCGCCCCGTCCTCCACGATGATGGCGGGCAAGCCGAGCGGGGTGACCGAATGGGCAAACGCCACCGCGTCTTCGCGCTTGCCGAAGCGGCCGACGCGGACGCGATAGTAGCGCCCCACTGTCCCGTTCAAGGTCGCCACGTAGACGCCGTCGAAGCGTTTCGCCAAGCTGCCCTTGAGCCGCATCGCGTTCTCGTGATCCGCAAACGAACCCACTTGCACGGTATAGGCCGCCGACGCGAGCCGCACGTTCGACTCGCCGAGCACCTCGATGCGCACGCGCACAGTACCGGGACCGAGCATGCCGATGGTCCGTGCGGCCGCATACGAAAGATCGATGCTGCGCCCCTTCACGAACGGTCCGCGATCATTGATCCGTACTTCGACCTGCTTACTGTTGTCGAGGTTGGTCACCGCGACGCGCGTTCCCAGCGGCAGCGTCTGATGCGCCGCGGTCAGGTCGTACTGATCGTAGATCTCGCCGCTGGAGGTGCGGTTGCCGTGAAAGCCGGGCCCGTACCACGACGCCGTACCGGTCTCCACCGCTCCGGGACGTGACGACATCGGCGCCTTCGACCGTCCGAAGATGAACCCACAACCGGGGAGCGCGACCGCCAAGACCAATACCCCAACCACCCCACGTCGCCACATGGAGGTGGATTATACGGAGAATCGGTGCATCGGTCCATTGATCCATGGGTGGTACCGACGCGTTTGGTACAGCGCCGTTGATGTTGTATGAAGCCCCACGGCCGGTGAGCAGTTGGTGACCTACGAGGTGCCAGAGCTGCCGGGAATCGACGACCGGAGAGAGTGGGCATGATCAATACGCAAGAGGTCGTCCTTGAACGCGCGACGCGGGCTGACGCTGCGTTGCTCTCCAATCTCTTGGAGCTCTACATCCACGATCTGAGCGAGATCTTTCCCGTCGAAGTCGGGGCCGAAGGGCGGTTCGGCTACGACAAGCTGCCGCTCTACTGGTCAGAGCCCGAGCGGCGCTTTCCGTTTCTGATTCGGTCTGCGGCGCGCATTGCCGGCTTCGCCCTGGCCACCCGCGGATCGCCGGCGACGGATGATCCGAACGACCTCGACCTGGCCGAGTTCTTCGTCCTGCGTCGCCACCGTCGCTCTGGCGTTGGTCGCCAGGCGGCGCTTCTGCTTTGGGATCGCATTCCCGGCCAATGGGTCGTGCGGGTCTCCGAAGGGAATCGGCCTGGTCTGCCCTTCTGGGAGGCTGTGATCCGCGAGTACACCGGTGGCGCGTTCTCTGCGAGCACGCGCCCTGGTAGCCCGCACGCGTGGCGTGTCTACTCGTTCAAGAGCGCCGTCCCCAACGCGACCGTCTCATGCTCATGAGTCCTCCGCTTGTCGCTCGACGACAGCCGCCGCAGCTGGCCGCCCGTCGAGTCGCCGTCGCGCTGAGGATCAATCCGGCGCGACTGATTCACCCGAGACGAGGTCTATCCCAACCTTGCCACGGTCCCGCCTTGGGGCTAGCAGCCCGTTGAGAAAGCCACCTCGCGATGTAGAGTTGCGCTCGGTGCCG
>CAZCGA010000263.1:3026-5133 GCA_964498075.1 uncultured Binatia bacterium (SeqCode) | reverse complement strand
CACCGTCGGTGAGGATCTGAAAGAAGCGATCAAGGATCTTGTGCCACTCCTCGGGATCGACTTGCTCCGCCAGCTCCATCGCCCTTGATGTCGGCGAACAGCACGGTCACCTGCTTGCGCTCGCCCCTTCGACTGGGCTCAGGGCAGGCTTCGAGCGCGGACTTCGATTGCAGGATCTTGTCGGCGAGGTGTTTGGGGGTGTAGGAGGCTGGTGAGCCAGTGCGCCAGTCCGCCGGTGCGCCGATCGGGTCAGCCGACACGCTTGTGACCGACTGACCGCACTCGTCGCAGAAGCGCGCGCCCGGCCGGAGCGTAACCGCGCAACTCAAGCACACCGGAGCCACAGGCGCGCCGCACCCGTCGCAGAACTTGGCTGACTCGCGGTTGTCGTGGGCGCACGATGGACACTTCATGGAGGTCCACCTGTAGCCGAGTCAGAGCGGAGCGGGCAACTCCTCCTGGCCCGCGGTGAATCCGGCGCGTAAGGCTTGGCCGAACGTCCCGCTGCGCGACTTCTGAGGGCCGCGAGCCCGGTGAGGTAGCGCTTGGCCTCGGTCAGCTCATCGTCGCTCACCGGCTCGCGCCGAATGCGCTCGATTTCTTTGCGTACCCGCAGGCACCGGGCTGCAGGTTGAAATAGGACCGATAAGGTACTATTTAGCTATTGGCTCACAATGATCCGGATCGCCAAGCTCACCGATTACGCCATCGTTCTGCTCGCGTACTTTGCAGGGGACGCGGAACAGGTGCGCGCCGCCCGCGACTTAGCTGCCCAAGCCCACATCAGCCTCCCAACGGTTTGCAAGGTACTGAAGGCACTTTCGCGCGGAGGGTTGCTGGTCTCGCATCGCGGCGTGACCGGTGGCTACAGCCTGGCGCGCCAACCGCAGGAGATCTCCATCGCCGAGATCATCAGTGTGATCGAGGGACCGATCGCGATGACCGAGTGCAGCGCCAAGGCGCCGGGCCTCTGCGAGTTGGAACCGGTGTGTCCGGTACGCAGCAACTGGCGGCGGATCAACCAGGCCGTGCGGCAGGCGCTTGAGAACCTCACCCTAGCAGACATGACCCGACCACTGCCGACCGCGAGCCGCACAGACAACGTCGGCCGGCTCGCATTGGTGACAAGGAGGACGTGATGACGACAGCATTGCACGCAATCGAGGAGCTGACCAATCAGGAGTATCGGTACGGCTTTGTTGCCGACATCGACGCAGACACGGCGCCGCGAGGCCTGAACGAAGACATCATCCGGCTGATATCGGCGAAGAAGAACGAGCCTCCCTTCATGCTTGAATGGCGCCTCAGGGCGTTCCGCCATTGGGACAAGCTCGCCAAGTCCGAGGCGGAGCCGAAGTGGGCCAATGTGCACTATCCGTCGATCGATTACCAGAACATCATCTATTACTCGGCGCCGCGAGCGAAGAAGCAGCTCGGCAGCCTGAATGAGGTCGATCCCGAGCTGCGGGCCATGTTCGAGAAGCTGGGGATCTCGCTGGAGGAGCAGGAGCGGCTGACGGGTGTGGCGGTGGACGCGGTTGTCGACAGCGTCTCCGTCGCGACGACGTTCAAGACGAAACTGGCCGAACTCGGCATCATCTTCTGCTCGTTCTCCGAAGCCGTGCGCGAGCACCCCGATCTCGTGCAGCAGTATCTGGGATCGGTCGTACCGCACACCGACAACTTCTTTGCGGCGCTGAACGCGGCGGTCTTCAGCGACGGCTCGTTCTGCTACATCCCGAAGGGCGTCCGCTGTCCGATGGAGCTGTCGACCTACTTCCGCATCAACGCCGCCGACACCGGGCAGTTCGAGCGGACACTGATCATCGCCGAGGAAGGCAGCTACGTCAGCTACCTCGAAGGCTGTACCGCGCCGATCCGCGACCAGAACCAGTTGCATGCTGCGGTCGTCGAGCTGATTGCGCTCGACAACGCCGAGATCAAATACTCGACGGTGCAGAACTGGTACCCCGGCGACAAGGAAGGGAAAGGTGGCATCTACAACTTCGTCACCAAGCGCGGTGCTTGCCGCGGTGTCAATTCGAAGATCTCATGGACCCAAGTTGAGACCGGCTCGGCAATCACCTGGAAGTACCCGAGCTGCATC
>CAZCGA010000263.1:1545-3016 GCA_964498075.1 uncultured Binatia bacterium (SeqCode) | reverse complement strand
ATCCTGCAGGGGGACAACTCGGTGGGAAAATTCTATTCCGTCGCGCTCACCAACAACTATCAGCAAGCGGACACCGGAACGAAGATGATTCACATCGGCAAGAACACGAAGAGCACGATCATCTCGAAAGGTATCTCCGCCGGCCACGGGCAGAATACCTACCGCGGGTTGGTGAAGGTCATGAAGAGTGCCACCGGGGCGCGGAACTATTCGCAGTGCGACTCGCTGCTGCTCGGCGACAAGTGCGGCGCCCACACCTTCCCCTACCTCGAAGTGCGTAACGCCGCGGCGCAGGTGGAGCATGAAGCATCCACCTCGAAAATTGGCGAGGACCAGCTCTTCTACTGTCAGCAGCGTGGTCTCGCCGCGGAGGATGCTGTGTCGATGATCGTCAACGGCTTCTGCAAGGAGGTCTTTCGTGAGCTGCCAATGGAGTTTGCCGTGGAAGCCCAGAAACTCCTCAGTGTCAGCCTGGAAGGCGCGATAGGCTGAGCGGCTGAAACCCGCCTGCGGCAAGAAGGGCACACCATGCTACAGATCAGCGACCTGCACGTCCGCGTTGACGGCAAGGAGATTCTGCGGGGTCTCAATCTGACGGTGAAGGCCGGCGAGGTCCACGCCGTCATGGGACCGAACGGCTCCGGCAAGAGCACGCTCGCCAACGTCCTCGCCGGACGCAGTACCTACGAGGTCACCGAAGGTAAGGTGTTATTTCAGGGCAGGGATCTGCTCACGATGCCGCCGGAAATCCGCGCGCGGGAGGGGATCTTCCTCGCGTTCCAGTACCCCGTCGAGATTCCGGGCGTCAGCAACAGCTATTTCCTGAAGGCGGCGGTCAACGCCGTGCGCACGCACCGCGGTCTCGAAGAGCTAGATGCCATGGATTTCCTTGCCCTGATCAAAGAGACGGGCAAGGTCCTCGACATGGACCAGGCGCTGTTGAACCGCTCCGTGAATGAAGGGTTCTCCGGCGGTGAGAAGAAGCGGAACGAGATTCTGCAAATGGCGATGCTGGAACCGAAGCTCGCCATCCTCGACGAGACCGATTCGGGTCTCGACATTGACGCGCTGAAGACAGTCGCCAAGGGCGTCAATGCATTGCGGAGCAAGGACCGAGCGATGATTGTGATCACGCACTATCAGCGCCTGCTCCACTACGTCGTTCCGGACCACGTGCACGTCCTGTCGGAGGGTCGAATTGTGAAGTCAGGCGATCGCGAGCTGGCGCTGGCGCTGGAGGCCAAGGGCTACGGGTGGATCGAGCAAGAGGTGACACGCACGCCGCAGCCGGCCCCCACGGCGACCGTGCAGTGACGCAATGGACGCAGGCGACACCTATCTCTCGACGTTCGCGGAGCTCGAACGGGAACCGGCCAGGCGGGGGCCCGCCTGGGTCCACGGTATCCGCAAACAGGCAATCGCCCGGTTCGCCGAGCTGGGCTTTCCGTCGACGCGGCTGGAAGACTGGAGG
>CAZCGA010000263.1:0-1445 GCA_964498075.1 uncultured Binatia bacterium (SeqCode) | reverse complement strand
CTCAGCGTCCACCAAGAGCGGGCCAGCAACGTCGTGTTGCACTCGTTCTCCTTGAGTGGCGGTCTGGTGCGCAACGATGTCACCGTGGTGTTGGACGGCGAGGGCAGTGAGTGCGTGCTGAACGGCCTTTTTGTCGGCAACGGGCGTGCCCACGTGGACAACCACACGACCATCGACCACGTCAAGCCCCGCTGCACCAGCCAGGAACTCTACAAGGGCATCCTCGGCGGGAAGTCTACCGGGGTCTTCAACGGCCGCATCCGCGTACGGGCGAACGCGCAGAAGACCAGTGCGCGTCAGACGAACAAGAACCTGCTGCTCTCGCCGGACGCCCAGATCAATACCAAGCCGCAGCTCGAAATCTCCGCCGACGACGTGAAGTGCAATCACGGGTCGACCATTGGGCAGCTCGACGCCGACGCGCTCTTCTATTTGCGCACGCGCGGCATCGACACGGACGCAGCGCGCGCCATGCTGACCTACGCGTTTGCGCGCGAGCTGATTAGTCGCCTGCGGTGTGAGCCCCTGCGGCGTAGCGTCGAGGCGCTCGTGCTGACGAGACTGCCGGCGAGAGAAGAAGCCGAGGAGTCGTCATGAGAGCTGCGTACCGACTGCCCGTTCCGGAGACTACGGCGCAGGCTGCGACGGGCTTGGACGTGGCAAAGATTCGGGAGGATTTCCCGATCCTGCGGCAGCGCGTACACGGGAAACCGCTGGTCTATCTGGACAATGCCGCCACCACGCAGAAGCCGCAGGTCGTGATCGACACGCTCAGCCGATACTACACAGCGGAAAACGCCAACATCCACCGCGGCGTCCACTTCCTCAGCGAGCGCGCCACCCAGGCGTACGAAGCGGCACGGCGCACGGCACGCACCTTCCTCAACGCCGCCGACGATCGCGAAATCATCTTTGTGCGCGGCACGACGGAGGGCATCAACCTGGTGGCGCAGAGCTACGGCCGGACAGTCCTGAAGCCCGGGGACGAAATCGTCATCTCGGCGATGGAACACCACTCCAACATCGTTCCCTGGCAGATCCTCTGCGAGCAGGTCGGTGCCAAACTCCGTGTAATTACGATCAACAACGACGGCGAGCTGTACCTCGACGTCTACAAGGAGCTGCTGAACGAGCGGACCAAGCTGGTCGCCATTGCGCACGTCTCTAATGCGCTCGGTACGATTAATCCGATCCGGCAGGTCATCGACATGGCGCACCGCTGGAACGTCCCGGTGCTCGTCGACGGGGCACAGGCGGTGCCGCACCTGAAGGTCGACGTGCACGCACTCGATTGCGACTTCTACGCCTTCTCCGCGCACAAGCTGTTCGGGCCGACGGGCATCGGCGTTCTGTACGGCAAGGCCGCGTTGCTCGAGCGCATGCCGCCGTACCAAGGCGGGGGGGACATGATCAGTCTCGTGACCTTCGAGAAGACGCACTACAAC
>CAZCGA010000262.1:0-5161 GCA_964498075.1 uncultured Binatia bacterium (SeqCode) | reverse complement strand
CTGCTGCGTCGTCTTGAAGTGCAGCTTGGCGACTTTGCCGAGCGCCTCGCGGCCGTGCTTTCCCACGAAACGGCGGCCGGCAGTGAGCACCGGCGGGCCGGCGCCCTTGTGCAGATCGATGCCGACGGAACGGCTCAGCTCCTCCAAGCGGCGCACGAATTCGCCGCGCGCGATGATCGACGCGGCAGCCACGGCGACGTCGTCCTCGGCCCGGTGACGCTGCTCGAGATGCACGCCCTTGCCCTTGTCCATCAACGCCCGCTGCAGCACGCGCTCGTCGGCGAACTGATCGGACACGACGCGCGCGCAGGCGACCTTCTCGAGGAGGTTCTCGATGACCCGGGCGTGCGCCCACGCCAGCAGCCGATTGAGATTGCGGATCTTGGCGTACATCTCGTTGTAGCGGTCGGGGCCGATCGCGACGACGTTCACCGGACATGTCCGCCGGATCTCGGTGCTCATCTCGGCGATGCGTTTGTCCGACAGCGTCTTGCTGTCGCGCACGCCGATCTGGCGGAGCAGGATCGCCGTCGCGTCGGTGGCGTATACGCCGGCGACCACCAACGGGCCGAAGTAGTCGCCTTTGCCGGCTTCATCGGTGCCGATCCATCCGCCCGGCGCGTCCGGCGACGTCAGTTCGAAAGGCTGCTCAGGCTTCACAGCGAGCGATTCCCACAGCGCCGAAGCAAATGCAAACCCCGGGGTGGGCGCTCAAGAGTCGGGTCGAAGTTTACGCGGCGGCACCTAGTGCTGGTCTAATGCCTTTTTCTCACCTTTCAGTTCCCTCCTCATCGGGATGATCGTTGGAGTGTGCCCTCACCGGCGCCGGCTGCGCCCTCATGTTCCACTTTCAGTTCCCTCCTGCCGCTTGCGGTTGTGATCTCTATGCGGCGTAGGCTGGTTCCTGGATCGTAGCCCAGGGCGAGTGCCGTCGGCCAGTTGATCAGCGACGTAGTCGCTCCGGAATCCAGGGCCAGGTCGACGACCGCATCGCCGGTCGGCCCGAAGAGCCGGGCACGGACGACCACCAGGCCGCTTGCTGGGTCGAAGGGATGCCTCACAGGATCGCGACGAGGTCGGCGGGAGGCTTGCCGATGAACAGCAGCGCGATGTGAGGGTCCCGGCGTTCCAGTGCGACGCGATCGACCGCATCGCGATCCTTGCTGTGGTACACGACCGTACCGCGCCGCACGCGCGTGAGCGCGTCGACGACAGGATCGACGATGAGCACCCACTCGTCCGCGTAGCGGCGCTCGATCTCCTTCATCGAGAGCGCGTGCGGCGCTCGGCCTTTCCGCCGCGCGCGTGCCGTCGTGCCGGCCAACCGCCTGCGCCGGGAGGTGTCGACCAATGCTGTCATGGCCGAAGCATACGCGCCGACGCTGGTGTAGTGCAACGGTTGTGCAGGCGCTTGACGGTCTCCAGGGGCTCGATCGCCGCGAGCTTGCCCTTGTGACGGCGCAAGCCGTGGACGCGGCGGAGCACGGCCGGGCTCGGGCGGTAGGCTTCGGGGTTCGGGGCTCGCAGGGCGTCCGACGTGCGCATTCTGGTTCTCCAGGTCCGACTGTGCGGCAGAGTATCAGAAGCCCCGACCGTGCCGCCAGAGTTCAGCATCCCTTTGGGCCATCAAGCCACCTGTCCGCCGCGCCGGAGACCGTCTCCGGTAGTCGGTATCCAGTACCCAGTACCCAGTACCCAGTACCCAGTACCCAGTACTTTGGAACCCTCTCGCCGATGACCGAATGCTGAAGACGGGCTACGTTCCACCGACCGGCTTGCGGCGACGTTCCTGCGGAGATGGCTTTCGCCGGCCATGAGGCCGGGGACGGATCGTCGGCATGCAGCTATCGGCGCAAACGCACGGCGGAGTCGGTGACGATAGCCAAGCGGCCCGCAAGTCGGCGGTAGGCAGTCAAGCGGGGAAGAGCGTCAAGGACGGCGCGGCGGACCTGCGCGCGTCCTTTGCCGCTCAAGCGGAACACCACGAGCCCGGCGTACAGCCGCGGCGGGAAGCGGCGGATGTTCCCGAGGCCCTTGTCCAGCGTGAGCAACACGCGGCGGGTGTCACGGGCCGCACGCGCTACTACCAAGTCGGGCTGGCTCGCTAGTCCTTCGGACACGACTGAGTCCACGTCGTGACCGAGCGTACGGAGATCCTCACCTAGTTCGGCGGGAAGGTTCTCGTCGAGCTTGACGCGCATGGTCGAGCAGCGGAGCCAGTTCCTCCTCGCGCGCTAGCTCCGCGGCGTACGTGATGGCAGCCCGGATGTGTGTGGCTTTCAGCGTTGGGTACGAGCGCAAGATGGCGGCGGCCGAAGCACCTTCGGCCAGCGAGTCGAGGATGACGCCAACCGGCACGCGCGTACCCTTCGCGCAGATCTGGCCTCCGCACACGTCCGGCCGCGACGTCAAGTGTTTCCGCCAATCGAGCTTCATGTTTGGCCCGAGGCGCGCAGGTCATCGAGCGCGAACGCGATCAACCCTTGGATACGTCGCAGCGCGGTGGCGCGCGACTTCCCTTGGGCGGTGGCATGGAGCGGGGGGGCATGCGCGGTCCACCAGCCGTCGTCCGCGCGTTCCAACACCACCGTGACCGTGCGTTTCATCCGCTGTCGATGCTGCCTCATCCGGTCGTCACGGTCAACGCTGCTGCCCTGCACCGCCCCAGCTCGAGGAGCAGCAGCGCCCCGCCGTCGAAGGCAATCGGAAATCGGCCGGCTTCGAAGGCGGGAACGCGCCCGAGGTACGGCTCAACATTTGCCTTCGGCACAATCGTGAAGCTGCGGTTCTCGCGGGCTATGAGGTCGGAGACGGGTCAACAGTGCTTCCGGTAGATTTTCCCGCGTGTCGTTCCGAAGAACTTGCCTTTGATCATGTACGGCACGCGTTCGGTGTTGTCGCCGCCCGCCATCCACCAGTGCGACCCAGGCGTCAGCGGCCCGGTGAAACGCGAGAGGGTAAGAATCGTCACGCCCGGCTCTTGAGGTGGCTGGCTTTGCCAGCGCTCGGGCGGCAAGTAGACCACGTCCACCGGTTCGGCGCACTCTTCGACATCGCCGAGCACCGCACACAGCGAATCGTGCGTGCCGATATGGTCGCGGTTACGAAGCGCCAGTTTTGCCTCCTCAACAACGACCTGCGGCACTCCAACGAAAAGCGTGACGGCTCCGTCGACGAGCGCGTACTCCTTCGTGCCCTGATTGATGTCGGTGAAGCCTGCGCGATGTGTCTTGCCCTTCGTCGTCGAAATGTACCGCCTGAGCTGATGGAAGGCCCGGAAGAAGACCGCGCCGTTTGGAGGGTCGACCGCGACACGGCAATGGTGGGCCACCCAGATGAACGCAAGAGCTTCGTTGCTCTTCCCGATGCTAAACAGCGTTGACGCGATGCCCAGCAAGACAGCGGTGGGAGAAACCACAGGGATGCCCAGTGCAGAGGAGAAGGCTGACCTGGGGTCCCGATAACAGAACGTATGGAAGTGATATCGGGCTCGGAGCCAGGTGAGAGGAACCACCATGCCACATGGTTGTTCTGGGCTACCGCTGGCGTCGGGTGCGCCGGCATGGGCACGCGCTTTCCGAGCCATACCTAGTTCGCGGCGAGCTTCTCTGAGACGCTCTTGCCCGCTGCCAGGAGTTCGTCTGCACCTTTGAAGGCCCACACCCACGTGTCGGTGTCGTTCTTGAGCCTCTCCATTGCGGCGGCGTAGGACGCATTCGGAGCAACGGGCGCGTCCTTACCACGCGCGTCCTTATCACGCACGTCCACCCGAATCGGCGATACAAATGGTGCCGTCCGGCTTGAAGTGAGAAGGATTGCACCCTCCGTTAGAAAGACGTGCGGTGCCCACGCTGCGACCTTGGCACCAGTGGGCGACGCAATGAAGTTGACGATTGCGTCCATCAACGCCTGCTGGCGCTGCAGCTGTTGTTCCGCGCTGAGAGCCAGCCGATCCTTCGACTGGAGATACCAGTAGTCGTCGGTACCGACCCGGTGAAGATCAGCGCGAATCACGCCACCGTACACGTTGGAGCGCATTGTTTGCGCAAACCGGCTGTTCATCGCGAACGTGTCGCGGAAGGCGGAATGCTGCGTCACGGTCAGGTCCTGTGGCTGCTCGCTGATCAGCCACGCGACGTCGAAGCAGGACTCGCGCTTGACCGGCTCGGCATCCTTGTAGGGCACGCATTCCGAGTCCAGGTAGTGCTTCTCCGCAACTGGCTGCTTCTTCGTTCCGCCCGCGTCCTCTTTCCAAGCCGCCAGGTATCCCCCCACGTCCAAGACGGCGCACAGCTCGATCGCCTTGCGGACACACTCGAAGAGATTGTCGTTTGAGACCTCCGGCTTGGCGAGTATCCTCGCAGCAGCGCGAATCCCAATCGGCCCCCGGTCGGGATGCAGGCCGGCGCTCAAGGGCAACGTCGCGATGCTTCGGGCAGAGCACAGGTTCACGAAGTTCTCGTCGTCGAAGCGCAGCCGAGTATGCGCACATGGCTTGCCCCGGAGAATGCGGTCGATGTTGGCGGGGTCGAGCTCGACGACCTCAACTGTGCGTCCGCGCTTGCGCACGGCGATGAAGGAGCGGCGACGGCCCAGGTCGAACAGCATCGCTGCCCGCAGCCGTGCGAAACTTTCCGCACGCGATGCCAGCTCCTCTGCCTTCGTGAGGACTCGCAGCATGGTCTTCCTCCGCGTGGTTCTCCAGGGTCATTCAGGGAGACGTTGGATTTGCATCGAGCCGCCGTCGACGACCTCGATCGAAAGACGGTAGCCCTGAAGCAGCCCCATGCCGACCAGTGGGTCGGTGTCGGCGCTATCCGCTTCCACCGTCACCGTTTGGCCGCCGAATGAGGCTCTGGGGGACGATGCGGTCATGGCTCTGCTAGGCGTCCATGACACGATCGTCCGGGACGCTCTGGCCGCGTCAGACGGTCGTGAGGTCAAGCACACCGGAGACGGCATCATGGCGGCCTTCGTGTCGGCCGCGGCAGCGGTTCGGTGCGCAACGCGGATTCAGCGCGCCGTGGCTCAGTATGAGGAGGAACACACAGAGTACCAGATCAAGGTTCGGATCGGTGCCGCGGCCGGGGAACCCGTCGAGCATCAACACGATCTCTTCGGAGCGACGGTGCAACTGGCCGCGCGGCTCTGTTCCCACGCG
>CAZCGA010000261.1:0-5166 GCA_964498075.1 uncultured Binatia bacterium (SeqCode) | reverse complement strand
GTTTGAGGGGCTAGTGGGCTAATAACCCGTGGGGGTTCAAGTCCCCCTCCTCGCACCACTCTCCTTCTGAAATGCCGATTTCTACATTTTGAAAGGGTGACTTGGCGCCGCGTGACCCTCACGCCCGGCGGCGGCGCTCAGCCCACTTTATCTGTTGTAGACGTGCGTGTCCGTGAGAACCTGCCCGGCAGGCGGGATCCCGGCGAAAGAGAGGACTTCGGACTGATAATCCGGGTCGCTGAAGCGTCCGAGCTCGACGAATCGGAAGTTCGCCTTGAGGTCCGCGGCAAGGCCTTCCGCTTGCTCGCAATAATATTCGCAAAATTTCCGGATCGCCTCTTCCTTCGAAGACGCCTCGAATTTCGGAAACAGCTTGTCCCAAATGGGACTTTGCCGCCATTCCGTGCCGGAGTGCTCGATCCAGAAATTTTCGGAATCGTAAAAAGGCGTGCGCGTAATCAGGCTGGCCAAACGATCCGCAATATAACGGGAGCGCCATCGCTTGATACGCGTCTTTTCCATCCAGCTGTGCACGGTCTGGCCGATGTCGCGGCGCATGCACAGAAATCGCACCTCGGGATGGCACTCGGCGATCAATCGGACGTAGGACAAATAGTACGACGCGACGTCACCGATCATCCGCACTTTCGTCATCCGGCAGAGCCGATCGTAGGTCTTGATTCCTTCCTCGCGCGTCAGGTCCACCGTTACCATGGACCGGTCGCCGTGGTCCAATATCTTCTCAAACTCCTCGATTCCGTTCAGGATCGGACGCGGGGTTCCGAAGAACCGCGTGCAAGACGGGTTCATTTCGTGAAAACAGATGCTGTCGCGCTGCGCGCTCAACAAACGTGCGAGCGACCCGGTTCCTGAGCGCCCCGTACCAAGGCCGATGACGATTAGTCGACCCGTCATGCAGGACCCGCTCTAGCAGCTACGAGTCGGTGACGAAAACCCTCGCCACCTGGCGGTCGGCTCACCTGCGCGGCTGGATGGGGTGTCCCCATCGTCCCTTCCCCTGTCTTCTCCTGTCGGCGCAGGGAATTGCATTGCATGCGTCGCCGATTGTACTAGCAGCGCATGGCGGTGGCCGGCGAACCAGTGGATGCGGTCTATTCATGGGTCGACGGCAGGTCGCCGCGCTTTGCGCACGATCTGCAGCTCGCATGCGGCGGCGCCGACCGGTCGGCCACCGACGTTCGCAGGCGGCGCTTTCGCGACAATGGGGAGCTCCGCTACTCGATGCGGTCGCTGCTGCGCTTCGCGCCGTGGCTACGCCGCATCTACCTGGTCACCAACGGCGACGTGCCGGCCTGGCTCGACCGCCGCAGCGATCGCGTCGAGGTCGTAACACACGCGGCGTTGTTCGACACGACGGACGACCTGCCCACGTTCAACTCCAACGCCATCGAGATGCATCTGCACAGGATTCCGGGACTGTCGCGGAAGTTCCTCTACCTGAACGACGACCTGTTCTTTGGCAGACCCTGTACGTTCGCCGAATTCAGCGACGGAGGCACGGATTTCTTCCTCTTCGAACGGCAACGCTGTGCCAGTGATTCGGAGCACGGTGAGGTGCACGACCGTGCCTACGCGCACACCGCGCGCCGCGTGAGCGTCGTCACCGGGTGTCCGCTGCTCACGCGGCTGCCAGCGCACACGCCACAGCTCTACGATCGCGAGGCGATCAGCCAGCTCGAGGAGCAGTTCCGCGCCGACTTTCAAGCGACCGCTAGCCATCGACTGCGCTGCTCGACCGATTTCGTCCTCCGCATCGCTTACGCCGCGGCCGGCCTCGGTGCCGGTCGAGTGCAGCAACGCGTGCTCGATTGGGGATCCAGCGACTACTCCTTCTTGTCGCTGGACGATCGCCCGCTGCTTCTCCTACGCCACCTGCTCGGCATTCGCGCCCGGCGACCACGCTTCTACTGCCTGAATGACGATCTCGGAGGGGTGTCGCCCAACCACCGCTTGCCGCGCATGGTGCGCTGGTTTCTGCGCGTCTACTATCCGCAACGGATGCCGTTCGAGATGAACCACAGGGAGGCACATCGCCGGTGAGGATCCTGTTGGTCCAGCCATCACTCAATCCGCCCGGCGGCGGCAACCTGGTTGCCTGTTGGATGCTGGAGGCGCTGCGTGACGAGCACCAGCTCAGCGTGCTGACGTGGTGCCCGCCCGAGATCGACGAATGCAACCGATTCTACGGTACCACGTTGCGGTCGGACGATTTCGAGCTTCAGCTGGCGCCGCAGGTGGCGCGGCGGCTCATCGATCTGGTACCGCTGCCGCTACGCTTCCTGAAAGACAGTCTCCTCTACCGCCACTGCAAGGCCTTGGGGGCCGACTACGATCTCATCATCGCCACCAACAACGAAGCTGACCTGGGTCGCTGTGGCATCCAGTACGTCCACTTTCCCCGCCTCGAGCTCGATCGCCCCTTCCCCGACCTGCGCTGGTACAACTCGCCGCGCTCGCTGGCGTCCGCCTACATCAACGCGTGCAACCGGTTGGCTCGCTACTCGCCGCAGCAGATGACCGCCAACCTGACACTCACCAACTCCGCCTGGATCGCCCGTCGGGTGCGCGCCCTGCACGGCGTTGCGACGACCGTCCTATACCCACCGGTGCCGGGAACCTTCCCATCGGTCCCATGGGAGGAGCGTGACGACGGCTTTGTGGCAATCGGACGTTGGTCACCGGAGAAGCGCTTCGGTCGAATCATCGACACGATCGCCGCGGTGCGCGCCGCGGGGAGGAAGGTCCGCCTCCACATAATCGGCACGCCGGGTCCGCCGCAATACACGCGCGCCGTACGCCGTCGGGTGGCCGAGAATGCCGAGTGGGTGAGTCTCCACGAGAATCTCGATCGCGACGCACTGCTGCAGCTCGTCGCCCGGCAACGGTACGGCATCCACTTCATGCCGGACGAGCACTTCGGCATCGCGGTCGCGGAAATGATCCGCGCCGGCTGTATCGTCTTCGTGCCAAACGACGGTGGCCCGGCCGAGATTGTCGCCCAGCATGAGCCCCTCCTGTTCGCCTCGCCCGCGGAAGCGACCAAGAAGATCCTGGCGGTGCTCACGGACGAGAACCTCAGCGCCTCCTTGCGTGCTCATCTCGCACAGCGCGCCCAGCTGTTTTCCTGCGACACCTTCGTCGCCCAATTGCGTGACATCGTGCGATACTTCTGGGGACGGAGTAACCGTGCGGCGAACCTCACCCCGGCAGGGCTGCCAAGTTGGCAAGACGGGTGACGGCGACGCGACCGATCGTGCTCAGGGGCAGCTTTGCGGGATGCTTCTCTGGCCCTTCGTATCGATGGGTCTGAGGAGTGCGCCACGCTGTTCCTTCGATCGCCGAGGACCGATCTCGCCAACGCATCGCAGCGGCGAGTTCCGGTTTCCAGAGGCCCGATCGGGACTGTCGTCGGACCAGCGTGAACACCGTGCCACACGGTGCAACACTTGGCCTGAAATTCCTCAATCATTTCGAACGTCGCCTTGGGTTCAAGTCCCCCTCCTCGCATTTTTCTCCCCAGTATTCACGCGGCTTTTTCGGAAATTGCAATGGCTGATCGGGTGGGCGAGCGCCGCCGCGCATCGGCGCAGGCGTTATGCCTCGTCGGTTGGATCGAGGATCTCCAAGCGGAACTGCCAGCCCTCGAACGACAGGAGCATCCGACCGAACTCCTCCCAGGTGAACTCGCGGCCGTCGATCACCACGACCGGCAGCGGCTCCGAGTCACGACCGTAATCGCTCGATATGTGCCCCTCGGACAGGGCCTGGAAATACCAGGTGCGTCCCGTACTCGTCGTCAACCAGGTGCTTTCGCGCAAGGCCTCGTCGCATGCGTTCATACAACTGTGCGAAGAGCTCCAGCGGATCGCCATCCACCTCGCCGAGAATTCCGAACTGGTATCCGCCGGGTGCATCGCCGATCAACTCGAAGGCCTCGACCACCTGGCCGGTGCCGCACAACCGTCGCCTCACGTGCAGCACGTGTGGGCGTCCGTCACAGTCGGGCAACGTGACGGGCTCAAACTTCGCCTCGTCGACGGCGATCCCCATCCGTTCGGCAACAGCACGGTTGAAACACGCCGTGCACAACGTCTCGTACTTCGACAAATCTCCGTAGTGAACGGTGTCGTGAGGCGGGACTGGTGTGCCACAACGTTCGCATTTGGTAGTCATGACGCTCATCGCGGCCACGCGAGTCGTTCCTCGATGTTGCTATGGAGTCGCCACAAACGCAGGCCGGCGTGCGTCGCGCGAACTACCCTACCCATTCGCTTTCCATGCGTGTTGAGAGCTGGGTGGCGCAGGACGCGCCGGATGAAGCTTGCCGCATCGTCTTCCGCAACAACCAACAGCACGAGGCAATATCCCGCGTGGCGGTGCGTGGGTTGATAGAACCAGTCATCACGCGTGAAGAACGTGAGCCGTTGGAGTCGCCGAAGAAACGGAACGATTTCAGCGTCGCGCATTCCCGGACTGCCAAGCTCGTGACCAATCTGCTGTACGCGTATCCGCCAGCTTCGCAGAAGGCGGCGCTGGCTGTCGGGAAGGTTTTCGTCGAGAACGATCACGAGCCGGTCATGCGCGTTGGAAGCGGCCGGGTGACGAGTGCCTCGCGGGCGAGACGCACCGCTTCAGCAATTGCGTCCATTGAGACGGCACCTCTCCACTCTTCCACAATCGTCTCCCATGCCATGCCCCGCGCCACCTGCCCGAGTACGTCCGCAACTAGAATCCGCGTCCCCCGAAACGTTGGCTTGCCTCCACAGATGCCGGAATCTGCAACGACGTACCGGCCGAGCGCCTCGGCCTTGGGCATCCGCGAGCGTCCCGTTGCGTGCGATCGTTTCGTTCGTTTGGCTTGCATGTCCGTCCTCTCCGCTCAACGGATCATATCTGTGCGCAACGAGTTTTTCGAGGCGGCGGAATGGAGGGACGCGGTCATACGGGTCGCCTTGTTCGACACTATCCACGGCGACGGCGATGCCTCGGTGTCCCGAAGATCTGTCGGGCGAACTCCTCGCCCCAGCCGCTGCCGAGCCGCGCTTCTCTTCTCGTCGCGAAGTCTCACTTCGGCTGTGGCACAATGCGCAGGTAGGGTTTGGGCGCCTTCCAGCCATTGGGGTATTTCTTCTTCGCATCCTCGTC
>CAZCGA010000260.1:0-5170 GCA_964498075.1 uncultured Binatia bacterium (SeqCode) | reverse complement strand
CAGCGTCTCGCCGACAATTCTCGCAAACCGCTCAGAATTTAAGCGAAAGACCTGCCTATAGGTTAGTCAACAGAAGGCTTGTGCTCCGTTTTTCTCCACTTCCGAGCGCTACCCCCATGTCTGCCATACTGAGCTGGTGGAGCCAAACCGCAACCTGTTCAGGTGTAAACGACTGATCATTTTCCAACCACCACACAATCGCGCCGATTCCAGCGTGCAGTACGTAGCTCGCGCTCAGACCAATTGGAGGGCGACTGGGATCTGCCTGCGCTGTGTCATTGGACAGCATGCTACGGAATCCTCTTTCGATAAATCGACGGAAGCTTTGTGCGCAAAGAGCCGGATCCCCCTTCTTGCCAAGCAGCACGCGATAGAAATCAGCATTCATCTGCACATGCTTGAGAATGCGGACCAGACCGGCTGGCGGTTGATCCAGCTTGTCCACCACGGAGGCATCTCCTTCTTGGGAATCGATCAGCTCAGAAAGCTCTTCTAAATACTGGTTCAGCAGGTCATACTTGTCCACATAATGGCGGTAAAACGTCGAGCGGTTGACCATGGCCCGCTCGGTGATGTCTCGCACGGTGACATTCGCAAATCCCTTCTCGATTGTGAGTTCAATCAGCGCCTTTTGGAGCAGCTTGCGGGTACGACGCACGCGTAGATCTTCCGCCTTCTGCGTCACTTTCTCACCTCCTGTCGCATACTCAACACCCCGCTTCTCTTTGATGGTTGACGACGGATTCGACACCATGCTATTCTCCTAGTGCAACATCGGACAGGATAAGCAGCATACTGTTGCTTATTATACGACAGTCTCATGGCAAATGGGAGTGGTACTGGGCGAACTCGAAGGAAGCATCACGTCACTCCCAGATTGAAAGGAGATTGGAGTTGAACACCGAGCGAATCGACACGGTGGTGATCGGCGGTGGACAGGCTGGCCTGGCCGCCGGCTACTACCTGGCCAGGCAAGGACGCGATTTTGTGATCCTGGACGCTCACGACCGCGCCGGCGATAGCTGGCGCAAACGCTGGGACTCCCTGAGGCTGTTCACTCCGTCGAGCTTCAACCGCCTGCCGGGGATGCCATTCCCCGCGCAGGGGAAGTTAGCGCCTACAAAGGACGCCCTGGCCGACTATCTGGAGGCTTACGCAGCTCGCTTCGAGCTCCCCGTGCAGCTCGGGGTGCGGGTGGACGAACTGGCGCGCGACGGCGACCGCTATCTGATCGCCGCCGGTGCACGGCGGCTGAAGGCCAATCACGTGGTCGTGGCGACCGGGGCGTATGCCACCCCACGTATGCCCGCGTTCGCCAGCCAGCTCGACCCCGCCATCCCCCAACTGCACTCTGTCGCCTATCGCAACGCCGGCCAACTGCGTGATGGCACCGTGCTCGTCGTCGGGGCGGGCAACTCAGGGGTCGAGATTGCGCTGGACCTCGCGCCACGATACCGTGTCTGGCTCGCCGGCCGCGACACCGGTTTCATCCCTGGCGCCTCCGACGGCTTTGGCTATCAACTTGGGGTCATCGTCTTTCATGCCCTGATGAAGCAGCTCACCGTTGACACGCCGCCCGGCCGGTGGCTGGCCCGTAAGGCAAGGGGATTCACCGGGGGGCACCCGGTGGTTGGGGTGCGACCCGAAGATCTCTTGCAGGTCGGTGTTCAGCGCGTGCCGCGCGTGGCGGGTGTGGGCAACGGGCGGCCCGTGCTCGAAGACGGGCGGGTCCTCGACGTCGCCAACGTCGTGTGGTCCACCGGCTTCGTTCGTGACTACCGCTGGATCACGTTGCCGGTCTTCGACGCCAACGGTGAGCCTGTCCACCACCGCGGCGTGGTCCAAGCGGAGCCGGGCCTGTACTTCGCGGGGCTGCCCTTCCAATCCTCGCTGCTCTCCGGCCTGGTCGCCGGGGCCGGCCCCGACGCCAGGCACATCGTCAAGCAAATCGCCGTCCGAGCCAGGGCAGCCCGCCCGATTTATGAAGGAAGACAGGGATACATTCATGGATAAAGCCATCATTCAAGTCGAGGGCGTCGTCAAAGTGTTCGCGCGCAATGTGCGCGCGCTTGACGGGATCAGTCTGGCCGTCGAGCCGGGCATCATCTATGGCCTGCTGGGGCCGAATGGTGCCGGCAAGACGACGCTCATCCGTGTGCTGTCTACGCTACTCCCGCCCGATGGTGGCACGGCGTTGGTCGCCGGTTTCGACGTGCGCCAGCACCCGGTCGAAGTGCGCGCCCGGATCGGGCTGGCGGGCCAGTACGCCGCAGTCGACGACTTCCTCACCGGCCGGGAGAACGTCGAGATGGTCGGCCGGCTGTACGGGTTGTCGCCCGGCGAGGCGCGGCGGCGCACTGGGGACGTGCTGAAGCGCATCCGCCTGGTGGACGCCGCGGACCGGCCGGTGAAGACCTATTCGGGCGGGATGCGCCGCCGGCTCGATCTCGCCGCGTCCCTCGTCGGTCGGCCACAACTGCTCTTCCTCGACGAGCCCACCGCCGGCCTCGACCCGGCCAGCCGGATGGATTTGTGGGGGCTGATCGAAGAGTTGGTGGACACTGGGACGACCGTCCTGCTCACGACCCAGTACCTAGACGAGGCCGACCGCCTGGCCGACCGCATTGCCGTCATTGACCATGGCCGGCTGATTAGCGAGGGCAGCGGCGAGGAGCTGAAGGATTGGGTCGGCGGCTCGGTGGTCGAGATGAGCGTGTCAGAAGAGGACCGGACCCGGGCTCTGGGGGCGCTGCGCGGCGTCGCTATCGGGCAGCCAACCTACGACGAGCAGCGGCGAAAGGTTTCCCTACCGGCTTCGGACGGTTCGAGGACGCTGATGGAGGCGCTGCGCCGATTGGACGCCGCCGGCGTCACGCCCGAGGACGCGGCGCTGCACAAGCCCACCCTCGACGACGTGTTCCTGGCGCTGACCGGACACGTCGCAACCTCCGGGAACGGTCAGGCAGCTCCACCGGTGCATGTGCGCGCGGCCGGCGCGGAAATGGAAGGGTAGCTTGATGGCCATCACCACGAACGTTTCCCGACAGAACTCGCTGGGGCGAACCGTCTCCGACATCGCCGTCATCACCCGGCGCAACCTGATCCGTGTTGTCCGGCTGCCCCAACTGTTGTTGTTCTCGACTATCCAGCCGGTAGTGTTCATGCTGCTGTTCAATTACGTCTTCGGCGGGGCGATCGTGCTGGCGCTCCCACCGGCTGCGGCCGGCAGCTACGTGAACTGGCTCGTGCCCGGCCTGCTGGCCCAGTTCGCCCTCTTCAGTGGTGGGCAGACGGCGATCGGCCTGAGCGAGGACCTCTTGAAGGGGGTCATCGACCGGTTCCGGTCGTTGCCGATGGCGCGCTCGGCGGTTCTGGCCGGCCGTACGTTTTCGGACCTGATCCGCTCGGCCTTCATCCTGGCGTTGCTCGTGGCCGTCGGGTTCGTCATCGGTTTTCGTCCGCAGACGAGCCTGGCCGGCTTGCTCGGCGCGCTGGCGGTCGCCCTTGCCTTCGGCCACGCCTGGTCGTGGGTCATGGCGATGTTGGGGCTACTGGTGCGAACCACCGAGTCTATCCAGTCGGCAGTGTATCTGGTGATCTTCCCACTGGCGTTCGCCAGCTCCGTGTTCGTCCCCACCGAGACGATGCCGTCGTGGCTGCGGGTGTTTACCGAAAATCAGCCCGTGACCGTCGTCACGAACGCGTTGCGGGGCCTGATCCTCGGCGAAGGCGCTCTGCCAGCGGGCCAGACCGTCGTCGGGCAGGTCGTCCTCGCGCTCATCTGGTCGGCCGTGATCATTGCGATCTCTGCCCCTCTTGCTGTCCGCCTCTACCGCCGCTCGGTTAGCTGACACCCTATCTCAAACGGGAGGCCGAGCAACATGAAAGCGGAAGCCTCGGCGCTTACTCACAATCGCAAGACGCTCGAAACCGTGGAATGGATCGGCCTTCGGCGAAGCGGGCGGCGAGTTGGCTGAACATCCCTGAGAGCGTGATCAGCCCGTCGGCGGCCAGGCGGGCGCGTACCGCGGAGAAGACCGACCACGCGGCGGCGCGTTGGGCTTCGGAGAGGCGCGTTTTGCGGCCCAAACGCTGCACGTCCCGATACGCTTCCCAACTGTCCAACTGCCAGGCGTCCACCAGTTCGTCCCACTCGCTGAGCAAAAAGTTGGGGCTGAACTTTTGCCCGGCGGCGGCTTCGGCGATGATCGCGGCGATGGTTTCGCGGCTGGCAAGGCGGGATTTGCCAAAGTGCCGTCCGTAGAGGCGTGTGCCGATGCTGTTCAGGTCGTGCACTTCCAGCCGTTCGGCGAGATACGGTGTGTTGCTGATGAGCCGATTGGTCCTTGCATTTGCGAGGCTTGGGGATGGGGGTAATAAAATCGGCGCGGCGGCGCTTTTCGATAATCTGTTGCGTCGGCTGCCCATCCGTATCCAACTCCCAATGCCGCGTCGGGTAGGCATACGGAGAATTCAGGACGGGTTTTTCGAAGAAGAGATCGCTCATGCTGCTGGCTATCCTAACAAAACATCAGTGGTGTGGGCAAGCCTTGTTGGGGGCGATATGGAGGCTGGGGTTTTCAATGACGTCATTCAGACCCTACACCGAGTTAGAGGAGGGCATTGGATTGAGCAGTAGACTCCTTCGGAAATAAGATGATGAGCCACGAATCGCTTCGCGCGAATGAACACGAATTGTGCTGATATCTTCGTGAAATTAGTGCAATTCGTGGCAAAAGAGAATGGCTTCTGCCTAGTTCCGATAGCGTCTAATTGTTGCTCAGGGCATGGACCTGGGCCATCATAACTTGATGACTTACGCATCCAACTTCGCTCGCAGGTCGTCCAGAAATTCCGAAGCCGGTTTCACGCTGGTGACGAGGAGATGGTCGCGGGCGCGGGTGCAGGCGACGTAGAGCAAGTGGCGTTCGGTGTTGTAGACCTCCTCGAGGTCGCTGTCGTCGCTGACGGTTTCGATGCGCGCTTGCAGGGGAACAATCTCATCATCACAGGCCATCACCACCACGGCGCGGAACTCCAGGCCTTTGGCGAGGTGCATGGGGCTGAGAGCGACTTGCCCGGTGATGGTTTCCATTTGGTCATTGAGCACGGTGAAGGCCAGCCCGGCTTGTCCCACGGCGGCGCGGGCGCGGCTGAGTTCCGCTTCTGA
>CAZCGA010000259.1:0-5179 GCA_964498075.1 uncultured Binatia bacterium (SeqCode) | reverse complement strand
ATCACGAAGCTCAGTCCCCAGACGCCGGTGACCTCGACAATCTGAATCAGCCGTAGGCGATCCGACAGCACCCACGCAAACGACCAGGGAAACACACTTGGAAAGAGCCACTCCAACGCGACCCAGGTGCTCGCCGCAATGAACACGTCCCGAGTGTAGGGTGCTGAGTCCTGAGCCCACTGGTGTCGGAATGCCCTTGCCGCCAGCGCAGCGAAGAGCCCCACCTGCGCGGCATGATACGCGACGGCGACACCGAACAGCGCGCCGGCGCTGGTGGTCGAGACGTCTTCAACCCGGGTGATGGTGCCGATGCCCCAAGCAAACGCACCGCAGTAGCCGACGATCGCCGCCGACCAGCCGAGAAGGAAGGCACGTGGGAGTGAGGCGCCGGACCCTGCAACCAGCAACGGCACCAGCGCGAACCACACGCACCAGTCGAGCGAGTAGGTCGGAAAGCTCACGCAACCGAGGAGGCCCGTCAGGCAAGCGAGGAAGAATTGAGTCATTGGGCGATTGGGTGATCGGGCCATTGAGTCATTGTCGAGCCTTGGCTGTGCGCTGTGAGGCGGCGACGATCGCGAGGATCTCCTGCGCTTCGGCGAGGACCGCAGCGACACGATCTTTCGGGACGATGCCTGACTCCACCAGCAGTTCCAACCAAAAGACCGTCTCGTCGGCTTCTTCGACGACGACGCCGATCTTGGCGATGAACTCCGCCTTCGAGCGGGCACGACAGACCGCCCGATAGTTCGCCGCCACCGACGTGGCCGACCGCAACAACTGCCGCCCAATCACGCGCGCTTCGTCGCTCCGCGGCAGCGATCGGAACAGACGCACAATGGAAATCGCAAACCGCTTCGTCCTCTCGCGTAGTTCCTCGGGCCGGCTCGCCATGGTTCTTCAATCACCCGGGAATTGAGTCATTGAGTCATCGGGACGCATCGGGACATTGGGTCATTGAGGAGGCTCGCCTGTACCCACGGCAACGATTGGGGGCACGCCTTCCTGCGAGGGAAGGGAGGGCGCAGCTCCGGCGACCGCCTGGCCATGCTTCTTCAATCACCCAATGACTCAATGGCCCAATGACTCAATTCCTGCGTAGCTCCAATCCCCCGTGTCGCCGTCGGCCGTGGTGTACGTGCCGCTGACGCTGTTCTGGTAGATCGAGCCGGTGAAGGTGCCGACCTGGCTATCATGGTCGTCGACCAGCACGCCGTAGACCTGGGTGCCGTCGACGCGCCCTTCGAGCCGCGCCTGCTGCAGCCGCGGCGAGCCGACGATGATGATACGCCCGGAGAGCGAGTCGTCGTCGAAGTGCTTCATTTGGATCTGCCAGCCGCGCTTGTCGAGCGCGTCGCGGTGGCTCTGCCAGTTCCCGCCGGCGACGAACTGGCGGACGTTTGCTGTTGACGTTCGGGCCGCCACCGAGAACCCGACCGTAGCGATCAACGACGAGAGCATTGCGAACGCCGCAAGCCCGACGTGCATGCGTGTCATGTCGATCCTCCTTCAGCAAATGACTCGATGACCCGATGGCTCAATGGCACAATTCTTCTCTGGCTTTGCCAGTTCCCCCCCGGGTGACGAACTGGCGGACGACGGCCGGCGGCTTGGCACTGTCAGGCTTGTCTTGCGCGCGTTGCTGGCGTAGAGGCTGATTGCCACCGCACATGAGAACGCCGACACAGCAATTGCGACCTTCGTGATCGTCATGCGGTACCTCCTGGGCTGGCAGCCCGCCGAGACCTTGGATTCTTCCCAATCGGGACCGCCTCTATCGCAACGGGATGATCCCGAGAAGCGCTAGTATCGTCATCAGAATCATCAAGATGGTAGCCGTCAGAAGGAGCCTCTCCGTAGCCTCATCGCCTAGGGTTGACCGAAATATGCGCCTCTGAAAGTTCGCAATGCCTCTCGCCTGATTCTTGCGATCCCAAAGAATGTATCCAAGGTACGTAATGATTGCCGCTAGAATGATCTTGTCAGCCATCGGAGCTATTTCCTAACCTCCGCGTTGATTACAGAGATGGCAATCCCCGGGGTGCCGAAACCCAACTCCACGAAGAAACCACCCAGAATGCTAACCCCGATTTGGACAGTGTTGCCATTCAGATTCGCAAATGTCACGGTGAACGCGGGACCAGCGGCCGCGCTCGCCCGAGATACGAGACCAGATGTTCCCGGTGTGCCCACGAAGAAGCCCGAATAGTTCAGAGTCACGCCATTGCTCGTCTGCTGGATTCCGAAGGTGGAGCCCACGGGTATCCCCGGAACCGCGGCGTTGATGCTGACGTCGGTATATCCTGGCTTGATCTCAACTCCGGGATCGACCGCGGCGGCGGGGGTGAGCGTCCCGTAAAAGTCGGAACGGGGCATGTCCGTTCCGAGTAGGGGAGGCACGATCGTGGTCGTCCCTCCAATGCCGGGCGAGAACGCAGTGCTCAGTGACGCAGACGTCGTTTCCAGCCCGAGCGTAACACTCTGACCGACCTGCGTACGTTGGCCGTTCAGCCAGCCTCCCAACAATGCGCCGAGCAACGCGCTAACCGAGGCTCCGCCGCTCCAGACAGCGGCATTGACGGCCCCCAGACCGCCAACAGAGGCCACCCCAGCTAGCCAGCCCCACTTGCCTGTATCCTCGCCATTGTATCCGAGGCTCGTGAAGCCAATGGCACTCCCCCAAAGCGCGCCTCCGGCCCCAAACATCCCCGTCGGGTCGGTGAACTTCACCGGATTCCACGCCACGTACGCGTATGGATTCATGTACTCCCGCGCCGGATCTTCGCTGGCGAAGCTCGCGATGCGCGGGTCGTAGAACCGCGCGCCGTAGTAGTACAGCTGCGCCGCGTTGTCCCAGCGCTGGCTGGTGTAGAGGCGCTCGGGAACGTACGTCGCCGTCCCGCCGCTCGGACCGGCGGAGGTCAAGGCCGTCGTCACCGGCACCGCCGAGCCGTCTCCCGCATACGCCGTGACCTGCCCGTACGCATCAATGCGGAATTGAGCCATTGAGTCATCGCGCCATTGGTTCATTGAGTCTTGGCCGTACGAGGTGTTGGCGCGAGTTTCGACGCCGCACCGGGCGTTCCGCGCGATCTAGCCGACGACACCACGGTCTTCCACATGACCCATGGCAATGGACTCGTCTGCAGGGGCGTGCCTTGAGCCCATCCTACAAACAGGGCAATGATTGCCACCCCATGCGTGTCTACAACCGGCAGGCCAAGGATCAAGCGCGTCTTGGTCGCAACACTTACGGAGCACCCCTGGTCGGTTCGAGGACTTATCACGATACTAATCCCGTGCGGGAATATATCGAACGCGAACGCGGCGACATTTGCCGTCAACCCTGTCCCGTCTGTTGAAATCGACCGTTCGAGGACCCTGAATGTGTCCTTGAGAAACTGAGCGCACTCCTCTAGCAGGTTGGCGGCCGGCTTATGCGTCGCGAATTTCAACTCATAGCGGAGAACCCCGTTCTCAAATGCCGTGGCGATCCCGTAACCCGCCTTCACCGTCGCTACCTCTCTTGCCGCGGAGTAGGCGAAGATCAGATATACCGTGAACAAGAGGAACCAGAATACTGCGACGATAACCGACAAATCCGCAGCGATAGGCCCAGCACCTCGGTCCCAGAAGCTTCCCGGCACCGACACGACTAACACCGCGGCACCGAAGAGGGCAATCGCCAAGGCCCCGAGAGCGATCGTGCGGATCTGGCGCCACTCAAGAAGCCTCCGACCAGTCATAACCGTTCATTCCGGCCGCAAAGACCGATTGAAAAGTGGGATCGATTACGCTGCACGCAACGTACACGCTCAAATCGGTTTTGGCGGCGCTGAAAACCTCGGACCTCGTCCATGCTTCAATACCGTGACCAGAAGTGGGTGGAACTTTGCCCTCGATTAAGGGAGCCCAAAACCTCCTATGAGGATCGTCCATCCGGGGTTAGCTGGGTCAGGCACAACATAGAGTGTCCCGCACAGTCCGGCCCCACAGCCTGACCCTCCCGATCCTCCCACGCCCCCAGAGCCGCCGCTGCCGCTACTAGCTCCACCGGGACCACCACTGCCCGCGCCGGCGCCGCCCGCGCCGCCGCCACCCCCAGCCCCGCCTCCGAAGTCCGCGGCGCTTAGTCCGATGTTCACCCCAAAGGCACCCCCACTCCCTCCACTGAACAGCGAGCCAAGCGAGAGGAAGTTGGCGAAGCCGTTCACGCCGAAGCTCGACAAGTTACTGGCAGTTTGAGCGGCTGCGATCTCAAACGCGCCGCTTAGGACGCCGGTAGCAAGCCCGGCCTCAAATTCAGTCGCGCCCGCCGCGAGGGCTGCCGTACCTCCCAGGCCTGCCAGAAACCCAAGACTTGCCGAGAGCGCGGTATTGGCGAAAATCGCTGTTAAGGCCTGCCCTGTCGCTAGCGACCCGCCCTGCGACAAAATCGACTGTACCGTACCGATGGATCCGCCGGCGGCGCTTCCGATCGTCGAAATTGCAAGTAGTCCTAGTGCGCCTGGTAAGAGTAGTTCGCCGCCCGCGGCAACGGCCGCGCCAAATTCAAGGCCGCTAACAAAGGACCCTCCGCTCGCCAGGGAGGCAAACCCGCCTCCAACTCCCGCGACAGCGACAAGAATGGCGGCCGCAACTAGCGGTACCATTCGACCGTCGACGTCACGTTGGATCACTGGGTTCCAAAGCGCGTATGAATATGGATTGCTCAGCGACGGGTTAATGCGAGCCAGCAGCGGCGATAGCCCAGGCGCGGCATCTCGGTGGTTTCCGAAGAGCGGTTCCTCGGTGGGCCAGTTCGCGATCTTGGGGTCGTAGAACCGCGCCCCATAGTAGTACAGCTGCGCCGCATCGTCCCAGCGCTGCCCCGTGTAGAGCCGCTCGGGAACGTACGTCGCCGTCCCGCCGCTCGGACCGGCGGAGGTCAAGGCCGTCGTCACCGGCACCGCCGAGCCGTCTCCCGCATACGCCGTGACCTGCCCATATGCATCACTGCAGAATTGGGCCATTGGGTGATCGAGCCATTGAGTCATTGAGGAGTCTTGGCTGTGCGCTGCGAGGCGGCGACGATCGCTAGGATCTCCTGCGCTTCGGCGAGGACAGCGACACGATCTTTCGCGACGATGCCTGACTCCACCAGCAGCTCCAACCAGAAGACCGTCTCGTCAGCCTCTTC
>CAZCGA010000258.1:0-5212 GCA_964498075.1 uncultured Binatia bacterium (SeqCode) | reverse complement strand
TTCCTCATTGGCGCCTGGGGGTTCTGGTTTCGGCGCCCCTGGATCCTTCCCTGCGCTGCCGCCTATACGTTCTACATCGCGCTCAGTCACCTCATCTGGAATGAAGCCAGCCCCAACGGGCACGGTTGGCCCGCGGGCCTGGCGCAGGCTCTGGCATTTTCAGTACCGGGCGTCTTGCTCTGGCGGGCTCGCCGGGGCGCTGCAGTTGACCCTACGCTGACTGGCGGCGAGATTGAGTAAGCTCCCACCGAACGCACCGAACCTGATCAGCGCCTTCCGCGCCGTGTGTGCGCCGGTCCTCCTCGCGCTCGCGTGGAATGGCGCCACAGGCATCTTCCTGGCGCTCTTCGGTGTCGGGCTCGTGTCCGACGTGCTGGATGGCGCGCTGGCCCGGCGGCTCGGCCAGGAATCGGATTTCGGCGCCCGGCTCGACCAGTGGGCCGACTTCGCCCTGTGGCTCTCCTTTCCTTTCGGCGCCTGGTGGCTCTGGCCGGAGATCGTTCGTCGCGAGGCACCCTACGTGATCCTCGCCATTGTCTGCCTCCTCTTGCCGACGGCGATCGCCTACGCCAAGTACCGGGCCGTTCCCGGCTATCACACCTGGTCCGTGAAGCTGGGCTCGGTGCTGATGGGGATCAGTGTGCCCCTGCTGCTGATCTTCGACATCGCTTGGCCCTTCCGCGTCGCGGCGCTCTTCCAGCTCGTGTGCGCGGTCGACGAGCTGGGCATCACGTACCTCTTCGCGGAGTGCCGGCACGACGTCCCGTCGGTCTTTCACGCAGCCCGACTCCGCCGACGCTAGGACGAAGCACAGGCTCAACCTCACCCTGACCCTCTCCTTTGAAAGGAGAGGGAACCCACACGCATCGTATGTTGGGTTGCGGTCTTCAGCCCACGTTGTGTCCGCTGCGGATTGTCGGATCAGACGTCCGATTCTCCGACGATCACCTCGGGCTGCCCGCAGATGGCGCGCGATGCCTGCATGCCCGACATGACCGCCGCTTCGACGCAGCCGGCGTTGAGGCCGTTGCGCGTCCAGTCGCCGGCGAGGAACAGGTTGTGGAACCCCGACTCGTCGCTGCGCAGGCGGTGCTTGGTGCTGCCAGGCACGGAGAGCACGTAGCGCTCACTCGGATCGAGGTTGGCGCGGAAGTACTGGGCGTCGAGCCGCGCCGCGCCCTCGCGGTCCTGCGGGTCGACCAGCAGATCCCAGTTCAATCCCTGCTCCCCCGGTTTGACGGCGTGCGGCCACAAGGCGCGCGTGTGTCGCTCGAGAAAACCGCGAAACGCCTTCTTGAGGGCGTCGTCCTCCTTTTGCTGGAACTCAGGGTGGGTGAAGTACGGCGGCTCGATGCCGTCCTCGAGCGGTCCGCAGAAATAGGCCAAGTTGCCGGGCGGATGCTTCGCCGGCCATTTCTCGCGGTCAATGAGATGGGTCATGTCTGCCCAGGTGTCGAAGGGCTGGACGTAGCCGCCGAGCACGGGACTCGGGGTCGGCCAGCCGAGGGCCTCCAGAGACGGGCGCAACCAGATCTGGACGCCCATGGTCCGGATCGTCTCGACGTGGCGCACCATGTGTCGCCAGGCGGGCTTCATGGCGATGACGTCCTTGCAGATGAGCGGCAGCGCGCCCAGAGAGATGCCGAGGACGATGAGATCGAAGTCCTTCTCGTGCATCAGGGTGATCTCCTCGACGTCTTTCCAGGTGGTCCAGTAGGATTCGAGGTCGACGAAGTGCCCCGCGCGTTTCAACCGTCGCAGCTTCTCGCCCTCTTCGAGCTGATCGTACAGCGGCTCGCTCGGCCAGCAGGGGAGGTCTTTGACCGGGATGAGAGGATCGTAGTGCAGGTCGTTCCTCTTCGTCTTCCGGCTGCGGGCCTTCTTCAGTCTCACCTGGCGACCGAGGCTGATGCGCTCGATCGTGCGCCCGTCGGCGGCGGGATGGAGATGCTTGACGCGGTGGAAGAATTCGAAGCGTACGCCGCGGCGCTTGAGCACCTCGTACAGCGGGCCGAAGATGGTATCGCCCATGCCGGCCTGCATCTTCCACATGATGGCGCCCTTGTAGGTCAGCACCATGCGCAGCACCCCGCGCAGCGCCGTGCCGGCGGCGGCGCACGGCCGGCGCGTATCGCCGTAGCGATAGGCGAACGGCAGGTTGTAGGCCGCGCGCGTCCACGAGCCGTCGAGCGTGAGGCGCTTCGAGGCGCCGTGCTTTTCGAGCCACTCGTGCAGCTCCAGGTCGTCGATCGCATCGAAGCCCCTGAAGATGACGCCGTCCACGATCAGACCGGTGATGATGGCGGCGGATAGGTCGAGCGCCATGAACAGATGGCGGGCCTCGGCGTCCCGATCGACCACGTGCTCCATGCGGTCCCACAGCCAGCGGATGAACTTGTCCAGCAGCCACACCAGGGTGTGATGCGCTTCACGCCGATGCTTGCGGGGATCGGCGTCGAGCGATCTGGCCAGCCATTCCGCCGCCCAGAGCCAGCCGGCGGCAGCGGTGAGCGCCACGCCTTCGACGTCGACGAGGAGCCGCCGGATGCAACGAGCCCACGGCATGCCGGGGTTGCGGTGAGGCCGACGCGCCCCGGTCGGAGCGACGAGCATGTCGCTCATCCACCCGAGCAACAGGGGAACGTACTCCCAGACCCGCAGAGCGACGTCGCGACCCCCGGGCTCCTCGTCGTCGACCGGAAACTCGATCGGCCACTCCTGCCATTCGCTGCCGATGCGCTCCGAGAAGACGACGAGGTTGTGCGGCTTGAAGGCGTCGCGCCAGGTGGCCAGCGGCGCCCCCGCGGGACGCCCGAGCTCGTCGTAGCAGCGCTTCAGGACGTTGAAGGCGTTGTCGTAGAAACCGAGCAGTATATGCAAGCCGTGCTCCTCGATGCGCTCTTGCGCCTCGTGGTTGCGGCCGCTGGCGCCCTTCCCGCCCAGGCGCCAACCCATCTGGTAGACAGTGACCTCGTAGTGCTCCTGCCAGTCTTTCTGCGCCGTCAGCTCGAAGGCCGCCGTCATCGCGCCGACCCCGCCGCCCAGGATCGCGATCTTCTTTCGCCGTTGCGCTGCCATGGCGATCTCCTCTCAACCTTGCGGCGGCCCGGGCTGCGGGGCGGTCCAGATCGTGGTGCCCTTGTCGATGACGAAGTCGAAGTCGAGCCAGTAGCTCAGCACCGCCGGCTGGCGCACGGCGAGCCCCAGATCGCGGCCGATCGGATGGCTGTCGAAGCGGGGCAGGTCGACGACGTAGTTCCCGTCGAGCGACGCACCGCCGCGGAAGGCGGTGACGCGGAACACGGCTTCGACGATGCTCTGGAACGAGGCGAATTCGCCGTCGGCGATGTCGTAGGACTGTTTGAGGAAGACCAGCGGTCCCTGGTGATGAATGAAGTCCGACGCCAGCTCTTCGAGAAAGTGCACGCCCGGAATCACCCAGCTCTTGGCGTCGAACAGCGCGGCGCGCACATGCCCGCCGACGGCCTCCAAGTTGGTCCAGCGCTCCGACTTGCGTTTGCCGGGCGCACCGGTTCGATTGATTCCCAGGAGCTGCGCGCGTTCGGCTCGGGCGTGGGGTCCGAAGCGTTTGGTGACCGTCGCTTCGACGCTGAAGCGCTGCGCGTGCCCGGGATTCGCCGGGATCTCGAACCACCCGATCTCCTTCGGAAAGCCGTAGATCTCTCGCCCGGCGATGAGGTTGGGCGAGTTGTCGACGAAGATGTAGGGTACAAACCACGCCAGCCGCTGCGCCACCCAGATGCCGGCCATGCGCTCCACCGCGGCCGTCAGCACCCAGAACGCCACCTCGGTCTCGCTGCCGCTGCCCGTGCGGCTGTACGGCGGATCTTCACACGCCACCGACTCCATCTGGTTGAACGTGAGCACGACGTACTGGGTGAGCGGCCGGTAGTGGATCTGCCCGCCGGTCGGCTCGGCGAAGAACCGGTGACAGAGATCCTCCAGGTGGCTCAACTTGCCCTCGAGCACGAAGCACGAGCTGGTGACCCGTTTGGCGGCGAAGGGCTGCGGCGAGCCGTTGAAGCCCCAGCGATTCACGTACCGAGGGCGATTGATGTCGGGCATCTCCGATTCCTTCGTCGTGTCGGTTGCAGCATCCTCGCGTCACCGGCAAAGCGGCGGTGGGCTGGCTTTCTACATCTGAATGCGTGCGCGAGACAAGGGTGGAGGCGGCATCCGCCGCCCTCGGGTCAGGAGAGTTCCTCGAGCAACGCCTTGGCCTCGATCAGGTCGCGCGTGTCGAAGCCTTCGGTGAACCAGGCGTAGAGCGGGGCGAGGAGGGCGCGGGCGGCGTCGCGCTTGCCCTGGCGCTGCCAGAGCCGCGCCAGGCTGGTGGCGGTGCGCAGCTCGAACGACTTTGCCGCTTGCCGCCGGGCGATCTCCAGGGATTGGCCGAAGAGCGCCTCCGCTTCCTCGACCGCATTGCCGTCCATGTCGAGGAGAATCTCGGCCCGCAGCCGGTGGAGCTCGGCATCGTAGTAGTGCTGTCCCTGTTGCTCGGCGAGCGCGACGCCGCGTCCGAGCGCGCCCAGGGCGTCGTCGTGGCGCCCGACCTTTCGGAAGCCCTCGGCGAGCCAGAAGCGGTGTTGAGGTGCTCTGAGCCCGGTCCTGATCCGAGCCAGCTCGACCATCGCCTGCTGCATCTCCGCGAGGCCCGCCTCGCCCTCCCCCGACTCGACCTGCGCCCAGCCTCGCAAAACCCTCCCCAGTCCCAGGTACGACGGAAACCCGAGCTGCTCGGCGAGACCCACGACTTCTCCGGCGCGTTCCCGTGTCCGGTCGGGCTCGCCGCGCTCGAAATGGACAACTCCAGCCTGGAAGAGAGCGTTCGCCAGACTGAGCGGATGTTCCACACACTTCGCCAGCGCCACCGCCTCCTCGCTCAACGCCAGCGCTCGGTCGAGATGGCCAAGGAAGAAGTGACAGTGGGCCGCAAACGCGTGGGCGTTGACGCCACGGTCGACTCCCACCGCATACGCCAGAGACCCAAGCTCGCTGGGATCGTATAATTTGATGCTGTGCTCGAAATGGTGCAGCGCCTGCGAGAAGTGGCCCTGAAAGAGCAACGGCATGCCGACTTGGTAGTGAGCCGAGAGGAGGTCGAACGCGTCTCCCGTGCGCTCGGCGGCTGCCAGCGCCTCCTGCGCGACCTCGGCCGAAGTCGCGAGGTCACCCTTCACGAGATAGGCAT
>CAZCGA010000257.1:0-5239 GCA_964498075.1 uncultured Binatia bacterium (SeqCode) | reverse complement strand
ACACGCTGACCGCCAACGCCGAGCAGAACGCCGACCTGTTCTGGGCGGTGCGCGGCGGCGGGGGGAACTTCGGCATCGTCACCTCGTTCGAATACCAGCTCCACCCGGTCGGCCCAGTGCTCGCCGGTCCCGTGACCTACCCGGCCGCGCGCCTCGGGGACGTACTGCGATTCTACCGTGAGTTCGCGGGTGCTCTCCCCGACGAGATCCGCGTCGATATCGCATATGTGTCGCTGTCTGACAAACCGGCGCCCTGTATCGCGTTGTGTTACTGCGGCGATCTGGACGCCGGCGAGAGGTTGCTGAGGCCGCTGCGCTCGTATGGTCCGCGGCTCGAGGATGCCGTCCGCCCCATGCCGTACGTTCAGATCCAAGCGCTCATGGCGCCCCCCCCGGTACACCTTTCCGCGTATGTCCGGAGCAGTTTCCTTCGCGAGCTGAGCGACGGCGCCATCGACGTGATCGTGGAGAACGCGGCGCGGGCTCCCTCTCCGAACTGCGCTTTCTTCATCGAGCGGTTTAACGGTGCCGCCTGCCGAGTCGGCGCGACCGAGACCGCCTTCAGCCACAGAGAGCCGGGCTTCAACTTCGCGGTGAATGCATCGTGGCAAGACCCTGCGGAGGCGCGTCGGGCGACCGAATGGGGGCGAGGATTCTGGGACGCGATGCAACCCTTCCTGCGCTCCGCCGTGTATTCGAACTACCTGGGCGAGGAAGGCGAAGACCGCGCCCGAGCCGCGTACGGCGTCAACTACGACCGCCTGGTCGCCCTGAAGAACAAGTACGACCCGAGCAACTTCTTCCGTCTCAACCAAAACATCAAGCCGTCGGTGTGATGCGAACGGAGCGTCCTCGCGGTGCGACCAACGGTAGGGGTTTCCGTAGCACCGAGGGCTGTCGCCTTCTGCCCCGCACGACGACGCGCGAACTCGTCAACCTCCGACTTTCCTGGCGATATAGAAATTGTTGAAGAGGTCGCCCTCGACCTGCTTGACGTCGACGCGGGCGAAACCCGCCTCAGCCAACAGCTCTCGGGCCTTCTGTTCGCCCCACATCGTGCCCAACCCTTCGCCCCCCAGCGCCAGCGATACGGTCATGCAGTGCATTGTCGAGGTGGCATAGAGAAACGGGGCCATCGGGTGATCGAGATTTTCGTGAACATCGCTTGAGGCACGGATGTCCGCCATCAAGAAGCTCCCAGCAGGCTTCAGCGCGGTTGCGACGTTATGCAGCACCAGCCTCGGGTGCGCTTGGTCGTGAATCACGTCGAATGCAAGAACGAGATCGTATGCGGCGGCTTCGTCCAGCCTCGTGATGTCCTTGACCGCGAAGGTCGTGTTGCTTGATCCGAGCGCGGCGGCCTTCGCGACCGCTTCGTCGATTGCTTCTTGGCGGAAGTCGTAGCCCCTGAAGCGACTCTTCGGGTACGTGCTCGCCAGGAGATTCGCCGCGTGTCCCTCGCCACAGCCGATTTCAAGGACGTCGATCCCCGCCTCTAGGGCGTCGGCAATACCTGGCGTCAGGGGGACGACTTTCGAGATGAGTGTTCGCTCAAACCTCTTCTCGTTGAGGCTCGCCCACACTGCCATGAACTCTCGAGGAAACCGATCGTAGAAGACTCCGCCACCGCTCCGGAAGCTCTCAACGATACCTTCCTGGACCGCCGCCAAGAGCGGCACCGTGTACGCCAGGGCAGCCAAGTTGTCCGGCCCGGCCGCCGCCGTGAGCAATGCCGCGTGCTCTTGCGGGAGGAAGTAGGTGCGATCGTCCGGAGAGTACGCGACGATGTTGCCGCTGGCCATCGTGTTGACCCATTCCCTGACGTATCGCTCGTTGAGACCTGCCGCCGCCGCGATCTTCTCGCTGCTTGCTGGCTCGAGCTTAGCCATCACTTCGAAGAGACCGGTTCGATAGCCGATGCTCGTCATCAGAGACAGCATCCCCCCGTTCAGCAGATCGGTCATCCGTCGTGCAAAAGCATCGACGCGTGCTTGATCGAGATTAGGCATAGAGTACCTCCAACTCGTTTAAGCCTCGTTGGCTCCGCCACTCAACGGCTGGGCGATAGACCCACCGACACGCGACCTCGATTCCAGCACCGGTTGACAGCGCGGCCGCCTCACTTGACCCCCCGAAACGAGAATCGCGGGGTTCGGTATGACGAAGACAGCCCGTGATCGGTACGATTCCGCCCTCTCCTGCACCGTAGCTTCAATGTCTCTTGGAGCGTCGTGTCAACCTATCACGCTCCGCGTTTGCCATGAACAGGACTGCCAGCTTGTTGCCCCCGACCTGGCCAAGCAGTGCCGCGCGTTCGCAGCGACCCCGTCCACCACCGCACGAACGGGCGACGACCGACGTACGGGCGCCTCCTATCTCGTCGGCTTCTCGGCCATCGCCAGATGCGCCCGAGCGATGGAGTGCAACCGGCTGCCAAACTGGCGCTCGATCGCCGCGCGCGCTGTTTGGCGGAAGTGTTCCCAGCCGTTTGCTCCCAGCACGTGACGGATGTAGCGCCCGAAGGTGAAGATCTCGCTGCGCGCAAGAGCATCGGCCGTCGTCACCGTTTCGTCGTACGTGTGCTCTTCGACGCGGACGTTTACGAGCCCCGCGCCGGTGAGGGCTTCGACCAAGTAAGCGGGATCCGTGAACCGGTCCTCCCACCGCGCCACCTTGCCGGCGGCCACGCGCAGCGCGTCAGCACCAACGAATGACTCGGCAATCGCCCGCCACACGCGCCCGTGCTCGGTCTGCGATCCGGCCCACGCCGTAACGCCGAGACGACCACCGGGCTTGAGGACGCGGACGATGTCGGCCAGGGCTGTCTCGTAGCACTCGAAGTGCGACACAACCAAGCTCCCCAGCGCAGCGTCGAATCGCTCCGCTGGAAACGGAAGGCCGGGTACACATGCGGCGAGGACGCTATCGAGCCCCCTGCGTTTGGCGACACGCAGCATCGACAATGACAAGTCCACCCCGGCCACCACGCCAGTCGGCCCCACCTTGTCGAGCGCGACCCGGGCCGCAGCACCGCTGCCGGTGCCGATGTCGAGCACTACGTCACCTGGACAAAGCCCAACCAGCGTGACGAGGTCTGAAGCGAGCCTGCCGTACAGTGCCCGGCCCTCAGCAATCATGAGGCGATCGTACGCCTCGGCTACCCCGTCGTAACGGACCCATTCTCCGGCCGCCGATGCCGGCCCGGGTCGCACTACCCGCGGCTCATGAGATCCACACACGATCGCATGCTCGCCGGACCGGCCGCTGCTACCAGTGAAACACCTGATCGTGAGAGCGCAGGAGCTCTGCGAGCCCGCTTCGCGGCAGCGGCTTCACCCCCTCCGATCACGTCGGAGCGCTCGAGGCCGCGTTCGGCCAGATCGTCCTCGACGACGAACACGTCGACGCCCTTCGCGGCGAGCTTGGCGACATCCTCGTCCAGGCGCGGCGGGTTCGTTTGCCGGCGATCGCCGAACGCGAGGCCCGAGGCATCTTGCCCCCGCGCCACGTAGTTCACGGCGTTGCCACGCAAGACGACGCTCAGGTCGGCTCCGGCACCCCGCATCGCGTGCATGAGCCAGATGACCGTGTCGTCCTGCTCCTCGAGCGTACCGCGATACGCGCTTTCGATGATGTTCAGCACCTTCTTGGCCATGGTGGGCTCCTCACTTGGTTGGAATGACCAGGGTGTTGTCCGACTCCTCGACGAACTTGACGAAGTCCGCGGGGCTCCCCCGGCGTGGGCCGGTGATCCACTCGCCGATACCGCGCTCATCGACGCAGAGTCCGCACTGCACCCAGTCGAGCTTGGCCCCGCGCTTCTCGGCCTCCTTGATCAGGGCGGCCACCCACTCCTTGGGGTTCGGGTGGTCCTCCTGGATGATGTCGCGGCCGTGGACCGCGTTCGGGTGCGGGGCCTGCTTCGCAGATGGTATGCCGATGGCTCCTTCGTACGCGAACACGTTGACGTTGAAGCCCCGCTGGAGGGCGGCATCGATCAGGCGAAGCGCGGTCGTGGTGCGCGCGTTTTCGTACGGCGCGTCCATCAGCGCGAAGGTCAGCGTCTTCCTCTCAGCCATGTTTTCCTCCTCCGTCAGTGCCACGGGGCCTTACGGCCCTCGGCGGCCCCTGGGCCGTGTAGTCCATGCGCAGTCGTCGCCGATCTTGCCGACGACCACGTCGCCCGAGTTGATCCCGAGGCGGACCGAGAAGTCGATTCCCTGCGACAGGCGCAACGCGTCGGCGTAGTGCCTGATCTCGTCACGCAGGTATAGCGCCGCGTAGCACGCTCGCTGGGCGTGATCTTCGTGCGCGATCGGTGCGCCGAACAGTGCCATGATGCCGTCGCCGGTGAACTTGTCGACGAACCCTTCGAAACGCTCGACGCCCGCCGAGAGGATCTGGAAGAAGCGGTTCATGATCTTCGACCACTCCTCCGGGTCCATCCGCTCCGCCAGGTCCATCGAACCCTTCACGTCGGCGAAGAGCACTGTCACCTGCTTGCGCTCGCCTTCCAGGGCGGACTTGGATTGGAGGATTTTGTCGGCGAGGTGCTTGGGCGTGTAGCTCGTCGGTGAGAGAGTGGGCCGCTGCGCCGGTGAGACGGTCACCGGCTGACCGCATTCATCGCAGAACTTCGCCGTGGGCCGCAGCGCGGACCCGCAGCCTGGGCAGGCTCGCTGGAGCGGCACGGCACACGCCTCGCAGTACTTGGCCGTCGCTCGATTCTCGTGGCCACAGGTCCGGCAGATCTGACTCATTCGCTCATTGCCCCTTTGGCTGAGAGCTGATCGCTGACACCTGACGGCTGATTCTTTCCGCGTGTGCCGGCGCGCCGATTTCGTCGTAGCCTTGCTGCGCCTGTCGGAGCAGTTGCACGCGCGTCACGTCGTCGCCGAGCACGGCGGCCAGCTCGGCGCGCCACTCGCAGAGCGCGGGCGCGAGCGTCTTCGCTCCCGTGCGTTCGATCAGCGCGGCGGCTTCGGCGAGGGCGGCTTCGGCGGCGGCGCGCGCCGCAGCACCGTCGCGGCGGAGGAGCGCGCGGGCCATAACGCCGTGCGCGACGGCCTCGTAGATGCCGCGCAGCGAGCGCCGACAGAGCGCGATCGCCTCCTCCGCTGCGGCCTCTGCGGCCGAGAGATCGCCGTTCTGCAGCTGGGCCTCGGCCAGGAGGGTCGCGGACATGCCCGCCTCGTGCTTCTCCACGCGCCCGAAGAGGTCGAGCGCGGCACGCGCCGGC
>CAZCGA010000256.1:0-5282 GCA_964498075.1 uncultured Binatia bacterium (SeqCode) | reverse complement strand
CAACCGCGGCCTGGAAGTCGGCCAGCTCGCGGTCCATGCGGCTGACGAATCCGATCACCGGCAGGCCCAGCTCGGCGGCGCGTGCCCAGATCTTCTCGGCTTCGACGCGCAGCTCGTTGGCCGCCGGGGCGAGCACGAAGACCAGACCCGTGCAGGCGCGCATGCAGTTCAACGTGTCGAGCAGGAAGTTCGCGTACCCCGGCATGTCGAGGATGGTGAGGTCGTGTTTCTTCCAGGCGGCGTGATGACCGGCGGTCGACAGCGTGATCTTGCGACGGATCTCCTCCGGTTCGAAATCGAAGTTCGAGGTGCCGTCATCGACGCGGCCGAGGCGGGTCGCCGCTCCGGCGGCGAACAGCAACGCGTCCGCCAGGGAGGTCTTGCCGGCGCCTCCCTGGCCCACGACACCGACGCTACGGACCAACTTCACATCGTCTGCCATATCGTTCTCCGACTCAGCTCTCCGCGTTGCGCTCGTAGATCAGGCGCAATCCGTCCAAGGTGAGGAACTCATCCACGTCTTCGATGGTCTCCGACTCGGGTGCCAGCAACGGCGCGTAGCCGCCGGTGGCGATCACCCGCGCCTTGACCTTGTTCTCCTTTTGAATCCGCGTCACCAGGCCGTCAACCAGCGATACGTAGCCGTAGATCAGCCCCGATTGAATGGCGTGCACGGTGTTGCGCCCGACCACGTGCCGGGGCTTCACCAGCTCGACGCGGTACAGCTTGGCGGCGCGCTCGAACAGCGCATCGCTGGCGATGCCGAGGCCGGGCGCGATGACGCCGCCGATGTACTCGCCCTTCTCCGACACGTAATCGAAGGTCGTCGCGGTGCTGAAGTCGACGACGATCGTCGTGCCGCGCGTCCGCTCGTAGGCGGCGATGGCGTTGACGATGCGGTCGGCGCTCACCTCCTGCGGCTTGTCGTAGAGGATCGGCATCCCGGTGCGCACGCCGGGACCGATGAAGAGCGGGGCGACGCCGATGTAGCGGCGGCACATCTCATCGACGACCTGGATCATCGGCGGCACCGACGAGGACACCGCGATGCCCCCGATCTGCGGGTTCGAGGCCCCCGCGAGCAGGTTGCGGATCAGGACGCCATACTCGTCCGCCGTACGCCCGCTGTCGGTCTGCAGGCGCCAGTGGTGCTGCAGCGTCGTGCCCTCGTAGACTCCGAGCACCGTCTGCGTGTTGCTCACATCGATGCCGAGAAACGCTCCCGTGCTCATGCGTTCCTCTGCCGGTCGTGGACCACGGTGGCCATGTCTCCCGCCTCTACTGGTCAGAGTTGCGCTCGTAGATCAAGCGCAATCCGTCGAGGGTGAGGAACTCGTCAACGGCGTCGATGCTGGCGGACTCGGGTGCCAGCAGCGGCGCAAAGCCGCCGGTGGCGATCACCTGTGCCGTGGCTTTGATCTCCCGCTGGATGCGCGCCACCATGCCGTCGACCAGCGCCACGTAGCCGTAGATCAGGCCGGACTGAATGGCGTGCGCGGTATTGCGGCCGACGACGTGCTTGGGTTTCACCAGCTCGACGCGATACAGGCGCGCCGCACGCTGGAACAACGCGTCGGCGGCGATGCCGAGGCCGGGAGCGATGGCGCCGCCCATGTACTCGCCTTGCTTCGACACGTACTCGAACTTGGTCGCCGTGCCCAGGTCGACGACGATGGTGGCGTCGCGCGTGCGTTCGTACGCGGCGACGGCGTTGGCGATCCGGTCGGTGCCGACCTGCTGCGGGTCGTCATAGAGGATCGGCATGCCCGTGCGCACGCCGGGGCCGGCGAGCAGCGGTGTGATGCCGAGATAGGCGTGGCAGAAGGCGCCCACGACCTGGGTGAGTGGCGGCACCACCGACGACACCGCGGCGCCGCTGATCCGCGGATCGCCGACGCCCGCCAGCAGGTTGCGGACCAGGACGCCGTACTCGTCCGCCGTGCGCTCGCGCTTGGTTTGCAGGCGCCAGTGGTGCCGCAGCGTCGTGCCTTCGTAGAGGCCCAGAACGGTGTGCGTGTTGCCGACGTCAATCGCGAGCAGCATAGGTCAGCTGTCAGCAGTCAGCGATCAGCTGTCAGCTCTTCCCCTTCTTCGCGTTGAGTGCTGGACCCCGATCGCTCTCGACGTAGCCGTCGACGACTGTCACGTCTCCGGCCACGACGCGGACCTCTGCACCGGTCTGGTCGCGCAGCAGCAACGCGCCATCCTCGGCGATGCCGGTGACGACGCCGGCGTAGCGGCCGTCGCCGCCGTCGATCTGCACGTGCTTTCCAGTGAGGCAGGATTGCGCTTGCAACAGCGGCCGGACGGCGGCAAAGCCGGCGCGCACGAAGAGATCGTAACGTTCCTCGAGTCGTGCGAGCAGGTGGCCGGCAAACTCGACACGATCGATCGGCTGGCCGCTCAGCGTGCACAGCCCGACGGCTTTGTCCCGCAAGTCGGGCGGGAAGTCGTCTGCAACACTGTTGAGGTTCACCCCGATGCCCAGAACCACGAAGCCCACGCGGCCGTCTTGCGCGTCCAGCTCGGTCAGGATGCCGGCAAGCTTGCGTCCGTCGGCGACGACGTCGTTCGGCCACTTGAGCGCCGCGCGCGGCGTCCATTCGCTCGCGGCCTCCACCGTGGCGACGCCCGCGACCAGCGCGATCTGCGGCGCGGCGCCAACCGCGATGGGCGGTCGGAGCACGATCGATGCGTACAGATTGCGGAAGGGAGGCGAGATCCAGGTGCGGCCCAACCGGCCGCGTCCTTTCGTCTGCGTCTCGGCGATCACGACGGTTCCCTCGACGGCATCGCCGGCAGCCAGTCGATGGGCGACGGTGTTGGTGGAGTCGACGCTGTCGAAGTAGTGGATGACCTTCCCGATGCGTGCCTCGGCGCGCGCGCGGCGAAGTGCATCGATCGCCAGCGGTCCGTGGGCGCTGCCGCTCATAACCGTAACGTCATGTGCAGATCGACAGCTGGCGCCGAGTGGGTCAGCGCGCCGATCGAGATGATGTCGACGCCCGCCTCGGCCACCTCACGCACGTTGTCCAAGGTGATGCCGCCCGAGGCTTCGACGACGGCGCGGCCACCGATGTGGCGCACCGCCGCGGCGAGCTGCGCAACCGTCATGTTGTCGAGCAGGATGATCTCGGCGCCGGCCGCCACCGCTTGATCGACCTGATCGATGGCGGCGCATTCCACTTCGACCTTCAGGCCGTGCGGCGCGCCAGAACGGGCCGCGGCGACCGCCGCGGTCACGCCGCCGGCCGCGGTGATGTGGTTGTTCTTGATGAGGATGCCGTCGTCGAGCCGCTGGCGGTGGTTGAATCCGCCACCGATGCGCACGGCGTACTTCTCCAAGACGCGCAACCCCGGCGTCGTCTTGCGCGTATCGACGATGCGACAGCCGCAGCCGCTCACCGCGGCGACGTAGCGCGCCGTCAGGGTCGCGATCCCGGACAGGTGCTGCAACAGATTCAGGGTGACGCGCTCGATGGTGAGCAGCGCATGCGCCGACCCTTCAAGGGCGGCGAGGACGTTGCCGGCGGACACCGATGCGCCGTCGGCAAACCGCTCACTCACCGCGATGTCTCCGCCGGCGCGGGTGCAGATCTTGCGGATGAGCGGCAGGCCCGCGATGACCGCGGCCTGCTTGGCGCTGATCTCCGCCCGGGCGCGCCGGCCGGGCGCCACGGTCAAGCGCGTCGTGAGATCTCCGGCGCCGAGATCCTCGGCGAGTGCGGTCTTCACCAGGGCTTCGATGGCAGGGAGATCGAAGACGTCCATGCTCAGGAGTCTTTGCCCAGCACGGTCAGGTGCCGATTCAGCGTTGCGGCGCGGTCCCGCAACGTCCCGGCGCGTTGCTGCTCCTTCTCGACGATCTCCCGCGGGGCGCGGTCGATGAAGTCGACGCGGCTCAACTTGGCTTCCACGCCGCTGAGCTCCTTCGCCACCTTCGCCAGATCACGCTCGAGGCGCTTGCGGACCTCGAGCGGATCGACCACGCCGCGCAAAGGCACGTAGATTTCCCCCAGCCCTTGGACGAGCGCCGAGGGCTCTCCGGCCGGATGCTCGCCCGCACGGAGAAGCTCGACACTGCCGACCCGCGCCAGCGCCTTCATGTAGGGCTCGAGCGGCGCGACCTGATCGCCGCGCCCATCGGCGGCGACGCGGATCGACACCGTCGCATTCGGTGGGATGCCCAACTCGGAGCGGATGTTGCGCACGCTGCGCACGGCGTCGATCAGCTGATTGACCGTGGCCTCCGCCGCCGCATCGCGGCGCGCCGCGTCGGCCTTCGGGTACGACGCGATCATGAGGCTGTCGGTCGGCTTCGCCACCGGCAGCGCCTGCCAGACCTCTTCAGTGACGAACGGCATGAAGGGATGCAGTAAGCGCAAGGCTTGCTCGAGCGTGTGCACCAGCACAGCCTGGACGGCGCGCTTGCGCTCCGTGTCGGCACCGGCGAGGGTGATCTTGCTCAGCTCCAGATACCAGTCACAGTACTCGTGCCAGATGAACTGATACAGCGCCAGCGCGCCGTCGTTGAAACGGTAGGCCGCGAAGGTGGTGCGCACCAGCTCGATCACCGCTTGCAGGCGGGACAGTATCCAGCGGTCAGGCAGCGATAGGGCACGTTCCGGGATTGAGTCCAACGCCCCCACCGTCTCGGCGTCGCGGTCGGCGACGTTGAGCAACACGAAGCGCGCCGCGTTCCAGATCTTGTTGGCGAAGTGCCGGCCGAGATCCGTCTTCTCCTCCGCGTACATCACGTCCTCGCCCGGCGGCGCGAGGGACACGATGGTGAAGCGTAGCGCGTCGGCGCCGTAATTGGCGATCACGTCGAGGGGGTCGGGCGAGTTGCCGAGCGACTTCGACATCTTCCGCCCTTGTAGGTCGCGCACCACGCTGTTGAAGCACACCTCGCTGAAGGGGCGCTCGCCCATGAACTCGTACCCGGCCATCACCATGCGCGCTACCCAGAAGAAGATGATATCGGCAGCGGTGATCAGTGTATCGGTCGGATAGAAGCGGCGCAGCGCCGGCGTGTCGTCGGGCCACCCCATCGTCGAGAACGGCCACAGCCAGGAACTGAACCAGGTATCCAGCACGTCCTCGTCTTGGTGGATCTTGCCGCTGCCGCAGTGGGCGCACGCCGTCGGGTCGGTGCGCGCCACCGTCTGCTTGCGGCAGTCGTCGCAGTGCCACACCGGAATGCGATGGCCCCACCACAGCTGGCGGCTGATGCACCAGTCGCGGATGTTCTCCATCCAGTGCAAGTAGACGCCGACCCAGCG
>CAZCGA010000255.1:0-5368 GCA_964498075.1 uncultured Binatia bacterium (SeqCode) | reverse complement strand
CGAGCTGGCGTCCCAGATCGGCGAGTCGCCCGAGCTGCCGCGAGTGCTCGTGGGATTGGCGGCGGCCTACCACGTCAAGGGTGAGGTCGCGACCGCGGCCGAGGTCGCGCAGGAGGCTTTGGCCGCCGCCGCGCGCACGGGAGACACGTTTGACCTCGTCTCGGCTCACACCGTCGCCGCCGCCACGTTGCTCTACCAAGGCAATTTTTCGCGGGCGCTGCCGTATTTCGAGCAGGACATCAAATTATACGATCCCAGCGCGCATGGGTCTCTGGCGTACACGGTGGGATTCGATGGTGGCGTCATCCTCCGCAACCATGCGGCCCTGTGTCACTTGTACGTTGGCCATCCCGACCGGGCGCTGGCTTTGAGCGAGGCGGCCGTAGCACTGGCCAAGCGCGTGGAACATCCGCTCAGTCTTGCGGACGCTCTCTTCTGGGGTGGAGTTGTCCATGTCGAGCGCGGCGAGCTCGACCGGACGCGGGAACGCATCGGAGAAGTGGGGGCTCTCGCCGAGCAGCTCGGGTTTCCGTTGTACCTTGCGTGGGGGATGTTTTTGCGTGGCTGGGCGCGAGCCGAATCGGGGGAGAGCGAGGCGGGTCTCGCGGAGATGCAGGAGGCGATGGTCGAACTGGCTAGGATCGAGACCGGGGTTCGAGCGCCATGGTTCTTCTCAATGCTGGCCGAGAGCCTCCGGAAGGTCGGGCGCCACCACGACGCCCTCGGCGCGCTCGGCCGCGGCGTTGCGCAAGCCGAAGCCCAGGGACAGCACTTTTACGATGCCGAGCTCCACCGGCTGCGGGCAGAGATTCTCCTCGACATGGACGGGAACGCGGTCGGGGAGGCGGAGGCGCTCTTCCACCAATCCCTGGAGATCGCCCGGCGGCAAGAGGCCAAGACGTTCGAGCTGCGCGCCGCCACCAGCCTGGCGCGGCTCTGGCAGCGCCAGGGCAAGCGCGACGACGCCCGCGCCCTCCTCGCCCCGCTCTACGCCTGGTTCACCGAGGGCTTCGACACGCGCGACCTCATCGAGGCGAGGGGGCTGCTCGGGGAGATCCGATGACGCAAGTTGAGAGTCGACAGCAGCGCCGCTCAGATCAGTCCCGCGTACGAACCCCCGTCGATCTGCAGGTTCTGGCCCGATACGAACCCGGCCTGGGCGCTGCACAAGTAGGTGCACGCCGCGGCGAACTCTTCGGGGGTGCCAAGACGATTCGCGGCGATCGAGGCGGCAATGTCTTGGTATGCCTGCTCGATCGAGATGCCGCGCGCCGCCGCCTGCAGCCCGGCCATGAAACGCTGACGGTCAGTGTCGATGCGTTCGGGTAGGAGGTTGTTGATCGTCACGTTGTCGCGCGCAACCTCGCGCGACAGGCCCTTGCATACCGCGGTGAGCGCGCTGCGCGCCGCTGTCGACAGCCCCATGAGCGGATGCGGTGACTTCACCATCGCCGAGGTGATGTTGACGATACGTCCGAAGCGACGCGCGCGCATCCCGCCGATCACGGCACGGATCAAGAGGGCGGGAGCCAGCAGGTTCTGTTCGAGTGCCGCGAGCCACGCCGCGTGATCCCAGTCCTCGAAGCGGCCCGGTGCGGGCCCGCCGTTGTTCGTCACCAGGATATCAGGCTCCGGGCACGCCGCGACGAGCCGCTCGCGGCCCTCGTCACTGCAGAGGTCGGCCGAGACGGCCGTCACCTCCGCCCCGGTCTCACGGCGGATCGCCGCGGCCGTTGCCTCGACCTGCTCGACATCACGACCGTTGACGACGACGGCGACCCCCTCGCGCGCCAGCGCCATCGCGCAGGCCCTTCCAAGGCCACGGCTCGACGCGCATACGATCGCCTTTCGTCCTCCGAGTCCGAGATTCATGCGTTCTGCTCCGTTCTTCTATCGATCGCTTCAGTGCGAGAGGATCGTGGCGAGCGCACGCGACAGCGCTGCGGTGGTGTCGGTAACCGTATGCTGCGAGCGCCACGCGACGTGCTGATCCGGGCGCACCAGCAGCGCGCCGTCGGCATCGATGCCGAGGAGTTTCATCCAATGTCCGTTCTCATCGACCACGTCTCGCCCGATGACGACGCAATCGATTGCTACGGGACCGGGCACGGCTTCGATCCACCGCTGTCCCGCCGGGCCCGTCACCAATGTGAAACGGTCGTAGGCGAAGAGATCGAGCGTCGAGACGCGGACGCCCGCGCGTGTTACCCAGGCGTGCGGGACCCGCGCGCCGGGAAAAGCGGTCGGCACATAGTCGCGTACCGAGCTTCCATGTGTCGGCTTCTCGTCGCTGTCGTCAGCGATGGCGCCCGACTCGTAGATAAACCCAAGCTGGAGTCCGAGCATATCGAAGTGTTCGGCTTGGTTGGCGATGGCGGCCCGCAGCGCGTCGCCGGTTGCGTCGGCAGCTGCCAGTGCCTGATAGACCTCACCCAGTCGCACCGCGTTCTGCAAGCTCACGTCCGCATTGTGCTGGGCAACGGGGCGCCTCTCGACCTCATACGTATCGAGCAGTGCGTCGGGTGCCCAACCCGCCTCCACGGCGGCGATCTTCCACACGAGATTGTGGGCATCCTGGACGCCCGTGTTGAGGCCGAGGCCACCGGTGGGGGGAAATCGATGCGCGGAGTCCCCGACCAGAAAGACGCGCCGCTCTCGGTAGCGCTCGGCCACCTGTGCAGTCATCGTCCACGTGCGGACGGTACGGATGGCGAACGGATATGCGTCCGTCCCCATCGCATGACGGACGATGTCCGCGCACACGGCGGGGGAGTAGTCCGCGGCCGATTCGGTGTCGGGGTCCCATGGCTTCATGTAGACCCACGTCGAGTCGATGTCGTGCGCGACGAAGGTGCCGGTCGCCTGTGGTGCGGTGGTCCAGTACAGGACCCCCGGTCTGTGGCCGACGAGCACGCGCAGATTCGCCTCGAAATGAATCATCACGAAGCTCTGCAGGTGGTCAGGGCCGATCGGCTCGATGCCGAGGAGCTTGCGGACCGGGCTGGCCGCGCCGTCGGCGGCAATCAGCCAGCGACTGCTCGCTTCGTACACCGCGCCGCTGGCGTGATCGCGAATCCTCGACGTCACGCCCGCGCCATCCTGCTCCGCGTGCTCCCACTCGTGCCCGTACGCGATGTCAATGTTCGCGCGGCCTCGAAGATGGTCGAGAAGTATCGGTTCGAGACGGTGTTGTGAGAGGTTGCGGAGCGGTGTTGGCGTGTACGCTAACGCGTCGTCGCCCTGCCGTTCATAGGGCAGACGGCCGAGTTCCTGGCCCGTGAGCGTGGTGACCCACAGCACCTGACCTGCGTCGGCCGGATCCTGGCACGCCGCGGCGATCGCTTGCATGTCGACGCCAGCGGCCCGGAAGATTTCGAAGGTGCGCCCGTTGACGACGTGCGCCGCCGGGGCCGACTGCGGCGTGGCGCGTTGCTCGATGATACGGCTCGGGATTCCGAGCCGGGACAAAAGGAGAGCGGCCATCATCCCGACCGGACCCGCCCCCACGACGAGCACCGGAGTTTCGATGGGGGTCATGTTCGAGCTAGCGAAGGCGGGCCTGATCGTCGGCGATCTGACCGGCAATCTTCTCGCGCCACTCTTCGAACGGCTGGCAGTCGCCGGTCGCGCGACACATCTCCTCCGTTCGGCGGAGGATCTCGGCGTCGTCGAGGGCGAGGTCGAGGAACTCGCCGAACGGCTGGTGGATGAACCACGGGCTGTCGACGACGAACTCGAGCGCGTTGCCCTCGGGGTCGCGCGTATACACGGACCAGGAGTTGCCGTGGTTCAGTGGGATGAAGTTCGTGTTCCCCTCCGCGATGAGGCGTTGCTGCACGCGGCGCAGCGTGGCGAGATCCGCGAGCCGAAACGTCAGCTGGAAAATCGCGGCACCCCAACTCCCTCCGGGCACCGGCCCCTCGAGGATCGTTCCTTCGGTCCGTCCGGAGGCGAGCACCAGCTGATGATGCTCAGCGGGATCGGTCGTGAGGAAAACCAGCTGGTCGGTCCCGCCGGGGACGGTGCCGCGATCCGTTACGGTCATGCCGAGGACTCGCGTGTAGAAGTCTTCCAAGCGGGACAGGTCGAAACAGCTCAGCCCGACGTGGCTGAGCGTGAGCTTCCTGCCTGCGACGTGTGGTACGGATGTCATTGTCATCTCCACCTCTCCAAGACTAGTCTTCGCGCCGTCATCGCTCTTGGGTTTCGAGCCCGCTCCGAACCCAGCATGGCCTGCCCCAGAAATGGTTCTGGCTCACTCGCTTCCCTGGTTGAACCGAGGCCTTCTCTTCTCGAGGAACGCCTGAATTCCTTCGCGCTGGTCCGGCGTGCCCATCGTCGTGAGGACTGCGCGGCGCTCCTCGGCGATGCCATCCGCGAGCGGTCTCTCACCGGCACCGACGATGCACCGGAGCATTCCCGCGACGGCGATCATCGGCATGTCCGCCAGCTCGCGCGCCAGTGCGTGGGCGCGCTCAAACAGCTCCTCGATTGGCCAGACTTCGCTGACGAGACCGATCCGGAGCGCCTCGGAGCCCGAGATCTTCTTCGCGCGAAGGATCATGTCGAGGGCGTGATCGCGTCCGACGCAGCGCGTGAGGCGCGCGCTCCCGCCCCATGCGGGGACGGTGCCGAGATCCAGCTCGGGAAGTCCTATCTTGCAGCTTTCGGCCGCCGCGAGGCGGAAGTGACAGGCGAGCGGCAGCTCGAGACCTCCGCCGAGGCAGTAGCCGCACAGCACGGCAACGACTGGCTTCGGGAGGCTCTCGATCGCGTCGAGGACGCGGAGGCGTTGGTCGAGGAGGGCCTCCAGACTGCCCATTCGTTTGAGGCCCTCCGGGAGCTGCTTCAGGTCCATTCCGACCGAGAAGTTCTCGGTCCCCGCGCCGCGAATGACGATGGCGCGCACGCCGGGGTCGTCCGCGACGCGTGCGACCTCCGCCTCGAGGGCGTCCATGAAGTCGAGGCTCATGCGGTTCCGCGGATGATCGTTGATCACCAACGTCTCCACCGCTCCATCGCGTTCAATGAGCAACGGAGCCTCGGTCGCGTTCCCGTCAGCGGACATTGGCATGCCTTTCGCGTCGCGCCGGTTCAGTGCGTGACTTTGTGGGCTGAAGTTGGCCTCGTAAGCTGCGTTGGGATTTCCCAACACGAAGCTGTCGTCGAGCCGGTTATGCTTCTGGCTCAGCGGGAAGCGCTTCAAGCGTCTTCAGTGATTGCACCAGGGATGCGTTGGTGGAGGGTACGCACCGGACGCGGTCGCCGTACTCCTCCCGCAGCAACGTCAGGATCTCGTCCAGCCACGAAGGCGCCACCACGCGGACGCCGGCAAAATCGAGCTCGACCGGCTCTTCCTTCGTTGCCG
>CAZCGA010000254.1:0-5513 GCA_964498075.1 uncultured Binatia bacterium (SeqCode) | reverse complement strand
CATCGGCTACACCGAGCCGAACGCCGGCTCCGATCTGGCGTCGCTGCAGTGCAAGGCGGTCCGCGACGGCGACTTCTTCGTCATCAACGGACAGAAGACCTTCACCAGCCTGGCCACCGACGCGGACTACATCTGGCTCGCGGTGCGCACCGATCCGGAGGCACCGAAGCACAAGGGCATTTCAATGATCATCGTGCCCAGAGAAACTCCCGGCGTCCGCGTCGCGCCGATCAAGAACATGGGCGAGCTGAACACCAACCAAACATTCTATGACGACGTCCGTGTGCCGGCCTCCAACCTCGTCGGCAAACTCAACGGCGGCTGGAAGCTGATCGTCAACCAGCTCAACCACGAGCGCGTCACGCTGTGCAGCTCGGGGATGATCGAGGGGCACGTCGAGGAGGTCGTACGCTGGGCGAAGCAGACGACGCTGGCCGACGGCACCCGCGTGATCGATCAACCATGGGTGCAGATCAACCTGGCGCGCATCCTCGCACGCCTCGAGTTCTTGCGACTGATGAACTTCAAGGTGGCGTGGGGGGCCGAGCAGAACCAACCGCTCAACCCGGCGCACGCGTCGACCATCAAGGTGTTCGGCACCGAGTTCTACCTCGAAGCGCTGCGCCTGATGCTGGAGATCGTCGGGCCCGCGGGGATGCTCCGGTCGGGATCGCCGGACGCGGCCATCCGCGGCCGCCTGGGCTTCATGCTGCGTTCGATCCACATCCTCACCTTCGGCGGCGGCACCAACGAGATGCAGCGTGACCTGATCGCGCTCTTCGGCCTCAGTATGCCAGTGCAACCGCGGTTCTGAAGAGAGAGCAACCGCCGATGAACGCAGATGAACGCCGATGGATTCAGAGCCACAACGAGATCCTCATCGGCGTTGATCGGCGTGCATCGGCGGGTTCATTCTTCTTTGCCCTTAGGAGACCGCAATGGACTTTTCTCTGACTGATGAGCAACGCGCCATCACCGACTTGGCGGGGGAGATTCTCACCGACCGCTGCACGCTCGAGCGCCTCAAGGCGATCGAGTCGAGCGATGAGCGCACCGACGGCGAGCTGTGGGCGCAGCTGGCAAAGGCCGGCCTGCTCGGCGCGGCCCTGCCCGAGAGCGCCGGCGGCAGCGGCGGCGGACTCGTCGAGATCTGCTTGCTGCTGGAGCAACAGGGCAAACGCGTCGCCATGCTTCCCTTGCTGCCGACGATTGTCTCCGGGGCAATGCCGCTGGCGCGCTTCGGCTCCACGGCGCAACAGCAGCGCTACCTGCCAGGGGTGGTGTCCGGCGACACGCTGCTGAGCGCGGCGCTGAGTGAGCTGGGCACCGACAGTCGCGCGCCCGTCACCACCGCGAAGCCGGAGGGAAAACTGTGGCGGCTCGACGGCGTGAAGGTCGGCGTCCCGATGGCCCACCGCGTCTCGGCGGTGCTCGTACCGGCGCGCACCGCCGACGGTCAGATCGGCGTCTTCCTCATCGACCCGAAAGCACCGGGAGTGCGCTTGACGCGCCAGGAGGCGATGAACTGGGAGGCGCACTTCCGGATGGAGCTGTCCGGGGTGACGGTCGGACCGGAGGCGGTGCTCGGCTCGATTGCGGACGGGGCGCAGATCCTCAACTGGATCGTGGACCGCACCACCGTCGGACTGTGCGCGATTGCCTCGGGCGCCTGCCAGGAGGCGGTGCGCATCACCGCGGAGTACGCCTCGAACCGCAAGCAGTTCGACAAGCCGATCGCCATGTTCCAGGCGGTGGGCCAGCGCATGGCCGACTCGTATATCGACAACGAAGCGGTGAGCGTGACGATGTGGCAGGCGGCGTCACGGCTGCACGACGAGATGCCGTCCGACAAGGAGGTGGCCATCGCCAAGTACTGGGCGGCGGAAGGCGGCAGCCGCATCGGCCACGCCGCGTTGCACATCCACGGCGGCATCAGCATCGACATCGACTACCCCATCCACCGCTACTTCCTCTGGGTGAAGCAGATCGAGTACACGCTCGGTGCGGCGACGCCGCAGCTGCAGCGACTCGGCGCGCTCATCGCCGCTGAGCCGGCGTGAGCGGTGGCGTCCGGGCTGGTTGGAGCGCGCCCTAGCGCACCCTAGACGCCACCTGCAGCCGCGAATCCGCCGCCACCTGCCCGCGCGTCAATAGGTGCAGGAGGGGCGTCGTTGCGAGCGTGGTCGCCAACGCCATCAACACCATCATCGCGAAGAGCACGGGCGAGATCACCTTCATGTCGAGCCCGATGTTCAGCACCACCAGCTCCATCAATCCGCGCGTGTTCAACAGCACGCCCAGGCTCGCCGCATCACGCCACGAGAGCCCGGACAGCCGCGCCGCCACGGTGCTGCCGCCGAACTTCCCGACGCAGGCCACGGCGATGATTGCCGCACAGATGAACCAATGCGTCAGGCCGCCGACCAGCGCGATCTGCGTGCGCATGCCGGTGAAGGCAAAGAACGCCGGCAGCAGGAGCACCAGCACCAGGTCTTCGAGCTTCTCGCAAATGTCGGTGGCCAGCTTCGCGTCGTGCGGAATCACTGCCCCCAGGAAGAAGGCACCGAACACGGCGTGGATGCCGATCCACTCCGTCGCCAGCGCCGACCCCAGCAACGCCACGAACACCGCGGCGCTCGTCTGCTGCGTGAAGCGTGGCTGCCGGCGCAGCAGGCGACGCACCAGCGGGCGGACGCCGACGAACATCACCCCGAGGTAGGCGAGGGTCAGCAGAAACGTGGGCAGCGCATCGGCGATCCGCTGCTGCGCCACACTCACCACGAACGCCAGCAGACACCACGCCGACACGTCGTCGACGGCGGCGCACGCCAGCGCGACAATCCCCAAACGGCTCCGATGCAGCTTGCGGTCGGTCAGGATACGCGCCAGGACGGGGAACGCGGTCACCGACATCGACACGCCCATGAACAAGGCGAAGCCGGTGAACGGCACGTCATTCGTCGCCAGCATCGGGTAGAGCCACAACGCCAAGACCGAACCGAGGACGAACGGGGCCACGATGCTGGCGTGCGAGATGGCCACCGTGGCGTGCGCCTGCTTGCGCAGCGCGCTGGTATCCAGCTGGAGGCCGACGAGGAACATGAACAGGATGACCCCCAACTGCGCCAGCATCGATAGGGCCGGTGCGATGTTCGCCGGCAGCAGGTACGACTCGACGTCGGGGGCGACGCGCCCGAGCAGCGACGGCCCGAGCAGGATGCCGGCAATCACCTCACCGATCACCGGCGGCTGGTGCAGCAGGTGAAAGAACGCACCGACGAGGCGCGCCGCGAGGATGACCACCATGAGCGCCAGCAAGACGTGTAGGAACACCCCGGGGTCGCCGCGTGCGGCGGCCGCCTCGACGACCGCGTCCGGTCGCGCCGGCGCCACCAGGCCGGACCCGAGCGCGTTGATCGCGAGGAAGGCGGCAACCGTGGCCGCGATCATCGCAGCGTACGCCAGCCCCATCTTCACTCGGCTGGCGCTCAAGGTGCCTGACTCTTGCTCCATGGGTACGACCATGCCACAGACCGCGGCGCGCTGGCTATCGCAATCGCGCCCGCGGCGCACGACCTACAATGGGGTCTTCTCCGGCTGGGTGTCGTCGTCGCATTCGTCCGTCCCTTGCTCGTCGAGCAGGAACTGCCGCATCTGCTCGGCGGACGGCTGGAGATCGGCCACGCCGTGCCGCCGGCGTTGCGCCACGACGGCGGTGAGGCGGGTCATCAGCGCGCCGACGTCTTCCCACACCGAGGGCTGATCGCCCTGACGCGGCCGCACATAGTCCCGGCTCGCCGCCCAGTAGTTGGCCAGCGGCCAAGAGAACTGCAGCGCCGCCAGTTCCTCGTCGACTGCCTCACGACGCAGGAGCAACGCCAGCGTCTCGAAGAACTCCAGCACTGCGTCGACGTCGGCCGTCGGCTTGCCCGCCAGCAGCGCCGTAGCCGCCGCACTACGCACGTCCAGCATCGCGCCGGAGTTCCACTGATCGCTCAAGTGCCACACGCTTTCAACGTTGGCGCTGAGGCGCGCCCGCCGGCCGTCTTCACGCAGTTGCCAGGCCAGCAGGCCGCTGGTCACCAGCGCCACCATCGCGGCGACCACGGCCATCAGGCTGGCCGCGACGGCGAGATCCGCCCTCCCCGTGCGCCCAGATGTCATGCGCGTCGCGTACCACGCGCCGGCGCGCCGACTCAAGGGCGTGCTGTGCGCGCGGCGCAGCCCGTGATAGAAGTTGCCGCCCTGGAACGGAGGAAGCGCTATGGATTTCACGATCCCCGCCGACATCCAGCACAAGCTTGCGGAGCTGGACGCCTTCATCGAGCGCGAGATCACACCGCTCGAACGCGAACACATGCAGTTCTTCGATCACCGCCGCGAGCATGCCCGCACCGACTGGGAGAACGGCGGCACGCCGCGCCGGGAATGGGAGGAGCTGCTCGGCGAGATGCGCCGGCGCGCCGACGCCGCCGGCCACCTGCGCTACGCAGTGCCCGAGGAGCTCGGCGGCCAGGGCGCCTCGAACCTCGCCATGGCGATCGTCCGCGAGCACCTCGCCGCCAAGGGGCTCGGTCTCCACAACGATCTGCAGAACGAGTCGTCCATCGTCGGCAACTTTCCCACCGTGCACATGATGCTCGCGTTCGGCACCCCGGAGCAGAAGCAGGAGTTCCTGCCCGGCATGATCACCGGCACGCATCGCGTCGCCTTCGGCCTCACCGAACCGGACCACGGCAGCGACGCCACCTGGCTCGAGACGACCGCCGTCCGCCAGGACAACGACTGGGTCATCAACGGCCGGAAGCGCTTCAACTCCGGCATGCATCACGCCAACTACGACATGATCTTCGCCCGCACGGCGGGCAAGCCGGGCGACGCCGAGGGCATCACGTGCTTCATCGTGCCGACCGAGACGCCGGGCCTGACGGTCGACTTCATGTGGTGGACGTTCAACATGCCGAGCGATCACGCCGAGGTCACGCTGCAGAACGTGCGCGTGCCGCAGCGCACCATCTTCGGTGCGGAGGGCCGGGGTCTGGCGCTGGCGTCACATTTCGTGCACGAGAACCGCATCCGCCAAGCCGCCTCCGGTGTCGGTGCGGCGCAGTACTGCATCAACGAGAGCATCGCCTACGCCAAGGAGCGTCGCGTCTTCGGCAAGCCGCTGTGGTTGAACCAGGCGATTCAGTTTCCGCTCGCCGAACTGCAGACCGAGTGCGAGATGGTCCGCAACCTCGTCTACAAGACCGCATGGCTGATGGATCTGCGGTCGCACATGGACGTCACCGACAAGGTGTCGATGTGCAACTACCGCGCGAATCGGCTCGTCTGCGAAGCGGCCGACACGGCCATCCAGGTGCACGGCGGCATCGGCTACACCCGCCACAAGCCGTTCGAGCACATCTACCGCCACCACCGCCGCTACCGCATCACCGAAGGCTCCGATGAGATCCAGATCCGCCGCGTCGCCGGCATCATGTTCGGCCGGCAGGCGAAGCGGGCATAGAGCC
>CAZCGA010000253.1:0-5520 GCA_964498075.1 uncultured Binatia bacterium (SeqCode) | reverse complement strand
GCCGTGGTCATCGTCGTCACCGTGCCACCGCGGCCGCAGCGCCACCAGCTGGCGGTACAGCTCCACGCAGATGCGCCGACTCATGCAGACAACCATCGCTTTGCCGTCCATCGTGGCGAGCCGATTCTCGAAGTGCCCGACTAGGTCGCGGGCGATGAGCCGAATGCGGTTCTCGGACCCAACCACCGCTTCGAGCTGCGCCCACTTGCTCTTCAGCTTCTCCTTGCGTTCGACCTCCTCGCCTTCGGTAGCCTCCTCAAACTCGGGATCGATCTTCGGGCGCTCGGACTCTTTCAGCTCCAGCTTCGCCAGGCGGCCCTCGTAGTAAATGGGCACCGTGGCACCGTCCGTTACCGCTCGCTGGATGTCGTAGATGCTGATGTAGTCGCCGAACACGGCGCGGGTGTTCGCATCAGTCTTCTCGATCGGCGTCCCGGTGAACCCGATGAATGAGGCGTGAGGAAGCGCGTCGCGCATGTGCCGTGCGAAGCCGTCGACAAAGTCGTACTGGCTGCGGTGGGCCTCGTCGGCGATGACGACGATGTTCCGCCGGTCCGAGAGCACGGGATGCCGGTCGCCCTTTTCCCCAGGGAAGAACTTCTGGATCGTCGTGAAAACCACTCCGCCGGAGGCGACGGCGAGCTTGGTGCGCAGGTCCGCGCGGTCCGCAGCCTGCACCGGTGGCTGGCGCAGGAGGTCACGGCAACGGGCGAAGGTGCCAAAGAGCTGGTCGTCGAGGTCGTTGCGGTCGGTGAGCACGACGATCGTGGGGTTCGCCATCGCCGGCTCGCGGATCACGCGGCCGGCATAGAAGGCCATCGTGAGACTCTTGCCAGAACCCTGCGTGTGCCAGACCACACCGATGCGCCGATCGCCGGGAGCGCCACCGCGACGTCCGGCCTCGTATCTCCCTCCAGCCTCGACGACAGCTTCGTGTATCTGTGCGGCCCGCAGTGTCTCCGCCACCGCCACGTTGACCGCGTGGAACTGGTGATAGCCGGCCATCTTCTTTCCCAGCTTCGAGCTACCGTCGTCCTCGAAGACGAGGAAGTGCCCGATGAGGTCGAGCAAGCGGCGCTTGTCGCAAACACCCTCGATCATCACCTGCAGCTCCGGCAGGTGCGGATCAGCGAGGCGCTCGCCCGAAATTGTGCGCCAGGGCTTGAACCACTCACGCCCGGCGGTGAGCGTACCGATCCGCGCCTCGACACCGTCGGAGACGACCAGCAGCGCGTTGAAAGCGAAGAGCGTCGGCAGCTCGGCCTTGTAAGTCTGGAGCTGCTGGAAAGCCGACCAGATGGTCGCGTTCTCATCGGCGGCGTTCTTCAGCTCGACCAGCGCGAGCGGCAGACCGTCGATGAACACCACGACGTCGGGCCGGCGCGTGTGCTTGTTCTCGCTGACAGTGAACTGGTTGACGGCCAGCCAGTCGTTGTTGTCCGGGGCGTCGAAATCGAGCACGCGCGCCTGCGCGCCGCGGATGGAGCCGTCGGGCGTGCGGTACTCCACCGTCACGCCGTCCACGAGCAGGCGGTGGACGGCGCGATTCCGCGCCTCCAGCGTCGGGCCTTCGGGTCGGGTCAGTTTGCGGTAAGCGTCATCGAGGGCCTCCGCGGGAAGCGCAGGATTGAGCCGCGCAAGCGCATCGCGCAGCCGCTGCGCCAGCACGACCTGCCCGTAGTCGCTGCGCTCGGCGGCCAGTTCGCCCGGCGCGATCTGCGGACCGTGCTTGACCGTGAAGCCGTGGCTCTTCAGCCAATCGAGCGCGGCGTCCTCGACGACGGATTCGGAGAAGCGGCTCATGCGCCCCGCCGCTTGCTTTGGCGCCGGTTGTAGAGGCGCTCGGTGAAGCCGCCCTCCTCTTCGAACGCTGCGGCTTGCGCCGCGAGCTGGCGGTCGAGCAGGCTGCAGGCCACCGCGATCAAGACCAGGGCGGCGTTTGCCGCGATCTCAGGGTAAGACGAGGTCGACGCAGTGGACGAGATGGACGCAGTGGACGGCGCGCCGCCTCTGACCCGTCCATGCTGTCCACGCCGTCCACCCAGTCCACTCCGAACCTCCCGCACCCATTCCGCCACCGCGTCGGCATTGGCCGGGCGGCGGGCGATCAGATCGGCGCGGCGCGGGTCGTCGCGAGGCCAGAGCGGCTGGCTGTGCTGCCGGAGGAAGTCTTCATAGTCGAGGCGCAGCTCTTCCAGGCTGGCGCGCGCCACGTTGGTCAACTTGAGCTCCATCTTCTTCGAGGTACCGCTCGCTTGGCTGCCCTCGGCAATGTTCTGCACCCCGGAACGAGCCGCCTGCACCATCTGGTCGTGGGTGCGGCTGCGCCGAGGGATGTAGCGATCGCAAAAGCGCACGGTGACGTCGTAGACCAGCTGCGCCACCTGGAAGCTCTTGAGCTTGCGGTAGCCACCATGCTTGGGGATCAGCGGCTCACGGTCCGGCACTGTGCACTCCAATTGACGAACCTTCCCGCGTCCTGCACTCGCAGCGCGCCCGAGATGATTGTGTGCGCATCGGCGCCTCGGGCCCGGTGAGCTTACAACCTCGCAGTGGTTCGCGCGCGACGGCGCCGGGCCGCCCGCGCCTTTGCAACGACGGCATCGATCTCCGGCATTGTCATGCTGCGCGCGCGCCGCCGTGCCGCGCGCAAGGCCATCTGGCCGCCCGCTAGACGAACGGCACGCACGGTGTCGCCGAGCGTATCGCTGCTGACCGGAACGAGCATGGCCACGGGCTTGCCCTCCGCCGTCAGCAGTACTTCCACCCTACCCGCCAACAACTCCTTGGTGGCAGCTCTCGGACGCGAGCGCAGATCTTCGATGGAGATCGTCTTCATTCCCGTGCCGTCTCTACCGGATCGCCGGTGCCGCGATCGTCGAAGGTCGCGCGGCGGCTCGGGCAGAAAGAAGACGGCCAGCGGACGCTTGTACAGCTCGCCGAGCTTCCGGAGCTGAGCGATCGATGGCCGCTCCGCCCCGCGCTCCCACTCGCGCAACCGGTCAGCCTGAATGCGTAGCTTTGCCGCAGCCTGCTCTGGGCGCAATCCAGCTTTCTCTCTCGCCCAGACCAGGAGCGCCGGCCGCACTAGCGCTGGAATGCTGCGGGACATGGCAGAAGCTACCCTGTCAGCCTTTCCGTTCAATCTTGTGGACGCTCAGGGTAGGACGGCGCGCCCAATGGCTCCAGTAAGACGACTTCGCCAAAGCTTGTCCGCTCCGGTGCCAGCTCGTGGGGCGCGATCTCTGAGCCGTGCAGCCGGGCGTAGCCCAGCTTGCCGAGCCACGACAGCGGACCGCCTTCGACGATGGATTCAGTCACGGCTCGCTCGCTTCCAGGAGTTCGGCCAATACCAGCGTCACGTAATCCCGCACCTTGCGAGCCTCGTCTTTCGAGTCGGAGACGTGGACAGCTACCGAAGAGCGTGCGTAGACGGAGCGAACAAACTTGCCTATCAGCTCTTCCACTACGTCGATGGCTTCGCCGAACGCTTTTGCCTGCGGGTCCTTGGGGCGGCGAGCGCGGAAGATGAACATGGCCTTTTGTCTCATGGTAGGTCCCTTCGCGTCCGACTCAAGCTTGAACCCCGGTTGCTTGGTTACGTCTTGGTCTGGCGCGAGTGTATCCAACACCTCGCGGAGCGCCTCCCGGAACTCGACGCTCGTTCCACGCCACGATTTGCGCTCTCCCGAGTGAAGATCGAGCAGGCCCTGCTCGTAGGAGTTCGCGGCCGACCGATTGATCTGACTGAGGCTTTCGAGAATTCGTTGATGCCTCCTTTCCAACGTAGGCGGAATTGTGATCTGCGAGCGTGAGCGCAGCGACAGCAGCTCGATCTCTCCGACTGCGCGCCTGGCGACGCGTACCGTTGCCTTATACTCGGAAAGCCGCGTCCGAACCTGTGCGAACCGGACAAGATCCTGTATGCACTCATCGAGCTGCACCAACTCATCTTCTCGGCCAAGCTCAACGACCAACTTCGGTCGCCAATCACCAAAGTAGCTTCGCGCCAGAGACCGAATGGCGTCTTTTGCTTGTTTGCCGTTCACGTGCTGCGCGTTGACTCTTCGAATCAAACGCTCGACGCCTTCCAAGCTGTCTGAGACTGTGCCAACCCAATCGCTCATGCGGTGGCCCCAGATTGCGGAGACCTCATTTTGACTTGCGAGCACGAACCACCGTGGTACGGCCCCGCTTCCTGCGACGCGAGGCGCCGCCAGAACTCGATGATGCCCGTGGCAGGCTGTGAGCTACGAGGTTGTAGCCAACAGGATTGAGCTTGTACCCGCCGGACGCGCCTGGGTCGAAATACCCGGCGTTCTTCGCGTTGACTAGGAGCATTCGCGGTTGTTTTGGCAGGCGGAAGCCAGATTGCTTGAAGTACTTGACCATATCCTCGGTCCGCACATCCGACTTCCGCTCACCCTCTGGCGCAAGCTCAGAGAGGTAGAATGCCACGAGCGCGGCCATTTCGTGTGCTGAGGAAGGTTGCTTTTCCTCACGCAGCGACTTGATGTCGGTGACCCTCGGCGGTGCTGCTGGAATGCTGCCCGGTTCGTGGAGCGGAACCGGTGGCGCGCGATGCTGGTCCTGGCGTGATTCAACGAGGGGGATCTTTAGGTGTTCGCAGGCCGCTTTGATAGCCGTGAGGCGACTAGGCTCGTCAAGCGGACCAAGAGCCCGGATCAGCTCGTCTATGGCCTGACCTAACGTCTTGGTTGGGTCTGTCTCCTTCTCCATGATTCGTCTCCTTGTCTCCCGAGTACATCGTGGTTCGCAGATACTCTAATCTCTCCCGACAGCAGCTTGGGCAGCAGCGTGTCGCGCAGGGCGGCGAGGGTGCGAGACTCGGACTCGTTGCGCACGACTCGTTGATACAGCGGTTGAGCGAGAGAATCGAATGCAGCGAAGATGCGGTCGTCAGGAGCTGCCACGGGAATTGGTCGATAGTTCGACTTGCTGATCTCGAGAAAGGTTGAGCCGTTCGCCCGGCTCAGAATCTCCTCGTGGGCAGAGCGGGCCCACAAGAGCAAGAAGAGGTTCGACACTCCCTTCCTTGGTTTCATGGCGATGAAGCCCTGATTGATGGCTGCCGGAACCTCGGCGATCGCGAGGTAGCCGATCGGTGCGCGCGACGAGAGCAGCACGGTTCCGACCGGAAGCAGCCCAGAGCTGATCTGGGCCAGACCTGCATCGGTGATGCGGCGCTCTGTATCGAGGAGCACCGGCGCGTTAAGCGAAGCCAGGTCCTTCGGCGTGGCCCAGCAATGCCTCCCGCTTTCCCAGAACTCAGGTTTCGATGTGCTTGGCGTGCTGCCGCCAACGACTTCGGCAAGATCGCCAATGGTGCGAACCGCCCACCCCGCCGGAACCTCCCCCAGACCGGAGTCCTCGAAGCGGTCGGGGAAGAGGTCGGCGATCTCCTTGGGCAAGCCAGGGTCGCGCCCTTCGGCCCCTTCGACGCTGCCTAGCGCGGGGCGGTGCCCGCAACCCAATCTTCACGAAATGGCGTCTCCTCGG
>CAZCGA010000252.1:0-5545 GCA_964498075.1 uncultured Binatia bacterium (SeqCode) | reverse complement strand
GGCGCCCGCTTGTTGAGATCTTCGCGGATGCTGTGCTCGAGCATCGCCACGTCGACCGTGCTGTTCGCCTTGGCCACGCCGATCCGTTCGCAGAAGGTACGGATCGACTCGGCGGTGTAGCCGCGCCGGCGGTAGCTGGCAATGGTGGGCATGCGCGGGTCATCCCATCCGTCGACCAGCCCGTCGCGCACGAGCTGCAACAGCTTGCGTTTGCTGAGCACTGTGTAGTTCAGATTCAGGCGCGCAAACTCGATCTGCTGCGGGTGGCAGGGGACATCGAGCTGGTCGAGAAACCAGTCGTACAGCGGGCGGTGGTCCTCGAACTCGAGTGTGCAGATCGAGTGCGTAATGCCTTCGATGGCGTCGGAGAGCCCGTGCGCGAAGTCGTACATCGGGTAGATGCACCACTTGTCACCGGTGCGATGGTGGTCGGCTTTCTTGATGCGGTACAGAGCGGGATCACGCAGGTTGATGTTGGGCGACGCCATATCGATTTTCGCCCGCAGGACGCACGTGCCTTCACCGAGGTCGCCGCGCCGCATCTTCTCGAACAGCTCCAAGTTCTCTTCGACTGGACGGTCGCGGTACGGGCTGTTCCGTCCCGGTTCGGTGAGCGTGCCGCGGTGGGCGCGGGTCTCCTCCGCGGAGAGGTGACAGACGTACGCCTTGCCTTTCTGGATTAGCTCGACGGCGAACGCGTAGAGCCGGTCGAAGTAGTCCGAGGCGTACAGCGGATCGCCCTTCCACTCGAACCCCAGCCAGCGCACGTCTTCTTGAATTGACTCGACGTACTCGACGTCCTCCTTGACGGGGTTGGTGTCATCGAAACGCAGGTTGCAGACGCCGCCGAACTCGCGCGCGATGCCGAAGTTCAGGCAGATCGATTTGGCGTGACCGATGTGCAGGTAGCCGTTCGGCTCGGGCGGAAACCGGGTGCACACCGACCGATGCTTACCGCTCTTCAAGTCACTGATGACGATCTGGCGGATGAAGTCGGTTCCCACCGCGGGGGTCGTCGCTTCGGCTTTCGGGCTCTCGCTCATCGCGCGAATCTCCAGTTTGGACCGAGCCCGATGGATAACAGCTTTCTTCACGCTTGCAACGCCTCGGCGGGGCGCGGCGGCGGCGCGATCAACGCCTTGACTTCACCGTTCCCGCTTCCTAGTCTGAGCGGCGTTTCTGTTGGTGAGGAGTCGGCTAATTGGCAAGCCACCTGACTCTGGATCAGGCGATTGTAGGTTCGAGTCCTACCTCCTCAGTTCAGTCGTGTTCGTGCTCGTGGTTCGTGCTCGTAGGGAAGATTCTGTCGCTTCACGAACACGTACACGAACACGGTTCTTCGTGGTCCCATCGTCTAGCCCGGTTAGGACACCGGCCTCTCACGTCGGTAACAGGGGTTCGAATCCCCTTGGGACCACTTCAAACCTTTCGGCGGCACCTGAGGTTATCGGAGATTGTCCCCCACGCGCCCTGTTCTTGGGGGACAATTCGGGCGCTTCCGCACCGAACAACGTCGGATCGAACGCGCTGAATCGGCGCAGTTCGCTCTCACCCTCAGCCGACATCCATCGTCCGTAGTGGCGGCGGAGCGTCGCGTAGCTCACCCCCGTCTGCGTCTCAAGCCAGGCGATCTTCACGCCTGCGCTGAGCGCCGTCGTGATGAACGTATCTTTCGTCGAGTAGAGGCCTCGCTGGCGGATGCCGCGAGACCACGACCGCTCTTGAGTCGCAGCTTGACTTGCAAGACGTGCCGGCTGTACGTCCCGTCGCGCAATGATCCCACCGACGGCGCCGCCGATTCAAGATGGTGTGGTGACGCTCGTCGCCTCGGCCGTCGGACTACTGGTCCTCCTGTCCTTGTCGGCCAGCCCCGCCGTGGCCAGCGGCGTAGTCGGCAATGGCAACCCGATCGCGTGCACGCAAGGCGCACTAGACGCGGCGTTTGTAGGCGGGGGGAGCGTGACCTTCAACTGCGGCGCAAGCCCATTCACCATCACCCTGACAACACAGAAGACGATCGCGACGGACACGAGCATCGACGGCGGCGGTCTCATCACGCTCAGCGGCGGCGGTAGGCTGTTCGCTGTGATCCCACGGGTCAACCTGGTCCCGGGTGGTGGTACGGTGACTGTGACCAACAGCACCTTCTCCGGCAACCGCAGTGCAGTCAGTGGGGGTGCCATCTCCAACGGCGGGATTGGTTACGCTATCCTGAGGGTGGCCAACAGCACCTTCTTCGGCAACCGCAGTGACACCAACGGCGGTGCCATCTCGAACAACAACAACCGAGGAACGGTGACGGTGACCAATGGCACTTTCTCCGAGAATAGCTGCCTCTACGCCGGCGGCGCCATCTACAACGCTGGCGGCGTGGGCAGCCTGATCCTCGCGAACACGCTCGTGGCGAACAGCGCGTCGGGTGGAAACTGCAGCGGCAACATCTACGACTCACTTGGCCACAATTTGGATGATGGCGTGACTTGTGGCTTCAACGCAGCGAACAGTTCTTTGAGCAACACCAATCCGCGGCTCGATCCTGCAGGGCTCGCGAACAACGGCGGACCGACGCAGACCATCGCGCTGCTGCCCAGTAGCCCAGCCATCAACGCGGGCAGCAATGTCTTGTGCACCGGGGTGAACAACCTTGACCAGCGTGGGTTTGTTCGTCCCGGTCTCGGCGCCCTCCAGTGCTCGATCGGTGCCTACGAGTACAACTTCCCTGAAGTATGCTGTCAGTGTCCGACCAGCTGTTCAGGCCCGGTCAAGAGTTCGTGCGGAGGGTGCACGGCCGTCGGGGGCGCCACTTGTGAAGGCGGAGACCTCTGCGTGCTCTATACCCCAACGCCCACGACCGCCCTGACGCCAACGCGGACAACCACGAAGAGGCCGACGTTCACCGCGACGCCGACGCTCACGTCGACCCGCACGCCGACGCCGGCTACGCCTGGGCCGGACGACTGCTGTCAGTGTGCCGGCTTTTGCGCGGCCCCAATCGTCGGCACGTGCGGTGGGTGTGCCGTGGTGTTTGGGGCATCCTGCACAGGGGGGTTGTGCATCTCTCGAACGCCGGCGAATAGCCCAACGCGCACGCCCACCGCGACGCCGACGAACACTCCCAAACCGACGAGTACGGTAACCCCGACGAGCACGCCGACCAACACCCCGACTCAGACACCAACCGTGACTTCTGTTGCCACCCGCATGCCGCCAACCGTGCCGCCGACGTCCACCCCGACGCCGTGTGTCGGCGACTGCAGCGGCGACGGGCAAATCACCGTCTATGATCTCCTCACGATGGTGAACATCGCGCTTGGCAATGCGCCGAACCTCGGCGTGCCGCGTCGGTGGGAACAAGGATGGTCAGATCACGGTCGATGAGATCGTGCAGGCGGTGGCTACTGCGCTAAACGGGTGCTCGTGAAAAGGGCCGAGGTGGAGCAGCTTCGGCCCTGCCTTGCGCAGCACTTCGGGTGCGTGCGATGCTAAGCGGCATGGACAGCCTGACCGCAGCTACGTGCATCACGAACGCGGGCACCCTCCGCAGCGCCTCGATCGAGTACGGGAGCCGCATCCGCGAGCAATTGGAGGCACAGTCGCGGCAGCTGGCGGGGCGGCCGAGCGCTGTGGAGATGACCAAGGCGGTGGCGACCTTCCATCGCGCGACGGGCCCCATCGTCGATTCGCTGCTGGACTCGGCCGCGGGGTTGGTGCGTGAGATCCGGCTGGCGTTGCGCGTCCAGGATACTACGCAGTTCAACCGCCGCTGGTGGCAGCTGGCCTTGATCAGCCTCCAGAGCGAGCGCGAGCTCCTCGAGGCCACGTGCGGACGCATCCGAGCCGAAGCCCGCCGCGTGGGCCGCCAACACAAGATCGCCCGCACGCTGTGGCGGCGTGAATGGGAGGAGCGGTACACCGAGTTGATCGACCGCATTGACGATGTCTCGGAGACCATCGCCCTCGGCCTGAACCCCGAAGCGCGGGCGGAGCTTGAGACCCTCAGCCGCAGCATCCCTGATTCCCTCGCAACGCCGTGATGGCGGCCTACGCGGTCAGGCGGACACCACGATTTGAGGCGGACCTCAAGCGGCTGAGCAAGAAGTTCCGCCGGCTGGCCAGTGATTGGGAGCGCTTTCTCGCGCTGCTCTCTGATCACCCCTGGGAGATCGGCGACCAGTACCCGGGCATCCACCCGCCGCTCTCAAAGGCGCGGATGGCTGTTCCGAGCGCCGGCCTGAGCAAGCGCGACGGATGTCGCGTCCTCTACCGCATCGACGAGGTGCGCCGCGTCATCTACGTCGCCCGGATCTACCACAAGGGCGAGATGCCCGACGTCACGCCTGCCGAGTTGGAACGAGCCAACCGCGAGGTACGCTCGCTGGAAGAGCAGGAGGAGTTCCGGGGAAAACTCAGAGGTTGGTGGGACAAGTGAGCCCGGTGTGACGTCCGTCCCGTGTCCAAGCGCCGGTCGGTGCTTGACAGCGCTGGCGCGGCGCGAGTAGGCCAGGGCCCGATGACCCCAAATATGCCCAGAGACGTCCGGTGCAGGAACCAGGAGTGCGCTCGGCTGCTGGACATGGCCGTCTACGGGAATTGCTACCCGCAGGGCGACGTCGCGACGGATCAGATCCACGTCCAGTACGACCCAGTCGCCCCGATGTGGAGCGTGCAGTGCCCCAGTTGCGGCCACTACACGAAGAGCCTTCCGAAGTCTCCCCCAATCCCGCCGGTTTACTGACTGCTCGTCGCTCTCGCCCTTCCGGCGGCCCCGATACCGACGCTGCCTCTTCTCGATCGCTTCGATGCGGCGCACTTGAGGCTCTGCATCGCTTGCTGCTGCCTTCGTTGATGTTGTCTTTCAAATCGCGCGACGTCGTCGCCCGCGAAGCGCCCGCGCACGCCGCGGCGTCGTTGCAGCGAGAGCGCGTTCATCGTCGTCTCCGAGATTGTCCCCCCGGGGGACAACTCGTGGCGGTAGATGGCGCTTCGCGGCGGTTCCGGTCTTCGGATCCTCCAGCGTTCTCGCACTCGGTGCGGGGTTCGAATCCCCTTGGGACCATTTCAGTTTTCAACGGTTTTTCTGCTCCAACGGCGATTGGAGCGGCCACGGTCGCCCGTTTTGTTTCTGCCACAGCCGGAAGCTGACGCTCGGGCCGTTCACTGCTGGTCGCCTCGTGGCCGCAGGAAGCGCAGCGCATCACCGTAGCTCCTCCAGCAGCGCCTTCGCGTCCTGCAGGTCGCGCGTGTCGAAGCCTTCGGTGAACCAGGCGTAGAGCGGCACGCCGTCGGCGCGGGCGACGAGCGCGTCGATGACATCATCGGGCAGCCCCGTGATTCTCCGCTGGCGGGGGCTCTGGTCACAGCGGCAAGGCGTGCACGGTCTCGGGCTGGGCGCGGCCGCGAATGGACAGATCCGCATGGCGCACGAACGCCGCGCACGCCTCACGGCCGGCGCGGCGAAAGGTGGTGTCGTCGATGGCCACCGCCGCGTCCAGCTCGCGCGTCATGCTCTGCAGGCGGGCGGCGAGATTGACGGTGTCGCCGATCA
>CAZCGA010000251.1:0-5561 GCA_964498075.1 uncultured Binatia bacterium (SeqCode) | reverse complement strand
TTCCGGGCGACCCCGCTCCAGGTAGCAGCGCCGGTCGTCATCCGCCTCGGCGATCACAGCGCCACGGTGGTGCCGTCCGACACCGAGCCGCGGGACTATCGGATCGAGGCGCAGCTCCCCAAGCCGGCCTGGAGCATCCATCTCGAGCCGAGCCGCCCCGCGCCCGTCGGCGGCTGGGATCCTCAAACTCGCAGCCCGCGCCGAAGCGCCATCGGGCTCATCCGTCTCCAAGTGCGGCCAGGGCCCTGCCCGGGCTGACCGCGTCTGGCTTGGCGCGCCTGAGTCGAAGTGTCCCGCGGGCCGTGCGCCAGCAGACCTTCGCCCCCCCGGCATCTATGCAGACTCGCTTTCGCCGCCATTGGCTGAACCGCTGTGAGGTAAACTCGCTGTGTGCCTGGCACGAAGCGTCGGTCAGATCATTCGGGCTCGACGCCTCGTAGAGCATCCTAGCGCACCGGGAATGTCGGCGAAGGCCACGGCGCGGACCCGGCCTTGAGGGCAGGAGCAGGAAACGTGGTGGCCAACAGGAAGACCGTGGCGCTCTACGCTGTCGGGCCCGTCTCCAACGAGGATCGGCGCGTGGAGAGATCCCATCGGAGCGGGGCACGAGTGATCGCGCCTCTGGCTCTTGGGGCTGAGAGGAAACCATGAACCCGGATCAGTCGACCGGAGGAGGCAAGGCGCCCAGCAAGGCCGCTTGGCTGGAATACGTGTTTCTAGCACTGCTCGCGCTGGCGATGGTGACCCTGTACTTCGTGGCGGCCCGCAGCGAGACCACCGTCATCCAGGGCCAGAGACTCCCGACCTTCCTCGACGATACCTACATATCGATGCGGTATGCGCGCCATCTCGTGAACGGTCACGGCCTCGTGTGGAACGTCGGAGAGGCTCCCGTCGAAGGATACACGAACTTCCTGTGGGTGATGTGGATCGCGTTGCTCATGACCATTGTGCGCGAGCCCTCGTACGCCATGATTGCGAGCGCTGCCGCGTTCCACGTCATGGCGGCCTTGCTGCTGTACCGGCTCTTCAGGAAGTGCTACCAGGTGCATTGGCTTCCGGCCTGCTCTGCGGCGCTGCTCCTGGGCGCGTGGGAGCCTATTCGCACTCAGGTCTTCACTGCTTTAGAGGCCCCGATGCTCCTGGTCCTGTTTGTTGCCGCGCTGAGCCTCTTGAGCGAGCGGCCAACGACCGCGCCGTGGTGGCTGGCCGGACCCCTGGTATCCGGAATGCTGCCATTGGTGCGGCCCGATGGCCTATTCCTAACCCTGCTGCTCGCCGCCGTCTATTGGGGAACGCAGCGGCCCGAGGCAAGGCTGTGGCAACACCTCAAGGCAGGCCTGTGCTTCTTCGGGCCCCTGGCCGCTCTCACGCTACTCAGGGCCGTCTATTTCGGCGATGTGCTCCCCAACACGTACTACCTGAAGGTGCTGAACCGGCCAGACCGGCTACACTATGGCATCGATTACGTCGTCGAATTCCTACGCACTTTCTACGGCACTGTTCTTCTCGTTCCGCTGGTGCTAGTCGGAATCTTCCTGCGAGAGCTCATCGCACGCGTCGCCGCCTGGGGGATCGTGGGAATCCTGGCTTACGTGGCCTATCAGGGAGGAGACTATGCGCCCTGGTGGCGGTTCATGGTTCCCATGCTCCCTTTGTTCCTCATCCTTTTTGCGCTGACGGCCACAAAATGCCTAACGACGGTTCGGCTTAGATTCCTCGGAGTTGTCCTGTGCATGGTGCTGCTCCTCGTGGGTCTCAAGCGCGAGTATCTTCTGCTACGGTCCGGATATCTCTTACCGAAGCCCGGGGAGGAGACAGCGGACAATATACGGCTCGGTCTGAGCCTCAAGGCCGTGTGTTCCACCGGAACATTGACAGCCGATTTCTGGGCGGGAGCGACTCCCTATTTCTCCGGGCTTCGGTCCGTTGACATGCTGGGGAGATCCGATCCCGTGATCGCACGGGGGGCCGCGTACGAGCCGAGGGGAGTGCCGGGACACGACAAGTTCGACTTTGACTACGTGCTGAGCAGGAAGCCCGACGTGATCATATCTAGCCATCCGTTGGGCACGCGGCCGGCCGAGCTGGAGGTAGTGAAGAAGAGTCACTTCGCGTTCGGAGCATACCTACTCGAAAAGTTGAAAAGGGACGGTTCTTATGTGCCTGTGGACTCCGTCCTGTCAAGGCATTGGCATGCGATCTACGTACATCGGGACAGCCGGTCATGCGACTGGCAGAAGATGGCGATGGTCGAGCGCGAGCTCGGCCGGGCATGCGTAGCCAACTTCACCGACGGATGGTACGGAGCGGAACGAGACGGGGCGCATCGCTGGCGCTGGAACAACGGGGGTGGACAGATCGAGGTGTTCAGCAATGTCGCGGGAGCCGCGCGGATCCGGGGAGAGTTAATGACACCGTCCGGCGTGGTTACCGTGGACGTCTTCGCCAACGGCGTTCGACGGTCTCCGGACCAAGGAATCGTCATTCCAGGGAACCGGGTGAGCGTCGACATAGAGCTTCTGCTGCAAGAGGGGCCGAACCGAGTCGAGCTCGTCTCTCGCACACCGGCCGTTCACCTCCCGACGGACGAGAGGCTCCTCGGCATCGGACTGTGGGATCCGGAAGTGGCGGCGGCGGATGGAAGCTTCACGTGCACGGGCCTACAATAGTCATGATCGTCTTAGCGCCAGTTTAATGTTGCCCGATGGGTCCAGGCTCGCTAAAGAGCTTCCCGGCTCCGGCTTCCCATGTAGGCTTGAAATTGAATGAAAGGTTCCGGGAATCTGCAATCGCTCCAAACTCTCTCGGGACGAAGGTTTTCGCCGCGCGCATCTCCAGTCGGACCCAGCCTTCGACGTTCGTGCGGCCGGCAACCGAAGCCAGGTCGACGTTGCACCGGCTCACCCCCCGCGGCATCCCGGGGCAGCGAGCCACCACGCTCACTCCAGCATAAACTGTAAGCTCATTCGCATACTGAGCTCCGTCGGGAATATACGACGTAAACCGAAGGGTCATCCCGCCAGAGGGATCTCTGACCCACAATTCCGCGTGGCTGGACATCCAGCGATCGGTATCCAAGTTCTCGAATGCCGCTCGTGGTGTGCCTACTAGCTGATAGACCTTCCACAGAATATAACTACGGCGCGGCGTGAACAGCGCGAAACGGTGAGCGGGAAACCCGAACCGCCCTTTGAACTCATGAACAAGGCGGACCGGCAACAAGCTGTCGCCCACGTCATTCATCAAGGAATCCTCTGGCGACCGGGTGATGGTCAAGCCCCGAAACGGGATCCTGGCATTCAAGGACGTGCCAAACACCTGCACGATCCAGTCACCTGTTCGCACTTCGCGGATGGACACCGTTGGAATAAACGGCTCCGGATCACCCGGTCGATCCAGCACACCTACGCCAATCGGCAAGCGGCTCAGTTCGCCCCAGACTAATCGTGCTTGTACATGGGTTTCCCAGGAGCCCGCCTGCTCGAAGAGCACACGCGCCGGTCGCTCGCTGATCACAGCATTGGTGAGGCGGTCATCCAGCCCGCTCCAGACGCTCAGGGCCGAAGCCCCAGCGATAGTCCGGTCCACTCCGTAAAGCAGCAACACAAGGGTCACCAAGGCGGCGGCCATCCGCCAGGGAATAGTCCGGACAATAGGGTTGAACAGAACGGCCCCCAGCAGCACAGAGGCCAGCGCAGCGGCCGGGTAGTAGTAGTAGAGCATCGTAGCCTGGATCGAGGTGAAGAACGCGACGAGCGCGACAAGCTGCATCAGTAGAATGGAAACGAGCGCCCCCCGGGCTGGCAGGAGTCTGCAGAACACGAGCAGCAACCCTGCCAGCAATCCGGCCACCAGCATGATAGCGAAGATCGCATCGGTGGCCAGAAAGGCGACGACGAAGTGACCCAGGGTCAAGGGCTGGGCCGTGACGACGGCTCGGCCGTAGGATCCCGCCCTCAGTCCGTACAGAAGAACAAGCGCTGCGAAACCAGCCAGAGGAGCAACGCCGGCGGCGATGAGCGTGAGGCGGCGGCGACGGTCGCGCCGCTGCAACGTCGTCCACTTCCCGATTGTGCTCACGGCAAGCAGGGCTAGCGGCGCAAATAGCAAAACGCCAGCCTCCTTCGTCAGCACGGTCCCCGTCGTGCAGAGGAATAACAGCGGCGCCTCGAATCGCCCTCGTCGGTTGGCCGTGCCCTCAATGGCACGACCCATCAGGGCCAGCGCGGCAAGCCAGAACACCAGTTGCTTGGGCTCTGCCTTAGCGAGGGTGAATATGTTCTCAACCGTCGAAAGGTTCAGCGTGAAGAACCAGGCGGCGGCAATGCCTGCGAGCGGACCCGCTAGTCGGCGCGCCAGATAGTGGACCTGACAGGCGGCGATGATCAAGAGCACGCCGTTCCCTACCGAGAAAGCCCAGGGCTGTGGCGGTAACACACGAACGAGCACCCACTGGTAGACGGAAAGAAGAAAGAAGAACCGGCCGGAATCCCCGATTCTGAAGTTGTCCAGAAACTGACCGCGAGTTCCCGCCAGCAATACGCCGTCGTCGAGCAGCGCGAAGCGGTTTAGTGCGGTGCTGGCTATAACCAGCAGGAACGCGGGGAGGATCGCCACAGCCAATCCGCCCCAAAGATGAGATCCTGGCGTTGTCGAAATCTCTTCTTTGCCTACCACCATCACCGGCTTCGTCCCCATCGCCCCAATCCGTTACCAGCAAGATGGCCACCGCGAAGTCCTCGGCTTAGAGAAGCTCCGGACCAAGAACCTGTCGACCTCATCGCCAAACCCACAGGATACTCCGGGCGCATCGTGTCGGACACGCCCGAGCCTGACCGGCCGACCCGGCGCCCAGTCGACTCCTCTCGCTCGCTGCCATCCGGTTCGGTCTCGTGGCCAAGACTCCCTTCTATCGAATGGCACCGCCCACACAGCAAGGGCCTTGCGGTTAGCGCCAATGGCATGCAGGAGCGCCGCCGGGGAACAATTTGCTTACGAGCCGACACGCTGCAGCTACTCTCGGGACTTCACAGGCCTTTTCCCAGAAGAGCTCAACCTAGGACATTCGTAAACGACCGAAGACTACGACAAGATTTAACCCTTTTGCAAGGATTTGCCCTGGCAGAATTGGCAGAAGCGCCGAACCTCTGCTCGGCGACGCGCACGGTCTTCCAAATCACAACGGTCGTGTTCTCAACCTTCTTGAAGTGCTTCGCGGCCGCCGTCCGCAACCGGGCCGTGGCGAACGGCTACTCGACGCCGCCGGTCGTCTACAGGTGCTTCCAGAGCTCCCTTCGTGATCTGAGGCCATGACGGGACGCTCTCTCCTCCATGTGACGCTACTGGCCGCTCTTACCGCGTTCTATTCGGTCATCACATATGTCGCTCTTCAGCCGCGCGTCTCGGCGAGCCCCATCTGACCGCTACGCCCCAGGCCCCGGAACCCCCTCGTCACGTCTCGAACCGGGTCCCCGCAGGCTCTTGACAACATACACGGGCCGACGCTTGACTTCCTGGAATATGTAACCGACGTAAATGCCAATGAACCCGGTGACGAC
>CAZCGA010000250.1:0-5579 GCA_964498075.1 uncultured Binatia bacterium (SeqCode) | reverse complement strand
TGGTGATCACCGCCGCGACGCAGCGTTTAGTTGCTGGGCTGTTCGTTGTGGAAGAACGCGGTGCGCAGCACTTGAAACCACTCCGGGTGCGGAGCATTTAGTCCTCATGGCGCGCGCCGTCTTGCCGCTGCAGATCCGGAAGGCGAGGCCTACCGACCGCGACGCGGTCACCGCGCTGCTGGCAGCGCAGTTCCGCGAGCACCACATCGCGATGCGTGCGCCGCAAATTGCCCGTGCGGTTGAGGGGGTGCTGAGCCGTCCGCGGCACGGGCAGCTGCTCGTCGCCACACTCGTGGGCAAGGTTGTCGGCGTCGCCGCGCTGTCGTTCATCTGGCCGCTGGAACACGGGGGACGGTCGGCGTGGTTGGAAGAGCTGTACGTGGAGCCGGAGCATCGCGACGGCGGCATTGGGCGTCGACTGCTCACCGCGGCCTGTGCGTTCGCCGCCGAGAGCGGCGCCGTCGCCGTCGATCTCGAAGTCGACGCCGGACATCGCGCCGCGACACGCCTGTATGCCCGAGAAGGCTTTCAGCCGCTCGACCGCCAACGTTGGGTTCGTCGCCTCAAACGGCGACGTTGAGCCGATCCGTGCAGCCGACGGTCCGAGCGGTCATCTTCGACTACGGCGGGGTCATTCGTCGCGAAGACATCGCCGAGTTCGACGCGTTCGGTATCCAGCGGGGGTTGCCGCCGGGTGCGTTCTGGGCCGCGTTTCATGACATTCCAGAGTACGTGATCTCCCGCACGGGACGTCTCGACAGCGCCGGTTATCGTGCGGCAGTTGTGCGTGCTCTGGCAGAGCACGTCGGCTCCTCCGCGGCTGAGGGTGCGCTGTCGGAGTGGGAACGCTTACAGGCCGCGGTCCCGGCAATCGAGCCGGAGATGCGTGAGCTCCTGCAACGCCTCCGCGGCCGCGTCCGGCTCGGCTTGCTGTCGAACATCGGAGCCGGCGGCCTCGATCGCCTGCGCGCGGCTGGAGTTGCGGCACTGTTCGACGACGTGATCTGCTCGGCCGACGTGGGTCTGGCGAAGCCGGACCCGGCGGTCTTTCGTTTGGCGGCGGAGCGCTTGCAGGTCACCGTGCAGGAGTGCCTCTTCATCGACGACATGCCGCATTTCGTCGCCGCCGCACGAGAGGTCGGGATGTGTGCGCATCAGTACCACGCGTCGCGCTGCGACGCGCTGTGGCAGCTCCTCGTCGAGTTGAAGGCGCTGCGACCCGGAGAGATCACTCCGGCGCGATGACCACTCCGACGGGGTTCTCGAGCGTGGCCTTCAGCTCTTCCAGGAACCGCCCGGCCTCGATGCCGTTGAGCACGCGATGATCCACGGACAAGGTCGCGCGCATCGTCTTGGCAACGGCGAGCTGGCCGTTGCGGACCACCGGCCGCTCCTTGATCGCCCCGACGGCGAGGATCGCTGCCTGCGGCGGCGTGATGACGGCGCTGAACTCCTCGATGTCGAGCATACCCATGTTCGATAGCGTGAACGTCGCCCCGCTCAGCTCGTCGCCGCTGAAGCGTCCGGCTTGCGCCTTCTCCACCAGATCGGCCGTCGCGCGTGCGATGGCGCGCAGGGTGAGGTTCTGACAGCCGCGGATGACGGGCGCGAGCAGCCCATCCTCGACGGCGACGGCAACCGCGAGGTTGACGTCGTCGTGATAGATGATGGCGCCGTCGGACCATGAGGCGTTGACGCGCGGGTGGCGCGGCAGCGTCACCGCCAGCGCCCGAATGAGGAAGTGAGTGAAGGTGAGACGCTCCGGGATGGCGCCGCTGGTGGCGAGCGCGGCACGCAGGCGCGCCACTTCCGACATGTCGATCTCGCTGGTGACGTAGAAGTGAGGCGTCTCGCGCTTCGAGGCGACCATCTGCTTCGCCACGGTCAGGCGCAGCTTGGACAACTCCTGGCGGCCGCGCGAAATCGCTAGCGGTGCGGCGGCCGTGGGCGGAGCCATGCGGACGGGCTTGGGCGCGGCTGCCGGCGGCGGTGGTGGCGCCGCCGCTGGTTTGGCGGCACGCGGTGGAGGTGGCACTGCCGCGGGCCGCGGAGTGCTGGTCGCAGCCGAAACCCGCTCCGCTGGTTTCGCTGCGGATGCCCGCGGTGCTGACGGCTCGGCGCCGGCTCCACCGTCCAGCACGGCGATGACGGCGCCGACCGCTGCGGACTGGCCTTCCTTGATGCGGATCTCGCGGACCGTGCCGCTGTTCGCGGCCTCGAGCTCCATGTCGGCCTTGTCGGTCTCGACCTCGGCGAGCGCCTCGCCCTGCTCGACATGCTCACCCTCGTGCTTGAACCACCGCAGGATGGTGCCTTCTTCCATCGTATCGCTGAGCTTCGGCATGGTGATCTCGATCGGCATCTGTGCGGCCTCCACCAACCTGGATTATATCCGGATGCACCTACAGCCCCGGCAGGCGCGGCTCGCGAACCGGGGCGAACGAGCGCCGGTGGATCGGGCAGGGGCCGTGACGCTCGAGGGCGGCCAGGTGTCGCGGTGTCCCATAGCCCATGTTTTCGCCGAAGCCGTACTGCGGGTAGTGCTCGGCGAGCGCGCGCATCAGCCGATCGCGCTCGACCTTGGCGACGATCGATGCTGCGGCGATGCAGTAGCTGCGCGCGTCGCCGTCGATCAGGGGCGTCTGCGGGACGGCGATGCCCGGAATCTGGCGGGCATCGACCAGTACGTGCTCGGGTGCGGCCGGCAGGGCCAGCACGGCGCGCCGCATGGCCTCGATCGCCGCCCGATAGATGTTGAGCCGGTCGATGTCCTCGACGTCGACGATGCCGATGCCGACGCCCAACGCGCAGGCGTGGATCTGCACCGCCAGCTCCTCGCGCAACTCCCGCGTCAAGCGCTTCGAGTCGTCGACGCCGCGCAGCCCGCTGTCCGCCGGCATGATGACCGCCGCCGCCAGCACCGGACCGGCCAACGGCCCGACCCCGACCTCGTCGACGCCGGCCACCCGCGTCAGGCCGCTGCGCCACAAGCTGCGCTCCATCCGCAGTAGGACACCCATCCGTGCCGCCTGCCGCCGCTGCCGCTTCCCCACCATGCTCGGACTTTCTTGCGCCCGCGTGTTGTCTGCGTTCTGGGCTCTGTGCTCTATTCCTCAGCCCAGGAGCGCGACGCGACGGCGCGCAACGTGACGGAGGTAGATGAAAAGCTGGCTGACCACTGCGCCCAGCGAATCGATGCTGCTATCGGCGAGCGCGAAGGTGCGATTCGGGACGAACGCCTGATGGATCTCGTCGGTGAGCCCGTACAGCACCGCCAGGGCAAGCGCCTGGAGCATCCAGGTGGCGCGCCAGCGTGGCCAGCGCCCGCGACGACAGGCCCAGAAGGTCAGCACCCCGAGCACGAAGAACTCCGCGAAGTGCGCCGTCTTCCGGATGATGGAGTGGGCCAAGGTGAAGGCTGGGGCGCTGAGGTGTGGGAAGAAAAAGCGCAGCACCGGGTCCAGGTAGCGGTTCGTGTTGTCCGCAGAGAAGGGCTCGGTCGAGAGGAGTGAGATGGCGGCCATCCAGGCGACGACGACGCCCCAGTATGACAACAGCTGCCACACCGACGGCGGCGACTCGGGCGCCGTCGCCAGCGGCGCGTACCCGCGCGGCGCGGTCATCGCTCGACCCTTCTGGACGGTTTCGAACTTGGAATCCATGACGCGCAATCCAGCTCATCCTGGTGCTGCACTGCTTCTATCGTCTGCCGGCGATTGCGGCAACCGTTGCGCGAACCCATTCGTGGTGCGGGAGCGATGATGCCGTCGCAGCGCCTCGGTCTGCTGATCATTCTCTTGCTGATTCTGTTCACCCTGGCGTCCGGACTGTGGCTGTGGACCCGTCTCGTCGGCTCCGCGGCCCCGTCGCGCCCCGCGGTCGCGACGCCAACGCCGGCGGCGGCCGCAAGCGGCGCGGTGTCGCCCGCGCCGGCGCGCCCGCCACCGGGGTACCGCTTGGCAGGCACGGCGGTGGGTGAGCCGGATTCGTTCGCGGTGGTCGAAGCGCCCGACGGGGCGACCGCGCTGTACCGTCTCAACGATGAGGTGTCGGGACTCGGCCGGCTCATTCGCATCGAAGCCGAGCGCGTGGTCGTGCAAGGCGACACGGGGAAATTCGAGCTGTGGGTGGCACCGGCGGCAACCCGGACGCCGACCCCGACGCGCGGCCCGGTGCGGCGGGCCTCTACGCCGACGCCGCGTCCCCGTCCGCCGCGGGGTGGCACAGCTGGCGGATCAAGGCCTTGAGCCGTTCCGGATCGACCGGCTTCTTGAATAGCACGCCTTCGAGCCCTTCGAGTCGGCTGCGTTTGATGACGTGGTCGCGATCGTAGTAGTAGCCGGTCATCAGCAGCACCGGGGTATTGCCGCGCCGCTTCACCTCCATGAAGAGATCGTACCCGTCCAGATCCGGCATCACCACGTCGCTGACCACACAGTCCACCTGTGTGTTCTCGAGGATCTTGAGCGCCTCGATACCGCCGTTGGCCATGAGGACGTCGCAGCCTTCTTCCGCGAGCAGGTCGCGCACCGACTGGCAGACGCCGAGGTCGTCGTCGACGACCAGGATGCGCAGGCCTTCGAGCCGGCCCCGCGGGCGCGTGTCGGCGCGCGGTCCGAGGTCGGTCATTTGCGTCCCGCCGTGGTACTCGCGCGTTCCGTACTCGGCGCCCTGTGCCAGCGCGACGAGGCGGTTGATGATCTGCTGGATCTTGTTCACCTCGCGCCGCACTGCCTCGATGCGCTCGTCCTCTACCACGGCGCGCTCATCGGAGGCGACGTCGCGGACGAAGTGTGCCAGCAGCTCTGTCTGGTTGAGGATCACTTCGAGCGGGTTGTTGATCTCGTGACACACGGCCACCGCGACTTCGCCGAGCGTTGCCAGACGGTCCTTGCGGCGGATTTCGCGGATGTCCTTGGCAAAGCCGATGGAGCCGATCTCCAGACCGGCGTCGTCGCAGAGGATAGAGCCCGAGATCGCCACGGGCAGCTGCTGCCCCCAGCGGTCGACGAAGAAGGTCTCGAAGTTCTTCACGTTGCCGGGGCCGCCCCAGTCGTCGCTGCGCATCGCTTTCATCACCCGCCGGGCTTCCTCCAGCGACGGATACAGGGTGGTCACGTTCTGCCCGAGGATCTCCGCGGCCGTATAGCCGAGATTCTTCTCGGCGCCGTCGTTGTAGAAAATGATCGTCCCGGCGCGGTCGACGGCGACCACGATGTCCGGCGAGCTTTCGATCAGCTGCTCGAGGTAGTGCGCTGCGAACGGGAAACTAACCCCTGAATAGACCGACATGGCGATTGATTCCTGGTTTATATTCCGCCGAATCCCGGCGGGCGGACGAAGGCTTCGGTGCGGCCCGGGGGGACCGGGACCCGTTGGCGCTGCTTGCGCGTCAAGCGCAGGAAGACCTTCATCGAGGCCTCGAACTCCTCGATCGGCCGGACGTCGAGCAACCCTTCGCGCACCATCGCATCGAAGACCTGCACGCCCTTCTCCGTGCGCAGCACGGTGATCGTCCAGTTGCTGGCGCCGACGCCGCCGCAGGAGATGTCGGCGAGCTCGGCCGAGAAGTCGCCGCA
>CAZCGA010000249.1:0-5728 GCA_964498075.1 uncultured Binatia bacterium (SeqCode) | reverse complement strand
CCGCTTACATATCATATCGGCCACGGCGGTGCGGGCTTTTTCAACGGGCTGCTAGTACGTGGCCGCAGGCCGAATGGGCAAGAAGGAGCTATCAATCGAGCGCGCAAGCGACTCGGAGCTGAAATGAAGAAGCGCACGGCTCGCGCAATTCACACAGAGCAGGCCGATTTTGTCGAGGGGGAGCTGAGCGAGCTCGGTGAAGAGTGCGCGCGCGTCTTGCGGCTTCTGCAACGCCTGGCGCGGGCGCGCGTCCAACGACGCGACGTGAGCGACGTGTTGGGGGAACTGAGCGCCATCGTCACGCACCTCCACGTGCACACGAAGGGGCTCGACGAGCTGATCGACGACTTACCGTCGGACTGAGGCGTTGGCCCTGTGGGACGCGCCGTTGAGCACCACGCCGCGAGCCCGTGGCGGGTCAGCGGGCCTTCTGTCATAATTGCGTCCTCATGAAGCTTGCCATCGAGCTTTCAGCCGAGGAGGCGGAGCGATTGCAGCAGGAGGCGTTGCGGCTCGGCCTGGAGCCGGAGGAACTCGCACACGCAGCAGTTGCTGATTTGCTGAGCCGCGCCGACGAGGACTTCCGAGCTGCGGCAGAGCGCGTCCTCCGCAAGAACGACGACCTGTATCGGCGCCTCCGCTGATGCGCCACCTGACGCTCGCGGAGGTGCTCACCTTGCACGAGCTTGTCATCGAGCGAACGGGCGGGGCTGCGGGAGTTCGCGACATGGGCGCGCTCGAGTCAGCTGTCGCGCAACCAAAGGTGACCTTTGCCGACACCGAGCTGTATCCATCGCTGGCCGAGAAGGCGGCTGCTCTTTGCTATTCCATCGTCACGAACCATCCGTTTGTGGACGGCAACAAGCGGGTCGGGCATGCAGCGATGGAAACGCTCCTGGTGCTCAATGGCCACGAGTTGAATGCCTCGACAGACGAGCAGGAGAGGCTCATGCTTTCCCTTGCGGCCGGGGAAAGTTCGCGCGAGGCACTCGTTCAGTGGCTGCAGCAGCATGTCGTTCCACCCGCGGCGGGCGAGGGCTGAGGAGCCAACGATCCAGGCATGGGCTTGTGGTTCGAGAAGGAGTGACGCGTGAAGTTGATCTCTGTGAACGTCGGCCTCCCTCGCGAGGTCGACTGGCGCGGACGCAAAGTCCGCACCTCGATATGGAAGACACCGGTGCAGGGCGGCGTTCGCATCAACCGGCTCAACCTCGAAGGCGACCAGCAGTCCGATCTCTCGGTGCATGGCGGCGCGGAGAAGGCGGTCTACGTTTACCCCTCCGAGCACTATGCGTACTGGCGTGGAGAGCTTCCGGGAATGGATCTCGCGTGGGGCGCGTTTGGGGAGAACTTCACGACCGAAGGCCTGCGCGAGGACGCGGTGAGGATTGGTGACCACGTCCGCGTCGGCTCCGCCGAGCTCGTCGTCACGCAGCCACGCATGCCCTGTTACAAGCTCAGTGTCCGATTCGGCCGCGATGACATGGTCAAGCGCTTCCTCAAGAGCGGTCGCACCGGCTTCTATCTCGCGGTGGTGCGCGAGGGCGACGTAGGCGCTGGCGAACCGATCGAATTCGCCGACCGAGACGATCACGGTGTGACCGTCGCCGACATCTCCGCCCTCTATACCCGCGATGCCGACAATCAGCAGCTGCTGCATCGCGCCATCGAGCTGCCCGCACTCCCTGAAAGTTGGCGCGACTATTTTCGGAAGCGTCTGTGGGAGCCCGACGCTTGAGTTGTGCTAGGCTACTCACGCGATGGGACTGACGCACGTCACGGTGAGCCTCAAGGCGCTCGGCGGTCGGAACGGAGCGTTTGAGGCGGACTTCCTGGTCGACACCAGCGCGACGGATTCACTCGCGTCTGCGGCCGAGCTGCGCAAGGTCGGCGTCGCGCCGGTCGGCACCACGGTCTATGAGCTGGCTGACGGTAGCGTTCACGAATACGAGTTCGGCTTGGTCCAGATCGAGTTCATGGGCGAAGTCACCGCAGGACGTGTCATCTTCGGTCCGGACGATGCGGAACCGCTCCTCGGGGTGACGGCGCTCGAGTCGGTCGGCATCACGATCGACCTCGCGAATCGAACGCTGAAGCGCCTGCCGGCCATCCCGCTGAAGTGACCCACCACCGTCCAGCCTTAGTGTCTCCGCGAAGAAGTGGCTCACCGACCGAGTCGAGCTCAACTCCCCGCCACGGTCATGCGCGCGATCTTGAGGGTGGGCGCAACGACTGAGTGCCGAAGCTCAAGGTCGTTGCCGATCACTTCGATGCGGTCGTACATCGCCAGCAGGTTGCCGGCGATGGTGATCTCTTCCACCGGATACGCTAGCTCGCCGTTCTCGATCCACAGACCGACGGCGCCGCGGGAGTAATCGCCGGTCACCGCGTTCACGCCGAAGCCGATCAGCTCGGTGACGTACAGGCCGCGCGGAACCGATCGGATGATGTCGTCGGGCGACGCGGTGCCGGGTTGCAGCGTCAGGTTGGTCGGCGCCACGCGCGGTGCATCGCCAACCGAGCGCGATGCGTTGCCGGTGCTGCGGCTCTGCAGCTTGCGGGCAGAGTATGTATCGAAGAGGTAACTGCTGAGCACGCCGCGGTCGACGACCACGGTTCGCCGGGTCGGCAGCCCTTCGCCGTCGAAGGGCTTCGAGCCCAATCCGCCGACGATCGTGCCGTCGTCGATCACCGTCACCCAGTCGGGCGCGATGCGTTGGCCGAGCTTGCCGATCAAGAATGACGCGCCCTTGTAGAGGGCATAGCCCGAGATCGCGCCGGCAAGGTGACGCAGGAGGCCGCCCGCCATCTCCGGATCGAAGATCACCGGAACCTCGCACGTCGGCACGCGCCGGGCGTTCAGCCGGCGCAGCACCCGCGCGGCCGCCTTCTGCCCGATAGCCGCCGGCGCTTCCAGCTTGGCCAGCTTGCGTTGCGCCGAGTACCAGTAGTCGCGCTGCATGGAGCCGTTGTCGGATGCCACCGGCACGACAGACAACGACGCACTCGACCCACGATACTCGCCGCGAAAGCCGCCGCTCGACGCAAACAACACCCGCCCCGTGGACGCGCTGAAGCTCGCGCCCTCGGAGTTGGTGATGCGCGGGTCCGCATCGAGCGCCGCTTGCTCCGCTTCCAGCGCCGACGCGATCGCCTGCTCGGCGGTCACCGCCTCCACCTGCGGATCGAAAAGGTCGAGGTCCGGAATGCGAGTCGCCAGGTCGGCTGGGTCGGGGAGTCCAGAAAATGGATCCGGCGCGGTGACGCGCGCGAGCGCGCAGCTGTCTTCCGCGAGCTTCTCCAACGCGTCGCGCGAGAAATCCGCGCTCGAGGAGAGGGCGCTACGCTCACCGATGAACACCCGCAAGCCGAGGTGCTTCGAGCGCGCCTGCTTCAACTTCTCGACGGCGCCGAGGCGCACACCGACGTCGAGCTCGTCCCCCTCGGCCACGACGACATCGGCCGCAGTCGCCCCATGACGCGCCGCTCCAGCCAGCAGCACCTCCGCAATCTCCTCAAGCGGCTGGACGCTCATCGTCTCTTCCTCACGCTTCACGCTTCACGCCGCTTGCGTACCGCCGACGGTGAGGCCGTCGATACGAATGGTCGGCAGGCCGACGCCGACGGGCACCGACTGCCCGTCCTTGCCGCAGGTGCCGATGCCTTCATCGAGCTGCAGATCATTGCCGACCATGCTGATGCGCTTCAGCACATCGGGGCCGTTGCCGATCAGGGTGGCGCCCTTCACCGGCCGCGTCAGCTTGCCGCCTTCGATGAGATAGGCCTCGCTGGCCGAGAACACGAACTTGCCGTTGGTGATGTCGACTTGGCCGCCGCCGAAGTAGGCGGCGTACAGACCGTGGTCGACGGAGCGGATGATCTCCTCCGGCGTCGATTCGCCCGGCAGCATGAACGTGTTGGTCATGCGCGGCATCGGAATGTGCGCGAAGCTCTCGCGCCGGCCGTTGCCGGTCAGCGGCATGCCCATCAGCCGCGCGTTGAGCCGGTCCTGCAGGTAGCCGCACAGGATACCCTTCTCGATCAACACGGTGCGGCTCGTCGGTGTGCCTTCATCGTCGACGTTCAGCGAGCCGCGACGGTTGCTCAGCGTGCCGTCGTCGACGACCGTGCACAGCGGTGAGGCCACCGGCTGTCCGAGCAGCCCACTGAACGCTGAGACCTTCTTGCGATTGAAGTCTCCTTCGAGGCCGTGGCCGATCGCTTCGTGCAGCAGAATACCCGGCCAGCCGGGTCCGAGGACCACCGTCATGGTGCCGGCCGGGGCGTCGACCGCTTCCAAGTTGCGCACCGCCTGCTCGGCGGCGGCGCGGGTGAAGCGCAGATACCGGTCACCCTCGAGCAGGAAGTCGTAAGCGACGCGGCCGCCGCCGCCGTACGTACCTTGCTGCCGATTGCCGCCGTCTTCCGCCAGGCAAGTGACGTTGAGCCGCACCAGCGGCTGCACGTCACCGACGACGATGCCTGACGAGCTGACGATGACCACGAGCTTCTGCTCGACACCCACCGAGGCGAACACGTTCTTGATGCGCGGGTCGTGGCGGCGCGCGGCGACGTCGATCCGGTTCAAGAGCTCGACCTTGTCAGCCACCGCAACCTCCAGCGGCGACGCCGGCAGCGCGTAGAGATTGTGGCTCGCGGACCGCTCGCGCACGGCCACAGCGCGAGTCTCGCCGCTCTCCTGGGCGATGGCCTGTGCGGTGCGCGTCGCCAGCCGCACGCTCTCCACCGTCACGTCGTCGGAGTAGGCGTAGCCGGTCTTGTCTCCCGCCACCACGCGCACGCCGACGCCTTGCATGATCTGCTGACTGGCGGTCTTCACGAGACCTTCTTCGAGGCCGACGCTCTGCGCCGTGCGCATCTCGAAGTAGAGATCGGCGTAGTCGGCGCGGCGCGCGATCGCGCTGCCGACGATCTGCTCGAGCAGCCGTTCACTCAATCCGAAACGGTCGAGAAAGAACCGCACGGGTTCGCGCATCGTCATGGTCGCCGTCATCGTCATTGGTCCTTGATTTTGGATTCGCATTTTGCCTAGCATGGTTTCACCCACGGGGCCAGGTCGTGACGATCAGCGCGAAAGGATCGATGCGGTGAGTCAGCAGTCACTCGAAGCGCGCTGGTCGTGTCTGCGTCGTTACGTCGGGCTCCGCATCAATGTCTTTCGCGCCATGCATGACACCGGCTTCCATCTGGCCGACGATCAATCGGTCATCGCCGCGCGCAGCGGCGACTACGCGTTGACCGCCTGCGTCGCCTTCGATCAGGTCTTCTCCTACTATTACGTGCGCGACTGCAGCTGGTATCGGAGCGATCTGACCCGGTTGAGGGACGACGACGTTCCCGACCACGTACGCGACGATCTCCTGCACCAGTTCCTGACGCTGCTGGGTTGACGGTCCTTGAGCGCGGGCGCGCCGCAGACGGCGAGTGAGTGGCTCGCCATCCTGGATCACCTCCTCACCGAGATGGTCGCGCAGCAGGACCGCAAGGTGCTCGAGCTGGCGCGCGCGATCGTGCCGGCGCTGACGCCCGAGGACCTACGCAACCCGCAGGACTTTCCGGCGTTGGTCCGCGACCCCGCGTTCAACTACGAAGACGGCCTGCTGGCCGGCCTGCGCAGCGCCCACATCGCCGTGCGCGCCGAGTTGCGCCGCTTTGAGAGCTGATCCCCCCCGCGCGACGCCGCGCCGGCGGAGACCGCGCGCCGGTC
>CAZCGA010000248.1:0-5766 GCA_964498075.1 uncultured Binatia bacterium (SeqCode) | reverse complement strand
CAGTGACATTCCACCGTCTCCGCGCGGCATGCCGCAGATCGAGGTGACCTTCGATATCGACGCCAACGGCATCGTCCACGTGAACGCCAAGGACCACGGCACCGGGAAGGAACAATCGATCCGCATCACGGCATCCAGCGGCTTGAGCGAGCAGGAGATCAAGCAGATGGTCAAGGATGCCGAGGTCCATGCGGCCGAGGATCACCAGCGTCGCGAAACCGCCGAAGCCCGCAATCAGCTGGACAGCCTCGTGTACCAGACGGAGAAGTCCTTGAAGGAACACGGCGGCGAGGTCGATGCGAGCACCAAGGGCACCATTGAACAAGCGCTGCAGAAGGCGAAGAAGGAGCTGGAAGGGCAGGACGGCGCCGCCATGAAGGCCGCCTTCGACGAACTGACCCAAGCCTCCCACAAGCTTGCGGAAGCGATGTATGCCAAGGCCTCCCAGCGCACCGGCCAGGGGCCGCAGGATGGCGCGACCGGAGACGGCGCCGCCGCGCAGGGACCGCGCGATGACGTCGTCGACGCCGACTTCGAAGAAGTAAAGGGGTGAACGACCCGTCCCGATCCGGCCCACAAGAGCCCTCCCCTCGACTGAGGCGGAGGGCTTTTGTATTGTGCCCGCAGTAGCGTTCCCTCAGGACAGCGGGCGATTACTGGACAGCGGAAGCGAACCGTCAGCCACTAGGGACGACGCGAGGAGCGAGCGGTGGCGCAGAAGCGCGATTTCTACGAGATACTCGGCGTCAGTCGCGAGGCCGGCGAGGAGGAGATCAAGAAGGCCTACCGCAAGCTGGCGATGAAGTACCATCCGGATCGCAACCCCGGAGATAAGTCCGCCGAGGAGCGCTTCAAGGAAGCGTCCGCGGCGTACCAGGTGCTCAGCGATGCGGAGCGCCGCGCGCAGTACGACCGCTTCGGCCACGCCGCCTTTGAGCAAAGCGCCGGCTTCAGCGGCTTCGACTTTTCCGCCGCCGGGTTCGAAGACATCTTCAGCGACATCTTCGGCGACGTCTTCGGCGGTGGCCGCGGACGCGGCCGCACGCGCGCCCGCCGCGGCGAGGATCTGCGCTACGACCTGACGATCAAGTTCGAGGAGGCCATCTTCGGAACCGAGCAGGCCATCAGCATTCCACGCCTCGCCGCGTGCGCGAGCTGCAACGGCCACGGCACCAAGGGTGGTGCCGCCCGTACGACCTGCCCGGCGTGCCGCGGCAGCGGACAGGTGCGCTTCCAGCAAGGCTTCTTCACCATCGCCAAGAACTGCGGCCAGTGCAACGGACAGGGCAGTGTGATCAAGGACCCGTGCCGCACCTGCGGCGGCTCCGGCGTCATGCAGAAGACCCAATCCCTCAATCTCAAGATTCCACCCGGCGTCGATGTCGGGTCGCGCCTCAAGCTGCGCAGTGAAGGCGAGACCGGGCGCAACGGCGGGCCGCCCGGCGACCTGTACGTGGTCATCAACGTGCGCGAGCATCCCTTCTTCACCCGCCAGGACAAGCACGTCGTCTGCGAGATCCCGATCAGCTTCCCACAGGCGGCGCTGGGCCTCGAAATGGACGTCCCGACCCTCGAAGGAAAGACGAAGATGAAGATCCCTTCCGGCACGCAGTCGGGGGCGGTCCTCCGCCTCAAAGGCAAGGGCGCTCCCGATCTGCGCGGCGGCGGACGCGGCGACCAGCTGGTCCGCATCGTCGTCGAAACCCCCCGCAAGCTGACCGCCCGGCAAAGAGAGTTGCTCGAAGAGTTTGCACGCAGCAGCGGAGAAGAGGTAAACCCTCTCTCCAAAGGGTTCCTCGATAAGGTGAAGGAGATGTTTGGGTGATGCCTCCACGCCTCGGGTCCGTCGTGCGCGCTGCTCGCGGGTGGCTCTGCCTCGCCCTCGTGCTGAGCGCGTGTAGTGAGAAGATCACCGCTCCCCCGGAGCCACCGATGGCCGTGCGCCGCGGTGACGAGGCCTTCCGCTACCAGGACTACCAAGCCGCCGTTGAGGCCTACCAGTCGTACCTGGATCTGGGCGAGCCAGACGAGTTCACGGCACGCGTCTACTACAAGACCGCGCTCGCGGAGTACCGCCTCGGGCACTATCGCCAGACCCTGTCGACGCTGGATGACCTGGCGCGCCGCTATCCCAAGGCCAAGTGGGTCCAAGTCGACGCCCTACGCGGCGACGCGGAGCGCGCGTTGGGTCACACCATGGTTGCGCTGCAGACCTGGGACGCTGCCTGGAGGATGAGCAACGATGCCGACCGCCAGAAGCTGCGCCGCCGGATCCTCGCGGTCGCGCGCAGCCTGAACGATGTGGAGCTGGCGCGAGCACGCCGCCTCGTGAACACCGAGGACGTCGCCCACTTGCTGGATCGACAGATCGCAGCGCGCGAGGCCCCGGTTATCGATGAATCCATTCCGCCGACCGACGAAGCGCAGCTCGCGGAGGAGGAGGAGGAGGAGGAGTCGTACGGCGCCGCAGAGGTCGGCGGTGCCGAGCCAAACGCTCCTGAGAAGCGACCACCGGCGACCCCACCGCAAGTGGCTGCCGTCGTTCCGAAGCCTCCCAAGGCGAGTGGGGCTGAGACGCGGTCCCAAGTGAAACGACCAGCTGCCAAAGCGCCGGAGAAGGCAGCGGCGCGCGCCAAGCCGGAGGCACCGCCAGAGTCCCAGCCGCAAGTGCCGGCCGCAAACGAGCCCGCGGAGCCCGAACCGGAAGCCGAGGGTGGCTGGCCCGGGATCCCGGACCGTGGGCCCGCCGAGGAGAAGGAAGCGCCAAGGGCAGCGGTCGTCGCGGAGACCGCACCGCCCGAGACCGTTCCGGCGGAGCCGCCAGAGCCGGCTGCGGAAGAAGAACCGCCTGAAGAGATCATCCAAGGCATTGCCAAGGTGGGGTGCCTGCTGCCGCTCACGGGCCCGGCCCGCGAGTTCGGCGAGCACTCGTTACGCGGATTGCGGCTCCTATTCGGACAGGACAGCGACCGGCTCGTCCTGAAGGATACCGGCAGCGACCCGGCCACCGCCACCGGCGTGCTCCAAGAGCTGGAACGTGATCCGAACGTGCTGGTCGTGATCGGACCGCTGCGCAGCGAGGATGCCGATGTGGTGGCGCCGCAGGCCGAGCAGATGAGGCTCCCGCTCTTCCTGCTCTCACAACGCGACGGCCTGGGCGGACGCTACGTGATGCAAGTCGGCATGACCCGTTCCAATCTAGTCAGCACGCTCCTGGGTTACGCGATGGATAGGATCCGGCTGCGTCGCTTCGGGATCGTCTATCCGAGCGACGCCTACGGAAAACAGTTCTTGTCGGCGTTTCGCGAAGAGGTGAAGCGGCGCGGTGGCACGGTCGTCGGGACCGACGCCTACCGCCCGCAAACCCGAGGCGTGGACGGCGCCGCGGTGAAGAAGTGGCGGAAGGAGCAGAATCTGGAGGCGGTCTTCCTGCCCGACAGCGCTCCCACGGCGGCAGGCTTTGCGAAGTACCTGCAGCGGGAGATGCCCGACGTCACCCTGCTCGGCGTGCACGGCTGGGAGACCTTGGCGGATCATAACGGAACGGGATTGAGCGGGATCCTGTTCACCGACGGCTTCTATGCCGACAGTACACGGCCGGCGACGCGCGAGTTTGTCGACCGGTTCACCAGTGCGTATGGTGAGCCACCCGGCGCCCTGGAAGCGCAAGCCTACGACGCCGCCCTGCTGGCGAAACGCGCGCTCGATGCCGGGGCGAACTCACGCCCGGATGTCGTGCGCCGCCTTCAAGCACTCGGCCCGGTGGAGGGGGCGACAGGCGAGCTGAACGTGACGCCGGATGGTGTGCAGCGCAGCCTCTTCCTGTTGCAGGTGTACGACGGCAAGCTGCAAGAAGTCGGCGACGCTGGCTGAGCGCCGTAGCGGCTGCCCGCACGCGCTGCCTGCGGAGGACCAGCAGTGACCCTCCGCACGCTCGCTGACGTCGGCGAGTTCGCCTTTCTCTCGAAGCTGTTGCCGCGACTGCCGCTCGGACCGGGGACCGTCGTCGGACCCGGGCAGGACTGCGCCGTCATTCGCAGCCGCGGCCGGCGCTTGCTGTTCACGATCGATGCTCTGGTGGAAGGTGTCCACTTCAAAGCCGGCTGGATGTCAGCAGAGCAGATCGGGCGCAAGAGCTTCCTGGTCAATGCCAGCGACATCGCCGCCATGGGTGGACGCCCGCGCTTCTGCGTCGTCAACCTCGGTGTGCCGGCGGCCTACCCGGTGCGCGAGTTGTTCCGCCTGCAAGCCGGCATCGTCGCGGCGGCCCGAGCCGGCGGTGCCGTCGTCGTTGGCGGGAACTTGTCGCGCGCCGCGCAGCTATCCGTGACGCTCGCACTGATCGGCGAGGCGCCGCGGCGAATCGTCACCCGGCAAGCGGCGCGGCGCGGCAACCGCATCTACGTAACCGGCACGTTGGGTGACGCGGCCCTCGGCGTCGCCGCGTTGCGCGACAGCCGCCGCGACCGGCGCGCCGCCTACGCGATCGGGCGCTTTCGCGCGCCCACTCCACGCCTGCAGGTCGGGCGTGCGCTGGTCGAATCGGGCATCGTCTCCGCGATGATCGATGTGAGCGACGGGCTCGTCCAGGACCTCGGCCACATCTGTCACGAGAGTGGGGTGGGTGCACTGATCCACTGCGCGCGCCTGCCGCTGTCGGCGGCGTATCGCGCCGTGTTGGGGGCGGACGATCGGCTTGCCTTGCACGGTGGCGAAGACTACGAGTTGCTGTGTACTGTACCGGAGCGACGAGTGGATCGGCTGGAACGCATGCAGGCGCAACTGGGCTGTCCCATCACGTGCATCGGCGTCATCACGGCGGGGCGCCGGGTACGGGTTCTCGACCGCTCGGGCAAGGCGGTCCGGCTCACCTCGGCAGGTTACGACCAGTTTCATTCATCATCCTGACTGATGGACCCGAATCGTCTACGTGACCTCTTGGCGCAAGTGAGCGCCGGCGCCGTCAGTGCGGAGGTGGCGTTCGAGCAGCTCAAGTCGCTGCCGTTCGAGGATCTCGGCTTTGCCAAGGTCGATCATCACCGCTCGTTGCGCACCGGCTTTCCGGAGGTGATCTTCGGCCCGGGCAAGACGGCCGAGCAGATCATCGAGATCACGCGCAGTCTGAACGATGGCGCGCACAACGTGCTGATCACGCGCATCGACGCCGCCATGGGCCAGCGCCTCCGGGAGGCGTTCCCGGATCTTGCGTACGCCGCCGGTGCGCGCGTCGCGACGCTGATCCACACCCAGCCGGAGATCCGCGGCCGCGGCGTCGTGCTCGTGGTTGCCGCCGGCACGTCGGACCTCCCGGTTGCCGAGGAGGCGGCGCTGACGGCGGAGTTGATGGGCAACGTCGTCGAGCGAGTGCACGACGTCGGCATCTCCGGCATCCACCGGCTCTTCGCGCACCGCGACCAGCTGCGTGAGGCGGCGGTGCTGATCGTGGTGGCGGGGATGGAAGGCGCGCTGCCCAGCGTCGTCGCCGGCCTGGTCGACAAACCAGTCATCGCCGTGCCGACCAGCATCGGCTACGGCGCCAGCTTCGGCGGTCTGGCGGCGTTGTTGGCGATGCTCAACTCCTGCGCCGCCGGTGTGACCGTGGTGAACATCGACAACGGCTTCGGCGCCGGAGTGGCGGCGACGCTGATCAATCGGCGCTGAGAGACCTGATCTATCGCAGTTCGCCCAAGACGGGCGCGCCTACAGCTCCGCCAGCAGCGCCTTCGCGTCCTTCAGGTCGCGCGTGTCGAAGCCTTCGGTGAACCA
>CAZCGA010000247.1:0-5895 GCA_964498075.1 uncultured Binatia bacterium (SeqCode) | reverse complement strand
CGGGGTGTACTCGGGCTCGTTATCGGCGAACGCGCGCGCCAATGCGGCCCTGCTCGCCGCGAGCCAAGCAACTCGATCACCGTCCCCGTCGGGCCGCGCCAGAACCGTCACCAAGAGCGCCGCATTGGGTGGAAGGTCGAACGGCTCGTCGAGCTGGATCCGTTCCCCGTCATAGTGGGCCTTCAGGGTGACGCTGGGCATGGGCCCTCAACTACGCCCTCTTGCGCGTCCGAGCAAGTACCATGGAAACCGGAGCATCAGCGAGGGACCTGCGGAACGCCAAACCTCACGGGCGCGCGTCTTCCCGCCCGTCGCGTGGATGCTCTTGTTCGGCCAATCACTCGTGTGGCAGAAACTCAGTCGCCTCCTCGAAGTGTTGGCGGGCTTCCTCGTGACGCCCAAGTAGCTCAAGAACAGTACCTCGATTCCCGATCAAGTCGGAGTATGTGAAATCTCGCCTGAGTACTTCTCGGAAGGTGTTGTAGAAATTTGGCAGAAATACACGTATGGTATTGTTCTCGTCATCGGGCACGTCCAGCCAATAGAGTCCAGCGCGCGATTCGGTTCGCTCCTCCTCCTCGGCCTGCTCTCCAGTTGGCCAACCGATACTGTCGATACCGTCCGCAATAGTGCCTAGATGCAGAGCGCCATAGCCCGCGTACTTAACCCAGAGATTTCCTACCGTCTCACGATGTTTCAGAATCGGGCTGGAGCGATCATTTCGCATGGACTTCACGATTCGACGGGCGAGAGCCTCGGTACCCGCGTCGTAGCAGTCAAGCGCCTTGGTCAGTTCACCTCGCTTTTTCTGTGTGAGCGCCAAGCTGTTGTATGCGAGATCGTAGTCAGGATCGAGTTCAATGGCCTGGCGGAAGGCGTTGATCGCATCATCCCACCGCTCGCGTAGCTGGAGCGCAATGCCAAGTGCCAACAAGAATGCTGGCTCATCCGACTTCAACTCTGTCGCACGCGAAAGGTACGCAATCGCCGCGTCAATATCGTTTAGGAAGCGGCAGCATTGGCCAGCCATGTACCAAGCGTTCGACCGCAATGGATCCTCGTTGATCGCGCGGCGTAGCAGGGGTAGAGCCTCGCCAAAACGCTGGGCTTTCATGAAGACGATTGCCTGCTCAGTGACGTTGTGGGGCATGTAGTACCTTCTGCGTCGCGTTCGCGGCATAACGACTTTGCCGCTCAGCCGCCGCGTTCTTCAGCGGCCGGCTGCAGCGGCTTGTTGGGCGGCTCGCTTTGTGCTGCCAGATCATGGCTGCTGGGTCCGGTCCGTAACCAAGAGTCGGTAGCACACATCGAGGGCGGCGAACTGGCGGATGTGACCGAACCGTCGCTCCCACGCTCCTGATTCAAGATCGGCTTTGAGGCGCGCGACGCCGCGTGTGACCACGTCTTGGTCGAGAAGCGCAAAGCCAGAGATCCCCGCTCGTACCCTTTGATCGAGATACGCCTCGGGTCGACGCCAATACGCGGCTAGAAATCCATCGACGCAGTCGTGCGGTATAGCTATGCGCTCCACTCTACAATTCCCAAGGTGGCGCACGAGGTCCGTGACCGATGGACAGCGTCCGCGATCAAGCTCGACGATCTCCGGGAAGTAAGCGTCGGTGAGCCAAAAGTTGCCGACCTCGCCAGGCTCGAAGGTGAAGGCGACGAGGCGATTCGCAACCCTTCTCATCTCGTCAACGCCTCGGCGCCAATCTGTCCAGTGATGCAGTGTGAGCAGCGCAAGCGCCGCGTCAAACGTACCGTCGCGGAAGGGCAGCGCTTCGGCCGATGCCTGGACTACTTGGGAAGTTCCAGCCGCTCTCTGCCGGATCATGTGCCACGAGGGCTCGACCGAGAAAATCGAGAGGTCCGTGGGCTCGTACGCACCAGCGCCGGCTCCGACGTTGACGACCGTCCTAGCGTCGCCGAGTGCACGCGTGATCGCCGCGGCAATCCGGGGATCGGAACGCCGCGTTGATGTGTACGTCCTTCCAATTTCGTCGTAAAGAGCCTCAGGCATATGCGTGTGTTAATCCCGGTCCGCCCAACGGCGTGCGGCTGAGCGGCCGACTCCTGCCGGTCCGCTCCAGCCGCTGGTTAGGTGGCATGCGTGGCCAGGAGACTTCATCAGTAAAGGATGGCGGGCAGGTACGCGCCTGCAGGCTCGTTATAGAGGCCGATGGTCATGAGGGTCCCTTGGTTAACGACCCGCAGATCATGATCGAGGCACCAACGGAAGAGCTCGCCGTTGCGCGATGGCACAAAGAAGCCCGGGCCGGGGAACGTCGGTGCTACAGCAATCAAAGCCTTGAGATCGTCGTTCGTCTCGCCGATTGCGTGGTTGAAAAAGCCCACGCCGGTGGAGTAACCGGTGACCCTGCCCAGGCGTTCGACGACGTTGGCCGTACCCTGCCGGATGGCATCGAGGAGCTCACCCCCGCGATCGTGACCATGGACGCGGACGCAGAGCTGATTGCACGCGGGCAGATCCGCTTCTCGTGCAGGCCGGACCTCGTAGCCGGGGATTTTGAGGGCGAGAGGTTTCCCCTGCATCAAAGAGAGCGTCTCGCGGGTCTCGAAGGCTAGCTTGGTGTAGAGAGCCAGCGAGCGGAAGTGCCAGGCGATCTGGACGAGACGCATCCCCGGAAAGCTCCGCTGCACCGCCCGATCCATCACCGCCTGCATGAGCTGACGCCCGATCGTGCGATTCATGACGGCCGGATCGACCGATACCGGCCCGATCCCAGCGATGGTCGAGCGTTCGTCGAGGAAGTTGCTGCCCACGATCTTCCCATCGAGCTCGGCCACGACCGAATAGAAGCCCGGGTGCGAGAGCAGCATCGTCACGACCTCCGTGGCGACCTCCACCGAGGGGAAGTCGGGTGGGAAGCTGTGTTGCTCGGCGATTGATCTGAACGCCTCGTAGTCGATTCTTCCGCACTCCTTGGCATCTTCAATGGTGCCGCGTCGCATTGTCACTGTCATGACCCTGTCTCCTTTTCGTCGAATCTGCCCACCTAACGAGGCTGTAGAAAAACCCGTGTGGCGACAGCACCTCCCCCTCGGGAGGCCCCGATGTCGAGCTGGGTGCATCATGCGGAGTGTTCGGGTCGGTCTATGCTCCCAAGTTGCATCGTCTCTGGCTGCGTGTCGCCCTGTTTGCCTCGAGCAGCTCGTCAATCGCTTCGCCCTTCCTCATCCGGTGGCGTAGGTGGCGATCTTCTCGACGTTGTGCACCAGCGTGAACAGTTTCCACTGCATGCTCACCTTGCCCTTACCACGCAACGTGAAGCGGCGCATTCCCTTGTTCTGGATGTTCGCAAACACCGGCTCCACCGTGGCGATGCGTCTACCGTAGATCAAGCGTCCCACCGGACTGTCGATCTTGCGCTTCATTGCCTCGATCGCCGGTGGTGGCGCCGTCGGCACCCGGGCCGTCCCCGGCACACGCCCTTTGAAAAACATCACCTGCCGTTGGGCCGTTCGCTCCGGGTATCGCAGACACCGGCGGCGCAACTCGCACGGTCCGCACGCGCTCTTGGGCGCCTTGAAGTGTGCGCCCCGATACCCACCCGTGATGAGGTCCACGCCGCTGCGGTACAGCTGGTGCCCCGCCGGACAGCGGCAGGTCTGCTGGCTCTCGTCGTAGACGAAGTCCGCGGGCGTGAACCACTGGCGCTCGGTACTGCCGCTGCGCCGACGCTGCTCTTTGCGGTGGCGTTCCTTGTACCGACCCGCATGCGCAAAGGCTGGGTCCCGCCGTCGCATCTCGCGATCGGCCACGTACGCATCCACGTCGCTGCCCGCGATGTACTCCATGCTGTGCTGGCTGTGGTAGCCACTGTCGGCGGTGAGCGTGGCCGTGGCAAACACGTCCGGCGTGCCCCCGATGGCCTTGAAGTGTTCCCGCGTCGCCGTCACCATCGGTTCCAGCAGATGATTCTCTTGCCCCTCGCCGAGGGCCTCGGCATGCACCACGATCTGGTGGCGGTCATCGACCACCGCCACCCCGTTGTAGCCCTGGATCACCCCGTGCGTGGTCGCCATCTTCGCACTGTCCGGGTCGGTGATGTTGCTCTTGCGCTCGTTGCCACTCGGCCCGATGTTCTTCTTCGCGCTCACGAGAAACGTCTTGATCTTCTGGATCTTCACCCGGTAGGTCGCCAGCTTCTTCTCGTCCTGCTGCGCCACCGGACCGTGCTGCTCCTGTTCGTCGCGCGCGCGATGGCGGCGCACGATCTCACCCGCCGTCTGCTCCATCTTCTGCTGCCGCTCGCGCAGCTCCTCGTGCGTCCCGCTCCACTGCTTGGAGGCATTGGAGGGCAGCTTGCACCCGTCGACCGCGAAGTGCTCCTTGCCGATCAGCCCCAGCTCCTCGCAGTACAGCAGCACGTCGCGGAACAGCGCGACAATCTCCTGCTCCAGCTCGCTGACGAACGCCGCGATGGTGGTGAAGTGCGGCCGCGTGTCCGCCGACAGCGCCATGAACACCACGTTGCGCCGACACGCTTCCTCCAGCCGGCGGCTCGACACCATGCCCTTGTAGTACCCGTAGAGCACGATCTTCAGCAGCACCTTCGGGTCGTACGCCAAGCGGCCCGTCTGATCATTGCGGTACCGCGCCTCGAACACCGTCAGATCCAAGTGCTCCTCGACGATCTCGTTGAGCGCGTGCTCGAACGAACCGGGCACGATCTGATCCGCGTAGCTCAGCGGGATCATCTTGTCCTGCTTCAGGTTGTACGCCTTGTACCGCGCCATCCGCCCCTCCCCATCCCCTCAGCCGTGTGCGCATCGAAACGATGCTCGGCAATGCTGATTCTACAGGACTTGGCGGGTTTTTCTACAGCCTCAACGTCGCGGCGATGAGCCGCGCGTGCTTTTCGCGTCGGTCTCGATCGCCTTGTTAGGCATCACGCCCCAAGGTGGAGAGTCTCGCTCGCAATTCAGCTACGGAGAACAGTGGATTTCCACGATGCAACATTCGGTGGCAGTTCGAACAGACCACGGCGAGGTGTTTTAGGCGTGTCTTTCGTCCGCCAAGGGCAAGTCGAAGCGGTACCTTGTGATGAACCTCGGCAAAACCGGCGCCGATCGAACCGTACCGGTGCCAGAAGTCGAAACCACAGACCTCGCACGACAGGGTGCCCCGTGTCGCCAGTGCATATCGCCTCTTGCGGTCCGCCAATCCGGAATCGCGCTCGATCGTGAGATGAGTTCGGAGTGTCCGTCGACCCTCTACCGTAGCCCGGTCGAGCTCATCGAGATCCGGTGGGGGCGCCATTCTGTCAGGTTCCCCCGCAGTGACGTAATCAGGGTCCGGCACCGCAAGACCTGAAGTGCGCAAAAGACCGGGGATGGCTGGAGCGTGCGCACCTTTCCAAAAGCAAATCTTGCGACCTTGAGCTGCGCGCTCGACGAGATCCAAGTGCGCTACCTGCAAATTGGGGTAGGCGTTGAGGCGGGCCACCGGAAGCCGCCCTTCGATCGAGTCTTTGACGAACTTGTACCTGCGGTTCATTCGAAAGGCGCGTCGAGCGGAAGCGGGAACCAACTTGAGCTGTCGGCCCGTCACAATGAACATGATTTCGCCTGGATAGAACTGTAGGACCGCACCTCGCCCCACGTTGAGGCACAGCCGGCTGTGAAAGAGGCTGACACCCCACGACGCGGGCGCGACACGATGAGCGCGATTGATCGTGTTCGCAAGAATTCTGAGGGCCCGCCCTCTGGTACGCGCTTCGGGATAGATCTCGGCGAGTACCGCCGCGGCCTTCTTCGCATCTTGTCGTATGGCGACAAGGTCAGCTCGCCGAGTAACCATGAGGTTTGTCACGGATGCCTAACGACCTGCCGATCAGCGGCCCGGGTGCCGACGAAGCGGTGGGCCGGAGA
>CAZCGA010000246.1:2929-5909 GCA_964498075.1 uncultured Binatia bacterium (SeqCode) | reverse complement strand
GAGTCTGGGCCGTGTCTCAGTCCCAGTGTGGCTGGCCATCCTCTCAGACCAGCTAGCCATCATCGCCTTGGTGGGCCATTACCCCACCAACTAGCTAATGGCGCGCAGGCCCATCGATGAGCGGTAGCATGTAAACAGAGGCCACCTTTCACCTCAGGGACCGAGATCCCCGTGGTCATATCCGGTATTAGCCCACCTTTCGGTAGGTTATCCTGGACTCAAGGGTAGGTCACCTACGTGTTACTCACCCGTGCGCCGCTTTACTCAGGGAGTTGCCCCCCCTTTCTCGCGCGACTTGCATGTGTTAGGCACGCCGCCAGCGTTCGTTCTGAGCCAGGATCAAACTCTCCAGTTGAAAGTTCGCGCGGCGGAAGCGAGCCTCCGACCGCGTTGTCTGACAACGGGTTCCGTCACATCCTTCAAACTCATCACCCCTGCCCATCCCCGGTGAACCCGGGTTCCGAGCAGGTTGGCATTACCATCTAGTTTTCAAAGATCGGCCGCACTGTGGCGGGAACGACCCTTATAGGAAAGGCCCCTGGTCGAGTCAACCCCCCTGTTTGGATTCTTCTGGAGAGGAGAACTCGATCGCCGTCGCCCGCCGTGATCCGACTTGCAGCACGACTCTCGCCCGCTCGCCCGCGCTGACGACGTAGCGCGGATTCACAATGCGCTCGCCATCCACGCGCACCGCCCCCTGCTGAATCAAGCGACGTGCCTCACTCGTGGAACTGGTCAGCCCGGAAGCCGTCAGCACACGCGGCAGGGTTGCTGCGACCTTTGCGCCTTCACGCCAGACGTACGTCGTCAGATCCGCGGGCAACTCCCGTCGCTGAAACCGGCGCTCGAAGCTCTCCAACTCTCGTCGTGCGATTTGATCATCGTAAAAGCGCGCCACCAACAACCGAGCCATGCGCTTCTTCGCGTCCATCGGATGGAGCACCCCCGATGCAATTGCGCTCCGCATCGCTGGCACATCCTCATTCGAAAGGAGCTCGTAGTAACGCAGCATCATCGCATCGGAGATCGACATGAGCTTGCCGAAGATCTGCTCGGGCGGATCGGCGATGCCGATGGCGTTGCGCAGCGACTTGCTCATCTTCTGCACGCCGTCCGTGCCTTCCAGGAGCGGCAACGTCAGCACGACCTGCGGCGCCTGAGCGTATGCCTTCTGAATTTCACGACCTACCAGCAGGTTGAAGCGTTGATCCGTGCCCCCAATCTCGACGTCCGCCCGCAACGCCACGGAATCGTATCCCTGAACCAACGGGTACAAGAACTCGTGCACGCCGATCGGCCGCTGCTCGGTGTGCCGCCTCGCGAAGTCATCCCGCTCGAGCATCCGCGCCACCGTGTAATGCGCACACAAGCGTACCATGTCGGCCGCGGACATGCGGTCCATCCACTCCGAGTTGAACCGCACTTCGGTGCGCTCGGGATTGAGAATCTTGAACACTTGCTGCGTGTACGTGGCCGCATTGCTTGCGACTTCCTCACGGCTGAGCGGCTTGCGCGTCTCCGACTTTCCGGTCGGGTCGCCGATCATCCCGGTGAAGTCGCCGATCAGAAAGATGACCGTGTGCCCCAGATCCTGGAACTCGCGCAGCTTGGTCAGCGCCACGCTGTGCCCGAGATGCAGATCCGGCGCCGATGGATCGGCCCCCAGCTTCACCCGCAGCGGCCGCCCTTCGCGCAGCTTCGCCACGAACTCCGCCTCCGGAAACAGGTCCACCGTTCCCCGCCGCACGACGGCCAGTTGTTCTTCGACCGGCTTCATGAGTCGGAGGTAATGTGTCCGACTCTTGCGCGTGGATCAAGGGAGACGCGCGACCGACACGCCCAGCCCCTGATGGTGGTTCCGGTTTTTGACCTACAGATCCTCGTCGCTCGCCACTGCCGCACCCGCTACGTGCGCCGGCATTGACTCCACCCGGCTCGCCAGGTGTTCCACAACCTGCTCGATCTTACCGAGGCGCTCGCGCAGCGCGGCGTTGTCGCGCGCCAGTTGCGCGTTCTCGCGTTGCAGCTGGGCGAGCTGCGCATACTGCGACCGCAGCGTGTAAATCTGCTCCGCCTGTGCGCGCTGCTGCCGGTACTGCTTGTGCACTTCGTTGAGCAGCAGGGCGCTGAGCAGGTGGTACTTCACCGTCTCGATCTTGCCGTCCTTGTCGCGGGCGACGAGATCGGGGAAGACCTGCTCGACCTCCTCGGCGATCACGCCGTATTGTGTCGTGCCGGAGGGATCGAGCTCCGGCTTGTACTTGAATGTCACCGGACGCAGCCGCATGAGCCTGCTGCTGGCGTCACCCATGTCGCGGACGTCGGTCTTGAACCGCCGCGAGGAGGAGACCGTCCCGAGCTGGCCGTTGCCGTCGATCAGCACCGTAATCCCGTTCGCGACCCCGGTTGTGACGCCACGTATGCCGGCGATGAACGCCTTGGTCTGCGTCCCCACTGTACCGATACGGATGGTACTCGACTCGCCAGTGATGCCCGCGTTGGCGATGTCAACGTTATTGTTTTCCGCGCCAGCAAGGGCGCTGCCGGCGTTGGCGCCAAGCGCCAAATTGCCGGAGCCAGTCTGGACGGACTGAAGTGCCTGATTCCCCAGCCCGATGTTGTTGCTACCGTTGTTGCTTACGAGTGCCAGAAGACCGAGCGCGATATTAGAGTTGCCGATGGTGTTCCCGTAGAGCGCGTTGACGCCGATCGCAATATTCTCGCTGCCGCTAGTGTTGCTGACCATCACCGAGTTACCGAGCGCGATGTTGTTGTTGCCTGATGTGTTGTAACCTAGAGCCGCGGAACCAAGCCCGACGTTGCCGACGCCAGTGGTATTGCTGACCAGCGCGTAGTCACCCACCGCGACGTTGATGCTACCGGTCGTGTTGCTTGCGAGGGCGTTATACCCGACGGCGTCATTTTGAACCCCGGTGGTATTACTCGTCAACGCCTGGCGACCCACGGCGGTGTTGGGAGA
>CAZCGA010000246.1:0-2919 GCA_964498075.1 uncultured Binatia bacterium (SeqCode) | reverse complement strand
CCAGCGCCGAGCTCCCGACCGCGGTATTGGCGCTGGCCGTGGTGTTGTTGGCCAGCGCGTTGCGGCCGACGGCGGTGTTGTCGCCACCGCTGGTGTTGGCCTTGAGCGCGGCGTACCCGACCGCGACATTGTCAACGCCGGGCTCGTTCGCCATGAGTGCCTGACTACCCACGGCGATGTTCTGGGAGCCCGACACGTTCGACTCCAGCGCTTGCGATCCGACGGCGACGTTGTCGCTGCCGGTACTGTTTGCGTACAACGCCAAGCCACCAACGGCAACATCGAACGAACCGGTCGTGTTGAAACCGAGGGCCCGATTGCCGACCGCCGAGTTGTCAACCCCTGCGGTGTTTTGCCCCAGCGCCGCATTGCCGACGGCCGTGTTGTCCGCGCCGCTGGTATTTGCAAACAGTGCCGAATCGCCGAACGCCGTGTTTTGCGTTCCACTCATCGAGAAGTTGCCCGCAAATCTTCCGCCGAAGGTGTTGGACGTACCGAAGTCGTGGAGGAAGGGAAAGCCAGCCCTGTTGACGACCCCGACCGATCCACCCGTGCTATGCGGCAAGTTGATGTTGCCGGTGATTCCGGACAGCGAAGTGATGTCGGCATTGGCTCCGCTGGCGGCGGCCGCAAGGTTGGTGCGCGCCCCGAGGGCCGTGGTGGCTCCGGTACCGCCCTGACCCAGCGAGAGCGGTGTGGTCAGCGTGGAGAGTGCCGTGATGTCCGCGTTCGCGCCGCTGGCGGCCGCGCCGAGGCTGGTGCGCGCGGCCGCGGTGCTGGTGGCGTTGGTGCCACCGCGATTCACCGCGAGCGGTGTGGTCAGCCCGTTGAGGGCGGTGATGTCGCTGTTCGCTCCGCTCGCCGCCGCGCCGAGGTTGGTCCGAGCGGCGGCCGCGCTGGTCGCGTTCGTCCCGCCCGCCGTGAGCGGCACGGTGCCGAGCGTAATGTTGGGCGTGGTGGTCGAATTGGTGACCGACAGCGGGCTCGCCGCGCTGACGTTGGTGACGGTACCACCGCCCCCCGCGGCATTATTGAGCGTAATTTCCAGCCGTGGCACCTGACTGTGCGCCGTGCTCTCTTTGCTGTCGAGCTTGGCGTTGAGGCCGTCGACGGCATTGGCGACCAAGGCCAGACCGTTGTTCGTGAGGCTGCCGCTGCGCCAGGCCTTCACGACGTTGGTCACGTCGATGACCTTGAATGTGTTCTTGTCGGTCAACGCAACCGCAACCGCGGACTGCTCGACGGCTCCGAGCGTCGGTGCGCTCCCGGAGGTGATGCTGGACTCCGCCCATGCCGACGTCACGCGTTGGACATCGAACGAGCCGTCCTTGATGACGGCGTTGACGTACACGGTCAGGGTTGCCTTGGCGATATCCGCGGCGGTGACCGAGGCGGGCAGCGTCGAGAGGTCGAACTGCACGTGCGCCGTCTTCACCGTGGTGCTGTCGGGCGGGCCGCTCATCTGCAAGGTAGTAGCCTTGCCCTTGTTCGCCGCCGCGGCAGTGGAAAGAGTGTATGCATCACCCACCAAGGTCGCGGTGACCGCCGCGGCTGGTCGCCTCGCTGCGATGACGGCAAAGATCCCGATTAACAACAGTGTCCTTTTGAACATTTCATCCTCCTCTCTGCTCAGTCAGATGTTTGCAGTCCGTGTGGTTCCGCCTCTTCCCACTCAAGTCGTCCACGTCGCCGGCCGCGCGGGATCGGGCAGGTAGACGCAGTGCGCGCCGGTCCTGATCCCGGCCCTGAGGTGATGCCCGAGGGCCGGATGGTGCTGCTGGATGCGCCGCATGGTGTCGTGGATGCGTTTGCTGACTGCCGAGCGTGCGCGTTCCGTGTCCGCAACGCCGTTGTCGCCCTTTACGGCGGCCAAGAGATCCTCTACCGCAACCGGGTGAGTCGGGCGTGCTAAGAGCTGGGCGAGATAGTGCACCCCGATGGCGTCGCGCAGGCGCACGGTGGTCCCGGCGTAAGTGATGGTCCAGTAGTCGCCCTCGCGCCGGAAGACCTGCTGGCTGAGCAGACCCTCGGCGTCGCCACCGGGCGAGTCGGCATGGCGTGACCGTGCTCTTCCGCTACGCTGCATTCACACAATTGGGCGGGACAACGCCCGTCCCAGCGGGACACGGCGCGTCCCAAATGCGGGACGCAGTGCGAATTCCGTAGAACTACGGAGATCGGCGGCGCGCTCGTCCGCGCCACGAAGCCCAGCCCGGCTGCACGCCGAGCGCGACCGTCAGCACGGTGATGGCCCGTCTACGATGAGCGCCACGTCGGTCTTACAACTCCCACGCCACCACGACGTCGCGCTCCGGCTGGTAGGCGCAGAAGGAACCCGTCGTCACCGTCGTCTTCAGATGGCGGCCCAGCACGGGATGGACGGCGCGGATGCGTTTGATCGCCCCACGGATGCGTTTGCCCGCAGCCGAGCGGGCGCGTTCGAGATCGGTGGTGGCGCCGCGCGCGCGCCCGCCCAGACCGAGCGCGCCGCGCAGTTGCATGGCCAACATTTCGATCTCCGTGCGCGCCCGTTCGACCGCCCCGACGTCGTGGTTGTCCTCCGCTTCGGTCAGCTCCCCACGCAGCTCACGCAGGCGTTGCCGGCACCCGCGCTGCGCTTGCGCGTCGAGCAGGGGCTCCGGTGCGCTTGCCCGCCGGCTCGCGTCTGCGGTTTCTGGTCTCGGGTTGAACTGCGCCGCCTGGACCACGTCGAGCGCTAGGATCTCCTGGCCCGGATGGCGCAGCAAGTGGGCCAGGTACTGCAGGCCCCTGTTGTCCTTCAGCCGCACCGTCGTACCGGCGTGCGCGATAGTCCAGTAGTCGCCCTCTTTCCGAAAAACGTTCGTCTCTGGTTGCTGGCCTGTCCTGAACTACTATCACCAAAAGTCTGTGCGCGGCGCGCAGAAGTTGGCGGTGGTC
>CAZCGA010000245.1:0-6077 GCA_964498075.1 uncultured Binatia bacterium (SeqCode) | reverse complement strand
CGTGCAGACCGACGACATCAACGGCGTCACCTTCATCTACCCGCCGGCCAGTCCGCATGACTCCGTCGTGCTGCCCGTCCAGCCCCGCACCGTCACCCTGGCATTGGGGACGCTGTCGGTCAGCAAAACGGTGAAGGTCAAGGTGCGCAACGCCGATCGGGAGACCTTTGGGTTGGGGCACAAGATTCAGCTGAGCGCCAGTACCACTGACTGTCCCGCAGGGACCATCGCGGACCTTCCAGACTTCGACGCAAAGACAACGGGGGCACAGGACTCGGTGTTCGTCAACGGCAGGAAATCCAAGACGGCGAAGGTCCCGCTCGTGATATCGAGTGCGGCGTTTGCGACGTTCAACCGCAAGGCCCCGACACGGTGCACGATCACGTTCACCGCCAGTACAATCGAAGAGCCGGGCAATGTCGATCCGAACCAGAGCAACGACACCGTCACCATGGAGCTCAACGTGATCGATCGGAACGATCCCGAGATGAGCGCGGTACACGAGTCGGTCATTAAAAGCCTCGCGCCGGTGACCGTGACGCTCAAGGATCTGATGACGACGAAGACGAGGAACGTCGCACCCACAGTGGTCAACGCCGACATCCTGCCAGCGGAGCCGCTCGGCCATTCGATCACCGTGACTCCGAGCGACGGGAACTGCGCCGAGAAGCCATAGGACTTGCGGGGACCGGCGCCACACTTTATGCACTGCCGAGTGAAGGGCCGAACCTTGGAGGCGTGTACCTTCCTGTCGAGCCGTCCGATGGCGCTGATGCTCGTGGCCGCGCTGGGATGTGTGATCCCAGCGGGCTGCTCACACCTTCGCGCGAGCGCGCCGCCACCGTCCATCGATCCCAACAAGGTCGTCGACCTCTCCTATTCCTTCGGCCCGGACACGATCTACTGGCCGACGGCCGAGTCGTTCACGCTGCAGCGCGTGTCGTACGGCCGCACGCCGCAAGGGTACTGGTATGCGGCCAACAACCTCTGCATGGCCGAGCACGGCGGTACGCACGTTGACGCGCCGATTCACTTCGCCGAAGGCGGACGCACAACCGAAGCGCTGCCGCTGAGCTCGTGCATCGGTCCGGCCGTCCTCGTTGACGTGCGCGCGCAGGCGGCGGCGAATCGCGACTACCGGCTCAGCCGCGCCGACATCGAAGCCTGGGAAGACCAGCACGGGCGCCTGCCCGCCGGCGCCATCGTCCTCATGTGGAGCGGCTGGGGCGCGTACTGGGGCGACAAGCTCCGCTACCTGGGGACCGACAAGCAAGGTGACGTCACCAACCTGCACTTCCCCGGCTTCTCGAAGGAGGCCGCCGAGTTCCTCATCCAGCAACGCGACATCGCCGCCGTCGGCGTCGACACCGCCAGCATGGACTATGGTCAATCGACGGACTTCATCGTGCACCAGATCATCAACGGAGCGAACAAGCCCGGATTCGAGAACGTCGCCAACCTCGACCGCCTGCCCGCGAAGGGTGCCACGCTGATCGCCTTGCCGATGAAGATCGCCGGGGGCAGCGGCGGTCCGGCGCGCATCGTCGCGCTCCTGCCGTAAGCTCGACGCATGCCGAACCACAGGGTTCTTTGGGCGAGCGCACTGCTGGCCGCCGCGTGCAGCCCGCCGGGCGAGCCGTCTTCGGGGCCACAGCAGCCGCCGAAGATCGTCTTCCACCAGACCACGTACGACTTCGGTCACGCCGATCAGGGCACGAAGCTGACGCACGTCTATACCTTCCACAACGCCGGCGGCCTCGACCTGGTGGTCGACAACGTGCGTACCTCCTGCGACTGCGCCGCGGCAGTCACCGCGGCGCGCGTGATTCCGTCACGCAGCGTGGGAAGCATTGAAGCGACCTTCGACACCACGAACGATCTCGGGCGTGAGACCCGTACGATCACCGTCTACTCCAACGACCCGGCGCAACCGGTCACGACACTGACGATGCTCGCAGACGTCGACGCGGACGTGGCCGCCGACCCGCCGCAGCTCTACGTCGGCCACGTGGCGCGCGGCCAGGCGGCGCCGAACGAGGTGCGCCTGGTGATCGCCAACACCGCCGCGGTTGCCGTCGGTCCCATTGAGACGAACGGCAAGGTTGTCGAGGCGAGCGTTCTCGACGCCGCTCCTTTGTCGAAGGGGAAGCGGCTCCGCGTGACGATCCGGCCCGACGCGCCGCCGGGTCGGTTCAAGGAAGCCGTGCGCGTGCGCACGAGCAGCCGGCGCCGCCCGGTCCTGACGATTGGCGTTACCGGAATCGTTGACCGCGACGCGCCGACACCGGTGCAGGAGACGCAGCAGTGAAGCCCGCCTCAAGCCGCGCTGACGCAGCACTGCCGTACCGATTCCCGGCGGACAAGCCATTCGACGTGGTCGGCTTCGGCCTCAACAGCGTCGACCACTTGTGCGTCGTCGAACGGCACCCGCGCCTCGACTCGAAGCAGCAACTGCTCACCTACGACGTCCAGCCAGGCGGCCAGGTGCCGACGGCGCTGGTAGCGCTGCAGCGCTGGGGCTTGCGCACCGCGTACGTCGGCGGCTTCGGCGATGACGCCGGCGGGGTCATGTCCCGCGCCGCGCTCATCACCGAAGGCGTCGACCTCTCAGCCGCCATTGTACGGAGCAACACGCGGCAGCAGGTCTCGGTGATCTTGATCGACGCAGTGTCCGGAGAGCGCTCGGTGCTCTGGGAGCGAGTCGAGGACCTGGTGCTGCGCAGCGGCGAGCTGCGCGGTGAGACACTCACGGCGGGACGCGTGTTGCTGATGGACGCGGTTGACATGCCTGCAGCCATCGACGCAGCCCGGCGGGCGAAGGAGGAAGGCATGCTGACGGTCCTCGACACCGACACACCGGCGGTGGGCATCGACGAGCTGCTACGGCTCACCGACGTGTTGATCGTCGGCGCCGAGTTCCCGGCGCGCCTTACGGGCCTCGCCGATCTGCGTGCGGCGCTGCGCGCCGCCGCGAAGCGCGGGCCATGGTTCGTCGGCGTCACGCTCGGACCGGGCGGCGCACTCGGCTACGGCGGCGGCGAGTTTCACTACGTGCCGGCGTTCCGCGTTCCGGTCGTGGACAGCACCGGTGCCGGAGACATCTTCCACGCCGGCAGCATCTACGGCTTGCTGCACGGCTGGTCCGTACCGGAGACCTTGAGGTTCGCAGCCGCCGCCGCCGCACTGAAGTGCGAGAAGCTGGGCGGGCGTCCCGGGATCCCTGCCCTCGAACGTGCCATGGCGCTGGCGCGCTCGGGATGACGAGGTATGGAACATCGCCTTCGCCGCTTGGTTCTGGTCCGACACGGTGAGACCGCCGGCCAGTCGAGCATCCGCTACTACGGAGCCACGGACATTCCGCTCAGTGACAGCGGTCGCCGGCAGATGCAGCAGGTGCACGCAGCGTTGCGCGCGGAGCGGTTCGACGCGGTGTACACCAGCACCCTGCAGCGGACGATCGCCGGCGCCCGCATCATCACGCCGCACATGCACCCGCAGCCGGTGGTTGCCTTCAACGAGATCAACTTCGGGCAGTGGGAAGGGCTGACGCGCGAGGAGATCGAAGCGCGCGATCCAGAGCGCTTTCAGCAATGGCACAACACGCTCAGCAGCTTTACGTATCCCGGCGGCGACGCGGTGCCTGCATTCCGCGCTCGCGTGGCGGCGGCGTGGCGGGGATTGCTGCCACACGTTCCCGCGTGCGTGCTGCTGGTGGTTCACAAGGGAGTCATTGCCACGGTCATCGCGGAGCTGCTGCATCTGCCGCTTGGTGAGCGCACCGCGTGGCCGATCGACTTGGCATCGATCCACGTGCTGGTGACGGACGGCGGCGAATGGCATGCTGAGGTCATGAACGGCATCACTCACCTGGACGGCTCACAATGAGACGGCGTCTGCACGGCTTGGCCGCGCTGGGTGCGACGTTCTCTCGCAACGGCGACCCGCTCGAGCTGTCACCCATCAAGGCGGTCGAGCTGCGCGCCAGCCGGCTGCCGGACGTCGTGTCGCTAGCGCAAGGGATCCCGAGCTTCGACACACCCGAGCCGATCAAGCGGTACGCGGCGGAGAAGATTGCCGAGGGCGCGTGCGCCAAGTACTCGCTCACGCCGGGCCTGCCGCAGCTGCGCGAGCTGATCAGCGAAGCGTTGCTCGAAGAGGGAATGCGCTACGATCCCGACGGGGAGATCATCGTCACCTGCGGTGCCATCGAGGCGATCAGCGCGACGCTCTTGGCCTTCGTGGAATCGGGCGACGAGGTCTTGGTGGCGTCGCCGACGTACGCGTCGTACCTCCCCGCCATTCGGCTCACCGGCGCGACGCCACGGTTCGTGCCGCTGAACGAGGACGCCAACTTCGATCTCGATCCCGACGCCATCGGCACCGCCATCACCCGCCGCACCCGGGCGATCCTACTCGCCAACCCGAACAACCCGACCGGCACGATCTACTCGCCGGCCGAGACCGAGCGCATGCTGGCGCTGGCGGCGCGTCACGACCTGCTGGTGATCACCGACGACGTCTACAAGGACTTCATCTATACCAACGAGCTGCGCGGCAACCCGGCGGCGTTGTCCGAGCACCGCGATCGCGTCGTCCGCATCTGCTCGTTCTCCAAGGCCTACGGCATGACCGGCTGGCGCGTCGGCTTTCTGCACGCCTCCCGGCAGCGTGCCGAGGCCATCCTCAAGGTCCATGACACCCTGGTCACCTGCGCGCCGGTGGTGTCGCAGTACGCGGCGATTGCGGCGATCGAACGCGGCGCGCCGTTCATCGCGCAGTTCCGGGAAGAGTTTCGCCGCCGCCGGGCGCGCATGATCGAGCGGCTCGACGCCCTGCCCGATGTGTTCGACTACCAGCAGCCGAACGCGTCGTACTTCGCGTTCCCGCGGGTCAAGGATACCGTGCCGCTAGCGCGCGACTCGCGCGCCTTGGCCAACGACATTCTCGAGCGCGCCCGCGTCGCGCTGGTACCGGGTGTGGCATTCGGACCGACGGGCGAGGCGCACCTGCGCTTCTGCTACGCGCGCGAGCTGGCCGACATCGACCGTGCCTTCGATCGACTCACCGACTACTTCGCGGGCCGCGCCCCGCAAACGTATGCGCTCCCCATGCCCCCGGCGCCGCGCCGGCGCAATACGCTGTGGCGGGGCGTCGGACTGGAGGCGCTGAACGTCCTCTCTCGCCTGCGCCTGCTGCGCAGGCGGCCGCGTGTGGTGGCCATCGCCGGCGGACGCGGCAAGACCGTGTTGAAGCGCACGCTGACGGAGTTGCTTGGCACCCAGCTGCGCGTGCGCTCCAATCCGCTCTCGTACAACACCGACGTCGGGTTGGCGTTTGCGGTCCTGGACACTTCCTTCGACACCCGTCGGCCGCTCTCCGTGCTCGCGGGTGTCGCGCGGGCGCTCTGGCACGCCGTGGTTCCGGAGCGCGTCGACGTGATGGTGCTCGAGCTCGGTGCTCGCCGGCCCAATGACATGCGCCGGTTGCTGCGCGTCGTCCGTCCCGACATTGCCATCGTGACCGCACTGGCACCCAGCTACTCGGAGGATCAGGCGACGCTGCAGGCCATGCGCGCTGAGATGAAGGAGCTGATCGACTCGATGGTGGCGCGCGGCGGAACGTTGGCGGTGTGCGTCGACGACCCCACGTTGGGAGCCTTGGCTTCTGCGCCGACGACTCACCGCTTCGGCAAGCACGACCTGATTGAAAGAGACGGTCGCCGCGTCTTGCGGGTCAACGGCCGCGAGTATGCGTTGGGCCGCGAGCTGGTGGGGGACAGCAGCGTGTACGCGCTGACGGCGAGTGTGATCGTCGCGCAAGCGCTGGGTCTGAGCGAGGAGTCGATCGAGCGGTTCCTAGCTGGTTGATCGGTGCGAGCTACGTGGCTGTGCCATCCGAGGGGACTCACCGCGATGCGTGGCCATCACCGGCGAATGAATTCGCCGGCTACGTCGCGAAAAAGTCCCCTGAAAGGGGACTCGACAAATGCTCTTCCAGTCGGCTTCAGCCGACTTTGGTTTATGATAGGGGTAGGGAGAACCGGTTGCTCCCGGTCCCCCCTCCCTCCGAACCGTACA
>CAZCGA010000244.1:0-6114 GCA_964498075.1 uncultured Binatia bacterium (SeqCode) | reverse complement strand
AGTACGGTGCGATGAACTGCAAGGGTGCGGCGTCGGAGGCGGTGGCGGCGACCACGATGGTGTAGTCCATGGCGCCGAAGCGGCTCAGCTTCTCGACCACCTGCGCTACCGTCGAACGTTTCTGACCGATGGCGACGTAGATGCAGATCATGTCGCCGCCGCGCTGGTTGATGATGGTGTCGAGGGCCACCGCCGTCTTGCCGGTCTGGCGATCACCGATGATCAGCTCGCGTTGACCACGGCCGATGGGGATCATGGCGTCGATGGCCTTGATGCCGGTCTGCAACGGCTCCTTCACGGGTTGTCGGCTGACGATGCCGGGGGCCTTCAGCTCGATGCGGCGGGTCTCGGCGGCGTCGATCGGTCCTTTGCCATCGATCGGCTGACCGAGGGCATCGACGACGCGTCCGAGCAGCGCGTCGCCCACGGGGACCTCGGCGATGCGGTTGGTGCGCCGCACCTCGTCGCCTTCCTTGATGGCTTGTGGCTCGCCGAAGATGGCGGCGCCGACGTTGTCCTCTTCCAGGTTGAGCACCAGCCCATAGATGTGGTGCGGGAACTCGATCAACTCGCCCGCCGCTACCTTGTCCAGTCCGTAGATGCGGGCGATACCGTCGCCGCATGACAGCACGCGTCCGGTCTCGCGCACCTCCACCTCGCGCCCGTACTCGGCGATCTGGCGCTTGATGACGTCGCTGATTTCAGCTGGGCGAATGTCCATGAATGAGGGTTCCTCCTAGAGCGAAGCCGTCCCGGCGAGCTCCGTGGCAAGCCGATCCAGCTGTGAGCGGACGCTGCCGTCGTACACCGTGCCGCCGACCTCGACGATCACGCCGCCGAGCAGCTCGGCATCCACAGCCACGCTGGGGATGACCTGCTTTCCGGTGAGCGTGGTGAACGTGGCGATGAGCGCCTGCTCCTGGTCGGGATCGAGGGGCTTGGCGGTGCGGATGGTGATCCGTACGCGTCCAAACTCATCATCGAGCAGATCCTGGAAGTGCTGGTTGAGGGCCGGCAGATCTCCGAGGCGTCGTCGATCCGCCAGCAATCGAACGAAGCGCGTCAGCAGGTCGGACAGAGTCAGGTGGCGCGCGATGGTCTCCGCCAGCTCGCGGCGGCGGATCGTCGAGAGCAAGGGGCTGCGGAGCACTGGAGCGATCGCCGCATCGGCGGCCAGTACCGCCAGGCGGTTCAACTGGTCGGCGGCCGGCTGGAGGGCATTGCCTTCCTTGGCCAATGCGAACAATGCCTTTGCGTAGCGTCGGGAGACCGCGCTCATGGTTCCACCTGCTTGATGAACTCCGCCACGAAGCGTTGCTGATCGGCGGCCGACCAGTGCGCGCGGACCGATTCCTCCGCCAAGCGCAGCGCTTGGCGCGCCAGCTCGGCGCGCAGCTGCGCCTGCGTGCGGCGGAGCTCGTAGGCCGCCGTACGCTCCGCGTCGCGGCGGATGGTCTCGGCCGTTTGGTATGCGGCGGCGAGGATGCGTTCGCGTTCGCGCTCCGCGTCGCGGCGCGCCTCCATGCGCAGCGTTTCGATCGTCTGATGAATTTCCGCCAGTCGCGCCTGCCATTCGGCGCGCAGCTTCTCCGCCTCCGCCTTCGCGGCGGCGGCGGCTTCGAGCGCGCTCACCACCTTGTCGCGCCGGTCGCGTACCCACCCGCGCACGGCAGGCAGAGCAAAGCGGGCGAGGATCCAGAGGAAGATGAGCAGGTTGACCGTGGAGAAGAACAGCGAAGCCCACGGCGTTCCTTCGGCGTGGTGGTGGGTCTCTTCCTCGGCCATGGCCACTGTCGCAAGCACGATCGGCGATGCCAGGACGAAGCCGACGACGCGACGGCTCATGCGAACGCTCTCCCCACGACGCGGTCGACGATGCGGGTCGCAAGCTCGTGGGCCTCGGCTGCCAGCGCCGGGCGCGCCGCGTCAGCCTGGCGCGCGAGCGTCTCGCGGAGTCGGATGAGCTCGGTGCTCGCCTGCTGGCGTGCGGCCGACAGCAGACGCCGTTCTTCAGTCTGGTTCGCAGCCCGTGCGGTTTCTGTGTCGCCTGCCAGGGCTAGGCGAACTTCGCGCATGCGTCGCTCGTACTCGGCCGCGGACTGGTCGGCGGCCGCCTTCGACTCCGCGGCCAGCCGGCCGGCGCCAGTGGTGCGCGCCTCGCGTGCTTCCAAGACCTCGATCATGGGGTCGAAGAGCAATCGCTTCAGACCGAACCAGAGGACAACGAACGAGGCGATCTGAATCAGGAAGGATATGTCCGGAGGAAACGTGAGCATGCTGAATTCGCTTTTCGGGTTTTGCGTCGATACACAACGACCGGTGCCTGGCCAATGGCCCGACCCGGTCGTCAGAATGCCGTAGACAATCTGAAAACGGCTGAGCTAACTTTCGGGTGGACAGCGCTCTACTTCACTGCCTCCGATGGTAGCCGCATCGTAGTGGTATTCGTACGCTCTTCCTTCGGGAACAGCGCGACCTTGCGGTCCGCTTTCTCCATTTTGTTCTCTGTTCCGCCGCCCATGGAGCAATGCCCCTCGAAGTACACCCCTTCGTGAATGACCAAGCTCGGTGTAGTGATGTTGCCGCTGAGCCTGCCGGGTGCCCGCAGCTCGACACGCTTGCGCGCGGTCACGTCGCCGGTCACCTTCCCTCTGATCACGACAACCTCGGCGTGAATCTGCGCGCTGATGACGGCGCTGTCACCGATGATGACGGCCTCCTGCGCGAGGATTTCACCCTCGACCTGTCCGTCGATCTGCACACTGCCCTCGAAGGTCAGCTTCCCTTCGATGCGACTCCCTTTGCCCAGATTCGCCTGTACGGACTCTTCGGTCTGTGGCGTCTCATATGGGCGTGCCGCGGTTGGCGGCAGCGGTGCACGAGCGGCTTCAGGGCGCTGCACTTTGTCGTCCTTCGAGAATAGGGCCATAGTCGTCTCCCGTCGTTGGTGGATTAGGCGCGGCGCTTATACCATGCTGCGCTTTGCGTTGTCAAAACTTCTCGCACCAAGTTCACGCGGCGCGCGCGGTGCTCAACCGCTCGATCAATCCGTTCAATTCCTCGCCTGAATAATATTCGATTTCTATTCGCCCTGATCCATTACGACGCTGCACCAGGCGCACGCGCGTGCCGAGCGTCTCCGTGAGCCGTTGCTCGGCGGCATGGAGCTCCACATCCGCTACCGGTCGTGCCGCCCGCTTGGCGAGGCGCTCGGCCTGGCGCACGTTCAAGCGATTGGCGACGATCGCGCGTGCCAGCTCGACCTTGGCGTCATCCGACCCGGCGCCAGCCAGCGCACGGGCATGGCCAGCGGACAGCACGCCACGCTCGATGTCGCGCTGGATTGCCGCGGGAAGCTGGAGCAGCCGCAGGCTATTGGCGACGGTGGAGCGGTCTTTGCCGACGCGCTTTGCAATGTCTTCTTGGGTGAGATCGAACTCATCGACCAGGCGGCGATAAGCGCGCGCCTCTTCGAGCGGATTCAGGTTCTCGCGCTGGATGTTTTCGATCAGCGCCAGTTCGAGCAGGTCGCTGTCGTTGGCGTCGCGCACCGTAACCGGGACCTGTTCCATCCCGAGCTTCTGCGCTGCGCGCAGGCGACGTTCGCCGGCGATCAGCTCATAGCCGCCGCTGACGCGCCGCACGAGCAACGGCTGCAAGATCCCCTTCTGGCGGATCGATTCGGCGAGCTCGTCGATTTTCTCGTCCGCGAAGTCCTGGCGTGGTTGCATTGGATTCGCCCGGATCGCGGAGATAGGCACGAACGTATTGTCCGGCCCGGCTTCGGGAGCATACGTACCGGGAATCAACGCTCCAAGACCGCGGCCGAGGGCTCTGCGCTTCTGCAACATCTCCATCTCTCCTCCTTATCCTCCTCGCACCTCTTGCGCTGCCTCGACGGGCTGTCGAGCCGCCCGATTCGGTTCCAGGATCTCGCGCGCCAACGCCTTGTAAGCTTCGGCGCCGCGTGAGGTCGGATCGTAGACCACGGCGGGCAACCCGTGGCTGGGCGACTCACTCAAGCGGACATTGCGCGGTATGATGGTCTCGAACACGTCGCGCGGGAAGTGACGTCGCACCTCTTCGACGACTTGATGGCACAAGCTGTTGCGCGTATCGAACATCGTCAAGAGCAACCCTTCGATCGCCAGCCTCGGATTGAGGCGTTGCCGGATCAGCTGCACGGTTTCCAATAGCGCGCTGAGTCCCTCCAGCGCGTAGTACTCGCACTGCAGGGGTACGAGCACTGAGTCTGCGGCGCTCAAGCCATTGATCGTCAGCAGCCCCAGAGACGGTGGGCAATCGATGATGATGTAGGTAAACGCCTCGCGAATGCTTCGCAATGCCTCGGCGAGGCGGTGTTCCCGGCCGATCAGGGGGACGAGCTCGATCTCTGCACCGATCAGATCGCGGGTCGAGGGCAGCACGCTGAGGTACTCGATGCTGGTCGGGCGAATCGCCGTAGCAGCCGGCTGCTCGCCGATGATCACTTCGTACGTCGTGGGTGAGCCTTCGGCATGAGATGCGCCGACCCCACTACCGGCGCTGCCTTGAGGATCGATGTCGAGGAGCAGTGTCGAGTGCCCGGCGAGACTCAAGGAGGCGGCAAGGTTCACCGCGGTCGTTGTTTTGCCGACTCCACCCTTCTGATTAGCGATGCAGATGACGCGCCCCACCGCCGCTACACCCCGCGAACTAGTATGGCACGCTTGTACCACAGCGCCAGAACCATTGGAAGTGTTTCACGTGAAACACGGCACACCACGGCACCAGCGGCCTGTCGGACTTGGCAGCCCGAAGCGACCCAACGGGGAGCGGGCCGTAGAAATGACGCCGGCCGCAGGCCCTAGAGCTTGCGGTAGACCAGCAGGACGCGCTCGCTGTCGTCCGGTAGGCGGTACTGCAGGGTTTGGTCGCGAGAGAAGCCTTCGTCCGTGCTACCGCTCTCCGCCACGCCTCGAGGGCCCTTCATCGCGACGGCCAGGCCACCGGCAGGCAACAGAACCTGGCTGACCTTCAGGAACTCGGATACGGGCCAGACCGCCCGGGAGACTACGACGTCGTATGCGCCCGACCCATCCAGAGACTCTGCACGCTCCTCGGTCACTGTCGCGTTGATCAGCCCGGCTTGGCGCACCACCTCGCGCAAGAAGCTCGCCTTCTTCCGCTTCGATTCGACCAGCACGAACGTGGCCCTCGGACGAACGATCGCCAGCGGAATCCCTGGAAACCCGGGGCCACTCCCGAGGTCGGCAACTCGCTGACCTGCCTTGATGAACGCGGCCAGCGAGAGCGAATCCAAGATGTGGGATTGTACGATGACGAGCGGGGTGGCAGCCGCAGTCAACGACAGGCGACTGCGCCACAGAAGCAGGGTGGTGATGAAGATCTCGAATCGCGCCCGCTGCTCAGGGGAGAGATCGATGCCGCGTGCGCCGGCACTCCGGCAAAGCTCGTCCAGGGCAGCCCTTAGGCCGTTTCGGGCCTCACCGGCCCGCATGTCGTTTCAGGTGGACCGAGAGCAGGGAAAGGGCCGCCGGAGTCACACCAGGCACGCGGGCGGCCTGTCCCAGCGACAGGGGCCGGATGTGGCTGAGCCGCTCCGTGACCTCTCGTGACAGGCCGTTGATGGCTCCGAAGTCGATGCCGGCGGGAATCGTCGTGTCTTCCAGGCGCTTGAAGCGGTCGACGGCGTCTTGCTGTCGCTTCACGTAGCCTGCGTACTTCACCGACACCTCGACCTGCGCGATGACATCCGCAGGCAGCCGCGGCCGATCGTCGTCGCCCTCGAGAGTCCAAACCTCCTCGTACGACAACTCCGGCCGGCGCAGCAGCTGCGCCAGGTTCGCCGGCTGAGTGATCTCAGCCGTGCCCAGCGCCTGCAGGTGCTGATTGAGCTTCGCGGAAGGCGACACGGTGGTGTGCTCAAGACGTTCGACTTCCTCGGACACCAAACGACCTTTGCGTTTGGTCCGCTCGAAGTCCGCTTCCGTGACCGCTCCAGCCTTCCGCGCGACCTCTGCCAGCCGCGTGTCGGCGTTGTCCTCGCGCAACAGCAGCCGGTACTCGGCGCGTGAGGTGAACATGCGATAGGGCTCGCCGCCGACGCCTTCG
>CAZCGA010000243.1:0-6199 GCA_964498075.1 uncultured Binatia bacterium (SeqCode) | reverse complement strand
CCCTGCAGGTTGTTCCAACCGGGCACCGAACGGCCCTGCTTGTCATTGCCGAGACAGGTATCGACGATGATCCGGCGCGACGGAGTCTCGACCACCAGCGCATGGACGCTCATCTTCAGCCGGCCGTCGTCGTCCATGAAATGCGGCTTCATCCAGGCGATGGGACGGCAGGCTTCGCGGGTCGCGTCCGGCAGCACGAATCGGGTGCCGCCGGTCACCTCGAGTTCGACAATCTTTGTGACGGTCACATCGCCGATGCGCCACTTCTGCATGATTTCCTCCAGCCGGTAGCCACTGCTGTGAGTATCCAGCGAGGTAGGGCCTGAGATCAACGACTATCGGGGCGTTTCAGACGCTCCGCTGGCCCGTTCGGCGACTGCATCAAAACCGTGCGCAGATCGTTCAGCACAAGCTGCGGATTGAGAAAGCCGACGCTGTAGATGTTGCGCACGTGATTGGTGGCATCGAGCAGAAACACCTTGAGCACGTGTCGGAAGAGACCGCTCCATTGGCCGTCGGCGAAACGCAGCTTGGCGACCGGCTGACCGAAGTCGGCGAGCAGCGGCTGCAGCTCGGCGTCGTTCTGCGTGGTCACGAAACGCCAATCCGTTTGCGGCTGGTAGAAGCCGCTCACGGTCTTCATCCGCTCCGGCGTGTCGCGCTCGGGATCGAAGCTGATGGTGATCAACACGACCTGACGCGCCAACTGCGGATCAATCGCCAAACCGCGATCGATGCGCTGCAAAACCGCCTGGCTCAGCGGGCACCCGGTCGCTTCGACGCACGTCGTGTAGACGAACGCCACCACCGCCAGCCGGCCGTGCTTGAGCGCGAACAGGCTGGTCACTTGGCCATCACCGTTCAGGACCGGGTGGTCGGCAACGGACTTGACGATCGGTAAGGAGTACGAACCAGGCGCCGGCGGCGTGTACTCCGGGGTGAAGCTGCCGACAGCGTACGTGTAGGAGAGCTCGGCCGAATCAACCTCTCGCAAGCGGTCCGCGGGAGCGATCGCATCGCTCGCGAACGCGATCTGAAACCACAGATGAACACCGACGAAGACAGATAGGAACTTCACTGGCGCGCGACCACCGACGACTCGGCGGCGTAGATCTGGTTCTTGTAGAACTCGTCTTGCCCGAAGTGCATGTGGTGCGGCCGACCGAGGCCTTCCTTGGTGAAGTCGATGCTGAACAGCGGGCTCAGCTTCTTCCCGTCCCAACTGTAGGCCTTGAGAAATTGCTCGTTGTCCTTCCCCTTCTTGTCCCAATTGGCCAACAGCGAGGAGGTGAAGTACACCCGCTTACCGTCCCACGTCTGGGACACCATGTTCACCTGCGCCCCGATCTTCTGTGCGAGTACCTGCTTCGGGTGGTTCGGATCGCTCACGTCGTAGACGCGGCAGGTGCCGTCCATGAACGAATCGACGAAGAGAAACTTATCATCCGCCGACAGACTGCAATCGACGGGCATGGGTATCTTCTTCGGATCGCCGATGTCGCCGACGGTCTTGGCGGTGAAGCTCCCGTCGTCCTGCTGGGCAATCAGCCAGATCTTCGAGGTGAGCGCGGTGGTAGTGAAGGCGTAGTTGTGTCGCGGTTGCAACGCCCAGCGGATCTCCAGTGGTGCGCCGGGGACATCGAAGATCTGGATGGGCTTCCGCGCGTGGAAGTCCCAGAGCACCATGGTGTTGCCGAAGTGCTTCATTGCGTCCGCGTCGGCGAACATCTTGCCGAAGTCCATCATGTAGTTGGTCCAACCGGTGAACGACGAGCTGAGCATGCGATTGAGGCGCGGCTGCACCCGCGCGTCGTAGCCGTACTCGGCCTTCTCCGGCAGCCACACCGTTTCGATGAACTTGCCGTCGTTGTTGTACTCGACGAACGCCGTCTTGCCGCCGTGATCCTTGTTGGACAGGGCGGGGATCAACATGCGGCCGGGGAGCGCGTAGAACGTGTGCGGGCCGACGACCCCACCACTGTCGGTGACGAAGGAGTCGATGGTCTTGATCAGCTTCGGGTGGGACGGATCGGGGACGAGATCAAAGACGTAGATCATACTGTCGTCCAACCCGCCGGCCCAGAAGTAACGCCGGTCGTCGGTGAAGCCTCCGTGGTGCGCTTCGTGCCGGCCGCCGACCGAAACCGATGAGACGACCTTCCCGTAGGAGGGCGACTTGGGATTCGCGCCGACGGTGACGAACTTGTCTGAGCCGTCGCCAACGCCCTCGACCCCGACCGTCCAGACGTAGACGTAATCCTCCTGCCCGGTGATCTTCGGCATGTACGGCGACATACAAGTCTCGTCGGCACGAGCTGCTGCGACGGTCACCAGCGAGGTCACTAAGGCAAGAAGGATCCCACGCCACGTCCGGATCTGCGTCATCGCTCTCTCCTCTGCATCAAATGGTTCGGCGGCGAGTGTTGTCCCAGTGGAGGCGACTGTCAAGCTTCTGAGACGATCTGGACGCAATCAGAGCAGGAAGGGAGTGATTCTACCGACGATGGGCGGCGCTTCCGAGCGCGGCAGCGTGGGCTCAGCGTCGATGGGTTTCGAGGTCGCTATGCTTCGAGGGCTTCCGGGTCGGTGCGCTGGCCGTCGGACAGACACGCTACGAAGAGCGTGGCGTCTCTCAGCCAGCCATACCTACGGCTGCATGCCGCCGGCAGAACTGTCGTAGGTCCAAACCTTGCCGGTACCCGCGGGGTGGGAGGCGGTGCCAGTGAAGGAAGCGCCGGTCTCGCTCATCGCGATCACGACGTCCTTCGATCCGCTGAACCCAGGCAGCTTCGATGCGCAGTCGGTAGTGCTGGAACAACTCTGGTAACTGGCGGTCGTAGCGTAGAGAGCTTCCTCGGCCCTCGCCGCCCAACTCAAATCGGATACGGCGCGAGTATCAAAGCCCTTCTGCCGGTAGAAGGAGTACTGCTGCAACGCCATGGCCGCCAGAATCCCCAGGATGGCAATCGTTACAAGCAGCTCCATCAGTGTGAAGCCCTTTTTGGTGCGGATGGTGTTCGTGCCCATATGCGTTATCCCGGTGTGGACAGGCGCTCTAACTCTTCTCCGGTACATGTTCCAGAGCAATGTCTATACCCGACGACTGCTGGACAGCTCAGCCGACGATAGTGGTGCCGCCCAGCCTATCCGGGGTTCGACGGTGCCCGAGTGCGCGTGTAACTTTTGACGAGAGGTACCGAAATTTGTCAACCGGTCCGGAGGTGCGCCGCGCGTTCGTCGACCTCATCCGGCCTGAGACAGCGCGGCGATCAAGTGTACCGACCGCAACGGCCGCGGTACGTGCAACGCCAGTAGGCGACCCATCAGCTGCGCTGATTCAGTTGCCGTGGCCGGTTGGAAGCGGCGCTTACTGGCGTCGGCAAGCGCCGTCGTCTTCAGCGACTCCAGCGCCGCCAGGGTCTCGCCGGCGACCGGAACGATGGATTCCCCGCCCACTCGGCACTCGGCGCACAGCATGCCTCCACCCTGAGTTTCGAAGAACGCCCGCTCTGCCGAGAGGAGTGATCGGTGACATCGCATGCAACTCTGCAGCTGCGGCTCGTAGCCGGCGTGATGCAGGACACGTAGCTCGAAGGCGCGTAAGAAGGCTGCCGTGGCCGCGCCCCGCCGCAACTCATCGAGCGCTTCTGCCAAGAGGGAGTACAGCTCGGCCACCGGATGGGCTTCGGCCGTCAGTTGGTCGACCAACTCGATGAGGTAGCTACCGTACGCAAACTTGGCGGGCTCGGCCAGAAGCCCCGGAGGCGTCAACAGGTCACAGCTCTCGAGGAACACCATGCCCGCCCCCGGGGGGCTCCGAAAGTACACGCGCACTCGAGTGAATTGATCCAGACAGTTGGCGAACCGCCGTCGCGAATTCTTCGCTCCCTTGGCGATGCCGGTCAGCTTTCCGGTATCCTGGGTCAGGAAGGTGACTATCTTGTCCGACTCACCGTACGCGCGGCTGCGCAGGATGATCGCTTCGCTAGTCTGCGACGGCCCCATCGGTGGCGAGCAAACCATTGTCGTCCTACCTTGACAAGGGGAGAACCCGTCATTAGCTATCCGCCTGCATCCCTCTGCTGACCATCATTCGTATTTCTCGTTTGAGGAGGCTATGAGCGCGGAAGAAAAGAAGGACGCGGCCCCGGCGGGAGCCGAAGCGCAGCTGGAGGCTCGCCTTGCGGAGGGTCGCGTTGACTCAGCCGGCGCCGAGATCGCGGAGTGGCGGGCCAAGCTCGAACACTCCGAACAGGAGGCCCGTGCCAATCACGATCGCTTTCTGCGCGAGCGCGCCGAGCTCGAGAACTTCAAGAAGCGAATGCACCGCGAGCAGGCCGAGGCGTCGCGCTTTGCCTGCGAGCCGCTGATTCGTGCGCTGCTGCCCGTGGTGGATAACCTGGAACGGGCGCTGGAACACGACGGCGGCGACGGCCAGTCTGTACGCGAAGGCGTCCGGATGGTGCTGAAATCCCTCAGTGACATCCTCGAGAAACACGGCGTCACGCCGGTCGACGCGCTCGGAGAGCCGTTCGATCCGAGTCGCCATGAAGCCATGGCGCAAGCGGAATCAGCTGAACATGAGCCCAACCGGGTCGTGGCGCAGCACCACAAGGGCTACCTGCTGCACGACCGCCTGCTACGGCCCGCACTCGTGACGGTCAGCAGACGAAAAAGCGACGCCGCGGTTGAAACCGAACCGAACAGTGATTAACCCCTACGCCAGCGGGAAGCCTTCGAGATCCGCACGTGGTTCTTCCCGGGCCGAAGGAGACTGACAATATGGCGAAAGTTATCGGCATCGATTTGGGAACGACAAACTCGTGCGTCGCCATCATGGAAGGCGGCGATCCGAAGGTCATCCCGAACTCGGAGGGCGGACGGACGACCCCGTCGGTGGTCGCCTTCACGGAATCCGGAGAGCGGCTGGTGGGGCAGATCGCGCACCGCCAAGCGATTACCAACCCCGACAACACCATCTCTGCCGTCAAGCGCCTGATGGGGCGTCGCTACGACGACCCCGAGGTCAAGAAGGCGACGAAGGTGCTCCCCTACAAGATCGTGAAGGCGGACAATGGGGACGCCTGGGTGGAGATCCGCGGGAAGAAGTATAGCCCGGCGGAGATCTCCGCCTTCATCCTGCAGAAGATGAAACAGACCGCCGAGGACTATCTCGGGGAAAAGGTGACCGAGGCGGTCATCACCGTCCCGGCCTACTTCAACGACAGCCAACGGCAAGCCACCAAGGACGCCGGCCGGGTCGCCGGGCTCACCGTGCTGCGCATCATCAATGAGCCGACGGCCGCGTCCCTGGCCTACGGCATGGACAAGAAGAAGGACGAGAAGATCGCGGTCTTCGATCTGGGCGGCGGAACGTTCGACATCTCGATCCTCGAGCTGGGCGAAGGCGTCTTCGAGGTCAAAGCCACCAACGGCGACACCTTCCTGGGTGGCGAGGATTTCGACCAACGCATCATGATGTACTTGGCCGACGAGTTCCTCAAGGATCAGGGCATCGATCTGCGCAAGGACCGGATGGCACTGCAACGCCTCAAGGAAGCCGCCGAGAAGGCGAAGTGTGAGCTGTCGACCTCGACCGAAACCGACATCAACCTCCCCTTCGTCACCGCCGATCAGTCCGGGCCCAAGCACCTCAACATGAAGCTGACTCGCTCAAAGCTCGAAGCGCTGTGCGCCGATCTGCTCGACAAGCTCGATGGCCCTTGCCTGACCGCGATGAAGGATGCCGGACTCAGCCCGAGTGACATCGACGAGGTCGTCCTGGTCGGCGGCATGACCCGCATGCCGGCGGTCCAGGCCCACGTCCGCAAGCTCTTCGGCAAAGAACCACACAAGGGCGTCAATCCCGATGAAGTGGTCGCCATCGGTGCCGCCATTCAAGCCGGCGTGCTCAAGGGTGAGGTGAAGGATGTCGTCTTGCTCGACGTCACGCCGCTGTCGCTCGGCATCGAGACCCTCGGCGGCGTGTTCACCAAGCTGATCGACAAGAACAGCACCATTCCCACCAAGAAGAGCCAGGTCTTCTCGACCGCCCAGGACAGCCAGACGGCGGTGACCATCCGCGTCTTCCAGGGCGAGCGGGAAATGGCGGCGGACAACAAACTGCTCGGCCAGTTCGACTTGGTCGGCATCCCGCCGGCCCCGCGCGGCATGCCGCAGATCGAGGTGACCTTCGATA
>CAZCGA010000242.1:1017-6237 GCA_964498075.1 uncultured Binatia bacterium (SeqCode) | reverse complement strand
GCGCTTGCCGAGCAGGTTCTGGCGGAAGCGGCCCTGCTTGCCCTTGAGCATGTCGGAGAGCGACTTCAGCGGCCGCTTGTTAGGGCCGGTGATGGCGCGGCCGCGGCGGCCGTTGTCGAACAGGGCATCGACCGCTTCCTGGAGCATGCGCTTCTCGTTGCGCACGATGATGTCCGGGGCGTTCAACTCGATCAGCCGCTTGAGACGGTTGTTGCGGTTGATGACGCGGCGGTAGAGGTCGTTGAGGTCGGAGGTCGCAAAGCGGCCGCCGTCGAGGGGGACGAGCGGGCGCAGGTCCGGGGGGATCACGGGGATCGCACCCATGATCATCCATTCCGGGCGGTTACCGGAGTTGCGGAACGCGGTCACCACCTTGAGGCGTTTCGCCAGCTTCTTGCGCTTGGCCTCGCTGGTGGCTTCGCGCATCTCGACCCGCAGCTCCTTGGAGAGCGCTTCGACGTCAATGTCCCTGAGCAAGGAGCGAATCGCCTCGGCGCCCATCTCGGCGCGAAAGCCGTCGCCGTACTCTTCGCGCGTCTTGCGATAGCGGTTCTCGGTCAACAGCTCCTTGTAGGTCAGCGGGGTCTTGCCGGGATCGGTGACCACATAGGATTCGAAGTAGAGGACCTTCTCCAGCTCCTTGAGGGTCATGTCGAGCAGCGTGCCGATGCGGCTCGGCAGGCTCTTCAGGAACCAGATGTGGGCCACGGGGGTGGCGAGATCAATGTGTCCCATGCGCTCGCGTCGCACTTTCGATTGGATCACCTCGACGCCGCACTTCTCGCACACCACGCCGCGGTGGCGCATGCGTTTGTACTTGCCGCAGTTGCACTCGTAGTCCTTGGTCGGCCCGAAGATCTTCGCACAGAACAGTCCGTCGCGTTCGGGTTTGAAGGTGCGGTAGTTGATCGTTTCCGGCTTGCGCACCTCACCGTGGGACCAGGAGCGGATCTTCTCCGGAGACGCCAGAGACACGCGCAGCGCGTTGAAGCAGAGCGGGTTCTTCGGTTTCTCGAACAGCGTGAATAGATCTTCCATGTCTCCTCCGTGGTTTCCCGACGTTATGGATGCGGTTCGCCTTGCGGCTTCTCTTCGAGCAGCTCGACATCGAGCGCCAGGCTCTGCAGTTCCTTCATCATGACGTTGAAGGACTCCGGTAGCCCAGGTTCCAGCACGTTCTCTCCTTTCACGATGGCTTCGTACATTCGGGTGCGGCCGGCGACGTCATCCGACTTGACCGTCAGCATCTCTTGCAGGCTGAAGGCGGCGCCGTACGCTTCGAGCGCCCACACTTCCATCTCGCCCAAGCGCTGGCCGCCAAACTGCGCCTTACCGCCGAGTGGTTGCTGGGTGACCAGCGAGTACGGCCCGGTGGAACGCGCATGGATCTTGTCGTCGACCAGATGATGCAGCTTCATCATGTACATGATCCCGACGGTGACCGCCTGGGCAAACGGCTCGCCGTTACGGCCATCTCTGAGGGTCGCCTGCCCGGTGGCGGGCAGCCCGGCCTTCTTCAACAAGCCGAAGATCTCCGACTCGCCGGCGCCGTCGAACACCGGCGACGCGACGTGGATACCGTTGACCGATTTGTGCGCCAACTTCCCCACGTCGGCGCCCTTCAGGGAGTCGAAGAAGTCCGCCTCCTCCTTGCCGTACAGATCCTTGAGCCGGGCGCGCAGCTCCTCGCCCGCGCCGCCGTTCAGCTGCGCGGCGATCTGCAAGCCGAGCGTGCGGGCCGCCCAGCCGAGGTGGGTTTCGAGGATCTGACCGACGTTCATTCGGGACGGGACGCCGAGGGGGTTGAGCACGATATCGACCGGCGTGCCGTCTTCGAGGTACGGCATGTCCTCCTCGGGCAGGATGCGCGACAGCACGCCCTTGTTCCCGTGGCGGCCGGCCATCTTGTCTCCCACCTGCAGCTTGCGCTTGATGGCGACGAACACCTTCACCATCTTGATGACACCCGGCGGCAGCTCGTCACCGCCTTTGAGGCGCTCGATACGTTCCTGGAACGTCATGCGGATGAGCGCCAGCTGCTCCTGCATCGCTTCGACCACCCGGCCGAGCTCCTCATCCGCCTTCTCGTCACCGATCTTGATTTCGCCCCACAGCGACGTGGGGATCTCTTCCAAGTCCTCGGCGGTGATGTCGTGGCCCTTCGGCAACAGCACCTTGCGCGTGTCGTCGGTGAGTCGGGTCGCCGTGGTCTTGCCGACCAGGAGCCGGCGCACCTTCTTCAGCGTGGAGTCGCGGATGATGCGTTGCTCGTCCTGCTGATCCTTCTTCAGCTTGGCGATCTCCTCGTCTTCGATGAGACGGCTGCGTTCGTCCTTGGAGACGCCTTTGCGGGAGAAGACGCGGGCATTGATGACCGTGCCCTCGACACCCGGCGGCACCTTCAGCGACGTGTCACGCACCTCGCCGGCCTTCTCCCCGAAGATGGCGCGCAGCAGCTTCTCTTCCGGGGACAATTGCGTTTCGCCCTTCGGGGTGATCTTCCCGACCAGGATGTCACCGGGTCGCACCTCGGCGCCGATACGGATGATGCCGCTCTCGTCGAGGTCTTTGAGCGCCTCTTCCCCGACGTTGGGAATGTCGCGGGTGATCTCCTCTGGCCCGAGCTTGGTGTCGCGGGCGACGCATTCGAACTCCTCGATGTGCACCGAGGTGAAGTAGTCGTCCTTGACGACCCGTTCACTGATCAGGATCGAGTCCTCGAAGTTGTACCCACCCCACGGCATGAAGGCGACCAGGACGTTGCGGCCCAGGGCCAGCTCGCCCATCTCCGTGGACGCGCCGTCGGCGACGACCTCACCGGCGTCGAGGTGATCCCCCTCGAGGACGATCGGCCGCTGGTTGATGCACGTGTTCTGGTTGGAGCGCTGGTACTTGGTGAGATTGTAGATGTCGACGCCGGCGTCGCGCCCGCTGTCACTGGGTTTGTCGGCTTTGATGACGATGCGCTCGGCGTCGACGCTCTCGACGGTCCCCGCCCGCTTGGCCAACATCGTCACGCCGGAGTCGCGCGCGACGACCTTCTCCATGCCGGTGCCGACCAGCGGGGCCTCGGTGCGCAGCAACGGGACGGCCTGGCGTTGCATGTTGGAGCCCATGAGGGCGCGGTTGGCGTCGTCGTTTTCGAGGAAGGGGATCAACGACGCGGCGACGCTCACCAGCTGGTTGGGCGAGACGTCCATGAACTCGACCTGCTCGGGGCGCACCATCGAGAACTCGCCGCCGATGCGGGCCGAGACCAGGTCGGCGGTGAAGGTTCCCTTCGCATCGATCGGCGCGTTGGCCTGCGCGATGACGTGATCCTCCTCCTCCAAGGCCGACAGGTACTTGATCCGGTCCGTGACGCGTCCGTTCTCGACCTCACGATACGGGGTTTCCACGAAGCCGAACTCGTTCACCCGCGCGTACGTCGACAGCGAGGCAATCAAGCCGATGTTCGGGCCTTCCGGAGTCTCGATCGGGCAGACGCGGCCGTAGTGCGTTGGATGCACGTCGCGCACCTCGAACCCGGCGCGCTCGCGGGTCAGACCGCCCGGTCCGAGAGCCGACAGCCGGCGCTTGTGGGTGATCTCGGAGAGCGGGTTGGTCTGGTCCATGAACTGCGACAGCTGACTGGACCCGAAGAACTCCTTGATCACCGCCGACACCGGCTTGTAGTTGATCAGCTCCTGCGGCATGAGCGTCTCGATATCCTGCAGGCTCATCCGCTCCTTGATCGCCCGCTCCATACGAACCAGGCCGATGCGGTACTGATTCTCCACCAACTCGCCGACGGCGCGCACCCGACGGTTTCCCAAATGGTCGATGTCGTCGATGGTGCCATTGCCATTCTTCAGCTCGATGAGGTAGCGCACCACTTCGAGAATGTCTTCGCGACGCAGGGTGCCTTGATCCAGCGGCACCTGCAGTCGCAGCTTATGGTTCAGTTTCAATCGACCCACGCGCGACAGATCGTAGCGTTCCGAATTGAAGAACAGGTTGTTGAAGAAGGTCGTCCCGGTTTCGATGGTGGGCGGATCACCCGGGCGTAGCCGTTTGTAGATCTCGATGATGGCTTCCTCAGGTGTGCTGATGTTGTCCAGTAGCAGCGTATTGCGCAACGACGGCCCGATGTTTTGGTCATCGAGGAACAGCACCTCGATCGATGCAATCCCGCGCTCCCGCAAGCGCTCCAGGCGATCAGTGGTGATTTCCTGATTGCACTCGACGAGGACTTCTCCGGTCTTGGGGTCCGCGACGTCGTGCGCCGCTACGCGTCCGATCACTTCTTCCAACGTAATAGGGATCTCTTTGATTCCGGCGGCCTCCATCTGCTTGATGGCCGCTTTGCTGATCTTGCGCCCCTCCTTTACGATCAGCTCATTGCCCTCGCCGCGGATGTCGCGCGTCGCCTTCAGCCCTACCAGCTGATCGGGCTTGAACTGCTTCGCGACTTTGCGGCTGTCGAGCAGGATCGTATCGGCCTTGTAGTAATAGTTGAGGAGGTCCTCCGTGGCCATCCCGAGCGCACGCAGTAGCACAGTGGCGTGGAACTTTCGACGCCGATCGATCCTGACGTATAGGATGTCGCGCGGATCGAACTCGAAGTCGACCCATGAGCCGCGGTAGGGGATGATCCTCGCCGAATACAGCAGCTTGCCGCTGGCGTGCGTCTTCCCCTTGTCGTGATCAAAGAAGGCTCCGGGCGAGCGGTGCAGTTGGCTGACGATGACCCGTTCAGTGCCGTTGATCATGAACGTACCATTTTCTGTCATCAACGGGATCTCGCCGAAGTACACCTCTTGCTCCTTCACGTTCTTGATCGACCGCGCCCCGGTTTGCGCATCGAGGTCCCATATCACCAGCTGGATGGTGACCTTGAGCGGTGCCGCGTAGGTCATGCCGCGCTCGTGGCACTCTTCGACGGAGTACTTCGACTCGCCGAGACCGTAACTAACGAACTCCAGCGACGCCGTCTCGTTGAAATCTTTGATCGGGAACACGGAGCGAAAGACTCCCTGCAGACCGAGATCGTGGCGTTCGCTTGGTGACATCGAGCGCTGCAAAAACTCCTCGTAGGAGCGCTTCTGGATCTCGATAAGATTGGGGATCTCAATGATCTTCTTGATGTGCCCAAAATTGCGCCGAAATCGTAAATTGTTTGCTACCTGAGAACTCATGGCGACTCCTCACCCCTTTTCTGGAATGCTCTACTTGAGTTCC
>CAZCGA010000242.1:0-1007 GCA_964498075.1 uncultured Binatia bacterium (SeqCode) | reverse complement strand
TGAGACCTAGGCTCGTGATCTCGCGGACCACCTTGATCACCTGAATCTTCTTGTCACCCGCCGCAGTCAGCATCACCGTGAACTCATCCTTCTCGGGAGCTGCAGCGGCCGCGGGTCCAGCGGCAGCCGCCGGGCCTGTCGCCACTACGGAGGCGGCAGCACTGACGCCGAGCTCTTCCTCGAGCTCCTTCACTAGCGTCGCGGCATCCATCAAGCTCATGCTCTTGATGTAGTCTTTCACTTGCTCGCGGGTCACCATACCTTCAGTCATCGGAAGATCCTCCTCTTTCTCTCTACGTTATCCATTCTGTTCCAGGCGAGCGCGAACGCGATCCATGAGTCGCACCAAACGCGCGCCCGGTTCCTGTATTGTGCGGAGCAACTGCGCAGCCGGGGCTTGCATTACCCGCAAGAGCGACCCGAGCAGCACTTCGCGACTCGGCAGTTTCGCCAATTGCGTAACCGCGGCTGGCTCGAGCATCCGGTCCCCGAGTACCGCCGCCTTAATTGAGAGCCTCTCGTTCTCCTCGGCAAAGCGCACCAGCACCTTGGTAACCGCAACGGGATCCGCGTACCCGAAGACCAATCCGGTCGGCCCTTGCAGCAGCCCCTCCACCCGACTGTACGCCGTGTCCTTCAACGCACGCCGCGCAAAGGTATTCTTGGTCACCGTATATTCGCCACCGGCCTGTTTCAGTGCGCGACGCAACTGATGCATCTTTCCGACGCGCAAGCCCTGCGACGTCGCCAGGAGCATCACCGTTGCCTGCTTGCAGCGGTCTTGCAGAGCGGCAACGGCCGCCGCCTTCTCCTCTCGGTTCACTGCAACCTCCCTAGCTTAGGCCGCCAACGCGCGCACGGCCAGCGGATCAATCTTGACGCCTGGGCCCATGGTAGAAGCGACCGAGACGCTGAGCAGGTAATTCCCCTTTGCGGCGGGTGGTTTCGCTTTGATGAGGCTATTCAACAGTGCCTGTGCGTTCTCCGTCAACTTCTCTGGACCGAAC
>CAZCGA010000241.1:0-6285 GCA_964498075.1 uncultured Binatia bacterium (SeqCode) | reverse complement strand
ATCAGATCATCAAGATCGAAGATGAGTTCACCAAGGACATGCCGCTGGTGGAAGCGGTCAAGAAGATGCGCGGCCCCAAAGGCACGAAGATCCACCTGACGCTGCGGCGCGAGGGCGTACTGAATCTCATCGACCTGATCCTGACCCGCGAAGTCATCAAGATTCAGAGCGTCAAGTCTCACCTCCTCGAAAAGGGCTACGGCTACCTGCGCATCACGCAGTTCCAGGAACGCACGGATGACGACTTGCAGCACGCGCTCAGCACGCTGGAAAAGGAGAACGGCGGAGCGCTCTCGGGAGTCGTCCTCGACCTGCGCAACAATCCGGGTGGCCTGCTCACCCAGGCCGTGAAGGTCTCGGACGAGTTCATCGACTCCGGCCTGGTTGTCTATACCGACGGACGTCTCGAGAACCAGAAACAAAAGTACTTCGCCCACAAGGCCGGGAGCCATACCGACTTTCCGATGACGGTGCTGGTCAACGGCGGCAGCGCCAGCGCCTCCGAAATCGTCGCGGGCTGCTTGCAGGATCACAAGCGCGCCCTCGTCCTGGGCACGCAGACGTTCGGCAAGGGCTCCGTGCAGACGATCCTGCCGCTGGAAGAATCGGCGGCCATCCGGCTCACCACCGCCCGCTACTACACCCCCAACGGGCGCTCCATCCAGGCCACCGGCATCACGCCGGACATCGTGGTCGACAGCGGGATCGTGCAGGCCAAGGCCGACGGCGTCCCGAACTTCCCGTCGGTGCGAGAGGAAAACCTGCCACGGCACTTCGAGCGCAAGGGCAAGCAAGCGCCGGAGCCTTCGGAAGGGAAGCCCGAATCGGAGTCCGAAGAGTCGCCGGCGATCCGTGAGGGCGAGCTGGGCAAAGACCCGCAGCTCGACCGCGCCCTGGAGCTGCTGAAGAGCTGGAATGTCTTCAAGACCATCGTGGCGCAGAACGGACCGTAACCGGAGCGGTCGTCACCGCCGCGTGCTTGACCTGTCGGCCCCTGCATCCGAGGTCACCGGCCCTGGCGTCTGTCACCGCTCGTCGTTGAGACCACGGCGTGCCTGCCGATAGGCCGCGTCTCCTTGGATGGGGCTGGCTGACCAGCCTCATCTCCTCCGTCAGCCTCGGCACTCTGATCTTCCTGAACACCCTGCTCGTCCGCGATGCCGAGCTGCCGGTGCTCGCTCCGCCCACCCCGCAACCCAACTGGGCGGTGGAGTTTCAGCCGCGCATCGAACGGGTCACCGACGCGCTCACACACCTGCCGATGGCGTTGCCCACGCCGCGGCAGGCACTACAAGGCGCCGGCGCCTTGCGCTGGGTGCACCGGCGCTACGACGTGACGCTTCCCGTTCCAGAGGCCGGCGCCGTCGAGCGCTTACTGGAACCGATCCGCAGCGCCGCGCCCGGCGTCACCGTCCAGATCAACCGCCAGGCCGCGGGCGCCCAGGTACAGATCGGCGTCGACGGGCTGCTGACGCACACGCTGGCCCTGCATTGGCTCGCGCGCCGAGCGCGAGTCGCCATCATCATCGGCGACTTGGGCAACGATCTGCTGACCGCCCGCAGCTTGACCAGCATCGGCGCGGCGCTCACCTTTGCGGTCATGCCCTTCCGTCCGTTCTCACGCGAAGTGGCAGAGCTCGCCGCGCTGTTCCAGCGCGAAGTGCTGCTGCACTTGCCCATGGAGTCGGAGAGCGGCGTCACCTTCGGCGCCTCGAACGTCCTGCGCACCGACGCCAGCCGCAGCGAACTGGAGCAGGTCGTCGACGCAAGCATTGCTGCTGTCCCGCACGCCGTCGGCGTGAACGGCCACATGGGGTCACGCCTCACGACCGATCGCCAACGCATGCAGTGGGTCCTGGGACGCCTGAAGGAGAAGGGACTGTTCTTCATCGACAGTCGCACCACTTCCGAGAGCGTCGCCTGCGCAGTGGCTACGGAACTCGCGGTACCGTGTGTCGGACGCAATCTGTTCCTGGACGACGTCGACGACGAGCAGGCGATCGGCGCGCAGCTCGAGGCCGTCCTCCAGCTCGCCCAGATCGGCGGTGATGCGATCGCCATCGGGCACCCGCGTCTCGCCATGGTCGCAGCGTTGCAGCGCGCCGTGCCTGCATTTGCTGCGGCGGGCGTCGACATCGTGCCGGCCTCCGCCATCGTCACGGACACATCCTTGTCCAGCCGCTGACCGTTCTGTTAGAGTCGCCGCGATGCAGCTCCCGCTGGACCTGTCCGCGCCGCCGACGTTGCTCACCGTGTCGCAGCTGAACCAACGCGTGCGTGACGCCCTTGACGTAGCCCTTGACGAGGTGTGGGTGGTGGGTGAGATTTCCAATTTCCGCGTGCCGCCCTCCGGGCACTTCTACTTCAGCCTGAAGGATGTCCGCAGTCAGATCAGCGGGGTGATGTTTCGCTCCGCGAACCAGCTTCTCCCCTTCCGTCCGGAAGACGGCATGGAAGTCATCGTGCGCGGTCGTGTCGGTCTCTACGAGGTGCGGGGGAACTTGCAGCTGTACGTCGAGGCGATGGAGCCGCGCGGCGTCGGAGGCCTGCAGCTGGCGCTGGAGCAGCTGAAGAAGCGGCTGGCGGCCGAGGGGCTTTTCGCCGAGCAGCGCAAGCGCCCCCTGCCCTTCCTGCCGCGCGCCGTCGGCATCGTTACCGCGCTCACCGGTGCGGCCATCCACGACCTGCTGGTCGTGTTGCGCTCCCGCCTTCCCAGCCTGCACGTGGTGATCCGACCGGTGCGCGTGCAGGGCAAGGAGGCGGCCCCGGACATCGTCCAGGCGATCGGCGAGGTCAATGCCGTGCGCGACGTCGACGTCATCATCGTTGGCCGCGGTGGAGGCTCGCTGGAAGATCTCTGGGCCTTCAACGACGAGCGCGTCGCCCGCGCCATCGCCGCGTCGCGGGCGCCCGTGGTGTCGGCCGTCGGCCACGAGATCGACGTGACCATCGCCGACCTGGTCGCCGACCGCCGCGCCCCCACGCCCACCGCTGCCGCCGCCATGGTCGTCCCCGACCATCGCGACCTCACCCTGCGCCTGGACAATCTGGCCCTGACCCTGCGTGCCGCCGTGCGGCGCCAGATTCAGCACCGGCGCGACCACGTCGCCGCGCAGGCGCGCCATCTGCGCGACCCGCGCCAGGTGCTCAAGGCGCTGCAGCTGCGCATCGACGAGTTGAGCGAGCGGGTGTTCCGCGCCATGAAGACACGCCTGCGTCTCGCCCGCCAACAGTTCCGGGGTGGTGCGGAGCGGCTGCAGGCGCTGAGCCCACTGGCGGTGCTGCACCGCGGCTACAGTATCGCCCGCCGCGTTGGCGATGGCACCGTCGTCCGTGACGCCGCCACGTTGAGGCGCGGCGAGACGCTACGCCTGACGTTCGCGCGCGGCACGGCACAGGTCCGGGTCGACGATGCCGACATCGGTGACGAGGCAAAGCATGCAAAAGAAGAGTGACGTGAAAAAGTTCGATGCAGGCTTGGCGGAGCTGGAGTCCATCGTGGCGCGATTGGAAGCCGGGGAGCTGCCGCTCGAGGAGGCGCTGGCCGCCTTCGAAGCCGGCATCGGCCTGGTGCGCCAGCTGAATCAGCGGCTCACGGACGCGGAGGCGCGCGTCGAGGTGCTGACCCGTGATGCAGAAGGTGCGCTGCGCCTGCAACCCCTCGACGCCGACGCGGGCACGAAGGACGCTCCATAGGAAGAAGGCGCTCGCGTGAACCTGCAGCAGTACCTGGCGCTGCGCCAGCAGCGTATTGATCGCTTCCTCGAGCGCAGGATCCCGGAATCCATGCAACCGGACAAGCTGGTCCGCGCGATGCGCTACAGCCTGTTCTCCGGCGGCAAGCGCATTCGTCCGGTGCTGGCGCTCGCGGCGAGCGAGGCGGTGGGCGGGAAGACGTCTCCGGTGCTCCCGTTCGGCGGCGCGATCGAGCTGATCCACACGTACTCGCTCATCCACGACGACCTGCCGGCGATGGACGATGACCAGCTGCGCCGCGGTCTGCCGACCAACCACATGATGTTCGGCGAAGGGATGGCGATTCTGGCAGGCGACGCGCTGCTCACCGAGGCGTTCCGGATCATGGCTGAGGCGGCGGCGAAACCAAGCGCGTTGCAGCGGCGCGCGCTGCAAGTCCTCATCGAGGTGGCTACGGCCGCCGGCGTGCGCGGCATGGTGGCCGGCCAGGCCGCAGACATGGACGCCGAGCACGCCGTGATCGACCTGCCGACCATCGAGCTCATCCACATCCGCAAGACCGGCGCGCTGATCCGCGCCGCCGTGCGTGCCGGTGCATTGCTGGGCGGCGCGCGCCCCGACGAGCTGCGTCATCTCACCCGCTACGCCGAGCTGCTCGGTCTCGCCTTTCAAGTCGCCGACGACATATTGGACGCCGAGGGCTCGACCGCGTTCACCGGCAAGACCCGGGGGCGCGACCAGGCGCGCCACAAGGCCACCTACCCTGCGTTGCTCGGGCTGTCGGCGGCCAAGGAACGTGCGTACGACTTGCTGGCCGATGCGTTGCGGGAGCTGCGCACGCTCGAGGTGCGGGCGGAGCCATTGGGCGAGATCGCCCGCTTCGTGGTGGGCCGCGCCTGCGTTCGTGATGCCGGCGAAACGCGTTCGTCTCGATAAGCTCCTCCTCGACCGTGGTCTGGCCGCCAGCCGCGAGCGAGCGCGGCGGTTTATCATGGCCGGCGACGTCTGGGTCGACGCGCAACGCGTCGACAAGCCGGGAGCATTGGTCTCGATCGCCGCGCCGGTGGAAGTTCGCGGCGCCGACATTCCCTTCGTCGGCCGCGGCGGTTTGAAGCTGGAGGCGGCGCTGCAGCACTGGGCGATCGACGTGCAGGGCCTGGTCGCCGTCGACGTCGGTGCATCGACCGGCGGATTCACCGACTGTCTCCTGCAACGTGGCGCGTCGCACGTCGACGCCATCGACGTCGGCTACGGCCAGTTCGCCTGGAAGCTACGACAGGACCCCCGCGTCACTCTCTTCGAGCGCGCCAACATTCGCGCCTTCGATCCAGCGCGTCTGCCGCAGCCCGCCGACCTCGCGGTGATCGACGTGTCGTTCATCTCCCTGCGGCTGGTGCTACCGGCGGTCGTCGCTCTGGTGCGGCGCGGCGGCATCATCCTGGCGTTGGTGAAGCCGCAGTTCGAGGTCGGCAAGGGCGAGGTTGGTAAAGGCGGCGTCGTCCGCGACCCGGCGCAGCACACGGCGGTGGTGCAGGCGATCCAGCAGTTCGGCGTCGGCCTCGGCTTGCTCTGCCGCGGCGATCACCCGTCGCCGATCCTCGGCCCCAAGGGCAACCGCGAGTTCTTCGTGTACTTCGCCGTGCCCGACCCGGCTTAGCCGCGCAGTATCGGATTGCGTGGATCCCGGTAGCCAGCTTCTCCGTGACAATCAGGATCGCTGCCGAGCGTCACTCCGGCTCCTCGCGGATTTAGCCTCTTCCGACATCAATCGCCTTGTTCAGGATGTCGTCTCTGATGGCGGGGTAAATCGCATCGCGGATGACGACGTCCACCTTCGCGACGCCGAGCAGCGCTTCGAGGTGAAGTTGGAGGTCGACCATTTGAAACAGAGTCACGCGCCCGTCAAACTCCACGAGGATGTCGACATCGCTGATCTCCGTCGCCTCGTTGCGAGCGACTGAACCGAACAGCGCCAACGACGTGACGCCATATGTACGGCGCAGTTCGTCCTGGTGTTCACTGAGTATCCGGAGGACCTCCTCGCGCTTCATGTGCACATTCTAGCGTGATCGCGACTGGGAAGGCGAGCGCGACGGCGATCCGGCAGGCTCTGTCATTCCCGGTCGCGCATGAATGAGTCTCCGACTGCCGTTAGCCCGCAGCCGGCATGTGCCGAGCCTACTTGACGGGCCGGGTCGTCCACTGATTCCGAGGCGCTCGACTTCGAGTTCTGTCGTGCCTTGCACAGCAGACACCCTTTTGGGTAGAGTCGGGCGCCGCTTCAAGCCGTGAGGTTGCGAGTGCGTCGCGAAGCCGAATGGCGGAGCCTGGCGTGATGGAGAACTTGTGGATCTCTGCTTTCGGGTTAGCGGGTCCAGCGTTTCGCTCGACATCGGACACGCCTCGTATGCCGCCCACGCCAAGGTGTTAGCCCGATTCCACTACGCTACGCGGGCCGGCGCCCTTCCGCTCACTGGATTGCGGGTTCGGAAGCGAGCGGGCAGACAGAACTCGGAGCATTTGAGGTGCCAGTTTGTGGACTTTCGCACTTTCTGACCGGGCCTGTCTACGTGCCGGAATGCGTAGGGA
>CAZCGA010000240.1:0-6313 GCA_964498075.1 uncultured Binatia bacterium (SeqCode) | reverse complement strand
ATTGGCCCAACCGATCAGCACGCACCAGCTGATCCGAATCTCAGGGCGAGCGGTACTATGTTCTTCTCAAAGCAACCTCTTTCGCCGCTCACCCTGAGTAGGCGCCGTCTTTTCAGGCGCCGTATCGAAGGGTGCCCGCTGGGTCGAGAGCCGCTTAACTCACTGGCATTGGGCTTGAGCCGACTTGGGACGACTCAGCCGGGGAATTCATTCCCCGGTGACCGCGCCCGTACGCCCGCTTCGCGTTTATTCACACCCCATTCCGCCGGGCGCCGGTTCCTTGACCCGCGACTCATAACGGTGGTACCCGTCGCAATGTTCCGAAACGTGCTTGACGCGAGTCTGCCCTCGCGGAAGGAGGTCGCGTGAGACGTCTCCGGGCGCTCGACAAGATCCTGCTGGGCACGCTGCTGCCGCTCTGGCTGGTCTGCTTCGGGCTGCATGTCCGCGAGGTGGCCCGCACGGGCCACGCCGTGCCGCCGGTGTTCGCCGTGCCCGGACCTGGAGCAGACGACTACCCCCGCGTCGGCGGGTTGCGCCCCGAGACGTTCGTCGCTGATTCGGGGCTGCACGTTGGGGATACGCTGCTGCGCGTCGGCACTGTCGACCTGCGCGGCGCCGGTTACATCGACTTTTACGCCGCCGTGCTCGCACAGGCGGGTTCCAATCTGCGCGTTCCCGTGGAGTACGAACGCGGCGGCACACGCGCGCAGATCGATCTCCGCCTCTCGCATCCGCCGATCGTCTGGGTACGGATCCCCGGATTGGTGGCCATCGTCGTCACCTGTGTCCTAGTGCTGTTGCGTGCGCCGCAAGCCGGCCAGGCGCGCCGCTTCTTCAGCGCCTTTATGACCCTTGCCATAACGCAAACGGGGTTCGACGGCGCCGCGCCCGTGCAGACCTGGGCCTCTCAGCTCGTCTTCCACCTCTCCGGCGGCCTGGCGGCCTACCTCGTTCTCAGATGGGCGTTGCTGTTCCCCGAAGAGGCCGCGCCCGCAGGGCGCATCGCGCCGGCCTGGGCGTTGGTGCCGGCGGTCCTGTGGTACGCGCTGCGCGTCAACTTTCTTGCCGGTGGGCCCTTGCCGACGGCGATGCTCCCTGGACTCGCCCTCGGCTCGGAGGTGCTGATCGCCGTCGCCTTCCTGGGTGCACTGACGTGGAACTACCGGCACGCCGAACCCGTCGGGCGTCGCCGCATAAAGTGGCTGCTCCTCGGGGCGTACGTCGGTACGGTGACCGGATTCGGCACGGAGATCGTTCTGCTCATCGATCCGCACAGTCCGTGGATCACGCCGATGGTGGCACTCACCACACTGGCGTTCCCGACGATGGCCCTAGGCGTCCTCGTCGGCGTCGTGCGCTACAACCTCTTCGACATCGACCGCCTCATCAGTGCGACCGCCGCGTACAGCATTGTCCTCGTCGTCCTCGTAGCCGGCGGCATGCTCGCGGGGCCACGCCTCGCGGCGGCGATCAGCGGCACACTCGGGATGGAGCCGTTCTCGGTCCAACTCGTCCTCGCAATTGGCGTGGCGGCCGTGCTGGTGCCGATGCAACGCCCCGTGCATCGCTGGGTCGACCGATTGTTCTTCAAGGACCACGTTTCCTTCGAGCAGGGCATCACGCGCCTGCTGCAGGAGTTACGCACGTGCGAGACCTCGCGTTCCCTCCTGACGCGGACGGGTGAAGCACTCTGCGACTTGCTGCAGCCGGATGCGTGCATCGTCTACGCACGGGCCGGGCAAGAGTATGCGCCCGTCTTCGTGCGCGGCGGGCCGGCGACACCGACCTTCGAACTCGCCAGCGCGCTCGTGGCGGCGCTGGCGCAACAACCGAGCCCGGTGGCGCGCGAGCGCTGGACGATGCGCCGTCGCGACCCGACAGTCAGCGCCTTTGCGTTGGCGGCGCTGGAGACCCTCGGTGCCGACCTACTCGTGCCGGTGCACCAGCGTACCGGCTTGGCCGCGTTCATCTGCATGGGCCGCAAGCGGTCGGGCGATATCTACACGCCGACCGAGTTGACCCAGCTGGCGATCGTCGCCGACGCACTCGCACAGGAGCTTGCGCGTCTCGACGCGTCGACCACGCCCGCGACACTCGCTGCCGCACGCCCCGAGCCGATCGCCAGCGGGCCACCCGTCGCGTTCGCGGATGGACGCTATCCGGTTCGCCGCTTCCTCGGGGAGGGCAGCAAGAAGCGCGTCTATCTCGGCCACGATACGCGGCTCGACCGAGAAGTCGCCATCGCCGTCATCAAGACGGAGGGGCTCGACGAAGCCGGGCACGCGCGCATTCGGCGCGAAGCGCGTGCGATGGGCCGGCTCGGCGACCACCCGCACATCGTCACCGTGTTCGACGTCGGCGAGGAGAACGAGCAGCCCTACATCGTCAGTCAGTTCATGGCAGGTGGTTCGATCGAGGGCCTGCTGCAGCGGGCCGAGAAGCGACGGCTCCCGGTCGAGCGCGTCGTCAGCCTGGGCGTCCAGCTGTGCGGCGCCCTCGAACACGCGCACACACACGGCATCATCCATCGGGACCTGAAGCCCGCCAACGTCTGGCTGACAGCTGAGGGCACCGCCAAGCTCGGCGACTTCGGTCTGGCCCTGGCCCTCGATCGCTCGCGCCTCACGGTCGAAGGGATGATGGTGGGCACGGTCACCTACATGCCGCCAGAGCAAGCCCTCGGGCGTGCCGCCGATGCGCGCAGCGATCTCTACGCGCTGGGCGCGATGTTGTACGAGATGCTGACCGGGCGCCCGCCGTTCCTCGGCGACAATGCCGTGGCGATCATCTCGCAGCACATCAACACCCCGCCGGTGGCGCCGTCGTGGCACAGCCCGGCTGTACCGCGCGCCCTCGAGGCGCTGGTGCTGCGGCTGCTGGCGAAGGCGCCGGAAGACCGCCCCGAGAGCGCCTCAGTCGTTCGCGAAGCGTTGCAAGCGATCACCGCGACCGCGGCGCGCGGTGACGTGCCGCGTGCCGCCACAGAGGAGAGCAATCCGCTCGATCGCCTGGCCGGCGGCGTCTTCGTCGGGCGTGAGCCCGAGCTGGACGAGCTGCGCGCCGGCCTTGAAGACGCCTTGTCGGGTCGCGGCCGCTTGCTGTTGCTGGTGGGCGAGCCCGGCATCGGGAAGACCCGCACCGCCGAAGAGTTCGCGACCTATGCGCGCCTGCGCAAAGCCCAGGTGTTGTGGGGACGGTGCTACGAAGGCGAGGGCGCGCCGGCGTACTGGCCGTGGGTCCAGGCCATCCGCGCCTACGTACACGAGCGCGACCCGAAGGCCTTGCTCTCAGAGCTCGGGTCGGCGGCAGCCGACATCGCGCAGATCGTGTCGGAAGTCCGCGACCGCTTGCCGGGGTTGCCGGCACCCGCGCCGGTCGCGCCGGAGCAGGCCCGCTTTCGCCTCTTTGACGGCGTCACCACCTTCCTGCGCAACGCCTCCCGCAATGAGGCGATTGTGCTGGTGCTCGACGACCTGCACTGGGCAGACCACTCGTCGCTCCTGCTGCTGCAATTCCTTGCGCGTGAGCTGCGCGGCGCGCGCCTCATTGTGATCGGAACCTACCGCGATATCGATGTCGGGCGGCAACACCCGCTGGCCCAGACGCTCGGGGAGTTAGGGCGCGAGCAGCTCACGCACCGCATTGTCCTGCGCGGGCTGGGTGAGCGCGACGTCGCACGTTTCATCGAGATCACCGCCGGCCTCAAACCGCCCGAGGCGCTGGTGGCGAAGGTGTACAAGGAAACCGAGGGCAACCCGTTCTTCGTCAACGAGATCGTACGCCTCCTGGTGAGTGACGGCCGGCTGCAGCACCCCGAGAAGGTCAAGTCGTGGAGCGTCGATATCCCGCAAGGCGTGCGCGAGGTGGTCAGTCGCCGCCTCGACCGCCTCTCACCGGAGTGCAATTCTGTGCTGCGGATCGCCGCGGTCATCGGCCGCGAGTTCCCGTTGGACCTCTTGGAGCGGCTCGTCGATCTCCCCGGCGATCGCTTGGCCGACGGGCTCGATGAGGCGGTGGCGGCGCGCGTCATCGTCGAGCTGCCGCGGCCCGTCGGGCGTTACAGCTTTGCACATGCGTTGATCCGCGAGACCCTGTATGGCGAGCTGACGACCACGCGCCGCGTGCGGCGACACCGGCAGATCGGCGAGGCGCTGGAAGGCCTGTATGGTGCCAATCCGGAGCCGCACCTCGCCGAGCTGGCGTATCATTTCTTCGAGGCGGCGCAGGGCGGCGACGTGGAGCGCGCGATCGCGTATGCCGTGCGCGCCGGCGACCGCGCCCGGGCGTTGATGGCGCACGAACAGGCGGCGCACCACTACGAAATGGGCCTGCAAGCCCTCGAGCTGCACGAGCGCCGCGATGCCGGCCGCTGCCGCATGCTCTTGATGCTCAGCGACACGTTATGGTGCGCCGGCGAGTACGAGCGCGCCAAACAGGTGGCGCTGGAGGCGGCGGAGTTGGCGCGCCCCCTGGGCATGGCCGAAGAGCTGGCGCGCGCTGCGCTGTGCGTGGGTGGCCGGCTGATAGCGTTCGCCGCGCTCCTTCCCGATGAGACGCTCATCCGTCTGATCGAAGAAGCGTTGGCGGCTTTGGGCGACGGCGACAGCGCCTTGCGCGCCGAGCTGATCAGCCGCCTGGTCGAGGAGATCACGTTCTCAGCGCCCTACGAGCGGCGCGCGCAGCTCTGTGACGATGCACTGGGTATCGCGCGGCGCCTCGGCGACCCACTCGTATTGGCGCACGCGCTGCGCAGCACGCATTGGGCGCTGTGGGTTGCCGAGAACAGGCGCGAGCGGCTCGCCATGGCCGACGAGATGGTGGCGTTGGCTGAACGGCTCGGTGACCGTATTCTGTTACTCGAAGCGCGATCGTTTCGCATGTGGGACCTCAGCGATTTCGGCGACATGACCGCAGCGCACGCGGAATTTGCTTTGTGCGCGCGACTCACCGAACAGTCACGCGTCCCCTACTACCGCTGGGTGATCGAGATCGCTCGTACGTTCCTCGCGTTCGCGAGTGGTCGGCTGGGCGAGATCGAGTCGTTCGCCCAAGCGGCACTGCAGTTGGGCCAAGAAGCCCAGAACAATAACGCGGCCATCGTCTTCGGCATCCATATTGCGTTGATGTTGCGCGCGCTGCAGCGGAACGTCGAGATCACACCCTTTTTCACAAGCCTCGAGCTGTACCCGTTGATTGCTCCGAACCTCCGCGCCGCGCGCGCCTTATGGCACCTCGAGCTTGGACGCCGTGCTGAGGCGCGCACCGAACTCGACGAGTTGATGTCACACCTTGGTGAGCTGCCGCGCAATCTCGGCTGGCTGTTCACAATTGCCTACGTGTCGGAGACCTGTGCGCGGCTGGGGGTAATCGAACATGCGCGCGTCTTGTACCCGCTGCTGCAGCCGTTTGCCGGTGCATTTGTGACCATCGGCCCTGTCGCCCCGATCGGGTCCGCGGCGCGATACTTGGCGCTGCTGGCGGGTACGCTCGGGCGTCGCGACGAAGCTGTGCAGCATTTCGAGGCGGCGCTAGCCATGAACGACCGCATGGGGGTGACCCACGAGCTGGCGGGCACGCAGATCGACTACGCGGAACTGTTGCTGGCACGCGACGTGCCCGGTGAGCGCGGCAAGGCGCTGGAACTCCTCAATCGTGCCCTCGACACCAGCCAGACTCTCGGGATGAAGGGGATGGTGGAGCGTGCCCTGGCGTTGAAGCTGCGCACCCAGGGCATCGTGAAGGCGAGCGACTTCAACAGCTCGATCGACGCCGTGACCGCCATTGCCCAGCGGGAGCCGCCCGATCTCCGCCGCCATGCCGCCCCGGACGGCACAGTGACGATCTTGTTTACCGACATCGAGGCCTCCTCGATGATGACCGAGCGACTGGGCGACCGGCGCTGGATGCAACTCTTGCGCGCCCATAACGCCATCGTCCGCGAGCAAGTCGCCGCTCACGGAGGTTTCGAGGTGAAGTCGCAGGGTGACGGCTTCATGCTGGCGTTCCAAAGCGCGCGGCGCGCACTGCAGTGCGCCATCGCGATGCAGCGGGCGTTCGCCACGTATAGCGCCCGGCATTCAGACGGGCCGATGCGCGTGCGCATCGGCCTGCACGCGGGCGAAGTCATCAAAGAGGCCGACGACTTCTTCGGCAAGAACGTCATCCTCGCGGCCCGCATCGCAGCGCAGGCCCAAGGTGGGGAGATCCTGGTGTCGGCGCTCTTTCGCGAGCTGATGGAGAGCGCCAGCGAGTTCAGCTTTGGTGCGGCCCGAGAGATCGAGCTGAAGGGACTCTCTGGCGTCCGGAGAGT
>CAZCGA010000239.1:0-6341 GCA_964498075.1 uncultured Binatia bacterium (SeqCode) | reverse complement strand
TGCGGCTTCGTCATCGAAGCCCTCGCCGATTGAGGGTCGTGCACGACGTGCAGTGTGCACGACACGATCTGGTTTGAACTGCAAGGCAAGCCCGGCGTCTTCATCGCATCGAGTGAGTTCATCGGCGCCGCCGACGTGCAAGCCGTAGCCCTCGGCCTGCCCGAGGTGCGTCGCATCTCGGTGCCGCATCCGATTCAGGACGCCACCGACGACGAGATGCGCGCCAAGGCAGACGCGATTGTCGATGCCGTCGTCGCGGCGCTTACGACTCAGTCCTGAGTGCCGAGACGACAGGCGTCGGCAAGACGCGCCAACGCCTCTTCGGCTTCGCGTCCCCGCCGCCAGGGCAGCACCACGACGCGGTCGACACCGGCATCGCTGTAGCGCTGGATGTCGTCGCGGTTGACCGCGCCGGTGCCGGGGCTGACCGTGATCTCGAACGGGACGCTGCCACGTCCCGCGCCGGCAAGCAGGGTGCGGAGCTTCTCGACCTGCGCGGTCGCCGTTTGCGGAGAGTGCCCCACACCGTACCACCCGTCGCCGAGCGCGGCGGCGCGTCTGAGTGCCGCGTCCGTCTCGCCGCCGAACACGATCGGTGGATGCGGCTTTTGCACGGGCTTGGGTTCAAACTTCAACGGACCGAACGAGAAGAAGCGTCCGTGGAACTCGGGCTCGCTCTCCATCCACAACGCCTTCAGCGCGCGTACACACTCACGCATTCGCGCACCCCGCGTGCGGAAGTCCACACCAACGGCTTGGAACTCTTCTTCGAGCCAGCCGGCGCCCACTCCGAACGTCAGACGCCCGTGCGACACGAGGTCGAGACTCATGGCCATGCGGGCTGTCGCGATCGGGTGACGCAGCGGGAGAAGGTAGATGTTGGTTCCGAGCCGGATGCGCGAGGTGAGGGCGGCGATCTGACTGAGCAGGATCAACGGATCGAGTAACGGCGTCGCCGGATTGATCGGCGGAACGCCGTCGGCGGCGTACGGGTAGCGGCTGCGAATCTGCGTGGGGAACACCAGGTGCTCCGGAATCCACACCGACTCGAAGCCGAGCGCCTCGGCGCGTTGAGCGACCACCGCCATGTTCTCGGGGCGCAGCAGAAAGAGCGGAACACCGATCTTCATTCGCCACCTCCGTGCGTTGTGTGATTGCACGATCCGGCCCACGGTGTCGAGCGGCGCGTCGAGTCGTAGAGGTCATCGTGTCGGTCGGCCCGACTCAGGCGTCACATGATCGCCACTGCTCACCCGAGGTACGCTTACGCCCGCGTCGCGTTTGCTGGTACGTCGGTTGCTCGCGAACTCGCGCATGGTCAAGCAATCAGAAGCGGTGAGTCGTAAGCAGATCTTCCTGGTCTGCCGCTACGTGCTCATCATTGCAACTGGTCTCTTGGCCTTCGTCGAGCTCGCCAGAGACGTGTCTCCGGTCCCAGTGGCGGTGTTGGTGGTGGTGGCACTGGCGTCGAACGTGGCACTGGGGCAGGCATCACCGTTCAGTTTCTTCGATGCGTGGATGCAAGCCCCAGTGCTCGTTTCGGACACGGCGATGATCTCGATTGCGCTGCTCCTAACACGCGCCAGCCAGGAATCGTTCTTCTTCTTTTTCTTCGTTCTGATCATGGCGGCAAAGCTGGAGAACCTCGTGACCCTGGGGATCGGTGCGGCGGCGATCGGCGTTGCCAGCTTCCTGCTCACGGACGCAGGCCCCGGGTGGGCCTCGCCGACCCTCATGCGGGTGCCCTTCTTGTTCGCGACCGGCGTATTCTTCGGCTACGTGGTGCTCCCGGAGCGTACCGGTCAGATGGCAGGATTCAACAGCCCCGCAACGCCGATCAGGCGCCTGCCGCTCAAGACTTCGGCCGCTTCCCATACGCCGCCTCGAGAGCAGGCGTCAGCCTAGCGGCCCGCGCCTACCATCCTCGCAGATCAACGGCCCACTGCTCCAGCACCTGCTCCGCCGCAACCAGATACAGACACTGGTGGTACGCGACGGTGGGATCGATGTGCGCCGGCCACACGCGCAGGCGCTCGCCGACTCGCAACGGCTGCTCGGGAACGAAGGTCACGTGCTCATCGGAGCAGAAGAGCACCTGTGCGGCGTCGATCGTCGGGTTTCCGTGATCCATGCCGAGTGCCTTGAGGCCACAATCGGCGACGGCATAGGCGGGTGAGACAGAGATCACGGTCGCCAGCACGCTCAAGGCGCGCTGGAAGGGGAGCCCCAATCGGGCGTAGGCAGTGTCCATCAGGGCGTACGAGCCCGCTTGGATCTCCGTCGCCCACACGTTGCAGTCATAGGTGCCGGTGCCGCCCGCCGAAATCAGCTCGCCCCCGACCTGCTCGTGTGCAGCCACCAACAGCTGCATGGACTCCTCGGTGAGTCGTACGCGCGTGGTGCGGTCTTCCAGCCCGACGACGTGGCCCTCGTAGCCCATGACGCCGCGTACCGCGAGCCCGTGCGCGCGCGCCGAGTCGGCAAGTCGCCCCGCTTCATCCGCGCGGCAGCCGCAGCGCGGCAACCCGACGTTGACATCGATGACGACTTCGCTCACACCGCCGGCGGCCGCGGCGGCGATCGTCGCCTCCGAGTCGACGGCAAGGGTGATGCGCGCCTCGACCGCCGCGAGCCGTCGCGCGTCGACCACTTCGTTGGCGAGCAGCAGATCGTCCCCCAGACCCGCCGCGGCCATGCCCTCGACCTCACGGATCGTGGCGCACGTGAAGCCGCGATGGCCGTATGCAGCCTGCCGATGCGCCAGGCGTGTGCATTTGTGCGCCTTGACGTGCGGGCGCAGCCGCGCCCCGGGCAATGCGGCAGCCATCGTGCCGAGGTTGTGATCGAGGGTAGCGGCGTCGACGATCAGCGCCGGCGTCTGCAACTCGTAGATCGTGGTCACGCGTAGCCCTGTACTTGAGCACTGCCGTGAATGCAAAGCGGTTGGCACCATTGCGCGCCGACACTTCCATAAGGGACACTTGGATCTGCCTTGACGAAATGTACGACGCCGGGATATTGCCCGGAACGCGAATCGTGAAAGGATAGGGCGTCATGCCACAGGTGTTCCACCGCAGCACGAACACCTTCTCGCGTCTGAGTATCTTTGGCGCGATGTTCGTCGTTGCCGCGCTCGCGTGGGGCTTGGCGTTGATCAACCGTTCCTCCTACGTCACCCGGGCGGGTGTCGCGCGACAGCAGCCGGTTCCCTTCAGTCACCGGCATCACGCCGGCGAGCTGGGGATCGACTGCCGCTATTGCCACACCTCGGTCGAGCAGGCCGCCGTCGCCGGCATCCCACCGACCAAGACCTGCATGAACTGCCATTCGCAAATCTGGGTCGACAGCCCGACGCTGGAGCCGGTGCGCGCGAGCTTTCGCACCGACAGGTCGATCGACTGGATCAAGGTCCACGACCTGCCGGATTTCGTCTACTTCAATCACAGCATCCACGTACAGCAGGGCATCGGCTGCGTCAGCTGCCACGGCCGCGTCGATCGCATGAACCTGACGTGGCAAGAGTCGTCGCTCTACATGGAGTGGTGCCTGGACTGCCACCGGCATCCCGAGCAGTTCGTCCGACCGCGCGAGCAGGTCTTCAACATGGAGTGGCGACCTCCGGTCGATCAACTCACGCTCGGCCGGCAGTTGGTGCAGCAGTACCACATCCAGGTGCAGCAGCTCACCAACTGCTCCGTCTGCCACAGATGAGGTCGGTGATGGGCGAGGGGCTCGACTTCGCGGCGATCCGTACGCGGCTCGGGCGCGCGACCGGACGGCAGTATTGGCGCAGCCTCGAGGAGCTGGCCGATACGGAAGGCTTTCGCGCGTTTCTGGAGAGCGAGTTCCCGCAGCAAGCGTCGGTGCTGGAGGCGCTGGGCCGACGTCAGTTCCTGCAGTTGATGGGCGCGTCGCTGGCGCTCGCCGGTATGAGCGCCTGCACGCGACAGCCGACGGAGAAAGTCGTTCCGTATGTGCGCGCGCCTGAAGAGATCGTTCCCGGCGAGCCCTTGTACTTCGCGACCGCCGTGCCGCTCGCGGGCATCGCCAACGCCGTACTGGTGGAGAGCCACATGGGCCGTCCGACCAAGATCGAAGGCAACCCCGAGCATCCGGCCAGTCTCGGCGCCACCGATGCGTTCACACAAGCGGCCGTGCTCGGTGTGTACGACCCGGACCGCTCGCAGGTCATCCGGAACGTCGGCGAGATCCGGCCGTGGAACGCCTTTGTCGGCGCCCTCCGCTTGGCGCTCGCAGCCCAGCGCGAGCAACAAGGCGGCGGGCTGCGAGTGCTCACCGAGACCGTCACCTCACCCACGCTCGCGCAGCAACTGCGCCACCTGCTCACGGAGTTCCCCCAGGCGAAGTGGCATCAGTACGAGCCGGCGGCGCGCGACAACGCCCGCGCCGGGGCGCGCCTCGCCTTCGGTGAGCCGGCGAACCCTCAGTATCGCCTCGATAAGGCCGATGTGATCCTGGCGCTCGACGCGGACTTCCTCGGCTGCGGCCCGGGTAGCCTGCGCTACGTGCGCGAGTTCAGCCGGCGGCGGCGCGTGCACGAGACGCGCGGTACGATGAATCGGCTGTACGTCGTCGAGAGCACCCCGTCGGTGACCGGCGCCAAGGCGGACCATCGGCTGCCGTTGCGGTCCGGCGACGTCGAGGCCGTAGTGCGCGCCGTCGCCGGGAGCCTGAGCCTGCCGCTTGCCGGCGCCGACACGCGCGGGCAGTGGATCAAGACGGTGGCGAAAGACCTCCAGCAGCACCGCGGCGCGAGCCTGGTGATCGCCGGTGATCAGCAACCGCCCAGCGTGCACGCGTTGACCCACGCGATCAACGACGTGCTCAACAACGTCGGCCAGACGGTGATCTACACGGACCCGGTCGAGGCAAATCCAACGGACCACCTGCAGTCGCTGCGCGAGATCGTGGCCGACATGCAGGCCGGCCGCGTCGAGATGCTCGTCATCCTCGGCGGCAACCCCGTGTTCACCGCGCCCGCGGACGTGGGGTTCAAGGAAGCGCTTGAGAAGGTGGGTCTGCGCATTCATCTGAGCCTGTACGACGACGAAACGTCGTTGCTGTGTCACTGGCAGGTCCCGGAAGCGCATCCCCTCGAATCGTGGAGCGACGTGCGCGCCTACGACGGCACCGTCACGATCATGCAGCCGCTGATCGCGCCGCTGTACGGCGGCAAGACGGCGCACGAGGTGCTCGCCGCGTTCACCGACCGGCCGGACCGCTCGAGTCACGACATCGTGAAAGAGTACTGGAAGAGCAGGGTGCAAGGATCGGACAAAAGGGATCAAGCCGCAGATGCACAGTTCGAGCGCTTCTGGCGCAAGGCCTTGCACGACGGCCTCGTGCCGGACACCGCGCTGCCCCCCAAGCCGGTCTCGTTGCGGTCTGATTTTCTCAACAGTGGCCAGTCTCCAACGCCCGATCCCAGCGCTCTCGAAATCGTTTTCCGTCCCGACCCGACGGTCTTCGATGGCCGCTTCGCCAACAACGGTTGGTTGCAAGAGCTGCCGAAGCCGATCACCAAGCTCACCTGGGACAACGCCGTGCTCATTAGTCCGGCGACGGCGGAACGTCTCGGTCTCGCCAACGATGATGTCGTCGAGCTGCGCTATCAAGGGCGCGGCGTCCGCGGCCCCATCTGCATCACCCCCGGACACGCCGCCAACGCCGTCACGGTCCATCTCGGCTATGGCCGGACGCACGCCGGCCGGATCGGCAACGGCGTCGGCTTCAACGCCTATGCGCTGCGCACCGCGGCGGCACCGTGGTTCGGCACCGGCCTCGAAATCCGCAAGACCGGCGAGCGCTATCCGCTCGCCTGTACCCAGCACCATCACAGCATGGAGGGCCGCGATCTGATACGCGCCGGGACGCTGGAAGAGTATCGCGCCCATCCACACCTGGCGCCTGAAGCCGCGGAGGAGACGCCGCACGACCTCACCATGTACGCCGACCATCCCTATCCGGGGTATGCCTGGGGTTTGGCGATCGACCTGAATTCCTGCATCGGGTGCAACGCGTGCGTGGTCGCCTGCCAGGCGGAGAACAACATTGCGGTCGTCGGCAAAGACCAGGTGTCACGCGGCCGCGAGATGCACTGGATTCGCATCGACCGCTACTACGAAGGCAGCCTCGACAACCCGGCGACCTACCACCAGCCGGTGCTGTGCATGCACTGCGAGAACGCCCCCTGCGAGGTGGTCTGCCCCGTGAATGCCACGGTGCACAGCAGCGAAGGCCTCAACGAGATGGTCTACAACCGCTGCGTCGGGACGAAGTACTGCTCGAACAACTGCCCGTACAAGGTGCGGCGCTTCAAC
>CAZCGA010000238.1:0-6538 GCA_964498075.1 uncultured Binatia bacterium (SeqCode) | reverse complement strand
TGGTCGGTACGCAATACGAGCGCGGGGGCATCATCAAGGACGGCGCCAAGATGATCAACGCGGTGTCGAACTCGACCGTGCCGATGTTCACGGTGATGATCGGCAGCTCCTACGGCGCCGGCAACTACGGCATGTGTGGCCGGGCCTACGATCCGCGTTTCCTGTTCACCTGGCCGAACCACAAGATCGCTGTCATGGGTCCGGAGCAGCTGGCGGGCGTGATGTCCATCGTCCGCCGCGGCGCCGCCGAGCGCGCCGGACAGCCGTACAACGAAGACGAAGACAAGATGGTGCGGCAGATGGTGGAGCAGCAGATCGCGCAGGAGTCGAACGCCTTCTACGCCACCGCCCGCATCTGGGACGACGGCGTCATCGACCCGCGCGACACGCGCACCGTCCTCGGCATCGCCCTCAGCGCGGCGTTCAACAACGTGGTGAGGGGCGCCGACACGTTCGGCGTGTTCCGGATGTGAGGCGAGAAGGACCGGGCGGACGACAGCGCACCGGGCAACGCCTAGCTTCACCGGCGCGCGTCTTTGTGCGCGCCCGCTGGAAGCTCATGTTCGGCCCTCCCCGCTTGTTTGGCACCAAGCGGTGCACCAACCAAACGGAAAACAATGCCACCCATGGGCAGCAACTGGAATCGGGGCGGGTGGCCGACAGGCCATGACAGCGCGCCGTGCTTCTGGAGCCAGTCCCGAACTACTGTTCCCGAGTCGCGGAACTCCGGGCAGCGATTCCAGAACCCCGCGGTGATTTTGAACGGATATGCGCGCCCATCGATTTCGACCTCGATCTCGGTCCACGACCGATTGAAGTGGCGCATCCGGTTCGCCGCACCGACCCGGATGCCAAAAGTGCCGCCGCCGTTGGTCCACCCTCTTGCTTCCATCAACGACTCCTTGCCGCCAACGCTATGCCGTTGAGCCGCGGCGGGCAACGGGACGCCTCAATCCAGCAGGCACGAGCTCCCCGCCGTCGGCTCGAACTGCTTGCTAGCGCAACGCCGCAGCGAAACGCTCATCAGGCAACTCACGTGCAAGCCGTTCTCCCTTTTCAGTAAGCTTGTAGCGTCCGTGGCCCACTCGATGGAGGATGCCCCTGAAGCGTTGGCCGACGTCGGGTGCTCTTCCGGGATGATCAATGCGCATTCCCTGAAAGATGGCCGTGTATCGGTTCAGCCACGTCTCCGCCTCAACACCGATCGTGAGACGGACGTCGTCGCGGGAAAACTCGGTGAAACCCTGCACCACGGCGATGTGTGCCACAGCATGCATGATCTGCTCGGCGTGTGTCATCCCTAAAGCGTCCCTCACAGCGCTAACTACTATTCGGCCGGTCGGCCTAGTTCTCTTCGCCTCGTCCGCGGCGGTCAGCCTAGCACCCACGACGTTCTCGGGGCAACCGAACCGAACTTGCTATGTTGCAACACCTTCTTCCACAGAGCGTCGTCAGCGCACGTCATACTAGGCTGGTCAGCACAACACGACAGGTCGGCGGCAACGCAGCACACGCATCGAGGCACGTATCGCGACTCCCGTAGCCTCGAAGTGACAGAGATCTCGCGCCAAGACGCCAAGCCGCAAAGGCGGAACGCGCAGGAAGCCATCGGGCGCATCTGGGACGACGACGTCATCGACCTGCGCCACGTTGTTGAACGCCGCGCTCAGTACGATGCCGAGGACCGTGCGCGTGTTCGGTTGAACCGGCTGGGCCGCGTCTCCGGCGGTTGATGCTCCCGCGGCGCCAGGATAGAGTAACCCCGTGAGTATCGAACTGCCCGGCAGCGTGGAGGAACAGCTACGAACCCTCGCCGCAAAGCAGGGTCGCGATGTGCGCGCGCTCGTGGAGGAAGCTATCCGGCAGTACCTCGACGCCACCGCCATCACGGATGTTGACGCGAACGAGCTGGCCGAGACGCAGGCCGCATTGCTGGGTGAGCTACCCCGTCTCCCTGATTGGAAGGCCGGCGACGCGTGAAGCGCGGCGAAGTGTGGTGGGCGGAACTGCCCCCACCCGTGGGTAGCCGACCTGTCGTGATCCTGACCCGCGATTCTATCCTCCCCAATATTGGTGCGATCGTGGTTGCACTCGTCACCCGAGACACCTCGGGGACGTGAGTGTCCCGCCGAAGCTGACGCCCTTGAGCGGCGCGCCGTCACCGTAGCCGCGGCACTGTCGACCTCGGGCCGGAATCGCGCTAGAAACCCGCGATCGACGGGCCCGATGAAGACGTTTCACAAGATCCTCATCGCCAACCGTGGCGAGATCGCACTGCGCATCATGCGCACGTGTCGTGCCATGGGCATCGGCACGGCAGCGATCTATGCCGATCCCGATCGCAATGCTCCATTCGTTGGCGCTGCCGACGAAGCCCTGTGTATCGGTCCGCCGATGACGGGCAGCTCGTTCCTGGCGATCGACAAAATCATCGACGCTGCCCGCCGCGTCGGTGCCGACGCCATTCATCCCGGCTACGGCTTCCTCGCCGAGAACGCCGACTTCGCGCAGGCGTGCGCCGACGCCGGCATCACCTTCATCGGTCCGAGCCCCGACTCGATCCGGCGCATGGGCAGCAAGATCGAAGCGAAGAAGATCGCCGCGGCCGCGGGCGTGCCGGTGATCCCGGGGTTCGGTGCCGAGGGGCTGGACGACGGCGACATCGAGACGCGGGCACGCGACGTCGGCTACCCGATCCTCATCAAGGCGTCAGCCGGCGGTGGCGGCAAGGGCATGCGCTTCGTCTATGAGCCGGCAACACTGCCGGCCTCTCTCGCCGCTGCGCGGCGTGAGGCCAAGAGCGCCTTCGGCGACGACACGCTGCTGATCGAGCGCTACATCGAATCGCCCCGTCACATCGAGATCCAGATCATCGGAGATGCGCACGGCAATCTGATCCATTGCTTCGAACGTGAATGCTCGATCCAGCGGCGCTACCAGAAGATCATCGAAGAAGCCCCCTCCCCCGCCGTCGACGACGATCTGCGCGCCCGCATGAGCGGCGCCGCCATCGCCATCGGCCGTGCCATTGGCTACCAAAACGCCGGCACCGTGGAGTTCGTCGTCGACCCGACCGGCCAATTCTACTTCCTGGAAGTCAACACGCGGCTGCAGGTGGAGCACCCGGTCACCGAAGAGATCACCGGACTCGATCTGGTGCGGCTGCAGATCTTGGTCGCCCAAGGCGCGCCCCTGCCACTGCGCCAGGACGACCTCGCCATCAGCGGGCACGCCATCGAGTGCCGGATCTATGCCGAGGATCCGTACGGAGATTTTCTGCCTTCGACCGGGACGATCGTATGTTGGGAAGAAGCGCGCGGCGCCGGAGTTCGGTACGAAAGCGGCGTCGAAACCGGCTCGGAGGTGACGATCCACTACGATCCGATGCTGGCCAAGGTCATCGCCTACGCGCCCAGCCGCGTCGAAGCGGCACGGCGCCTGGCGAAGGCGCTCGGCGAGACGCGCGTCCACGGAGTACGCACCAACGTGCCGCTGCTGCTGGAGATCCTGCGGCATCCGGAGTTCCTCGCGGGACGGCTCGACACGCACTTCATTGCCAAGCATGTGGTGCTCGACGCCGCGCTCACCCCGGCGCAGGAGGAGGCGAACAGCGTGCACGCCGTCGCCACCGCGCTCTGGTTGCAGGAACGGCGCGGCGCCACGGCGCCGGTGCTGCGCGGCATTCGGTCCGGTTGGCGCAACAACCCGAGTCAGATGCAGGAGGTGTCGTTCACCAGCGGCGAGACCACGGTCCGCGTCGGCTATCGGGTGCACGCGCGCGACAACATCGATGTGAACGTCGACGGTCGCGGCCAGAAGGCGGCGGTGCTCTCGTGGGACGAGGCCCACATCGCCCTCGTCCTCGACGACGTCCGCCGCAGCTGCCGGATCATCTCGCAGCACGAGCTGCACTACGTCCACAGCTCGTTGGGCACCTCGGAGCTGCGCGAGGTGCCGCGATTCCCACCGCCGGCGCGGGAGGAGGTGCGCGGCGGCTGCCTGGCGCCCATGCCCGGCAAGATCCTCGCGGTCCGCGTCGAGCCTGGCCAGAGCGTCAAGACGGGGGACACGCTGGTGATCCTCGAAGCGATGAAGATGGAGCACGAAGTCAGCGCGCCGCACGATGGCATTGTGCGCGAGGTGTGTGTGGAAGTGGGGCAACAGGTGGATGCGGGCGTGGTGTTGGTGGTGTTGGATGAGCAGCGGCTGCACGAAGAACGGAGCGAATGAGAACCGGCAAGGGAGCATCCCCATGAGTGACGCTACACTGTACGAGCTCCGCGGCGACGCGGCGTGGGTCACGCTGAATCAGCCCGAGAAGCGCAACGCACTCAGTGACGAGATCGTCACGGGTCTGCTAGCGCATCTGCGCAGCGCCATCGCCGAGCCGCGGGTGCGCGTGATCGTGATCACCGGCTCGGGCTCGGCCTTCTGCGCCGGGGCTGACTTGAAAAGCGGCGGCGTGGCGGCGACGGCCGCGGAAAATCCCTTCGTGACGGTGATGAAGACCATCTGGGAGGCACCGAAGCCGGTGATCGGCCGCATCAACGGCCACGCCTTCGGTGGCGGTGTGGGGCTGGCGGCGACGTGCGACATCACCGTGGCGGCCGATGCGGCGCAGTTCAGCTTCAGCGAGGTGCGCGTCGGAGTGATCCCGGCGATGATCTCGGTGCTGGTGATTCCCAAGCTCGGGATCCAGAAGACGATGTGGCTCTTCCTCACCGGCGAACGCTTCTCAGCGCAGCGCGCGGTCGACCTCGGGCTCATTCATCGCTGCGTTCCGGCCGCTGGGTTGGACGCCGCCGTCGACGAGGTCATCGGCCTGATCCGCCTCGGGGGTCCCAACGCCATTCGTGAGGCGAAGCAGCTCGTGCGGCGCATTCCGGAGCTGTCGATGGACGAAGGCTTCCGCTATGCGACGGCGAAGATCGGCGAGCTCTTCGCCTCGGAAGAAGCGGCGGAGGGGATGCGCGCCTTCCTCGAAAAGCGCAAGCCGCGTTGGACGCAGGAGGGTTGACGGCGTCGCGGTGAGCCCACGCCTAGCGTGCGAAGTCGCACCAATCGAGTGCGCCACCCGGCTCGAATTGGTCGATGAACGTGCTCGCCATCTGGAACCCCAGCATACGATAGGCTTCGAAGCGCTCCCACTCGTACGATTGCTTGAGCGTCGAGTCGTGAGGGAACGCCCCCCGGCCTTTCGGGCTGTTCGCAAAGCTGAGGATCTTCCTGATCCGAGTGGCGCGGGCCTCATCGCGCGCCGCCCAGTCGCGGTAATCGTGGAACGCACGGGCGAGGCGTCGAGCGTTGCGCTGGCGGGTGAGGTTGAAGCGCTGCTCGCTGACTTCCGCTCGTTCGGCGAATTCCCGGTCTCGATTTCCCACGTTCCGGATCGCGGCAAACACTGGAACGAGTGCCTGCGTGACGTCGTCTGGCGGCGGCACTTCAGGGCCTTTGGACGCGGCCAGCTGGGGCGTGAGCTTGCGAATGTCCGCCCAGGCTGTCTCGATCGCCTTCTTGTACTGTTCCTCGGTGTCGCGGAACGTGCCCAAGTCGGCTTCCATGGCGGCGATCCGCGCGGTGACCTCATCCGCGGTCCCCAGTTGCTCCTCGATCGCCTGCACACGCATCTGCTGCTGGGAGGTGAGCGCCGCTTTCAGGTCGCTCAGCTGCCGCTCAGTTTCCTCCCGCTTGCCTTGCGCCGCAACCAGCTGGAGCTCGGCGTCAGCAACTTGCTTGCGTAGCGCGTCGATGCGCGCTTGAAGAGCCGTTGCTCGCATCCCAGCGGTGTCAGCGCGAGTGACGATCGACTGATAGTACACCGCCAGCAGCTCATGAATTGCCGCTCGGCGGCCTGAGTCCAAGTCGGCTCGAGACCGCGGCGGCACGTCCACGATGGCACGGTCGATTTCGTCGAAGAGCGCGTCCACACTGGCGAGATCGGCGCGGTGGATCGCCTCGATCTGTCGCATCGCTTGGCTCCGAGAGAAGTCGGGCAGCTCCTTCAAATGAGGTAGACCCGGGTCGGCGCTTGCCTTGAGGTACAGGACGATCGATTGCACGTTGCCGCTGCGATCGGCCACACGGAAGCGATACGCCGCCTGCGTGTCCTCGCCGTCCGGCGGCAGCCGATCGATCCACTCCAGATGAAGCTCTTGCTGCGCGCGTCGTCGCAGGGTCTTGAGGTCGTCGTACCGGTGACTGGCATCGGCGGTCGCGTCCACCGCGACGATGCAGGGCACGCCCCTGCGGAGCAGGGACAGGACGCCCAGGTTGTCGTAGTGCCCACCATCGGTGATGTACAACCAGCGAGCACTCGTAGTGTGCCAGCGTGGAACGCGCTCGACCGTGACCATGCGCGTGTAGTCGTATGGGGTCGACCACCATTCGTCATAGCGCCGGGCGAAGTTGGGCGTTTCCAAGCCAAGATACAGGTTGAGCACGCCGCCCGCGACGAGTTGGCCGAGCTCGGTGAGACCCGGGACGTCGAGCTCGTAGAGCACCGCTGCCGAATCGAACGCCGCAGCGGCGGCGGCGACGC
>CAZCGA010000237.1:0-6698 GCA_964498075.1 uncultured Binatia bacterium (SeqCode) | reverse complement strand
TACGATCGCCGCGAGCAGCAGGACGGTCACTTGGATTCGCATCCGTTTCATCATGGTTTCCTCTCCTCCCCGGTATGTTGAGTCAGCGTTGCATGCAGCGTGCGCTTACTTGTCGCCCGCGCCTTTTGACAGGCTGTCGAGCACCTGGTCGAGCGAGAAGCTGCCGGCTTTCTGGCTCGGCGGGAATTCCTTGAACGTGGCGAGGAACTGCCCGACGTATTGCTGCGCCGGCACCATAACGAACAAATGGTCGATGCGCCATGCGGGGTAGCCGATGGTATGGTCGGCCCTTTCAAATGGATCCGTGCGTAGGTTGAAGAGCTTCGGCAGACGCAGTTGGACGAAAGGCTCCTGCCAGACATCGAAGCCCTCGGCACGCTGCTCAGCGAAGGTGACCTTCCAATGGTTGTAGCGCAGCGCCACCAGCGAGCCGTCGTCGTTGAAGTAGAAGAACTCGTGGCGCGGGTCGGGCGCTTTGCCGGCCAGCGCGTCGGTGATGTTGTAGCCGTCGAGTATGGACCTTGAAGGTCTTGGCGCCAACCTTCATGCCCTTGAGTAACTGCTCCTTGACGTCGGGGACGCCCACAGCCGCCATGATCGTCGGGAGCATGTCTTCGTGCGAGAAGACGTCGTTGTTGACGGTGCCGGGCTTGATGACGCCGGGCCAGCGAATGGCGCAGGGCACGCGGTAGCCACCCTCCCAGTTTTCAGCCTTCTCGCCATGGAAGGGCGTCGTGCCGCCATCGGGCCAGCTAAACGATTCGGCGCCGTTGTCGGTGGAATACATGACGATGGTGTTGTCATCGAGGCCGAGTTCCTTGAGCTTGGCGAGCAACTGGCCGACCTGGCCATCGTGTTCCACCAGGCCGTCGGCCTCAATGCCCAAACCGGTCACGCCCTGGCTTTCCTTCTTGAGGTGCGTCCAGATGTGCATGCGCGTGGAGTTCCACCAGAGGAAGAACGGCTTGTCCGCTTTCTTCGCCTTCTCCAGATAATCCAGCGAGAGCTTGGTGACTTCTTCGTCAATCGTCTCCATGCGCTTGATGGTGAGCGGGCCGTCGTCCTCGATCTTCTGGGTACCGTCCGGGTTAGCCCAGCTGTGGATCACGCCGCGCGTCGCGAATTTCTTGCGCATCGCCGGATCTTTGAAGTAGTCGGGGTGTTCCGGCTCCTGGCTGGCGTTGAGGTGGTAGAGCGAGCCGAAGAACTCGTCGAAGCCGTGCGCGGTGGGCAGAGTCTCGTCGGCGTCGCCCAGATGGTTCGATGCGGCCCGTGGCCACGGTCTTGCCGTCCACTTGGATCGTGCCGACGCCGCCTTTGCCGAGACCTGGGCCGTCATATTTGAAGTCGTACACGATGGTGTGCGCGCAGTCATCAACGCTACCGTTGCAGCTCTGTCGCCCGTCCGTGTATGCTTGGCTCGGGAGGGTTGCCCCAAGATGAGAGACACCGGAGCCAGGGCGTGCCGCGGATATCTGAGTTCTTCGGGATCGTGATCTACATGTATTGGTTCGATCAGCAGAAGCATCGGGCACCGCATTTCCATGCTCGCTACGCGGGCGATGAGGCGGTGTTCGACCTCTCGGGCAACTATCTTGAGGGAGATCTTGGGCCACGCGTCACTCGGCTCGTTGTTGAATGGTGCCAGTAGCGGCACCCGGCGCTGCAACAAGCGTGGGCTGCTGCTGCAACCGGAAAGGAGATCCCATGGGTAGCGCCACTCCGGTGATTCGCGCCGTCTCGACGGCCGGCTACATGAAGGTGTCGATCGAAGCGAGCGACGGCAACCGTTATCATGCGGACCTGTCGTCGTTCTCACGCGTCTACTGCTTCCCGCACGATGCCAGCGAATGGGCACGCGTGTCGATCGACAGTTACGGGCTTTGCTTGACGTGGGCGACGCGCTTCGAGGTGCACATCGACCAGGTCCTCGGTTTGGCCACACGAGTTGAGCCGATCGCTGCGGCCAAGCCTGCGCCATCACCGGACACACAGCACCTATAACATCTCTCTCCTTTCGGTTGATCCCATTCGCACCGCGCGGTGCCAGCGCGCCAACCAGCGCAGCGGCGACGAGGTTTTGTGTGCGTGTGGTTTTCATAGTTGTGATTTTCAGAATGCCAAAAACGAAAGGGTGCGTTGGATGACCCAGAACATGGCGATGGCGCCGATGGCGTAGGGCGGGATGAGCTCTGTCCAGCGCGGAAATGGGATGCGGATGCGACTCACCAGGACGATGAGCGACAGCACCACGCCGATGAAAAGGAAGTGCCCTGTTTCGACGCCGAGGCTGAAGAACGCGAGAGCCGTAGGAATATGTCCGGCAGGCAATCCCGCTTCGCTCAATCCTCCAGCGAAACCCAGGCCGTGCATCAGCCCGAAGGTGAACGCCACGAGCCACGGGGCGCGCGCGGTGATGCTTTCGAGACCGCGGTGCATGCGAACAATCTCCGCCGCGACAAAGACGATGCTCAGGGCGATGACGGCCTCGACGGGCCGTTGCGGCACACGCACAAAGCCGAGCGTCGCTGCGGAAAGCGTCAAGCTGTGCGAGATCGTGAAGGCGCTGACGGTCTTCACCAGCCTCCAGCCGCCGCCCGTGATGATGAGCAACGCGAGTACGAACAGAAGATGGTCAATGCCCGTCAGGATGTGTTCGACGCCGAGCACGCTGTACGTGCGGGCGACCTCCAGCGCACGCGGCGCGGCTTCGACGACGAAGGACGGTGCGGACGGCGTGAGGCGCGTGACTTGCGTGGTGCCGTCGAGGCGTTCCAGACGCACGAGCACGTCGGTCGTCGTGGCGCTGAGGCCGGCGATGTGAATCGTGCCGCCGGTCAGCCCGCCCGCGCACTTGACGGTCCAGCGCTCGGTGAAGGCGGCGTTGATCATCGTTGCGCGTGGCGCAGTGACGTTCGTGCAGCCCGCCGGAAGCTCCACATAGAGTCCGAGGCGCAGGTTCTCGCCCTGACCGGGCACTTTCCAAAGCGCATCATAAGTTTCCGGTCCGGTCAGGCGCAGTTCGAGATAGGCGGGGCGCACCTCGTGCGCGAGGGCGGATGGCGGCAATATGAGAAACAAGCGAATGGAACAGGAGAGAACAGAAAGAACGGAGCCAAGGAATGAATTCTCGGTTGCCTTCTGTTGGAAGGTTGTTCTTGCGTTCATCGTCTGAATTGCATTCAGCCCTGAAGGGGCGGCGACACGCCAGCCAGGGGCAACGCCCCTGGCAATCCAATGTGTAGCGGCCCGCAGACCGCCCAGGGCGATGCCCTGGGCTATTGACTTGTCGCCCCGTTGGGGCTGCATTCCTGTCACCGACAATCCTGTTCAACGGTTCTTTTCGCGTCCGTCATCGGCGCACATCCGCCAGTTTGTTCTGCTCCGCCGCTGCCTGCGGGCGCTCGATGGTCACCAGGTAACGCTTGAGCAATTCCTGGTAAAACTTCTCGTTCCCTTCCAGTCGCCGGGCGTTCGCCCACTCCCGACGCACCGCGTCGCGCACTTCCGCCAGCGCAGGCACACGTCCCTCCGTGCGTTCGCTCACGAACACGAGATGCGCGCCGTAGCCGGACTCAATCGGCCCGCGCCATTGGCCGGGCGAAAGCTCGCCCAGCTTCGCCGCGAATTTTTCGCCGAACTGTTTCGCGACCTCACTGGTTGGCGCGGCCTCGAACCGATGTTCGAGCAGGAAGGAATCGCCCAGCGCTGAAACATCCGCCTTGCCGCCGGCCTGCTTCAACTGCGCCAGCAATTGCTCCGTGTCGCGCGCGAGGTTTTCGCCGTGCTTTTCCGGGTTGAGATACACCTGGCTGAACGTGAACTGCCGCTGCACGCGAAACGGATCGGGGTGCGCTTTCAAATACGCGCTCAACTCATCCTCGGTCGGCTCGCTCTGGGCAGCGATGTCATCGGACACGAACTCCAGTTTTTGCCGCAAGCGGCGACGGATGACGGTGTCGTCCTTGTCCAGCCCGAGCGCCATCGCCTCGCGGCAATAGACTTCCTCTTGCACCCGGTCGCGGATCAATCCCTCCAGTTCCTCACTGGTCGGTGGCCGTTGCCAGGTGCGGGAGAAGCCCACCGCCATCGCCGCGATCTGGCCTTGCGTGATGACGATCTTCCCCGGCTCGTCGCTGGTGCGCTTGGACACGAGAGAGTAGGCCACGAAAATCGCAGCCCCCAGCAGGAGGAAATGCAGCAGCGGTTCTTTGAATAATCGTTTCATTTTTTGAACAGGAGGTAACGGAGGAAACGGAGAGCAGAATTCTCTGTCATCTCCGTTTCCTCCGGTTGAATCACTTCGCCGGCGTGAACCAGATCGGCGACGTGTAGGCGCGGTCGGTGACCGTCATCGGAACGTTATCGGCCATCTTGATGCCAAAACGCTTCTGGTCGTAGGCCGTCCAGCGCGGGGTGGGGATTTCAATGACGCGGCCGTAGTAGAAGGCGCGCTGCGCGGGGTCGAAGTCCGGGTCTTTCCAGACCGCGATCAACTCGGGTGCGCCGATGGTGTTGCTCCACGTCGCGTTCGCCACGTCTACCGTGTTGCCAACCGACGGGAGCTTGCCGTCCGCGCCGGGTTTGCGGTTGCCGCTCCAAGCGACGTCATAGACCTTCTCGTGGAGTTCGCCCTTCGCGTCGAGCCAGCCCTTGATGATCTGGTAGCGGTCGAGATTCCCGCCGATGGGGTCTTTCATGGCGGCGACGAGGAACGTCGGTGACTTGCCTTTCCGCGCGTCGCTGAGGTCGCCGCCCATCGGCACGCCTTTAGCGTAGCCGACTTGCGCGGGCATCCGGTTGCTCGCGTCGCCCGGTTCGAAGTCCCAGCCGCCGAAGAAGCGCACGAGCAGGCGCGAACCGGTGGTGGCGTAAGTCTCGCGGCGTTGCATGGCGTCGAAGATCGCCTCGCGCGTGTTCGCCGTGGCCCACACGGCGGCGATGCCGGATGCGCTGGTCCGCCACCCGTCCACGCGTAGGCCGGTCTTCGTGTTGTCAACGTAGGGATGCTCCCACCGATGGGCACTCGGCTCCATGAGCGAAGCCTTGCCGAAGAAATTGTCCTCGGCGGCGGTGGAGAGCGCGGTGTGGGAGTCCGTCGAACCGACCAGTCCGAATTTGTAAGGATTGGTGCCCAGCTTCTTTTCCAGCGCGAGACCATTCTTGAGGGCCGCGCGGATATACTCCTGCTGGAACATGTCCGGCGTCTGTTTTCTCGTGCCATCCAGGTTGGTGATGTCCCAGCGCTCGAAATCGGCGAACTCGTCATTGGGCGAGAGAAGCGGATGCGTCTCCGAGTCGCCCTTGATCTGCGAGACTTCGACGAGATGCTCCCACTTCGCGCGCGTCTCGACGTAAGCGCGATCCACAGGCTTGCCGCCGAACGCCTCTACCATGGGGAACATTTTCCCCAGCGAGAGATTGCCGTTATGGGGGATGGCCAGAAGCTGACCGCCGGTTTTGGCTTCATAGGCAGCCATCCACTTCCAGAGGTCGGCGGGGTCATTGCTGCCCTCGGGCGGGGCATTGATATACGGCGCGACTTGACTGGCCTTGTCGCCGCCATCGCGGAAGATGACGTTGCGATGGAGATTGTCTCCACCGGGGTTCGAACTCCACTCGTAGCCGATGAAGGCGGTAAAGCGGCCGGGATCGTTCGCCTCATCCGCAGCTTTGATGATCTCCCTCCACACCGAGCGGAAGGCGGGATTCTGCGAATCGTAGGTCAATACCCTCGGCATCTTGCCCGAAAAGGACTCGGTGAGGATGTCATACAGCGCATCGAAGGCCTTCCCCTCCTGGAACATGTCATACCATTTCCGGCCCAGCGGCTCGGCCAGCAGTTCTGGCTTGCCGGCCAACAGGTCGGTCAGGAGACCCATGTTGTCGCTGTGGTCCGTCACCGCGAGGAAGTCCAGCGGCTGAGACAGCTTTACGCGCTGGCCGGTGCTGGAGACGACCTCTTCACCCTTGGCGAAGCGGTAGGCGTCCCGCGGCGTGAGGGTGCAGCTGGCCGCGGCCGCATCGAACGACAGCGCGGTGTGCAAGTGCGTGTCGCCGAACAGCGGGCGCGTGGGATAATTCCGGCCCGCGTAGGGCGAGTAGGATTGCTTGAATACCTGTGCTGCCGTTTTTTCGTCCGGCGGGGGCACATCCTGCGCCCGCGCCGGCAGTGCCAGCGCGAGGCCGGCGGCCAGCAGACCCGCGAAGGCTGTGTTACAGAATCGTGTGTTTCGTTTCATGATGGTGTCCTTTCTTTCTTTGGTTTATCTGTGTGCGGTTTTCATTGTTGTGTGCTTTCGGTGGTTGGTTCAGTTCAGCTTCCCGGCGTATACCAGATCGGCGAGGCGGAGGCCCGCCGCCGCACGATAACGGACGCAGTTGTTCTGTCACTCACTCGGACACGCCGATCGCGGCTTCGCCTTCCTTCAACTTCTGATCGTCCTCCGCGCTCAATTGCTCCGGCGTCAGGTCAATCACAACCTGCTTGATCTCGCCGGTGAACTTGAACGGGACGTGGTAATCCTCGGTGATGGGCGTGCCGGTGTCCTCGCCACAGTCCAGCGTCTCGTCGAGCGAGAGGCGGAACGCCAGGGTGCGTTCGATGCGGCCCGTGGCCACGGTCTTGCCGTCCACGTGGATTGTGCCGACGCCGCCTTTGCCGAGACCTGGGCCGTCATATTTGAAGTCGTACACGA
>CAZCGA010000236.1:0-6722 GCA_964498075.1 uncultured Binatia bacterium (SeqCode) | reverse complement strand
ACGCAGCTCAACGTCGGCGCCGTCCTCGAAGGCAGTGTGGCCAAAGCCGGCAATCAGGTGCGCATCACCGCGCAGCTCATCAATGTCCAGGATGGCTACCATCTCTGGTCGGACAGCTACGATCGCGAGTTGAAAGACATCTTCGCCATCCGCAGCCAAGTGGCGCAGACGGTGGCGAAGGCGCTGCAAGTCACCCTCGGTGCCGCCGAGCGCCAGAGGCTCGACCAGAAGCCGACGGAGAACTTGGAGGCATATCAGCTCTACTTGAAGGGTCGCTACTACGTGAATCGATACACCGAGGATGGGCTGAAGAAAGGACTCGCCTACCTGCAGCAGGCGATTGCGCTCGATCCCGGCTACGCGCTCGCCTACCAGGGCCTGGCCTACTACTACAGCGTCGTGAATGACTGGTTTGCGGCGCCGAAGGACGCGATGCCCAAGATGCGCGCGGCAGCGGAGAAGGCCTTGCAGCTCGACCCTACACTATCCGAGCCCCATACCTTCTTGGCCTGGGTCGCCTGGTGGTATGACTGGAACCGGTCCGCGGCCGATGAGGAGTTCAAGCATGCACTGGCGCTCGATGCGAACAGCGTCGTCGCGCACCAAGTCTACGGTCTATATTTGAGTGCGATCCGACCGGCGCCCGAGGGCATCGCCGAGCTCAAGAGAGCCGTCGAGCTCGACCCGCTCTCCCCGGAGGCCAACACCTTTCTTGGCATGGGTTTCTATTATGCCCACCGCTATGCCGACTCCATCGCGCAGTTCCGCGAGACACTCGAAATGGAGCCCAACTATTTTCTCGCCCACAGCTTCCTGGGCAGAGCATACGTCCAGAACGGCGAGCTGGAGCGCGGCATTGCGAACCTCCGCCGTGCGAAGGAGCTCGATCTGCGCAACCCGGAGGGGACGAGCGCCCTGGGCTACGCGTATGCAGTGGCGGGCGACCGCGACGCAGCGCAGCAGGTGATCGAGGAATTACGCCAGCAGTCGCAAATGAGTTACGTGTCCCCATATTCCTCTGCGGTGATCCACGCAGCGTTGGGCGAGACCGACCACGCCTTCACACTACTCCACAAGGCGTGTGACGAACGCAGCTTTTTCATTCCGTGGCTGAAGGTCGAGCCGATGGTGGATGCGCTGCGCGCCGACCCGCGCTTCGCGGAGCTGCTGAGGAAGGTCGGGTTGGACAAGTGAACACCACGCCACGGTGAGACCGGATGGAAGGCGGCACCACCTTCACTCGCCGCCGCCGCTGGAACTGCTCGCGAGCAAGGTTGTCAGATATGGATCAAATTGATAATCGGTCTGGATCATCCAGATGGAGGGATCAATGCGATCGGCACTGAAGAAGAAGACCTACAATCTCGACGGCGAAAAGATCGAGAAGGTGCGCCGGCTCTTCCACGCGAAAACCGATACCGAGGCCATCCATAAGGCACTGGAGAAGACGATCGAGGATCAGGAAATCGAAGCGTCGCTCGACGCGTTGCTGCGTGCCGGGCGCTTTCGCACCGTCTACCAATGAAAGTGATCCTCGACACCAACGTCTATGATGCCTGCCGAGCCCGATCACCGTAGACTCGCCGCCATCATGTTCACCGACATGGTGGGCTACAGCGCACTGACGCAGCGTAACGAAGGGCTGGCGCTGGCGCTGCTGCACGAGCAGCAGCGACTCGTCCGCCCGATCTTCGCACAGTACGGCGGGCGCGAAGTCAAAAGCACCGGTGACGGGTTCCTGGTGGAGTTCAGCAGCGCGTTGCAGGCGGTGCGCTGCGCCATCGCGATTCAGACGGCACTGGTCGAGCAGAACGCCTCCGCGGCGGCCGAACGGCGCATCCAGGTGCGCATCGGCCTGCATCTCGGCGACGTCGAGGTGCGCGACGGCGACGTGTTCGGCGACGGCGTGAACATCGCGGCGCGCATCGAGCCGTTGGCCGAGGCCGGCGGGATTTGCATCACACGTCCGGTTCATGACCAGGTCCACACCAAGATCGACCTGCCGCTGGTACCGATCGGACAGCCGCAGCTGAAGAACATTCAGGTACCGATCGACGTGTACCGGGTGGTGCTGCCGTGGACGCAGGGGACACCCGCCCGTTCGCGGCAGAGCACGAGCGCAAAGACAGCGCGGCTCCCGACAGTGGCCGCGGTGCTTGCGACCCTTCTCGCTATCGCTGGCGCGATCATGTGGCGGTATCAGCAACCCGCCGCGACCACGTCACAAGCATCTCCCTCGCCGGTCGCGCCGACGCCGTTGGCTCACGCCGAGGATCGAAAATCTGTCGCCGTGCTCCCGTTCGCCAACATGAGCCCGGACGCGGCTGACGAGTATCTCAGCGACGGCATGACCGAGGAGATCATCACCGCGCTGTCGAAGGTGACGGGCTTGCACGTTGCCGCGCGCACCTCATCGTTCGCGTTCAAAGGCAAGAACGAAGACATCGAGAAGATCGGGGCGCAGCTGCACGTCGGCGTCGTCCTCGAAGGCAGCGTCGCGAAGGCCGGCACCAAGCTGCGCATCACCACGCAGCTCATCAACATCGCCGACGGCTATCACCTGTGGTCGGAGACCTACGATCGCGACATGCAGGACATGTTTGCGATTCGGACCGACGTGGCGCAGCGCGTCGCCGACGCATTGAAAGTCGAGCTGGGCGTCGACGCGCGACAGCGCATCGCGCAGAAGCCGACGGACCATGTCGAAGCGTATCAGCTGTACTTGAAGGGCCGTTACTTCATGAGGCAGTACACCATTGCTGGATTCGCCAAGAGCGCCGAGTATTTCCGCCAAGCGGTTGCCGTCGACCCAAGCTACGCGCTGGCGCACGCCGGTTTGGCTTCCTACTACGTCAACACGACCGATTGGTTCTTGGTGCCAGAGGATGCCATGCCGAAGGGTCGCGAAGAAGCGTTGAAGGCGCTGGAAATCGACGACACGCTCGCTGAAGCCCATGTGTGGTTGGCATCCGTTGCCTTCTGGTACGATCGCGATTGGTCCACTGCCGAGCGCGAGTTTCGGCGCGCCATCGCGCTCGACCCAAACTCCGCCTCGGCACATCAATTCTACGGTGGCTACTTCCTGAACGCGATGGGACGGTTCGACGAAGCGATTGCAGCGGGTCGCCGGGCCGTCGAGATCGATCCGCTCTCGCCCGAAGCCAGCTGGCTCCTCGCGTTGAGCCTCACCGCCGCTCGTCGGTTTGACGAGGCAATCGCGCAATATCAACGGCTCCTCGATCTCGATCCAAACTACGCCGTGGGATACGGGTGGCTCGGTTCGGCTTACGCTTGGAGCGGCGCGGTTCAGCAAGGGATTGTCGAGCTGCACACGGCCAGGAGTTTGGACCCCGCGAATCCCTGGATACTTTCACTTCTCGGATGTGCCTACGCGAGGGGCGGGCAACGGGAAGCAGCGCTGAAGGTCATCGACGAGCTGCAGGACCGCTCGCGGTTCCCGCACGCTCTACCCAGTGGCATTGCAGCCGTCTACGCGGGGTTGGGTGCGAACGACAAGGCCTTTGAGTGGCTCGACAGGGCGTATGAAGGACGGTCCGGGGATCTGGTGTGGCTCAAGACCGGCGGCATTTTTGATAACCTGCGCGCCGACCCGCGGTTCACGGCTCTCGTGAAGAAGATGGGGCTCGATCAGTAACCGCCCAGACCGAGCCGCGCTGAGACCGGATGGAGCCCGACAACACCTTCACGCGCCGCGTCTGTGCCGTGCTGCTGGCCGATGTCACCGGCTTCAGCAAGCTGATGGGCGAGAACGACGAGCGCACGGCGCACGCGGTGCATCATCTGCAGTCGATCGCGCAGGGCATCGTCGGCGAGCACAACGGCCGCGCCGAGCCGGTGGCGGGCGACGCCTTGTTCGCCACCTTCGACAGCGTCGTCGCCGCGGTGCAGGCAGCGGTGGCGCTGCAGCGGCGCATCGCCGCGGAGCCGTTCGAAGACCAGCAGTTGCAGATCCGCATCGGCGTCCACCTCGGTGACGTGCTGCTGCGCGACGGCCGCGCCTTCGGTGACGCGATCAACATCGCGGCGCGTCTGGAGGCGCTGGCGCGGCCGGGGACGATCTGTGTCTCCGAAGGCGTCTACCGCCAGGTGCGCAACACGCTCGACGAGCAATTCGTCGATCTCGGCCGGCAGAAGCTGAAGAACATCTCCGATCCGGTGCACGCCTATCTCATTGTGCCGAAGGGCACGGTGCAGCACCCGTCGACCCGGCGCTCCGCGCTGCGCTGGGCCATTGCGGCCGCTGCGCTCGTGGTGGTGGCTGTTGGCGGCGGCGTTGCCGTGTGGCGCCACCAACAGTCCGCGGCCCCGGGCGTGCCGCCGTCGATCGCTTACAACGCGGATCGAAAGTCGGTCGCGGTGCTGCCGTTCGTCAATATGAGCTCGGACAAGGAGAACGAGTACTTCAGCGACGGCATCACGGAAGATCTGATCACCGCCCTCTCTAAGGTCTCGGGCTTGCACGTTGCGGCACGAACCTCGTCGTTCGCCTTCAAAGGCAAGAACGAACCCATCGAAAATATCGGCGCGCAATTGCACGTCGGCGCCGTCCTCGAAGGCAGCGTGGCCAAAGCGGGCAATCAGGTGCGGATCACCGCACAGCTCATCAATGTCCAGGATGGCTACCATCTCTGGTCGGACAGCTACGATCGCGAGTTGAAGGACATCTTCGCCATCCGCAGCCAAGTGGCGCAAACGGTGGCGCAGGCGCTGCAGGTCGCCCTCGCTGCCGGCGAGCGCCAGAGGCTCGACCAGAAACCGACGGACGACTTGGAGGCGTATCAGCTCTATTTGAAGGGACGCCATGCGGCCGCGACGATTGCCGACTATGGCACTGCCGTGCGGTACTTCCAGCAAGCGATTGCGCGCGACCCCAGCTATGGGTTGGCCTATCTCGGCTTGGCCTACAACTACCAAATCTCCACCGACTGGCCGCTGCCGGCAGACGAGTGCCTGCCGCGCACCCGTGAGGCCGCCGAGAAAGCGCTGCAACTCGATCCCTCGCTGGCGGAGGCGCACACTTGGCTGGGCGTCGTGCACTGGTGGTATGACCGTGACTACGCCGCGGCGCGTCGCGAGCTCCAAACAGCGCTCACAATGCAGCCCGACTTGCCTTCCGCCCATCAAATGAACGGCTGGTATTTGGTTGGCACCGGCCAGGTCGATGAAGGACTCGCCGAGTCGCGGCGCGCAGTCGAGCTGGATCCGCTGTCGCCCGAGATGAACACCTGGCTGGGCATCAACCTCTACCTCGCCCGCCACTACGATGAGGCGATCAAGCAGCTGCGCACCGCGATCACCACCGACCCGGACTATTGGTATGCGCATTTGTGGCTCGGGCGTGCGTACGCGCGCACCGGCAGATTGTCAGAGGCCATCGCCGAGCTGCACGCTGCCCAGCAGTTCGCGGGCAGTACGGAAATCGAGTCGGCCCTCGGGCGTGCGTATGCGGACGGAGGGGACAGGGCCGGCGCGAGCAAGGTGCTCAAGCATATGCGCGAACGGCTGCACGATGAGTTCGTCTCCGCTGCCTTCGTGGCGACGGTGCATGCAGGGCTGGGCGAGGTGGACGAGGCCTTCGCGTCGCTGACGCAGGCCGAGGCAGAGCACTCGTATTACGTAGGGTGGTGGAAGATCGATCCCGAGCTCGACCCGTTGCGGTCCGACCCGCGCTTCACGGCGCTGCTGAAGAAGGTGGGGTTGGAGCCGTGAACGAGTGCACGTCCCCGGTCGCCCACGCCGATCCTCACCGCGTCGTGCGCGAGAAGATCGCCGGCGCTGGACCGGTGTGCCGAGCTTGACGGGCATCGAGGCGTCCTGCGATGGTAAGACTCATCGAAGTATTACCGAGTAGGAGACTGCTATGCGCATCACATCGAAGGGGCAAGTCACCATTCCGGTCGAAATCCGCGAGCAGTTGGGGCTGCTGCCCAACAGCGAGGTGGAGTTCACGGTCGAAGGCACCGCAGTACGGATTAGAAAGGCTCGGGGCGGCCGCAGGCGTGGACGCGGTCGTAGCATCGTCGAGCACCTCAGGGGCAAGGCGACCAGTGGCCTGACCACTGACCAGATCATGGCGCTCACGCGTGGCTAAGCACTGCTGTTCACAAATGCGGTGACGCATTTCGGCGACCATAGATGAGAGCATGCCCCGCTCACCCTGAGCTCGTCGAAGGGTGAGCGCGCGGTAGCAGCGGCCCGACACGTCGTGTACGAACCCATCGCATGGCCTTCTGGGTGTATATTCTCCAGTGTGCTGATGGCTCCTACTATGTTGGGCACTCCGATAATCTGGATGAACGTCTTCAGCAGCATCAGTCGGGAACACTGGGCGGATATACCAAGACTCGCCGTCCCCGTGCGACTGGCTTACTCAGAGGAGCTGCCGACCCGCGATGCAGCATTCGCAGCGGAACAGCAGATCAAAGGATGGACCCGCAAGAAGAAGGAAGCTCTCATCCGGGGCGAATGGGAAGAACTCCGGCGCCTGGCACGTGGTCGCCACCGGGGTTCCGCTCACCCTTCGACAGGCTCAGGGTGAGCGGGCCAATACGTCACCATACTCATGACCACGCGTACCATTGTAAGCGCTCGCTGACCGGGATCTCCTTCATCATGCTTCGAGTCGTCAGTCATGACTGACGCGGCTGGCATCTCGCGCATCCTCACGCTGGTCTTCACCGACCTGGCGGACTCGACCGCGC
>CAZCGA010000235.1:2524-6778 GCA_964498075.1 uncultured Binatia bacterium (SeqCode) | reverse complement strand
AGCACACCGCGGTGAGCGCCGACGGCGTCGTGATCGCCGAAGACCGCTAGGAAGGGCTAGATCTCCTGCGTCCGAAGCACCGAGTCTAGATCTCCTGTGTCCGAAGCAGCAGGTCGCGTCCATGGCGGTGGACCATGGTCCGGTGGTCAGAGCGCCATCTAGTCGGACCATCGAATTAGAAGGTACGTACCCGATGAACGTGGTCAGGGCGCCCGTCGCAGATACGAATTCCTCGATTGTGACCGCTACATTCATCCGATGTCCGGTGGTGTAGTTTGTAACGTCTCCAGACCACCGGACTCGTCGGTTGCCGTCTTGTCAACTCGTGAAAACTAGGTTGGCAACGTCACGAACGGCCTTTGCGACGCCATTATCAAGCGAGCGGCGCTGCATGTCAACAGCCATGGTGGGCGACCCGCCAGAACCGGCCCGTCACCTAGATTCATTTCCCTTGTCTTGCGAGCCGCAATGCGGATGAGCCCGGCCCTACATATATACTTGGGTCTGCCTCAACCCTGAGGGAGCAACCAATGCGCTGCCAATCCTGCGGCCACGAGAACCCCGCCGATGCGGACTTCTGCGAGGAGTGCGCGGGTGAGCTCGTGCGCGCCTGCGCGGGGTGCGGCACGACCAACACGCCAACCGCCAAGTTCTGCAAGCGGTGCCGCGCGGCGCTGACGACCACTTCAGCGGCGGCGGCGGCTGAGACCAAACAGCCGGACCCGGCGCCCGCGCTGCCGTCGTCGTTCGCGTCTGGCCGCTACCAGGTGCGGCGCTTCCTCGGCGAGGGCGGCCGCAAGCGCGTCTACCTGGCGCAAGACGCAAAGCTGAGCCGGGATGTCGCGGTCTCCATTCTGAAGACTGAGGGACTGGACGCGTCCGGCGTGGTTCGAGTCAACCGGGAAGCGCAAGCGATGGGCCAGCTCGGTGATACGCCGCACATCGTGACGATCTATGACACAGGGGAGGAGAACGGGCAGCCGTATCTGGTCAGCCAGTACATGGCGGGAGGCTCTGTCGAGGATCTGATGAACGCCGCTCCCGATCGGCGGCTGCCGCTTGAGCGGACGCTCGAGATCGGGCGAGCGGTGTGCGCAGCGCTCCAACACGCGCACGGGCACGGCATCATTCATCGCGACCTCAAGCCGGGGAACATCTGGCTCAGCGCCGAAGGCTCCGCGGCGATCGGAGATTTCGGTCTGGCGAAGGCGCTCGACCGGTCGCGGCTGACGCTCGCCGGATCCATGGTCGGCACGGTCGCCTACATGCCGCCGGAACAGGCGCTCGGCGGCGAGGTGACGCCGCGCTCGGACCTCTACTCCCTGGGCGCGATGCTGTACGAGTTGGTGACCGGCCGGCCACCCTTCCTGGGCGACGACCCGACTGCCGTGATCAGCCAGCACATCAACACGGCCGCGGTAGCACCGTCCTGGCTGACGGAGCATTGTCCACCTGATCTCGAGGAGCTCATCCTGCGCCTCTTGGAGAAGGACCCGAGCGCGCGGCCTGAGAGCGCTGCACTGGTCCTGGAGACGCTCGAGCGCGTCGATCCAGCGCAGAGGAGCGCCTCGCACTCCGAATCGAACGTCCTCGATCGGCTGGCCCGGGGCGTTTTCGTCGGCCGAGAGGGCGAGCTGGAGCGCCTGCACAAGGCTTTCGACGAGGCGTTCGCGGGCCGCGGCACGATGCTCATGCTCGTCGGCGAGCCGGGGATCGGCAAGACGCGCACTGCGCAGGAGCTGGAGACGTACGCCCGTCTCCGTGGCGGCCAGGTGCTGTGGGGGCGCGCCCACGAGGGCGCGGGCGCGCCGGCGTACTGGCCGTGGATGCAGATCGGAAACCAGTACGCCACTAGTAACGATGTCGGCGAGCTCGCGACGGACATGCAGGGCAAGGGGTCGCAACTGGCACCCATGTTCCCCTGGCTACGCGAGCAAGCCAACTTCATCGAACCGGAGCCGTTGGCCGACGCCGAGGCGCAGCAGTTCCGGTTGTTCGACGCCTACGCGACATTCGTGCGCGCGATCGCGAACCGCGGACCGCTCCTCGTCGCGCTCGACGACCTCCACTGGGCGGACAAGCCGTCGCTGCTGCTGCTACAGCACCTGGCGCGAGAGCTGTCGCGGATGCGCGTTCTCGTCGTCGCCACGTACCGCGACACCGATCTCGTGCGGACGCACCCGCTCTCCGAGGCGCTCGCCACGCTGAACCGCGAGTCCGGCTTCCAGCGGGTCGTCATGCGCGGCCTCTCGCGGGCCGAGGTGGCCGACTACATCCGCGCCGCCGCCAACGTCACGCCTCGGCCGGAGCTGCTCGACCGCATCTTCGAGGAGACCGAAGGCAACCCGTTCTTCCTTTCGGAGGTCGTCAACCTGCTGACGCAGGAAGGGAAGCTGACCGAGTCCGTCTCGGACATTGCTGTGCCGGACGGCGTTCGCGAGGCGCTCGGGCGGCGGCTCGATCGCATCTCGGAGGAAGCGAACGAATTGCTGCAGGTCGCCGCCGTCGCTGGGCGCGAGTTCAACTACGATACGCTCACGCTGCTCGGGCAAGGGAACGAGGACACGCTGCTGCGCCTCATTGAAGAGGCGTTGGAGGCGCGCGTAATCGAGGAGATGAAACAGACGGGACGCTACCGCTTCACGCACGCGCTGATGCAGGAGACGTTGCTCGATGAGCTGTCCACGACCCGCCGCGTGCGCATCCACGGCCAGGTGGCTGAAGCGCTAGAGGAGCGCTGGGGGACGCGGGCCGACGAGCGGGCGCCGCGGCTCGCAGGGCACTTCGTGGAGGCGGCGATGCTCTCGCTCCGTCACGCGGCGAAGGCCGTCCGCTACTCGAAGCTGGCGGCGCAGCAAGCGGAGACGCAGTTCGCCTGGGACGTCGCTGCCCAGCATTACGAGCACTGCCTGACGCTGATCAGCGAAGCGGATGATAAGCTGGGCGAGAACGAGGCGGAGCTCCTCTTCACGCTGGGCCGCTGCGCGCGCGACGACGGCAACTACCGGGCGTCCTGGCGCAGTCTCATGCGGGCGATCACGCTGTATTGCCAGCAGGACGAGGCACGAGGGATGGCCCGCGCCACCCTGGAGGCCTTGCTTGTACCTGCGCCTCCTCAACGGTGGCCGCCGCTGATCCAAGCGGCGCTGACGGCCCTTGGTGACCAGGACCCGTACCTGGAAGCCTTGCTGCTCAGCCACCTCATGTATCCAGAGAACGCCTCGCAGATCGAGGCCGCAGAGGCCGAACGCGCGCAGCAGCGCCTCGACGATCTTGTCAGTAGTCACGATTTCGCCGATGTGGAAGCGCAACTTCTGAGGTCAGATGAGCAGCGGGCGTGGGACAACGGTGACCTGGAGCGCTCGGCGAAGCTGTCGCAGGAGATCCACGAGAGGTTCGCCAAGCTGGGCCAGGCGCGCAACGCCGCCGCCGCGCTCTTCAGTCAAGCCTACACGGTGCTCTCGTCCGGGCGCCTTGACGCGGGCAGCCAGCTTGCGGCGGAGAGCGCCGCCTACGCGCGCGCCCACCACATCCGCTTCTACGATGAGAACTCGGTGGTCCTTCACGCCGCGGTCCTGCTCGCGCGCTGCGACTGGCCGGCGTTCGACGCCCTGGCTGAAGAGCGGGCCTCTGACGCCAGCTATATCATCCCGCTCCTTCGCGCGTCGCGGGCGGAGATGGCCGGCGACCCTGACGCGGCGGTTGGGCCGCTGCCTGACCCCGGCCTGGCCGGCGGGCGCCCGATCGATCTGGCCATCCTCCACGCCGTCCGGGCGCGCATCTTCGCCAACGCCGGCCAGCATGAGCGCGCGCAACACGAGTTTCTCCGGCTGCGGGAGGCGATGGCAGGCAGTCCCCGCGCAACGCCTATCGATGGGGTGGCGATCCTCACGCCGGGTCTGGTCCCGTTGGATGAGGCCGCGGTTGCCCTGGGGGACGACGCGTTCATGAATGCACCGGGCAATACATTCAAACAGACGCATACGCCACGGCGGTCGCCTACGACCCATTCTCGGGACGATGCGGCCTTCGCGTCTTCGCCGCGATCGCGCTCGCCCGCGACCACATCGACGACGCGGAACGACGCTTCCGCACCGCCCTGGAGTGGTGCGAGCGCGAGCGCTGCCCCGCCGAGGCCGGGCGCTGCCTGCAGGGGCTGGCGGAGGTCGCGCAGCGGCGAGGCGATCTCGCGCAGGCGCTGCAGTTGCTCGACCGCGCCGCCGGCGCGTACCGCGAGCACGGCGCCACGTTCTA
>CAZCGA010000235.1:0-2514 GCA_964498075.1 uncultured Binatia bacterium (SeqCode) | reverse complement strand
ATGGCGCTGATTGGCGCGGCCATCGACGGCGCCCAGCACATCGGCATGAAGCACATCGTCGACCGCGGACTCGCGCTCAAGCTCGAGACGCAGGGGCTATCCTCCACCAGCATCTACACCTCCATCGACGCCGTCGCCCGCGCCGTCGAGAAGGAGCGGCCGGCGTTGCCGCAGCAGGCCGCGGCGCCGGACGGCACCGTGACGATCATGTTCAGCGACATCGAGGACTCGACGGTGCTCACCGAACGGCTCGGCGACCGGGCGTGGCTGGAGCTGCTGCGCAAGCACAACGCGATCTTCCGCGAGCAGATCGTCGCACACGATGGCCACGAGGTGAAGACGATCGGCGACGCCTTCATGGTCGCGTTCCGGTCGGCGGCGAAGGGCCTCGACTGTGCGATCGCAGTCCAGCGCGCGTTCGCTGCGTACAACCGCGAGCACCAGAAGCAGCCGCTTCCTGTGCGCATCGGCCTGCACACCGGCGAGGCGATCAAGGAGGGCGCCGACTTCTACGGGAGGAACGTGATCCTCGCCTCGCGTGTCGCCGGACAAGCGAAGGGCGGCGAGATCATGGTGTCGTCGCACGTGCTCAAGCTCGTCGAGAGCAGCACGGACGCGGTGGTGTTCGGCGAGCCGCGCCAGGTGGAGCTGAAGGGCCTGTCGGGGACGCATACGGTGTACGAAGTGCGGTGGCGGGAGCACGACTGATGGCGGAGCGAGAAGTCCGCTACTGCACGACGGAGGACGGCGTAAGCATCGCGTACGCGGTAACCGGGAAGGGAGAGCACTGGCTTGTGCACACGCCGATCTTGCTCTCGGCGATGCTGCAGTACGAAGGTATTCCCGGCCGCCGGGCCTGGACCGACGGGTTGGAGGAGCACTTCAAGCTCGTGCAGTATGACGCGCGCGGCACCGGTCTTTCGCAGCGCGACGTGGAGGATCTTTCGGTAGAAGCGCTTGTGCGCGACCTCGAGTCGGTGATCGACGCGACGGGCGCTGAGCGAGCCACGGTATTCGGCTATCTCGCGGGAACGTACACGGCCGTATGGTACGCCGCCGCGCACCCGGAACGTGTGAGCCATCTGGCGCTCTGGCTGCCGCCGCCTGGCTTTCCGGGCCAGGACCCGGCCACACCACAGTTCCGGGCGGCCGCTCAGTTGGCAGTGTCGGATTGGGAGAATTTCACTGAGTTCTCGGCTCATCAGGCGCTCGGATGGGCGCGCGGCGAGCAGTCGCATGCCTACGCGCGCGTCATCCGCGAGACGGTAGCGCAGGAAACCTGGCTGCGCTTTTTCGGAGCGTGGTATGAACGGTGGTGGAACCGGTTGGACGAACTCTACGAGCCGGCCTCACGAGTCCGTGCCCCGACTCTGTGCATGCAGCGGGAGAGCTACGACGCCTTCCGCCAATATGCGGCGCCGATCGCCGGCGCAACGACACGCATGTTTCCCGGCAAGGGTGTCGTCCCGTATCTCGACGGCGGCCGGGACATCGTGCAGGCCATCGCGGACTTTGTGGGTGCGTCCGGAGCCACGCGGTCCGACGCACCAGGCCCCCGGCAAGCAACGGCGGTGCAGACCATCCTCTTCACCGATCTCGTCGATCACACACAGATGATGCAGCGCCTTGGGGACGAGCGCGGCCGCGAGGTGCTGCGCGAGCACGAGCGCCTTACGCGCGAGACGCTGAAGGAGTACGGCGGTAAGGAGATCAAGACCGATGGCGATAGCTTCATGGTGTCGTTCGGGTCGGTGACCAAGGCGGTCGACTGCGCCATCGCGCTCCAGCGCGCCTTCGCGGGGCGCAACAAGGCAGCTCAAGAGCCGCTGCACGTGCGCGTCGGCCTGAACGCCGGCGAGCCGATCGAGGAAGACGGCGACCTCTTCGGCTCGACCGTCATCCTCGCGTCGCGAATCGCGGCACAGGCAGCCGCGGGCGAGATCCTGATCCCGGAGCCGCTGCGCCACCTGCTCTCCGGCAAGAGCTACGTCTACGCCGACCGCGGCGAGACCGTGCTCAAGGGCTTCGAAGACGCCGTCCGCCTCTACGAAGTGCGCTGGCGGCCGTAGGGTCGCCGTAGGAGACGAGTAGGCAAGGTCATCCTGCCCCCTCCTTCTCTCATGCCCCAGCCGTCCGATACAATAAGAGAGGTGCCGGATCGTGGCAGTTGAGCGGGCGGGCCCTGGTTCTCCACATAACGTGCGGCATTGTAAATGAAGCAGGAGCGCGAAGACGTGAACCTATCCACGAGCACGAGGTCGAGCAGGGAGCAGGCCCCCGGGCGGGTCACGGCGTTCCGCGAAGACCTGCGCAACGTGGCGATCATCGCCCACGTGGACCACGGCAAGACCACCCTGGTCGACGCCATGCTGCGCCAGACCGGCCAGGTCGACCTGCGGGTAGAGATGCCCGACCGCGTCCTCGATTCCAACGAACTCGAGCGTGAGAAGGGGATCACCATCCTCGCCAAGAACGCCGCGGTGCGTCTCGGCGACGTCAAGATCAACATCGTCG
>CAZCGA010000234.1:0-7021 GCA_964498075.1 uncultured Binatia bacterium (SeqCode) | reverse complement strand
CGAGCGCGACAAGTCCGTGATCCAGACGGCGGCGATCATCGGCAAGGAATTCAGCGAGCCGCTGCTGCAGCGCGTGGCGGCGTGCCCCGCGGCCGAGCTCTCCGCGGCGCTGGCCACGCTCGTGCGCGCTGAGTTCGTTGTCGAGCGCGCGCTCTACCCGGAGCGCGAGTACGCCTTCCGCCACCCGCTGACGCAGGAGGTGGTGTATCGGTCGCAGCTGACCGATCGGCGCACGGCGGTGCATGCGGCGGTGGCCCGCGCCCTCGAACTCATCCACGCGACCCAGCTTGGCGAGCACGCCGCCCTGCTAGCGCATCACTGGGAAGCGGCCGGCGACGCGGTCGCGGCGGCACGCTGGCACACCCGTGCCGCGCGCTGGATCGGGGCGCGCGATCGGGCCCAGGAGATGCGCCACTGGCGGCAGGTGCGCACGCTCCTCGACGGCACTCCCGAGTCGCCGGAGACGCTGGTACGCCGCGTCACCGCTCGCATCCAGATGATTCATGCCGGTATGGATGCCGGGCTCGACGACGCGGAGGCCAGCGCGCTGTTTACCGAAACCATGCAGCTCGCCGAGCAGCTCGGGCAGGTCGGGCTGCAGGTGTGGCTGCTCGCCGAGCACAGCGTGGGACGCGCAACGGCGGGGCACCTCGACGAAGGGCTGCGCCATCTGCAGGCGGGGCTCGATCTCGCCGATCGCGCGGGCACTGCGCTCGACCGTTTCGCCATCCGTATTGCCGGCCCGCCCGTGCTCACATGGGCCGGACGCTTGCGTGAAGCCATCGCCATCAGTCAGGAAGTCGAAACGCTGAGCGGCGGCGACCCGGAGCTCGCCGCAAGCGTGCTGGGGTCCAGCCCCCTCGGTTTGACACTGAACGAACGTGCCCGAGCGCTGGCAAGAATGGGCCGCCTGCGCGACGCCTGGGAGGCGGTGGCGGCGGCCACCGCGATCGGGCAGGCGCGTGAGGACCGTGTGGTGCTCGCCGGGGCTGACGAGACGCGAGCGGAAATCAGCTACTTCGCCGGCGATAGCGCGCAAGCCCGCGCCGCCGCTTCGCGTGCCTCTGCCTTTGGCTTCGGCGAGCGCTTCCCCATCCCCATCGTTCTGGGGGAAGCGTATGTGCTGAACGGACAGTGGCCTGAGGCCATCGAGACCCTGACCCAATCGCTGGATCACGGGCGCAAGTGGCACGTCCGCGTTCCCGACGAGGCCTGGGCACTTGCCCTGCTTGCCGAAGCGTACGCTGGCGCAGGGACCATGGACCGCGCGGGTGAGACCGCCGAACAGGCCGTCGACTGTGCGCGGCAGCGGCAGGTGCCGGTGTGGGAGATCCACGCCCTGCTGGCGCGCGCCCGTGTGCTGCGGATCACCGACGGCCCGGCCAGCGCGCCGCGGATCGCGGACGATCTGCGCGCTGCCGAAGCGTTGATCACGCGCACGGACGCGCACGCGTACAGCCCATTCGTCCATGAGGAGCGTGCGCAGTTGGGGCGGCTCGTCGGCGACGCGGCCACTTGCCAGCGCGAGCTGCACGAGGCGCATCGGCTGTTCATCGAGATGGGCGCCACGGGGCACGCCGAGCGGCTGGCGAAGGAGTTAGGGGGTTAGGTAGATGCTGCGCCGACTGTGGCCCTCAGGGACGCCGTAACTGCGGCGTAAAGTTCCTCGATGGCGGCTACTCGGGCAACGGCCTGCGGAACGCTTCCGGCTCGGCACACGCGCTCGAGCTCGGCACACTGATCCGCAAGCGTGCGCGCTCCCAGCGTCGCACTCGTGCCCTTGATGGTGTGCGCAGACCCGCGAATACCCGAGGCATCGCCGCGCGCCGCAGCGTCCCGCAACGCGACGAGCATCGCGGGGCTCTGGCTGAGGAATTCCATGATCACCTCGCGCAGAGCGGCGTCGCTGCCCAGGTCTTCGCGGAGCTGATCGAGCACCCGGCGATCAATCGCATGCTGCGTCGTGGGCCCTTCACTGTCAGGATTCGGCTCGGCCTCTCTCCGGCTAGTCAAGGGGCGGCACTGGCCGAGCACCCGCTGCAGTTCATCCAGGCTCACGGGCTTCACGACGTAGTCCTCCATACCGGAGGCCAGGCACTTCTCGCGGTCTCCCGGCATCGCCTCGGCCGTCATCGCGATGATGCGCGGACGTTCATGGGTCGGCCAGCGCGCGCAGATGGCGCGGCTCGCTTCGAGGCCGTCCATCTCCGGCATTTGCACGTCCATGAAAATGACGTCGTACGGACCTCGGTCGAGCCGCTCGAGGACCTCACGCCCGTCGCAGACTACGTCTGCCGCATAGCCGAGCCGTCTGAGCAAACCCACAGCCACCTTCTGATTGATGACATTGTCCTCGGCCACGAGGATCCGCAGTGGAACTGCAGCCGGGCGAATCGACGCGTCGAATGGAGGGGACAGCGCAGGTGGCGAGACTCCCCGAGGCTCTCCGATGATTTCGAGGAGACGGTCGCGGAGCTGAGAGAGCTTCAAGGGCTTGGACAGCGTCGCCGCGAAGTCGGCCTCGTGATGCCCTGAGGGAAGCGCTGTGCCGATGGAAGACAACAGAATGAGAGCGAGAGATTCGGATCCGCGTAATCTGCGCATCTCCTTGGCCAAGGCGATGCCATCCATGTCCGGCATCTGGTAGTCGAGCAGCGCAACGTCGTACGGGTCCCCGTCTCGAATCCACTCGAGGGCTTGCGTCGGCGATTCGGTCTCACGGGCATGCATGCCCCACTTCTCCGTCTGCAGCTGCAGGATCCGGCGGTTGGTGCGGTTGTCGTCCACGATCAGCACGCGCTTACCGGCCAGCTCGGGCTGGCCACCTTGCCACGCGACATCCTTCGGTGCCTGGACCGCTTCGGCCACCAGTGTGAAATGAAAAATCGAGCCCTTGCCGACCTGGCTCTCGGCCCAGATATGCCCGCCCATCAGCTCGCTCAGGCGCTTGCAGATGGCGAGCCCGAGACCCGTCCCTCCATAACGGCGGCTCGTCGAAGCGTCCACTTGGCTGAACGACTTGAAGAGACGATCGAAGCGTTCCGCTGGGATCCCCACCCCGGTGTCGCGAATGGCGAAGTGGATCTCGTAGCAAGGCTCAGCCAGCGGTCGGGCGGAGACGGTGATCCCAATCTCCCCCGTTGGGGTGAACTTGATGGCATTGCTCACGAGGTTCACGAGGATTTGCCGCAGACGCCCAACGTCGCCCACCAGCATCGCCGGGGTGGCATCCTCGATCAAGTACGTGAGCTCCAGGTTCCGCTCCCGACCTTTGGGTGCCATGAGTTGCAGGCAGTCCTCGACACAGGCCGCCAGATCGAACGGCGCCTGCTCCAGTTCGAGCTTGCCGGATTCGATTTTCGAGAAGTCGAGGATGTCGTTGATGATGGTCAGGAGATGGTCACCGCTCGTGCGGATGGTCTCCGCGAACTCTCGCTGTTGCTCATTGAGTTGGGTGTCTATGAGCAGGGTCGCCATGCCGATGACGGCGTTCATCGGCGTGCGGATCTCGTGGCTCATGTTCGCGAGAAATTCCGACTTGGCTTCGGTGGCAGCTTCGGCGGCGATCTTGGCGCGTTCGAGCTCGGCCTCCGCCCGCTTCCGCTCGATGAACTGCCCGACCTGGCCGCCGACGCCGTCGAACATCTTGAGCAGGTCCTCGTCGGGTTCCCGGATCTCCGGACTGAAGAACTCCATCACCCCCAGGAATCCACTCGGGCCGACGATGGGAAAGCCGAACGCGCCGTGGAGCCCTTCCCTCGCAGCGTAGGGCGCCCGCGGGAAGTTGGGGTCCTCGACGACGTCAGGGATCCAGGCGGCTTTACCTCCACTCCAGACCCGCCCTGGCAGCCCCACCCCTGGTGGGAAGGAGATGCGACGGTTTACCTCTACGAATTCCTCGAGCTTCCGGGAGGGCTCAATCCACATCTCGGCGCAGTGCAACACGCTCTGGTCGGGGTCGACACTCCAACGCGCGCCCATCACCCAGTCGAGGCTCTCGCAGACGGCGTGAAGGATCCGGGGCATCGCCTCTTCGAGGGTTCTGGACTCGAGCAGGATCCGCGTCGTCGCGTATTGGGTGGCCGAGCGGCGCTCTCCCGCCTTGCGCCGCCGGTCAGCACGGTTGAGCGATCGGGACGTGATGCCGATCAACGTCGCAAAGACGAAGATGTTCATCACCACGACGATCGCCAGGCCGAGATCGGTGTCGAACAGACCTGCCCGCTGGCCGAGGAGCCTGAGCGAGCCCAACCCCGCAGGAACGAGAATGGCGGCCGGCAAGAGTCGACGGGCCAGCACGCCGCCCGCGTCGTCGCTCGCGACGAGTGAGATGAGCCCTCGATCAGCACGCGCACACAAGATCCCGACGCCGAGCGTGAGGAACGCTGCCGCGGTCGGCAACGCCATCGGGATGTAATCGGCGACTCCGTAAAGTTCGCCGACTCCGTACGCGTACCCGAGCACGGACGTCAGAGCGATGGCGGTCGGGAAGAGGGCGATGAGCTGAGCCGGCCTCGCCCCGGACTGGGTTTCCCAGTCGAGCAGTGCCAGTGCGATGCCGATGAGCAGGAAGTTGAATCCGGTGTTGGGGGCGATTTGATTCGCACCGAGCTGTTCCCCGAACAGGATGTGATCGAGCCCGAGGTTGCCGCCGAGCGCGTACCCGATCAGGGTGACCAGGCCGAGCGCGACCACCAGACCGGCGCTTACTTGGGTGGCCCGCCGGAACCAGTGCTCTTGGCCCGCTCTGGAGGAAGGCCCCTGCAGCGTCCAGAGCGAGCCCGCAGCCAGGATCAAGCCGAGCGCTGTCATCGGATTCATGGCGACGCACCCGGGCAAGACACTCTTGAGCCGCTCGATGTCGAGTTGCCACCCTAGAAGGACGAGGCAACCCACGAAGATGACGAACAGGCTGGTGGCCCGAGACAGGAAGGTGAGTACAGCCAATCGCTGCGGATTGACCTCCTGCAGCAGCGGCCGAACGTTGGCCAAAGGGCCGCTCTCGCTCACACGCCGCTCCCGGCGCCCGTACCGCGACGCAGGAGCCAGGCGCGGACGCGGCTACGCACGTGTGCCGGCCTGAACGGCTTGGTCAGATAGTCGGTCACCCCGGCCGCGAAGCCGACCGCGGTGTTCTCGGCACCGGTCTGCGCGGTGATCAACACCACCGGCACGTCTCGAAGGCGGGGATCCGCGTCGCGTCTCAAGACGCGTGTCACCTCAACACCGCTCGCCCCGGGCATTTGCCAATCGAGGAGCATCAACGCCGGGGGCTCCGTGCGGGCCAGGCGCAGGGCGGTTTCGCCGTCATTCGCCGTAACCACCCGGAAGCCGTCTGCCTCCAGCGTCAGGGTGAGCAGCCGGACGATTGTCGGATCATCGTCGGCCACGAGCACCGTCTGCGGCGCCGTTGGCGACGCCGCGGCCGACGCCACGGGCGCTGCGGGGCGGATCGGACCGGACGCCGCAACCTCCCGCTCGGCCAGCTCCACCACCTCCCCCTCGACGGCGGCGAACACCTCGAGCTGGCTGCCGGCGGCGGTCGCTCGCTGACGGCATGTCTCCGTCAGCTGGTCCACCGCCTGGTCGGCGCGCAACGGATCGTGGTGAAAGAGAGCGAGCCGCTTGGCGCCGGCGGCGACAGCATAGTCCACCGCCCACTCCGCCGGGGTGTGGCCCCAGCCAACCTTTTGCGGGTATTCCTCGACCGTATATTGCGAGTCGTGGATGACCAGGTCTGCCCCGGCGAGGAACTCCACGTGACGACGGTCCTCCCCGTGCACCGGCAGCGCGCCGGCGGCCGCCAGGACAGCGCCCGCCCCTTCATCAAGAGGGGGCGCGTTTGGCTCATGATCGGTCGAGTAGACGACCGCTACTCCGCCGGCTTCCAGGCGATAGCCCAGGGCGAGCGCGGGATGGTTCAGGTACTGGGTGACGACGCGTACGCCGCCGATCATGAACGCGCCCTCGACGAGATCGTGGTAACGGATCGCGGCGCCGAGCTGCGCTAGGGTCACGGGAAAGTAGGTGTACTCCATTTGCCCCGCCAGGGTCTTCTCGAGCCGTTGCCCGAGCCCCCCAGGCGCGTAGATGTCCCATTCGTTTCCTGGAACGAAGAGGGGCACGAAGAATGGGAAGCCTTGGATGTGGTCCCAGTGCGTATGGGTGATCATCAGATGTCCGCGCAGCGGAGGCTTCACCGAGGCTGCGAGCGCCAGCCCGAGCCCGTGTGCGCCGGTGCCGCAGTCCAGGACGATGAGCGTGCCGTCCGCCGTCCAGACCTCTACGCAAGACGTGTTGCCCCCGTAGTGCAGGGTGGTCGGGCCTGGCTTTGCCAGCGACCCGCGGGTGCCCCAGAACCGGATACGCATGCTGGCCCTTCGAGAGTACAGCGCGAGTGGGGACGGTAACGCACCGGCGAAAGAAGAACAAGGGCGCTGATGGAGTGGAGCAGCACTCAGCTGTCAGCCGTCAGCCCTTAGCCAGAGCTCACTGGAAGGGCTGGAAGGACGGAATTGTCCGGCTGACAGCTGATCGCTGATAGCTGACGGCTCGGACGTCTCGCCCCACTCCGAGATGGCGCGCGGCCGTGAACCCGCTACAGGTTCGGGCAACCTCGTGATAAGAAGCGCCGCGTACGAAACAAACACGGAAAGGACATTCCTCAACTGGGCGCGGACGCGGGCGTATGGCACACCCGCGCCGCGGCGCTGGCGCGGGAGATGGAGTCGTGAGCTGCTCGGCGTGCGGCGACGCCAACCGCTCGCACGCGAAGTTCTGCGACGGATGCGGCGCGCCGCTAGCGACGGCGTGCACGAGCTGCGGGACCGAGCTGCGCCCGAGTGCGAAATTCTGCGACGAGTGTGGCGCTTCGCTGCCGGTGTCGGGTGTCAGGTCTCAGGTGTCAGGCCCCGGCACCCAACACCCGACACCCAGAAAGCTCGCCGCGCCTACACACCCAAACACCTCGCCGACAAAATCCTGCAATCCAAGTCCGCCCTCGAAGGCGAGCGCAAGCAGG
>CAZCGA010000233.1:0-7205 GCA_964498075.1 uncultured Binatia bacterium (SeqCode) | reverse complement strand
CGCACCGGCGCGATCGACCTCATCGTCATCGACTCCGTGGCCGCGCTCACGCCGCGCGCCGAGATCGAGGGCGAGATGGGCGAGCCGCAGATGGGCCTGCAGGCGCGGCTGATGAGCCAGGCGCTGCGCAAGCTCACCTCCTCGATCGCGCGCTCGCGCTGCCTCGTCATCTTCATCAACCAGATCCGCATGAAGATCGGCGTCATGTTCGGCAATCCCGAGACGACGAGCGGTGGCAATGCGCTGAAGTTCTATTCGTCGGTGCGCCTCGACATCCGGCGCATCGGGGCGATCAAGCAAGGCGACTCCGTGATCGGCAGCCGCACCAAGGTGAAAGTCGTGAAGAACAAGGTCGCGCCGCCGTTCCGCGACGCGGAGTTCGACATCCTTTACGGCACCGGCATTTCTCGCGAGGGCGAGCTGGTCGACATGGGCGCCGAGTCCGGCATCGTCGAAAAGAGCGGCGCCTGGTACGCGCTCGACGGCGAGCGCATCGGACAGGGACGCGAGAACACCAAAGACTTCCTGCGCGAGCACCCCGACGTCGCCGCAACCATCGAGCGCAAGATCCGGGCGCGCCTCGGACTACCCACCGACGGGGCGGCGGCCGCCCCCGCCGCGCCGGAAACGCCGAAGACAGACGCCAAACACACCGCCACCGCCAAGGCGACCTGAGTGGTGGACTCGGCGACCCCCCCGCAGCTCTCAGCCCATGGAACTCGAAGACATTCTCCGCGCCGCCGTTGAGCTGAACGCGTCAGACGTCTTGCTGAAGACCGGCGGGCCGCCCGGTGTCCGCTTGCACGGTGACCTGGTGCCGTTGCCGAATGCCGAGCCGATGATGCACGATGACGTGCAGCGCGCTGTCGATGTCCTCCTGGATGACTACCACCGCAAGCGCTTCACCGTCGATCTGCAGGCCGACTTGGCTTACGAGACCGCCGAGCTGGGCCGGTTCCGCGTCAACGTGTTTCGCCAGCGCGGCGACCTGAGCGTGGTCATCCGCGTCATTCCGGCGCGCATCCGCTCGGTGGCCGAGCTGAACCTGCCTCCCGTCGTCGAACGCATCGCCAACGACCGCCGCGGTCTCATCCTGGTCACCGGCACCACCGGCAGCGGGAAGAGCACGACGCTCGCGGCGATGATCGACTACATCAATCAGAGCCGGCGGTGCCACATCATCACCATTGAGGACCCCATCGAGTACGTGCACACCGATCGGCTGAGCTATGTGAATCAGCGCGAGGTCGGCTATGACGCTGTGAGCTTCCCGAGCGCGCTCAAGGCGGCCTTGCGCCAAAACCCCGACGTGATCCTCGTCGGTGAGATGCGCGATCTGGAAACCATCGAGACCGCGATCTTGGCGGCGGAGACGGGCCACCTGGTGATGAGCACGCTGCACACGCTCGACGCCCCCGAGACCATCACCCGCGCCATCAGCACGTTTCCCGAGCACCAGCGCGATCAAGTGCGGCTCATACTGGCCAGCGTTCTGCGCGGCATCATCAGCCAGCGCCTGATTCCACGGGCGGAGGGCGGCGGCATGGTGCCCGCCGTCGAGGTGCTGGTGTCCTCGGCGCGCGTGCGCGAGTACGTCGGCGACAAGGAGAAGCTGCGCGACCTGCGCGAGGTCATCGCCCAGGGCCACACGACTTACGGGATGCAGACCTTCGATCAGTCGCTCATGGCGCTGCTCAAGGGCAGCTTGATCAGCCGCGAGGAAGCGCTGGCCAACGCCAGCAACCCGGCCGACTTCGAGCTGAAGCTGCGCGGCATCGCCTCCACCAGTGACTCGCACTGGGATGACTTCGAGTCGCGCGGCGCCGTTGGTGGCGCGAAGTCCAAAGTTGAGATCGAACGCTTCTGATTCAAACGCCCACGTGTGGGACCGCGCCGTCCGGCTCCTGGCGCTGCACGATCGCAGTGAGCACGAGATCCGTGCCCGCCTGGCAGCCGCCGGGGCGGGCGCCGCGACCATCAACGCCACCGTGCGGCGGCTCAAGCAGCTGCACTATCTCGATGATCGTCGCTTCGCGCAGAGCGTGACCGAGCAGGCGCTGCGGCGCGGCTACGGCAGCGACTACGTGCGCGCCCAGCTCGCCGTCAAGGGCGTCGCCGACACCCTGATCGAGGCGGCGGTGGCGGCGAGCTTCGGTGACGAGACGGCGCTGGCCCGGCGCGCCTTGGCCCACCGCTATCCGACGGAACCGCAGCGTCCGGCGGAGCGCGCCAGGGCCGCGCGCTTCCTGCTCCGCCGTGGGTTTCCCGAAGCCGTGGTGTTCGCCATTCTGGAGGAAGCCTGCTAGGAATCGTTGGGAAAGCTGCTAGGAATCCCGAAGCATGACCGGCGCCGAAATCCGCTCAGCGTTCATCGAATTCTTCCGCCAACGCGGCCATGAAGTGGTGCGCAGCGCCTCGCTGGTGCCCGACAAGGACCCCACCCTGCTGTTCACCAACGCCGGCATGGTGCAGTTCAAGAACGTGTTTCTCGGCACCGAGAGACGCGCCACCCCACGCGCCGTGAACTCGCAGAAGTGCCTGCGGCTGAGCGGCAAGCACAACGACCTCGAAGAGGTCGGCCGCGACACCTACCATCACACCTTCTTCGAGATGCTCGGCAACTGGTCGTTCGGCGACTACTACAAGCGCGAAGCCATCGCCTGGGCATGGGAGCTGACCACCAAGGAGTGGAAGCTGCAGAAGGACAAGCTGTACGCCACCGTCTTCCGGACCGACGACGAAGCCGCCGGCTACTGGCGCACCGAGACCGACATGGCGCACGACCACATCCTGCGCTTCGACGAGGCGGACAACTTCTGGGAGATGGGCGACGTCGGGCCGTGTGGACCCTGCTCCGAGATTCACATCGATCGTGGGCCCGAAGCGTGCGATCAGCGACACGCGCCCGGTCACGTGTGCGCCGTCAATAGCGGCTGCGCGCGGTTCATCGAGCTGTGGAACCTGGTCTTCATCCAGTACAACCGCACCGCGGGGGGCGAACTGGAGGAGCTGGCAGCCAAGCACGTCGACACCGGCGCCGGGCTGGAGCGGCTTGCCGCGGTGCTGCAAGGCGTCCGCTCGAACTACGATACCGATCTCTTTCGCAACTTGATCCGCTTCACCGAGCAGCAAGGGCGCAAGCGCTACGGCGTGAATGAGCGGGACGACCTGGCGTTTCGGGTCATCGCCGACCACGTCCGTGCCCTCACCTTTCTGGTTGCCGACGGCGTCTCCCCGAGCAACGACGGCCGCGGCTACGTCCTGCGGCGTGTGCTGCGGCGCGCCGCGCGCCACGCCAAGCAGCTGGGATTCGACGAACCGATTCTGTGTCGCGTGAGCCAGGCGGTCGTTGACACGATGGGCGCCGCTTATCCCGAGATCGTCGAGCAGCAGGGGCACATCGAGCAGGTCATCCGCGCCGAGGAGGAACGCTTCGGCGAGACGTTGGACAAGGGCCTGACCCTGCTGGAGCAAGAGCAGACGGCGCTGCGCACCACCGGTAGCTCCGTCCTGCCGGGTGCAGTCGCTTTCCGCCTGTACGATACCTACGGCTTCCCGCTCGACATGACGCAGGACATCCTGCGCTTCGATGGCTTGAGCGTCGACGTGGCCGGCTTCGACGCGTGCATGGACGAGCAGCGGCAACGGGGGCGTGACGCCCGGCGCGTGGGCGGCCCTGAGATCATGACGGCGCACGGCACGTCGCGCTTCGTGGGCGATCGCATCTACGAATGGGAAAGCCGCGTCGATGCCGTTCTGGTCGACGGCGCCGAGCGCCCCGAAGCACGCGCCGGCGACCACGTGCAGGTGATCGTGCCGGAAACTCCCTTCTATGGTGAGTCGGGCGGCCAGGTCGGTGATCGCGGCGTCATCGAGACCGCGGCCGGTGATCTCGTCGAGATCATCGATGCGCAGAAGCCACGCAGCGACCTGACGGTGCATGTCGGCACCGTGGTCCGCGGCGCGCTGCGCAGCGGCGATGCCGTGCGCCTGCGCATCGATCGCCAGCGGCGCGCGGCGGCGCGCCTGAATCACTCGGCCACACACATCCTGCATGCGGTGTTGCGCGAGCACTTGGGCAAGGAGGTGCGCCAGGCGGGATCGCTGGTGGCGCCCGATCGTTTGCGCTTCGACTTCAACTACTCCGGACCGGTGGCCGAGGACGTGTTGCGACGCATCGAGGACGACGCCAACGCACACATCCGCGACAACGACGCGGTGCGCACCGAGGAGATGGCGTACGACGCGGCGATCCGAGCCGGCGCGCTGGCCTTCTTCGGCGACAAGTACGGCGACCGTGTGCGCGTCGTGCGCATCGGCGACTACTCGACCGAGCTGTGCGGCGGCACGCACGTGGCGCGCGCCGGCGACATCGGCGTGTTGAAGCTGCGCAGCGAGAGCGGCGTCGCTGCCGGTGTCCGCCGCATCGAAGCGCTCACCGGCGCGGGCGCGCTCGCATGGGTGCGCGGGCATGAGCTGACGTTGCGCGAGATCGGCGAGCTGGTGCGCGGCTCCGACGAAGAAGTGGCGGCACGCGTGGCGCGCCTGGTCGCCCAACAGCGCGAGCTGGAAAAGCAGCTCAAGCAACTGCAGGCGAAGCTCGCCGGCTCGCGCAGCGACGACCTGCTGAGCCAGGCCCGGCGCGTCGACGGCATCACGGTGCTGGCGGCAGAAGTCGAGGGCGTTGACGACCGCGGCCTGCGCGACTTGGCGGATCGCCTGCGCGAACAAATCCGCTCCGGCGTCGTCGTCCTCGGCACCACCCGCGGCGAGCGGGCGCTGCTGCTGGCTGCGGTCACCAGCGACCTGACGCCGCGCTATCACGCCGGAGAGATCATCAAGCGCATCGCGCCACTGATCGGCGGCGGCGGCGGCGGCAAACCCGATCTGGCACAAGCCGGCGGGAAAGACCCGACGCGCCTGCGCGAAGCCCTGGAGGCCGTCTACCAACTTGTGTCCTGAGCCACAGCCCACCGTCGCGCTCGCCGAGGACGAGGTTCTCGAGATCACCTTCGAGAATCACCGCTTCTTCCAGGATCTGCTCGGCCACCACGACGAACACCTCAAGGCGATCGAAGGCGCGCTGGACGTGCAGGTCGTGGCACACGGCGCGACGCTGCTGATCCGTGGCGACGCCGTGCAGCGCGAGCTTGCCGGCCGCGTGCTGAGCCAGCTCTACGGCGTCGTCGAGAAGGGCTATCCGGTCTACACCAGCGACGTCGACTACGCGGTCCGCATCCTCAGCCGCGACCGCACCGCCAACCTGCGGGAGATCTTCCTCGACACCATCTACATCTCGTCGCACAAGCGCATCATCACGCCGAAGAGCCTCGCGCAGAAGCAGTACATCGAAACCATCCGCAACTACGACATCGTCTTCGGCATCGGCCCGGCGGGTACGGGGAAGACCTATCTGGCCATGGCGATGGCGGTGGCCGAGCTGATGAAGAACAACTTCGCGCGCATGATCCTGACGCGCCCGGCGGTGGAGGCGGGCGAGAAGCTCGGCTTCCTCCCCGGCGACCTGGCCGAGAAAGTCAACCCGTATCTGCGGCCGCTGTACGATGCGCTGCACGACATGGTGGACTACGAGCGGGCGCAGAAGATGTTGGAGCGCGGCGTCATCGAGGTCGCCCCGCTGGGCTTCATGCGCGGCCGGACGCTGAACGATTCGTTCGTCATCCTCGACGAGGCGCAGAACACGAGCCCGGAGCAGATGCAGATGTTCCTGACCCGACTGGGCTACGGATCGAAGGCGGTCATTACCGGCGACGTCACTCAGATCGACCTCCCCGCCGGCCGCGCTTCGGGATTGAAGGAGGCGCAGATTATTCTCGCGGGCATCGACGGCATTCGCTTCTGCAGCTTCACCGAGCGCGACGTCGTGCGCCATCGCCTCGTCCAGGACATCATCACGGCCTACGACCGCTTCGAGACGCGTCGCGACAAGCCGTCGTGAGGCGTGCGCGTGGCCGTGAGCGTCGTGGCGCGCAGTCGTGCGCCGGGAGTGCGCGCGGCCGCGGTGCGCACCGACGCGCGGCGGCTGCTGGCGGTGTTGGACGAATCCGGCGCCGAGCTGGCCGTCAGCTTGGTCGGCGACGCCGAGATGCACCGCCTCAACCGCGTGTACCGCGGCAAGGATCGGCCGACCGACGTGCTGGCGTTTGCGATGCGCGAGGGGCGTCGGACGCCCGGCGACGCCGCCGTGCTCGGCGACGTGGTCATCTCGCTCGACACCGCGGCGCGCCAGGCGCGCCGGCGCGGCGTGCCGGTGTCCGACGAGGTGCGCATGCTGCTGATCCACGGAGTCCTGCACTTGCTCGGCTACGACCACGAACGGTCGCTGGCCGATGCGCGGCGCATGAAGGCCATGGAGCGGCGGCTGCGCGCGCTGGTGACCGAGCGAGCTTGCCTTCCGCGGCGGCGTCGCTAAGTATGGGTCCGGAGGCTCGATGGACGCATCGCTGAAAGACCGCATCGCGTTGGTGGAAGAACGGCTCAACACGTTCGGGAGGCATCTTTGACGTTACCGGCCGTGAGCAACGCCTCGCGGAGCTCGATGCCCGCGCCGCCGCCCCCGATTTCTGGAACGATAGCGAACAAGCCCAGAAGGTTCTGAAGGAACGCGCCGAGCTGTTCGAGCCCATTGCCGCTTGGCGCCGGCAGCTGCAGGGGCTCGAGGACGCCAAGGTGTTCGTCGAGCTGGCCGCCGAGGGCGCCGCCGACGCCGACGCCGAGGCCATGGCCAAGCTTGCCGAGGTGGAGGGCGCGCTCGACCGCATGGAGCTGCAACGCAAGCTCGGTGGGGAGCATGACGCCGGCAATGCCATTATCACCTTGCATCCCGGCGCCGGCGGCACCGAGGCGCAGGATTGGGCCGAGATGCTCCTGCGCATGTACCTGCGCTGGTCCGAGCGCCACGGGTTCAAGACCGAGGTCGTCGACCTGCAACCGGGGGAGGGCGCCGGCATCAAGAGCGCCACGATCACCGTCGAAGGCCCGTATGCCTATGGCTACCTGAAGGCCGAAGCCGGCGTGCACCGGCTGGTGCGCATCTCGCCGTTCGATGCCAACGCGCGCCGACACACCTCGTTCGCCTCCCTGTTCGTCTATCCGGAGCTCGATGAGGAAGTGGAGGTGGAGATCAACGACGCCGACCTGCGCGTCGATACCTATCGCTCCAGCGGCGCCGGTGGCCAGCACGT
>CAZCGA010000232.1:0-7363 GCA_964498075.1 uncultured Binatia bacterium (SeqCode) | reverse complement strand
TGCTGCCCGTGCCCTACTTCCACGTCGTCTTCACCCTGCCGCATGCGCTCAACCCCCTGATCCGGGCCAACCGCCGCCGGCTCTCGCCGCCCTCACGCGCGCCCGCCGCCGCGGCACGCTGCGCTACCTCGGCCAGAAACGGCGGGCGGGGTCTACGGCCTGCTCTTCCGCCTCGCCGCGCGCACGCTGCGCACCTTCGCCCGCGATCCCCGCCACCTCGGCGCCGAGCTGGAAACACGACTGGGTCGTCTACGCCAAACCCCCGTTCGGCGGGCCGGCGCAGGTGCTCAAGTACCTCAGCCGCTATACCCACCGCGTGGCCATCGCCAACCAGCGCATCCTCGCCGTCGCCAACGGCGTCGTACGCTTCGCGTACCGCGACTACGCCGATCACGATGCGCGCAAGGAATTGCCCCTGCCTGCTACCGAGTTCCTGCGCCGCTTCCTGCTGCACGTCGTCCCGCAGGGGTTCATGCGCATCCGGCACTACGGGATCACCGCCAACTGTCGCCGCGAACAAAAACTGGCGCGCTGCCGGGAGGTGCTCGGCTCCACCACTGCAGCACCGCCCGCCGCCACGCCGCTGCCGGCGGATGCCGACAACGCTGCCCCGACCCCAGAGGACAGCACCCCGCGCTGCCCGCAGTGTGGGGCACCCTTGCGCATCGTCGAGATCCTCCCGCCGCAGCCATACGACAGCTCATGACCCAGGCGTGCCTCTCCGCAGCTTCCTCTCCTCCCATCAACGACCTTGGGGCGCGTCACGCCGCCGTCTGCCCGATGTATGCGGGTGTGCCGTGCACGCACTACCGTGTCACCACGCGCTGCACCCGGGCGACACCACATCGTCGCCACCCCGCGCCCCCCATGCCTTGCCAGCCCATCGTGTTCATTGCCTTGCGCCCGCCCCCTGGGATACAAGCCCCATAGGGAGCAGCGGCGCGTGTCCAGCGGTTCAGTTCAACGGGGCCTTTCCGCCATCCGGCCGCGCGGCGCCCGACTCGCTCGCGTGACGTTCGTGCGGCCGGATGGCGGAAAAACCCTCTTACGTTAGACGGAGACGGTGCGCAGCAGCACACCCAGTTATGGAGGTGACATCATGACCAGGCCGTTGATCGTCCGGCACGGTGAAGGCCGATCCATCACCATCGGCCCTGATCGAACGCTCGTCCGTATAGGTGGCAAAGATACCGACGACCGATTCGACTTGATGGAGGGCACCGTTAGCTATCTCGCCGGACCGCCTTTGCATCTCCACTATGATCAGGACGACACGATCCTCGTCGTCCGTGGCCGACTCAAGGTTCGCGTCGGCGATCAGCTCGCCGATTTGGTCCCCGGCGACCTCATCTCCGCACCACCGGGCGTGCCCCACAGCTTTACGAACCTGGAGCGCGAGCCAGCGCACTTCATCAACGTGATGACACCGGGCAGCTTCGATCGGACTCTGGAAGAGTTCTCCGCATTACTGGGTTCGCAGCCCGACCCCGAGGCGCTTGCAGAGTTCGCGAAGCGCCACCGGATGGCATTGGTCGGCCCGCCGCTGGCTGACGAGCTCGGGCTCACGTGAACCACGCAGCCTCAGTGCCGAGCCGGGTGTTCCCCTTGGTGAATGGGTGTTCCACGCAGCAGAGACCGACGACAACAGGATATGTCTTGTGCTCGTCTAACATGCCGTTGCACCTGACGTCGGGCCTCGCGCCCTTCGGTCGCTCGGCCCGCCGCAGGTGAACGCCGGCGTTCGGCTGGCAGGGTTGTAAGCGGCTCGGCAATCGAGATTGAGCCGAGGAAGAGGAGGACCCGATGATGACGACAACGGTACGTGCGCAACTCGTGATGGGACTGGCAACGGTGGCCGGAGTCGCAGTCGCCGGGCCGCGCACTGCGCAGGCCGCTGGCGTAGTGGGGAGCGGTACAGCAGCCAGTTGTACAGACGCTCGGTTGGACACCGCGCTCAGCGGCGGCGGGCTCGTGACGTTCAATTGTGGGTCAGGTGCGGTGACCATCGACATCAGTAGCGGCACAGGCACGAAAGTCATTACTGCCGACACCACCATCGATGGCGGGGGTGTGATGACGATCAGCGGCGGCAACAGCGTGGGCGTGTTTTCGCTGAACTCGGGCGTCAAGTTCACGGTCCAGAACCTGACCATCGCCAATGGTGTCCGTACCGGGCCGGACGACGCCGGCGGCGCCATCGATACCGGCGACACCAGCGGTGGCACGCTGACGGTCACCAACAGCACCTTCTCCGGCAATAGCGCGGGCGGCGAAGGCGACGGCGGCGCCATCAACAACCGCGGCACGCTAACCGTCACCAACAGCACCTTCTCCGGCAATAGCGTCCCCGGCGGCAACGGCGGCGCGATCAAGAACAACGGCACGCTGACAGTCACCAACAGCACCTTCTCCGGCAATAGCGCCCCCGGCGGCAACCCCGGCAACCCCGGCGGCAACGGCAGTGCCATCTTCAACGGCCACGGCGGAATGCTGACAGTCACCAACAGCACCTTCTCCGGCAATAGCGGCAGCGCCGCCATCGAGAACGGCACCGACACGGTGACAGTAATCACCAACACTATCGTCGCCAATAGCACCTCGGGCGGCAACTGCGCCGGCAGCGTTACTGATGGCGGTCACAACATCGACAACGGCACGACGTGTGGCTTCAGCACCGCAAATGCTTCCTTGAACAGCACTGACCCACAACTCGATCCGGCGGGACTCCAGAACAACGGCGGCGCGACGCAGACGATCGCGCTGCTGCCAAGCAGCCCCGCAATTGACGCCGGTGATGGCTCCGTGTGCGCCGCACCGCCCGTGAACCATCTCGACCAGCGCGGCTTTGTGCGGCCTGGAGCGGGCCACAGCCACTGCTCCATCGGTGCCTTTGAATTCTACAGCGTCGGAAATCCGACGCCCACTCCCACGCCAATCCCGGTCCCCTGCGTCGGCGACTGCGACGGAACGGGAAACGTGACCGTCAACGAAATCATCACGCTGGTGAACATTGCCCTGGGCAACGCCGAGGCTTCGGCATGCGTGCATGGTGTTCCAAGCGGTGCCGAGGTTGATGTTACGCTGATCATTCAGGCCGTGAACAATGCCCTCAACGAATGTCCGGCTTGACGGCTCAGGCGTTGGGTACCGGTTGGTACCTGACGAATGGCGTAGCGCGCCGAACAAGGCGATGGAGGCCGACGCGAAAGAACGCGCGGCTCATCGCCACGACGTTAGGCGTCTGAATCGAGATTGGTCTTGGAATCGCTGAACGTCTACGTTGGTGACTCGCATGATATCTTCCGACGCATACGGTCGGACCACCGAGATGGAAACGTTGAGGGTTCTCGGTTGCGAGAGGCTGTTGCAAACTGCAGGAATTACCCACTCCTTTCCTCCCGTAGGCCGAGCGGATCGCGAAAGGTGCGAATCGATCCGAGTAAGTTGCCCGATGGCGAAGCGCGTCTTTCGCGTTACATCAAGGCTGGTTCGTGGAAGTACGTGATCTGTGATTCGTATGACGAAGCCCACGACTTCCAGTGGTATGCAATCGAGACTTTGGATCCGATTCTGAACTCAACGCGCAAGGTGTGGAACAAGGCTCGCGAGTTTCGGTACGGCGAGCTTCTTGACCAGCTTACAAGTTCGGCCGGGTGCCAAGCCCAGAACCTGAGAAAAGTCAGTCCGGCTCCAGGCGTGTACCTCTTCATCCACACTGAACACCCGGGCACGACGCCCAACCGGAGTTAGTCAGGGCCGATGCTGACACTTGCCGCGCAGCATGCTTCGGCGTCTGAGGACGGCGACTATTTTCAGGTCGCGTTCGAAGGACGAGAAGATGAGGAGGGGTCGCCATATCTGTTGATTCAGCGGCAGTTTGAGGATGAGGACGGAGATGTTTGCTACATCGAGAGCCATGACGAGGAGTTTGTTGGCCATTTCCGTATCCAATCTGCGAGACTTGCGCGGCGCCGATTTCTGATGGTCACGACTCAGGCACTCGAAGCGGATGTGACGTTGGACATCGACGAGCGAACGTTCCGCGAGATCAAGAGGGTCTTGCGGATCATGATCCCCCAGCTGGCAGTCAGCGAAGAGGAGCCTCTGTGAACAACCTTGAATCCTTCGCTACCGTTCCAGAGGGTCTATCCGCAGCGACTTCTGGGGCGGAAGCGCTGGCGGCGCGTCAGCCTAACTCAGCGGCTGCAGGCGACGGCGGGGAACTTGCTCGGATGATCGGCCGTGCTTCGGTCGGAGCTTCGTACCGATTCGCCGCCGCGCCTGAGCCGCGGCGTTAGGCACGCAAGAATGGCACTCCGGATAAAGGCGAAACAGCTGGACGAGAAGCGCCGCCTCGAACTCTACGCGGTGATTTACTTCATCGCCGCCTATCGCCGGTTGTTCCCAGGGTGGCCGACGTTGATCGAGATGCCAGCTCCTCCGGAGCCCGATTTCATAGTTCGACTTGGCGCCGGGCAAGTCGGAGTCGAGGTCGCACATCTGTTCGGTTCTGAGCGAGATGCCAGGCTTCGGCTTGGGCGTGCCCAAGCCGATGAATCGACGCGCGAGGCACAGCTGCAGCACTCTCTAGTGCCTCTCAACGTCCGCGTTCCGATTGAACTCAACAGAATACTCTGGCAAAAGGCCGCCAAAGCGTACCCGCGGCCAACCTGGCTGGTTATCCGCAATGCCTATCCGTTGTGGGAGCGGTGCGATTTCGAGATGTATCCGGCTGCACTCGTTGTACCCACCACTCACGCGTTCGAGCAGATCTGGCTCCTTTGCGATCGCAACGGCGCGTCGGGCATGATTCGGTTGTTTCCGAGCGTGCCCGGGGCTGCTCATGGCGCGGCGGGGCCATGCTGAGAAGTAGCATGGCCAAGCGTTACACTGGCACAGTTGCTTGCCTGCTGTCGTTCGTCGTCCTCGTTGGATGTGTCCGGAATTTCGAAGCACCCCGCTCTCCGGCGTACCCGACCGTAGCCCCGCTCCCGACCCCGACTCCCGCGCCGCGCGTGAGGTGGTACTACCAAAGCGAGAAGGGAAAAGTGTGTGCGGCGCATTGCCAAATCGGTAAGGAAGAGTGCCATCGACGATGCCTCGACAGCCAAACACTGTCTGAAGCACTCGGTGCCGACAAGTTGGGTTCGATGATGAATGCCGTTGCGTGCATCGACTCATGCGGGCGACAGGAAACTTACTGTTTCTCGGCGTGCCCCGACCTCGTCCAGCAGATCGAGGAACCAGGCGGGTGAACGTGTTTCGCAGGGGTCGCCTAACTCAAGCATCCACCCGACGCGCTGGAAAGACGCGCGCGGGTGATGCTCGGCGTTCGGCTTGAGCCTTCACCAGGAGGCGTCGCTAGTGAATGGTACGATCGCGATAACGGATGAGGGATGGTACCGCTTTCTTGCAGCTCACCCGGAGGTTACTGAGGTCAACTTCTGGACGCCTTCAGCCCGTCGGACGTTTCGGGCCGAACCGTTTTCGCCGTTCTTGTTCAAGCTTCGCTCACCACACAACGCGATCTGCGGCTTCGCTTATTTCGCGCAGTTCTCCAGACTTCCGGACTGGTTCGCTTGGGAGTGCTTCGGTCAGGGCAACGGTTGTGCCACCCTGGCCCAAATGCGCGCGCGAATTGCCGATATCCGCGAGCGGATTCGGTACGATGAGGCGACGGGCTCCGACCACATCGGATGTATCCAGTTGGTTTCCCCTACGTTCTTTCCGCCGGAAGCTTGGGTGCCTCAGCCGACGGACTGGCACCCACGCACTCAGACGCCGATGAAGTACGATCTCGCAACCGGCGAGGGGCGACGTATCTGGGAAGCGTGCATTTCAACGGCGAAGGCCTTGATTCCGGACAGCACATCCCGTGCGTCTCCGGCTTCTCCGCTGATCGTCGATCCCGCGGTGCGCTACGGCGAGGCACGTCTTGTTCAGCCGCGGTTGGGCCAAGGCACTTTTCGGGTCGCAGTGACAGAGGCGTACGGACGTGCCTGCGCCGTTACAGAAGAGCACTCCCTGCCGGCGCTTGAGGCGGCACACATCCGATCGTTTGCCGAGGAAGGACCACACGACGTGCGGAACGGGATGCTGTTTCGTGCTGACTTCCACCGCCTATTCGATGCCGGCTACGTAACCGTCACGCACGACTTCCGTCTGGAAGTTGGCAGTCGGCTGAAAAAGGACTTCGAGAACGGGCGGAGTTACTATCCGTATCATGGCAGACAGCTTCATCTGCCCGCCCCAGCAAGCGAGCGTCCGGACCGGGCGTTTCTGGAGTGGCACAACGATCACAAATTCCTCGGGTAGGACAGCCGGACCAACGCCATCCAGGGAGCGCGCTGGAGACGCGCCGCTACTTGCTTGGTGTTCGGCTTGTCGGCGCCATTGAAGTAAGCTGTTCCCGTGATCTACGAGTGGGATCCGGAGAAGGCAAAGGCGAACCTGCGCGGGCACAGCGTGTCGTTCGAGGAGGGGGCTACGGTCTTCCTTGATCCGCTGGCCGTGACCTACGCAGACCCGGACCACTCTGACGAAGAGCGGAGAGAGATCACCGTCGGCCATTCGGCAAGACAGCGAGTTGTGTTCGTCTCTCACACGCCGCGGGGAGAGCGCATTCGAATCATCAGCGCACGGAAGGGGACACGAAGGGAGCGCAAGCAGCATGAAGAGGGCATCGGCAAAGAGAATCGATGACGACCTGCGAGCGGAGTATGACCTCTCGCAGCTCAAGGGTGGCGTCCGGGGCAAGTACTATCGGCAGGCAACCGCCGGTACCAACCTCGTGTTGATCGAGCCAGAACTCGCGAGCGTCTTTCCTGACAGTGAGGCAGTGAACCGCGCGCTGCGGGTGCTCGTCGATGCTGCAGGGGCCGCTAAAGCACGGCGGCGCGGGACGCCGAACAAGCGGCTCAAGCGGACCGCTTGAAAGACGCGGCCGCTTAGCCGCGCGACGTTGGGCCGCGCTGGTGGGAGAATGACGTGAAGCGTGGTTGGGAATGAAGCAGGACGCAGGCGGTGCGCGTTGGTCGGGTCGGGTCCCGGCGTCGTCCGGTTCAAGGTGATGGGGGCGCCATGACGACGCCGCGAACCTTCGTCACCTCCTCGAGGTTGGGCGTCTGCGGTGCCGTCCTCCTCGCCCTGATACTGGTCGCGATGGCTTGCACGACCCCGGTCCGGCAGGCCGAGCGAACTTTGGGGAGCGACGCGCGTCGATTCCCACGTACGGAGCCGGCTGATGCCGCCGCCCCTGCAGCGCGACAGCACTTCCTGGAGATGTTCGCTCGGGCATACTTCCCCGGGCGAACCGGCCAACTCCTGATCGTGCCGCGTGAAGGCGACTTCATCACGCGGCCTG
>CAZCGA010000231.1:0-7397 GCA_964498075.1 uncultured Binatia bacterium (SeqCode) | reverse complement strand
TCTGCTCGCCCTGGCGCATCGCGTCGCGGAGGTCGGCGTCGAGCTGTTCCTTGAGCGACATGGGTCTTACGAAGAACCCCGCCTAAGGCGGGGTTACCGAGGCGTGATGAGCTTGGACTTGCGCCGCTTGGCGGCCGCCTTGCGCTTCCGCTTCATGCTGGGCTTCTCATAGTGGCGGCGCCTGCGCGCCTCTGAGAGAATGCCGTACTGTTGTACCCGCTTAGTAAAGCGCTTCAGCGCCGATTCAAGCGTCTCGCGTTCACCAACTATGACTTCCGCCAATACGTTCTCCTCTCCTCCCGCGTTAGCCTGCTAATCTTACTCACGTTGCCGTCAGCGATCAAGTATACCAGCTTCGAATTAAATCTCGGTACCGGCCCGCCAAACCCGTAGCGGGCTGAGCCCGCGAAGCTGCTCAGGCGGCATCTCGAGGGCGTGTGGCGCCAGGAGGGCGAGGTCAGCCCGCAGGCCCGGCCGGATCGACCCCTGTTCGCCCTCTAGGGCAGCCGCGTAAGCCGCCCCCACCGTCCACCACGCGAGCGCGTCGAGAGGCGCAACCGTCTGGCGTGATCCTAACGTTCGGCCGGAGGCGGTCTGCCGATCGACGGCGGCGGCGGCCGACGCGAGGGGATTCGGAGCGGTCACAGGGGCGTCGGACGAGGCGGCCAGATGCACGCCGGCATCGCTGAGCGTTCGGAAGGCGTACAGCTCATCGACCTGTCCCTGGGGCACGAGCGAGAGATAGCGGTCGCCGCGTTCGTAGACCAGCGATGGCTGGCTGACGACCACGATGCCGAGCGCCGCGATCTGCGCGGCGAGACCTTCGGGCAGCTGCGAGCAGTGCTCGATGCGGTGTCGCGGGCCGGGCCGCGGGTTGCGGCTGACGGCTTCGCCGATCGCACGCACCGCGATCGAGACGGCTTCTTCGCCGACCGCGTGGATGGCTACCTGCCGGCCCGCGTTGTGCACTTGGGCGACGATGCGCGTGAGCTCCGTTTCGCCGGGCGAGAGTTGACCACCGAGCTCGTGCAGCATGATCTTCACCGGGCCACGCCGCAGACGTCCCGCGGCCGCGTGCTCCGGCAGCGTGCCGAAGTGCTCCCAGCCTTCCATCAGCACAACATCGAGCGGTAGGGAGCCATCCTCGATCAGCCGCTCGAACAGCTGCCATTCCTGCGGTCCGTTCGTATGGGAAGCGTCCTGGATGCACACGATTCCAGCGCGAAGCAGCCGCTGAGATGCGTAGCGAACGTCGTTCGCAAGCTCTTCGTACGCCGGACGTGGGAGCGCGCGATCGATGACGTCCTCCATCTCGATCAGCACGCCGTTCGGCTCGCCGCTGTCGAGATCGCGTTCGATCGACGCGCCGGGCGGCTCTTCGCTGTCGATGGCTATGCCGAGCTGTCGAAGGGCGAGCGTGTTGAGGACGCTGGCGTGGCCGCTCCGATGGATGAGCCGCACGGGATGCACGGGCGCTGCCGCGTCGAGGTCGGCGCGCGCCGGGTGGCGGCCTTCCGCGAGCGACGTCTCCTCGTAGCCGAACGCGCGGACCCAGCGATCGGGCGGCGTGGTCGCGGCACGCTCCGCGATCGCGCGCTGGACTTCCGCGATGCTGCGCGCGCCGGAGCAGTCGACCGAGCGCAGGCCGGCCGCGTATGAAAGCAGGTGGCAGTGCGCGTCGATAAACGCGGGGACGAGCACGCCGCCGTAGCAATCGATTCGCTGGGCATCGCTACCAAAGACCGACGCATCGACGGCGACGATGCGCCCGTCGCGCAGGGCGACGGCCTCGGCGCGCGGGCGCGCCGGGTCCATGGTGTAGACATCGGCGTTGTACAACAGGAGTTCAGTCATGAGAATGCAACGACCGCCCTATAGTGTAGGGCGGTCACGTCGAGGAAGTACGGATGCGTGTACCGGCTAGTCGGCCGAGGGAAGGACCTTTGGCTGCATGAGCGTCATCGCCGCGCCGCAGCACTCGATCTCGCCGTCGCCGGGCTTGATGCAGAGGACCTCGCTACCACATTTCTCGCACTGGAAGCGCTTGCCGAGCTGATTGGCCATCTTCGTCCTCCCCGAGCTACTTCTTACTGCTTAATCTCTTACTGCTTAATTTGCATTGGCTGGCCGCAGCAGGAAAGCGCACCATCGCCGCCCTTGGTGACGATCATCTCGGTGCTGCACTTGCCGCACTGGTACCGCTTGCCTACCTGGTTTGCCACGGCGTTGCTCCTGGGGTAACTTCGGGATGCGCTGAGGCCCGTCCCGAATCTGAGTCTAGCTAAGAATTGAGTAACGCGTCAACCTGAGTTCGTTACGGGGCGCTGACCTCAAACGCGGCGTACATCTTCAGCTTGTAGTGGCCTGCGACGTTGCAGATGAGGACGTAGTTGCCAGCCTCAAGGGTGGCCTGCACGGTCTGGCTGGTGCCCGCCTTAATATCGCCCGACGAGGACGCGACTACATCAACCTGCGTTTGGTCGACGCGGTTGCTTGTGACCGGCAGCTGGTCCGCGGCCAGCTCCGTCTTGATGATACGGAAGTTGTGCGCCGTTGAGCCAGTGTTCGAGACGTTAAAGGAGATTGCACCGGCCGTTATGCCGGGCTGGTCCGGCGTCACGGAGAACTCCGCCAGCGCGACGTTCACCGTCTCAGCGCCGGCGACTGTCGTCGGCGTTGGGACTGAAGGCCCCGTTGTCTCCTCCGGTCCGTTCTGACCGCAGATGTTTAGGCCGCCGGCGCCGGTGATCGCGGGCCCGTCCGGAGCAGTTGGGAAGTTGCGCACAAGGTCGCCGTTCTTGTGCTCGGACGCTTGCGTGCCCTTCTGCGCGCGTGCAACGGTGAGGTGGTTACCGATGAAGAGCTCGGTGTTCTTGGCGTGCTCCGCGGGCTTGACGCCCAGAGCGCGCTTGACCTTCAGTTGTGTCAGGATGATTTGCGAGCCGGACTTGTGGGCGGCCGCGGCGGTGTTGTTGATCCCGCGCGTCACCGCGAGATGGTTGCCATCGAAGATGGGAGCGCGGCGAGCATGTTCTTCCACGCCCGTTTTTTGAACGCCGCGCTCGATGCGCACCAGCGCGGGATCGACTGCTTTGATCGTCACCGTCTCGTCGCCGAGCTTGTACTTGTCACCGACGTTGAGCTTAGCCGTTCCTGTGATCGTCATGAAGTAGCCATCGGCGCCAGCGCTGAGCGGTTCCAGGAGGGCCTGGCCCGTGCTCGTGTCCTGCGCCGGCTGGCCCTCCTTTTGCTCGATCGCCTTGGTGAGCGGCGTTCCGACGTCGTGCGCGACTATGGCCGTGCCGCCGTCGCCGCGCGTGAGCTGCACGCGCGCGGGCTTCACAATGTCGGAAACACGCAGCAACTCTCCGTCGATGCGGATGATCATGCCCTTTTCGATGCCTTCGGTGCCGCTGACGAGCAGCGTTTTTTGCGCGCGACCGATCGCTTCGCCTACGGTCTGGCCAGTATCGACCGCGCCGACGACTTCCAGCCACTCATCGCCCAGCCGGAACTGATAGTCCTTTCGCAGGTAGCGCGCGTCGTCGACAGACACGACGCCCGAGCTGGCCGAGAGGTCATCGTCCAGCTTGACGCCCGTGCCGGCCTCACCGATGCCCTTGACCTGCATGGGCTCGCTCTCCAGCCGGATGAGGCCACCTACCTCGATGTCGCCGGCGCTGCTGACGAAAAGCTTCTTCGGCTCGCGGCCGATCGCATCGACGAGCACGACGCCGGTGGTCGGGATGCCTCTGGTCACGTCCGTCACGCGGACGTGCTCGTCGCCGAGCTGGAGCACGTCGCCTGGGGCGAAGCCCGTCGTGTCGCCGACGACGAGCGCCGTATCGTCCTTCGTGGCAGCCTCGGCGAGCGATTCCGCTGTACCACCGAGCGGCACGACCGCGCCATCCCTGAGCGTCGGGGCCGGATTACGGATGACGGGTGCGCCATCGACGAGGAGCTGCGTACCGGTGCCGTGGGCGGCGGCCGCCGTACCGTCGACGCCGCGCTCGACGATGATCTCTTTCGGCAGCACGCGCAGGCGCTCATCGCCGATGCGGATGTACTGACCCAGCGTGAACGCCCCGGCGTTGCTCAAGACGAGGCCGGACGCGTCTACCGCGAAGGTGCCCCCGTCCACATCGACTTTGGCGTTTTTCGTAACCTTTGCGTCGGCGGCGTCCACGTGCTCTTCGACGAGGTCCCAGCGGCCCTCGGTGATCAGCACGGCGAGCTGCTTGATCTGCTCGTCGTTCAGCGTGCCGCCCTGAGAGGCGCCCCACGTCGGCATCTGCGTACCGACGCGCCCACACATGACGGTGTTCGTGATCCGCTTGAACGCGGTGTTCTTCTTCGCCTGATCGAACACGCCGTTATCGATGCCCTGGAGCGTGTCTGTATTGAGCGGCAGCGCGGCGGCCAGCCGCCCGCCGGCAGAGCCGCCTTGGCCGCGGTCGCCGTGACAGAGGCGGCAGTTGCGCTCGAAGGTCTGCGCGCCGAAGTCGGCGGACTTTTCGACCTGCTGGTCTGCAGCGTCGGCGGAACGGAACGGGTCCCAGATGGTGTACGCGCCGATGGCGATGAGCACGAGAAACAGGACGGCCACCATGGCATTGATCTGCTTCCCGGTATTCATCCGCTTCCTTACGCTCCCTCTGGCGAGCCCTGGTTAGACGCGAACCGCGCGATCAGGGTTGGTGGTAGAGCCGTTGAGGCGGGCGCCGGTATCGACGGTGAGGTCTCCGTTGCCGCCGACGCTGATGTTCATCGTGTCCATGGAGCGCGGGGCGGGCCCGTAGACGCGCACGCCGGCGTCCGTGTAGGTGGAGCCGTGACAGGGGCAGCGGAACCAGCCCGACTTCAGCGCACCGGTCGCCGGGTCAGGCCAGACGAACGTCGGCTGCCAGGGCACCGTGCAGCCCAGGTGCGGACATTTCCACCACAGCGCCAGGAGCCCGGGGCCGCCTTGCTCTGCGGTGAGATTGACCAGCCAGAAGCGACCTTCACCAATCTGGACCTTTTCGCCGGGCTTCGGCACAGCCGATGCCGGCACGCTTACGGTGCCGCCAAACCCGGTGACCTTTGACGGGTAGATGATGTCGAGTCCGCACGCCGCCATGCCAGCCACTGCGGCGCCGATGCCCGCCCAGAAGCCGACGAGCAGCATGCGCCGTCGCGACACGATGGGGGTGCCGGGCTGGCGCTGCGCCAGGACGACCGCGGTAGGCGGGCCGTGCGGCGCGGCAGCAGCCTCTCGACGGACAGGCTTGCGCTGCTCGCTGACGATGGCCTCAGTGGCGGCTTGCTCGGCGGGCGCCGACGCGGCTTCTTCCGCGGGCGTCGGCGGCAGCTCTGCCTGATCTTGCTTTTCTTGTTCTGTCATCGCGCGATCAACCTTCCGGCTTGGGGACAGACCAGGGTAAGACGAGGTCCTGTCCCGCTCCGCGGAAGCCCGCGCCGACGATCGTGAGCACCCAGAAGACGGTCATGAAGCCGGTGAACAGCGCGATCATCGTGCTGCGCGTATCGTAGACCCAGCCCATGCGTCTGAGGATCATGACCATCAGGATGGGCAGACCTACCATGAGCCCGACCGGGATGATCTGCTCCACGACGAAGGCCGGGAAGTTCATGTTCAGGTCGTACCAGTAGAGCGCCTGGATCCAGCCCGGTAAGAAACTGGGGCGCGACCAGCGCATCCAGTCTGGCCCGCTGGTGCCGTTGAACGGCATGGGGACATGCGTGAAGTCCTGCGGCCAGTTGAGCTGGCCGTCGTGTATACCCGGCCCAAGCTGGGCACTATGAGGCACAGCAATGTGCCACGTCCAGCCGGTCTGGATCGAGCGGACGTTGCGGAACGGCGCCAGCGTTTCGGGCCACTGCCAGTCCTTGTCGTAGTGCTGGACGATGTTGGTGACCACGTTGACGTGGCGGCTCTGGTCGTAGAGCACCAGGCTGGACGTGAGGACCGCGGCAAAGACGAACGAGAACACTGTGTTCTTCACCGCGTTCTTCGTACCGAACCACTCGCCCTGGCCGTCCGTCGAACGGTCCACGTAGGGGATCGCCGCGAGCAAGATCAGCGCAATCGTCGGCACGATCACGCCGGCGAGCGCCGGGTGCATGTGGAGCAGCATCTCCTGCAGGTTCATGAAGTACCACGGCGCTTTGGATGGGTTAGGAGTGACGTTCAGGTTCGCGCGGTTGAGCAGCGGTGCGTTGAAGATCGCCGAGAGAACGACGAACGTGAACGTGACCACGACCGCCGAAATGAACTCGACGAAGACGAGGTCCGGCCAGACGAGAAGCTCTTGCTCCCGTTCGCGGCGCGGCCGCGCTACCGGTGTTTCGCCTCGTCGGACCTGAGTTTCTACTGCCATGCTACGCTCGGTTCACGCGCGAACTAGAGCGGCCTCGCGAGCCCGCCATCGCGGCGGATGCGCCAGAAGTGCACGGCCATAAAGATCGCCGCTAACAAGGGCAGCCCGATGACGTGTAAGGTGTAGAACCGCAAGAGCGCGGAATCGCTCACCTCCAGTCCACCGAGCAACACAAGACGAGACGTGGCACCGGCGAGCGGCGCGGAGCCGACCATGTTCATGCCGACGGTGACCGCCCAAATGGCGAGCTGGTCCCAGGGCAGTAGGTAGCCGGTGTAGCTGAGCATCAGCGTGAGGATGAGCAGCACAACGCCAACAATCCAGTTGAACTCTCGCGGCGGCTTGTAGGCGCCGGTGTAGAACACTCGCATCATGTGCAAGAAAACCGCGATGACCATGCCGTGCGCCATCCAGCGATGTAGGTTTCGCATGAGCATGCCGAAGCGAACGCTGGTCTCCAGGTCCTGAATGTTGTTGAAGGCGTGATCAGGTGACGGCACGTAGTAAAACATCAGCATCACGCCCGTAACCGTCAGACCAAGGAAGAAGAAGAACGTGATACCGCCGAGGCAGTACGTGTGTGTGATCTTTACGTGGGTACGGTGGATGCGCGTCGGGTGGAGGTGGAGGAAGACGTTCGTGGCGACCACGAGCATCTGATTGCGCGGGGTGCTGGGATAGCCGGAGCGGAAGATAGAGCGCCAGATGTAGTTATGGAAGAGCTTGTCGTAAAGCCAGGCACCTACGCCCGGGCCACGCGGTTGCTCGGTGACGGACATCGATTGCTCCTCAGCCGGCTACTGCTGCCACCAACGGCCCAACACGACCATAATGCCAATTGTGATGACCAGCGTTATCATGACCGCCACCAGTTCGGCGATGTCCGGCCCCATGAGCGGGATATCTTTCGGGGCGAAAGGCAGGGCTGCGAGCATGCGGTACCTCATGTTCAGAAGCGGGCTGCTTCGCCTTAGCTTCGATTGTGAAGTCAGTAGCAAACGTAATCTAGCACCGGCC
>CAZCGA010000230.1:0-7426 GCA_964498075.1 uncultured Binatia bacterium (SeqCode) | reverse complement strand
GGGTCGAGCGCTTCGAGGGCTTCGTCGACAAGTTCACCGGCGACGGCATCATGGCACTGTTCGGCGCCCCCATCGCACACGAGGATCACGCCCGCCGCGCCTGCTACGCGGCCTTGCACCTGCTGGACGGGCTGCGCACCTACGCCAACGAGCTGCGCCTGCGGCGCGGCCTCAGCTTTTCGGTGCGCCTGGGTATCAACTCCGGCGAGGTGATCGTCGGCAAGATCAGCGATGACCTGCGCATGGACTACACGGCGCAGGGACACACCGTCGGACTCGCGGCGCGCATGGAACAGATCGCCGAGCCGGGCAAGGTGTACCTCACGGCGCACACCGCCGCGCAGATCCAGGGGTACTTCGCGCTCGCCGATCTGGGAGAGATGGAGATCAAAGGCGTGCAGGGGGCGATGCATGTGTTCGAGCTGCAGGGGCTCGGGCAGATGCGCACGCGCCTCGACGTGTCGCGCAGCCGCGGCTTCTCGCGCTTCGTCGGCCGCGGCGACGAGATGCACGTGCTCGAGTCGGCGCTGGCTCGCGCCCGCGAGGGCAACGCGCAGATCATCGGTATCGTCGGCGACGCGGGGTTGGGCAAGAGCCGCCTGTGCTACGAGTTCCTGGAGCGCTGCCGGGCGCGCGGCTTGATGACCTACGAAACCACCGGCGTCGCGCACGGCAAGGCGGTCCCCTTCCTGCCGATGCTGCGGCTGTTTCGCGCCTTCTACGGCATCACCGAGCAGGACAGCGACGCCACGGCACGCGAGCGCATTGCAGGACGCCTCCTGCTGCTCGATGAGCGCCTGCGCGAGAGCCTGCCGCTGAACTTCGAGTTCATGGGCGTTCCCGACCCGGAGAACCCCGCCCCGCGCATCGATCCCGAAGCGCGCCAACGGCAGATGTTCGATATCGTCCGACGTGTGATCCAAGCGCGCGGACAGAAAGAGACGACGGTTACCTTGCTCGAAGACCTGCATTGGTTCGACGGCGGCAGCGCCGCGTTCCTGGAGCCGATGATCGAAGCGGGCGTCGGAAGCCGCGCCCTCGTGCTGCTCAACTTCCGCCCCGAGTACCAGGCGCCGTGGATGGGCAAGTCGTATTACCAGCAGCTCCCCCTCGCGCCCCTCGGTCCCGACGCCATCCGCGAGCTGCTCGATGCATTGCTGGGCAAGGATCCCAGCATCGGCGGACTCGCTGCGGCGATTCATGCGCGCACCGCCGGCAATCCGTTCTTCACCGAGGAGGTGGTGCAGAATCTCATCGAGTCGAAGAAATTGCAGGGCAGCAAGGGCGCCTATCGTTTGGTGACGCCGGTCGACAAGCTGGAGGTGCCCAGCTCCGTGCACGCGTTGCTGGCGGCGCGCATCGATCGGCTGGCGCAGCGCGAGAAGGACGTGCTGCAGACCGCCGCGGTGATCGGCCGTGAGTTCGACGAGCCGACGCTGGCCGCCGTCGTCGAGCAGGCCGCGCCGCAGTTGCGCGAAGCGCTGCAGACGCTCAAAGACACTGAGTTCGTGTACGAGCAGTCGCTGTATCCGGTCGCCGAGTACCTCTTCAAGCATCCGCTGACGCAGGAAGTCGCGCTGGCCTCGCAGCTGCAGGAGCGACGCAAGCGGCTGCATGCTGCCGTGGCGCGCGTCATCGAGACGGCGCATGCGCACGACCTCGACCAGCAGGCCGCCTTGCTGGCGCATCATTGGGAACAGGCCGGCGAGGCGCTCGTCGCTGCTACCTGGCACCATCGTGCCGCTGAGTGGGTGGGTGTGCGTGATCGCGGCGAGACGCTGCGTCACTGGCAGCGCGTGCGCGCGCTCGCCGCCTCGCTGCCCGAGTCGCCGGAGACACTGGCGCTCGGCGTCATGGCGCGTGATGCGATGCTCATCCACGGCCTGTTCGTCGGGATGACGGACGACGAGGCCGCCGCACTCTTCAGGGAAGGGATGGACCTGGCGGCACGCCTCCCAGATGCTGTACCACGCATCCGCCTCCTCATGCGCTACGGGACCGCGAGATCGCTCGCCGGTGCGCTCGACGAGGGACGCCCGCACATCGAGGAGGCGCGGCGTCTTGCGGAGGGCTCGGATAACATGCTCCTCCGCTTCGTGAGTCGGATGGGGATGACGACTCCGCTCGTGCACGGTGGCCGCCTCCACGAGGCGCTGTCGATGATCGCCGAGGCCGAAGCCCTGTGCGGTGGAGACCCGGAGTTCGCGGCCTTCTTTACGGGGTTTAGCCCGTACGGGCTCCTGCTGACCCTTCGCGGCGTTGCCCTAACAATGCTGGGACGTCCGACCGAAGGCATGCACGAAGTGGAACGCGCCCTCGAGATCGCGCGCGGGCGAAAGGACAACGAGTTGTTTCTGATCAGCCAACAGGGCTTTGTGCTCGTCTGCGAGGCCATTGGCGACGTCGCCGGTGTTCTCGTGCACGCGCGGCAGGCGATCGAGGTGGCCGAAGCATTTAGTGGCCCGGCGCTTTCCGGTGCTGCCAGGGCCCTGCTCGGTCAGGCTCATCTGCTGAACGGGCAGGGGCCTGAGGCGGCCACGGCCCTGGAAGAGGCGCTCGCGATCGCGCGCGAGTGTCGCACGGGCCTCGTCACCGAGGGTTCGATGCTCGCGTTCCTGGCGCAGGCGTATCTTGTCGCCGGCGACGCGGGCCGTGCCCGCGAGACCGCCGAGCTGGCGGTGGCCACCGCCAACCGACGGCATACCCGGGTTCAAGAGATCACCGCGCATCTGGCGCTGGCCCGCGTGCTCCTCGCCACCGACGGCGCGGCCGGTGCCACGGCAATCGACGCAGCGCTCGAGGCGGCGACGGCGCTCATGGAGGCGACCGGCGCCCGCTTGTACGCGCCGCCCATCCACGTCGAGCGCGCCCGGCTGGCTCGGCTGCGCGGCGATGCGGCTGGCTGCGAGCGTGAGCTCGATGCAGCACGCCGACTCTTCATCGCAATGGGGGCGCCGGCGCGAGCCGAGCAGATCGCGAAGGAGGTCCGCACGTGAACTGCCCCGCGTGTGGCGAGGAGAACCGTGACACGGCGCGCTTCTGCGGCGAATGCGCGGCGCCGCTTGTGCGCGAGCGTGCCTGTCCGAGCTGTGGCAGCGCGAATCCTCCGGGGCGGAAGTTCTGCGATGAATGCGGCGCTGGGCTGGCTCCTTCCACTCCGAATGTAGCGGCGGGTTTCAAACCCGCGTCAGGTACCGTGCAATCCGGGGCTGCAGAGCACGCGGGTTTGAAACCCGCCGCTACAAGTGCATTGCGTTCCCCCCGCGCCTACACCCCCAAACATCTCGCCGACAAAATCCTGCAATCGAAATCCGCGCTCGAAGGCGAGCGTAAGCAAGTCACCGTGCTGTTCGCCGACGTGAAAGGTTCGATGGAGTTGGCGGAGCACATGGACCCGGAAGAGTGGAGCGCCATCATGGAACTGTTCTTCCGCATCCTGTCGGGCGGCGTGGAACGCTTCGAGGGCTTCGTCGACAAGTTCACTGGCGACGGTATCATGGCGCTATTCGGGGCGCCGATTGCCCACGAAGACCATGCCCAGCGCGCCTGTTACGCGGCCCTCCACCTGCGTGAGGCGCTCAAGGCGTACGCCGACGCGCTGCGGGTGGACCGCGGGCTCAACTTCTCCGTGCGGATGGGCATCAACTCCGGCGAGGTCGTCGTCGGCAAGATCGGCGACGACCTGCGCATGGACTATACCGCCCAGGGACACACCGTCGGCTTGGCGCAACGGATGGAGGCGCTCGCCGAGCCCGGCAAGGCGCTGCTCGCGGGCGACACCATCGATCTCATTGAGGGCTACTTCGCGCTGCGCGACCTGGGCCGCATGAAAGTGAAAGGCGTCGACGCGCCCGTGCGCGTCGCCGAGCTCGACGGCATCGGCCGCATGCGCACGCGCCTCGACCGCTCGCGGGCGCGCGGGCTGTCGAAGTTCGTCGGCCGCGACGAGGAGATGGAGCGACTCGAGGCGGCGCTACGGCGTGCCCTCGCCGGCGACGGGCAGGTCCTCGGTGTGATGGCCGAGGCCGGTGCCGGCAAGTCGCGGCTGTGCTACGAATTCCTCGAACGCTGCCGCGCGCGCGGCATTACCGTACGCAGCGGCACCGGCGTGCCGCACGGCCGCGCCCTGCCGCTCCAGCCGGTCCTCGAGTTCTACCGCGAGATCTACGGCATCACGCCCGAGGACAGCGATGCCCAGGCGCGCCAGAAGATCGCCGGCTTCATCGCGCAGATAGCGCCCGAAGAGCTCGGCTCGCTCCCGCTGGTCTTCGATCTCATGCGCGTGCCCGACCCCGCGAATCCGGCGCCCGTACTCGCACCCGACGAACGCCAGCGTGAGGTGATGGCGCTGTTCCGGCGCCTCATGGCGGCGCGCAGCCGGCGCGAGCCCGCCGTGCTGGTCTTCGAGGACCTGCACTGGATAGATCCCGAGAGCGAGGCGATCGTCGAGAGCATCGTCGATGCCGCGGCCGGTACGCGCACGCTCTTCCTCACCAACTTCCGCCCCGAGTACCGCGCCAGCTGGGTGGGGCGCACGCACTACCAGCAGATCGCCCTCCGGCCTCTCGACGCCAACGCTGCGGGCGAACTGCTGGCCGACTGGCTCGGCCCCGACCCGTCGCTGCAGGGGTTCGCCCAACTGGTGCGCGAGCGCACCGGGGGAAATCCCTTCTTCATGGAGGAGGTCGTGCAGGCGCAGATCGAATCCGGTGCCCTGGTCGGCACGCGCGGCCGCTTCCGACTGCAGCGGCCGATCGACAGCATCGAGGTGCCACCGAGCGTGCAGAGCCTGCTCGCGGCACGCATCGACCGCCTCGACGACACGACCAAGCGCCTGCTGCAGACGGCGGCGGTGATCGGCGAACAGGTCGCCGAGCCGCTGCTGGCGCGGGTTGCCGGCGTCGACGCGGACACGTTGCGCGACAGCCTGCGGCAGCTCGTGCAGAGCGAGTTCCTCTACGAGGCGTCGCTCTACCCCGAGATCGAATACGCCTTCAAGCATCCGGTCACGCGTGAGGTGGCCTACGGCTCGCTCCTCCGCGAGCGCCGCCGTGGGCTGCACGCGCGCGCCGCGGAGACGCTCGAGGCGCTCGCGGGCGCGGCGGCGGACGCACAAGCGGCGTTGCTGGCGCACCACTGGGAGGAGGCGGGGCAGACGCTCGAAGCGGCGCGCTGGCAGGCGCGGGCGGCCGAACGCCTGGGTGAGAATGCCGGCGAGTCCGTTTTCCACTGGCGCAAGGTGACTGAGCTACTCACCGAAGGGCACGACTCGCCGGAGGCGCGGGCCCTGCGCGGCCAGGCCCGTGCCCGACTGGTGTACGCCGCGGGGCGCAGCGGCGCCTCGGAGGAGGAAGTGGCGGCGCTCTTCGCAGCGGCGCGCCGCGAGCTTGGCACGGCCGACTCGCGCGACCTGGTGCTGACGCTGACCTCCTACGGCACCGTGCGCAACGGCGCGGGGTGCCGCGAGGAAGCCCGCCGCCTTATCGACGAGGCGGTCGAGATGGCGCGGCGCCTCGATGATCCCGCAGTGCTCGCCGTTGCGCTGGCAGCCTCGTGCGTCGTCCTGAACGCGACCGAGGCGCCCGAGGAAAGCGGCCGGCGCATCGAGGAGATCGAGCGCCTGTGCGCGGGCAACGCCTCGCTCGGCGCGGGGGGACTGGGTTATCGCCCGCTCGTCCTGGCGAGGAGCCTCTGGGTATCCGGACTCCGGGCGCTGGGCCGGGGCAGCGAAATGGAGTCCCTGCTCGCCAGCATACGTATGCTCGTCGCTGACTCACAGAATGCGTTGGAGCAGACGATGTACCACTGGGTCTCCGCCGACGTACGAGCGATGCGTGGCGATGCGAACAGCGCCGTCGAGCACGGACGGCAGGCACTCGAGTGGGCGCTGCGCTCCAAGAACAATGTGACGCGCGCCCTCGGACACCTGGGGCGCGGGCTGGGACTGCACGCCGCCGCCCGGCTCGACGAGGCGGTGGAGCAGCTCGAGCAGGCGAAGGTCATCGGCATTGACGGCCGCGTCATGCGCAACCTCGCGCCTATCGTTCTGACGAACCTCGCCGCGATCGAGCTGGAACGCGGCGACGCCGGGACGGCGCGGCGAGCAGCTGAGTATGGGATCGAGGTGTCACGCGAGATAGGTCTCCGTCACGGCGAGGCGACCTGCCAAGTCGCGTTAGGCCGTGCGCTGGTGGCGAGCAAAGATGCCGAGGCGGCCGAGGCGGCCCTCGCCCGCGCCGCGCAGCTGGCAACGGAGAGCGGCGCGCGTGATCTGCCGCCGCGCATCGAGGAGGCGCGCGCCGAGCTGGCGCACTTGCGTGGCGACGCCGCCGGCCGCGAACGCGCCCTGCGCCAAGCCGCGCGGCTGCACCGTGACAACGGCGAGGAGTGGCTGGCGGCGCAGGCGGAGGCGCGGCTGTGAAGACGAATCTCCTGGAGGTCGTCGACGGGGTGCGCCGTCACCTCGCGCAGAATGGCCGCGTCTCCTTGCGCATGCTGCGCCAGCAGTTCGACCTCGACGACGCGGCGCTCGAAGATCTCATCGAAGAGTTGGTCGACGTCCAACGCGTCGCCCGGCGCGAAGGCAACGTGCTCGCGTGGTCGCAGGCGCCACCGGTCGAGACGACTCCGTCGCCCGAACGCGACCCGCGCGTGTACACGCCCAAGCATCTCGCCGACAAAATTCTCACCTCGCGCGCCGCCCTCGAAGGCGAACGCAAGCAAGTCACTGTGCTGTTCGCCGACGTGAAGGGCTCGATGGAGCTGGCCGAGCAACTCGATCCAGAAGAGTGGCATACGATCCTCGATCGCTTCTTCGCGATTCTCACCGACGGTGTGCACCGCTTCGAAGGCACGGTGAACCAGTACACCGGCGACGGCATCATGGCACTGTTCGGCGCGCCCATCGCTCACGAGGATCATGCCCGACGTGCCTGCTATGCGGCGCTGCACCTGCGCGACGAGATTGCCAATTACGCCACTGAGTTGCGACGCCAACACGGCGTCGGCTTCTCGACCCGCATGGGCCTCAACTCCGGCGATGTGATCGTCGGCAGGATCGGCGACGATCTGCGCATGGATTACACGGCGCAGGGCCACACCGTGGGCCTGGCGCAGCGCATGGAGAGCCTTGCCGAGCCGAACACCTGCTTTCTGAGCGCGGCGACGGCCCAACTCGTCGCAGGGTATTTCGCGCTCGACGATCTCGGTGAGTTCCAGGTGAAGGGGGTCGCCACGCCGGTGCGCGTGCACCGCCTTGGTGGGATCGGGTCCTCCCGCACGCGTCTGGACGTCAGCCGGGCGCGGGGGTTCTCGCGTTTCGTCGGACGCGGCGACGAGATGCACGTGCTCGAGTCGGCGCTGGCCCGGGCCCGCGACGGCAATGCCCAGGTGGTTGGCATAGTGGGCGACGCCGGGCTGGGCAAGA
>CAZCGA010000229.1:0-7534 GCA_964498075.1 uncultured Binatia bacterium (SeqCode) | reverse complement strand
TTCAACCCGGTACGGATTGTGGAATGGAATCCCGCGTTTGCGCATCACCGCGATCGCGTCCGGATTCTTGTCCACAAGCACCACGTCGCGGCCGTTGCGATACGCGGCGTCGCCGAATGATCCGGACCCCGCGAAGAAATCCACCCCATTCCACCCGAGCAATTGCGAGTGTTTCCCCTGGACTCGGATATTCCCAAGGACGCATCGAATGGCCGCGTTGACCAGGAGTTCGTGCCGCTGGCCGCGGTCGACGACCTGCGCAAGATCCTCCGTGCCAACCCGGTACCGATTCAATTCCCGATCGGGTCGGCGGAGAGCTTCCGGGGCGTGGTGGATCTGATCGGCATGCGGGCGCTGATCGCACAACCCGACGGCAGCCTGAAAGAGGAAGCCATTCCCGCCGATCTCAAGGCCGAGGTGGACGCGGCGCGCGAGCGCATGGTGGAAGCGGCGGCCGAGGCGAATGATGCACTGACCGAGAAGTACCTCGAGAACGGCACCCTCTCCAACGAGGAAGTTGTGCAGGCGTTGCGGGAAGGCACGCTGGCGCGCCGTTTCGTTCCCGTGCTGTGCGGCTCGGCCGCGAAGACGGCCGGGTTGCAGCCACTGCTCGATGCGACCATCGACTACCTCGCATCCGCCGCCGACCTGGGACCGATTGCCGGGCAGGACGCGAAGATCAAAGAACCGATCGAGCGCCGGCCGGAGGTCAACGAGGTGTTCTCCGCCCTGGTCTTCAAGACCACCGTCGATCCCTTCGCCGGGAAGCTGTCGATCTTCCGTGTCCTTTCCGGCAAGGTGATGGCGGACTCCACCGTCTTCAACGTCAACAAGGACAGCCGCGAACGCCTCGGCCATCTCTTCAAGCTGGCCGGCAAGAAGCAAACGCAGGTGACGCACGCGATCGCCGGCGAGCTCGTCGCGGTGGCCAAGCTGAAGGACACCGACAGTGGGGACACGCTTGCCGACGAAAAGGCGCCGATCCTCTATCCGGGGCTGTTGCAGTCACCGCCGGCGATCTCGTTCGCGGTGGAGCCGAAGAGCAAGGGTGACGAGGAAAAAGCGGCGCAGGCGCTGGCCAAGATGATGGAAGAAGACCCGTCGCTGGACATGCACCGCGACCCGCAGACCCGCGAGCTGATCCTCTCGGGCGTGGGACAGCTGCACATCGAGGTGGTGATCGAGCGGCTGAAGCGCAAGTACGGTGCCGAAGTCGAGCTGCGGGCGCCGAAGGTCCCGTACAAAGAAACCATCAAGGGTCGCGCCGAGGCGCAGGGCAAGCTGAAGAAACAGACCGGCGGGCGCGGCCAGTACGGCGACGCCTGGCTCAAGGTGGAGCCGCTCCCCCGCGGCACCGGCTTCGAGTTCGCCGACGAGGTCGTCGGCGGCGTCGTGCCGCGGCAATACATTCCCGCCGTGGAAAAGGGCGTGCGCGAAGCGCTCAACGAAGGCATCCTCGCCGGCTACCCGATCGTCGACGTGAAGGTGTCTTTGTACGACGGCTCGTACCACGACGTGGACTCCTCGGAAATGGCGTTCAAGATCGCCGCCTCCATGGGCTTCAAGACGGCACTGGGCAAGGCCAAGCCGGTGCTGCTGGAGCCGATCATGTCGATGGAGGTGAGCGTGCCGGACGACTGCATGGGTGACGTGATTGGCGACCTCAACAGCCGTCGCGGTAAAGTGCTCGGCGTCGACTCGAAGCCCGGCGGGCAAGTCATCCGCACCCACGTGCCGATGTCCGAGGTGCTCAAGTACTCGCCCGACCTGCGCTCGATGACCAGCGGTCGCGGCTCGTTCACGATCGCCTTCTCGCACTACGAGGAGATACCGGCGCACCTGGCCGAGCGCGTCATCAAAGAAGCCGAGGCGGCGAAGGCAGCCAAGGGATGAGCGAGGCGGAGCGCGACGAGATCGACGCCATTGCCGAGAGCATTCAGCGCGGCGACGATCCCTACGTCGTCCCCGAGGAGCTGCTGGCCGAGCCGGAGCCGGCACAGCCGGTCAACAAGAGCCTGTACAGCCAGATCCTCGCCATGACGATGGGTGAGCGCCTCAAGCTGGCGCTCAAGGGCAACCGCGATTCGCGCTTGATCCTGATCCGTGACCCGAACCGGCTCATCCAGATCTTCGTCCTGCAGAACCCGCGCATCACCGACGACGAGATCCTGATGATCGCCCGCAATCGCAACCAGGACGGCGAGATCCTGCGCCGCATCGCCGACCACAAGTACTGGCCGCGCAACTACCAGGTGAAGCTGGCGCTGGTGACCAACCCCAAGACCCCCATCGCCACCGCCCTGCACTTCGTCCCCACACTCGCCGATCGCGACATCCGCGCCTTGGCAAAGAGCCGGAACGTGCCGGCGACGGTCTCAACCCAGGCGCGCCGCCTGCTCCTCCAACGCGAGCCCCGGAGCTAGACTAGACCAGGACAAGCTGAATGAAGTGCTCGATGCGGGCGGCTTCGATCGGTTCGTCGAGAACAGAGATCGGTTCGCTTGACGCGCCGGACGCGGGCACAGGAAGGCACACAGGAAGGCGGTAGGTTGACAGATCCGGAGGTCTCGCTGCAGAGTGGTGCGACCCGCAGAAACGACGCTCGGGACCGGGGGACAAGCAATGTGGCCTTCAAGCAGGCGTACCACCAGGTGGGCGATCTCAGTTGCGTTGCTCGTTGCTGTGGGATGGCGCGGCGCCGCCTTCGGCGCCTGCAGCTGCCCGAGCGACTTCGAGCTGCACTCCCTCTCGTCAACCACGATCCAGATCCCGCTTGCCTGGCAGCCCGTGGCTGGCGCGACGCAGTACGTGCTGGAGCGCAGCACGAGCTGCGACTTCAGCGGAGCGGTAGCGTACAGCCTGTCGAATGCCATCACCGCCTACGGCGACACCGGCCGCCCGCCCGACTACAAGTATCGCTTTTGGACCCTTCCGTGGCTGCTGCCCGGGCTGACGAGTGGGGTGACGTATACGTATCGCATGCGCGCCCAGGTCGCCGATCAGAGCGAGTTGATCTCGAACTGCGTCGAGGGTCAGCTGGCGACGGAGCCCGTCCGCGGCGTTACCGGGGATCTGTGGGCGGACGTCGTGCTGGGCCAGCCGGACTTCGCGCAGAATGACTTCGGCAAGACCACGGACGCGTCCACCCAGTTGGCCGGCGGTGTGGTCATCGATCGCACCCACACCCCCAACCGCATGTACCTCGCGGATACCAATCACAATCGCGTGCTCGGGTTCGACCACGTCGGCCGTTGCATTGGGCTAGGGCGAGGCGCCGTGGTCGGGAAGCCTTACACGAAGAGCATCGAACCGAATTCCGAATATCCCGATACCGGTAATCGCGAGTTCACCGACGGCCACGATACCGGTGCCACATGGATCGACCCCGGGTCGTTCGGCTATCCCCACGGATCCGGCCCGCTGACGGTCGACGTGGACATCGACCTCGGCAGTGTGAAGACGTTGAACACGGCCAGCCTGAACAGCGGTGGCACCAACGACCACTACACGGCGGCCAGTTTCGAGCTGTTCGTATCGGACAATGGACTGCAGTGGACTTCCGCGGGCGACTTCGACAACCCGGATCGACGGTTCACGCTGATCGTGCAGTTTCCACCGGTCAGCGCACGCTACGTCCGCTTCCGCGTGCACGCCCTCACCGGCTGCCAGGATTGTGATTGGCTGTTCCTCGGCGAAGGCAAGGTAGGTTACACCACCAGCACGGGCCGCATCTGCTCGGTGGACGCCGAATGCGACGGCGACGGTACCTGCCTGCCCGATCCCGACCTGCGACCGCAGCTGCTCATTGGTCAACCGAGCTTCATCGACCACGGCGCCTGCAACGGCGACGGCACCGGGCAGATCTTCCCAGCGCGCGCACCGGCGAGTGCGTCCACGCTGTGTCTGATGAACCCGTTTCACCTCACCCCTGCCGAAACCATCTACGCGGGGATGATGGTCATGGACACGGAGGGATCGTTGTACGTCTCTGATCTCTTCAACAATCGGATCCTTAAGTACGTGGTTCCGTTCGGCACCGATCCGATCGCCGACGACGTCTGGGGCCAGGCCGATTTCAGCGGCAACGAGTGCAACCGCGGCGCCGGGGAGTGGAACCCGGGCGCCAACACGCTCTGCCTGGAGGACCGGCGACATGGCGGCATCACCCTCGACAGCGCCGGGAGCTTGTGGGTCGCCGACATCACGAACTCGCGCGTCCTGCGCTTTCCGAAGGTCGGTGGGAGCATCGCTCACGAGGCTGACATCGTGCTCGGCCAGCCGTCGTTTACGTCGAGTGGCAGCGGAACCAGGCTGGACCAGATGATCTATCCGCTCGACGTCGCCTTCGATACGGTGAACGGACGCTTGTACGTCGCCGACGCCTGGCAAGCGCCGGGCTCGCGTATCATGGAGTTCCGGCCCCCGTTTGTCAGCGGCATGTCCGCCGCGCGCAAGCTACCCGTGCCGATGTACTGCGACTTCGACTATCCGGCGATGGGCCCGTCGGCGTTGAGGATGGACAACCTCATCCACGGCTTGTGGGTGCAGAACACTTGCTTCTACGATGAGCTGTTCGATCTGGACACCTCACCGCCGAGACTACGAGCGCGCGTGCGCGTACCTGCAAGCGAGAGCGACGGCATCGATGTGAACAGCCAAGGCGATCTGTTTGCCATGGGGAAGTGGAGCGGCCTCCACGAGTTCAAGCGAGCCGATATCGGGACGGACGCCCAGATCAACGAGAGCCAGGCACGGCGCGTCTTCTCCGAGGAGATTACGGTGTCCAGCGACTCGATGCGGGGCGGCTACGGCGTGACGGTCCTGGGGAATCAGCTCATCGCCTCGGACAACGGGCGTCTGTTGATTTGGAACAACCCCGACACACTGCAGAGCGGCCAGCCCGCGGATGACTTGTACGGGCAGCCGGACTTCCAAACGATCGTGCTCCCTTCGTACGGCTATGCCTACCCCCAGGCGTATGGTGGGCAGCTCTGGGTGAACCGGATGCACCCCGGTGTTGGGCAGGACGTTGCCGTATTCGACCCGCCGTTGACCAACGCATCGACGCCGGTAGCCACGATCCCAATCGTGCCTCCCGCCGCGGTCGGCTATCCGATGCTCGGCTGTCCGGGTCGTGCCTACTGCAACTGCGCCGGCCAAGGATGCAGCGGGGCCAATGTCTATGCCGCCTGGGGCGACATGATCGATTTCGCCCCCAGCGCAGGCGGCGATGAGCTGTGGGTGGCCGACCGCTGGAACAACCGAGTCTTCCGCATCGCGAACCTCCTTGGACAGCGCAATTCCGGTCAGGGAGCATTCGTCGATGTCGTGCTTGGTCAGCCCGATCTTGCGAGCACCGCCTGCAACCGCGCCACTCAGGCCGGGGGCTCAACTCCCCATGCGAATTCGCTCTGCTACACATATGACCTCGCCCTCGACGCGGCCGGCAACCTCTATGTTGCCGACAATGGAGGCGAGGCGGGCTCGAACAATCGTATTCTCGAGTTCGACGCCGGGCAGCTGACTGTGGCGCCCGGCGCAACCAGCGCCCTGTTCGGTGTGCCGGCGAGCCGCGTCTTCGGAACCGGAGGCGACTACGATTCCAACGGGCTCTATTCGGCCCGCGATCCGGTCATCAGCCCCTTCAAGCCCGGTCTGCACCAGAACGGCGCGCTGGTGACCGGGAACAATCCGTACGTCACCCAGCGGTTCGGCGTCGTGTACCTGAACGCCCTGGAGGAACAGTTGCCGCAGCTGATCCTCGGCGACTTTTTGTCGTATCCCGCCGGCGGCATGGTCTTCGACGCGCAGGGAAACCTCTACGTGAGCGACTCGAACTGGTCGCGCATTCTGATCTACAAGCAACCGCTCAGCCTGGTGGCAACGACGGGGTCTCTGCCGACGCGTACACCGACGGCGACCCGCCCGCCGACGCCAACCCCCACGCCGGTACCTCCATGCACGAGCGGTCTGTCGATCGCCAAGCCCAGCCTCAAGGTGATGCGCAACCTCGACCCGGCGGGAGACGAGAGAATCGACGTGCGCGGGCGCATCCAGCTTGCGGTGCCGGCGGCCATCGACCCGATCGCCGATGGGTTCGGCTTCAGCGTCGCCAATCAGAACGGAACGACGTTGTTCTCGCGCCAGGTGCCGCCGGGTGCTGCGCCGACGCGGCGGGCGTTCGGATGGCGCAAGGGCCGGGCGGGAACTCAGTGGACGTTCCGGGATCGACTCGGGATCTCCCCCGGAGGTGTCCGGCTCGTGGTGGTCAGACGCTTGCGGGCATCGAACACGTACGGTTTCCGGGTGTATGGCAAGCTCAGCAACTTCCAAGTCCCGCCCGCCGAGCTGCCGGTCCACGTGGAAGTCATCTTGGGAGGCGAGCCACAGGTGCTCGCGGGCGATTGCGGCACGGTCGCGTTCGGTCCGACAGGCACTGCACCGAGCTGCAAGCTGCTGAACGCCGGCAACACCGTGAGGTGCCGCTGAGTGCGGCCCAAGGCTAAAGGCGAAACACCAGTGGTCAAGGTCGTAGCTGTCTCGACACTCCCTGACGAGGACTCCGCGTTTCAGGCTTCTCCGTCGAGCAGTCGTCTTCATTCAGACGACTTTGCAATACGTAGCTGGAGACTTCCAGTCTCCGGTGCGCGCGGAGACGGCTCGGTCGGTCCTCAACCGCCCGGCATTGGACCTTGAGAACCTCTACGCGCCGATCTCGGCGAGGGCGCGCAGCGCTTCGATTTGCATCAAGCCGCAGATCATCGTCGTGACGCCGCACTCGCGCCACGCGGCCAGCCGATCGCGGATGCGCTCCTTCGGTCCCACCAGCGAGACCTCGTCGGCGAGCGCGTCCGGCACCGCCGCGGCGGCCTCGTCCTTCTTCCCACTGAGGTAGAGGTCCTGAATCTCCTTCGCCGCCGCCTCGAAGCCGTAGCGGCAGGCCAGATCGTTGTAGAAGTTCTTGCCGCGGGCGCCCATGCCACCGACGTACAGTGCCAGCATCGGCTTGATGAAGCTCAGACACGCGTCGACGTCGTCGCCCATGACGACGGTGACGGCCGGCGCAACGTCGAAGTTGTGCAGCCCCTTGCCGCCGCCGGCTTTGCGGAAGCCGGCCTGCAGCGCATCGCCGAACACTTGCGTGCGGTAGGGCGAGTACCACACCGGCATCCAGCCGTCGGCGATCTCCGCCGCCTGCTCGACGCTCTTCGGTCCGATGGACGCCAGGTAGATCGGAATCCGCCGCCCGTGCAGGATGCTCTTCAGTGGCTTGCCCAAACCGGTTGCGTCGGATCCGCGGTAGGGGATCTGATAGTGCGGCCCCTGATGCTCCAGCGGCTTCTCGCGCGCCCAGATCTGGCGCACGATCTCAACGTACTCGCGGGTACGTACCAGCGGCTTGCCGTACGGCACGCCGTGCCAGCCTTCCACGACCTGCGGGCCGGACACGCCGAGCCCGAGGAGGAAGCGGCCGCCGCTGAGCTGATCGAGCGTGGTGGCGGTCATCGCCGTCATCGCCGGCGTGCGCGCCGGC
>CAZCGA010000228.1:0-7556 GCA_964498075.1 uncultured Binatia bacterium (SeqCode) | reverse complement strand
CGGGCAGGAAGTGCATCTCGATCTTGATCAGCCCGTCGCCCTGGCAGGCTTCGCAACGCCCGCCCTTCACGTTGAACGAGAAGCGCCCGGGTCCGTAGCCACGCACGCGCGCCTCCGGAAGCTGCGCGAAGAGGTCGCGGATGTGAGTGAACAGCCCCGTGTACGTCGCCGGGTTCGAACGCGGCGTCCGCCCGATGGGCGCCTGGTCGATGTCGATCACCTTGTCGAGCAGCTGCCAGCCCGTGATGTCGTCGTACGCTCCGGGTTTTTCCTTCGAGCCGTATAAGCGCTGCGCCAGCGCCCGAAACAGCGTGTCGATGACGAGCGAGCTCTTGCCCGATCCCGACACGCCGGTCACGCAGGTGACCGTCCCCAACGGAACGTCGACGGCGACGTTTTGCAGGTTGTTGTGTCGCGCCCCCTTGATCGCGAGGGTCCAGCCGTTTCCCGCACGCCGGCGCGCCGGAATGGCGATTTGCAGCTCGCCGGCGAGGTACTGCCCGGTGAGCGACCGCGGCTCCGCCGCGATCTGCGCCGGCGTGCCGTGAGCCACGATGTACCCGCCGTGCACGCCCGCGCCCGGTCCCATGTCGATGACGTAGTCGGACGCAAGGATCGCATCGCGATCGTGCTCGACGACGAGCACCGTGTTGCCGAGATCGCGCAGCCGCTTCAAGGTCGCCAGCAGCCGCTGGTTGTCGCGCTGATGCAATCCGATCGACGGCTCGTCGAGGATATACAGGACCCCGACCAGGCTCGAACCGATCTGCGTCGCCAACCGGATGCGCTGCGCTTCGCCGCCGGACAGACTGGCGGCGGTGCGATCGAGGCTCAGGTAGTCGAGGCCGACGTTGGTCATGAAGCCGAGGCGCTCGACGATTTCCTTGAGGATACGTCGCGCGATGTCCTCCTCCTGGCGCGTCAGCGGCATGCCCGAGAAGAAGGCCAGGGCTTCCGTGACCGCCATGCGGGTCACTTCGGTCACCGACTTGCCGTGCAGACGCACCGCCAGCGCCTCACGCTTCAGACGCGCTCCACCGCATGCCTGACAGGGCCGCACGTTCATGAAGCGCTCCAGCTCCTCCCGTACCCAGTCCGAGTCGGTCTCCTTGAGGCGCCGATCCAGGTTGGCGATCGCGCCTTCGAAGGCGCGTTTGAACTCGTAGCGGCGGTTGACCTTCTCGTAGACGAAGGTGATCTCTTCCTCCGTGCCGTAGAGGATCGCCTTCTTGGCCCGCTCCGGCAGCTTCCTGAAGGGCGTCTTGAGATCAAACCGGAAGTGACGCGCCAGCCCCTCCACCGCGTACTGATAGTGGTGCCCGCCGGTCTTCTTCTCCCACGGCGCGATCGCGCCTTGCGCGAGCGACAGCTCCTCGTTCGGCACCACCAGCTCCGGGTCGAAATACATCGACGTACCGAGGCCACTGCAGGTCGAGCAGGCACCGTGCGGATTGTTGAAGGAGAACATGCGCGGCGTCAGCTCGGGATACGAGATGCCGCAAACCACGCACGCGAACTTCTGGCTGAAGAGGATCTCGTTCTTCACGGCAGTCCCGTCGCCCAGGACCTCGACCTTGGCTACTTCATCGCCGTATCTGAAGGCCACCTCGAGCGAATCGGCGAGCCGCTTCTCGATGCCCGCACGCACCACCAGACGGTCCACGAGGATCTCGATCGTGTGCTTGATGTTCTTGGCCAGCGCAATGTCGTCGGCGAGGTCGCGCAACGTCCCATCGATGCGCGCCCGCACGAAGCCGGCCTTGCGCAGATCGAGCAGCTCCTTGCGGTACTCGCCTTTGCGGCCACGGGCGATCGGTGCCAGGACGTGCACACGTGTGTTGGCTGGCAGCTGCAACACTCGGTCGACGATCTGCTGGATCGTCTGTGGGGTGATCTCGCGCCCGCAGTTGTAGCAGTACGGCTTGCCGATGCGCGCGAAGAGCAAGCGCAGGTAGTCGTAGATCTCGGTCACGGTGCCGACCGTCGAGCGCGGGTTCTTGCTCGTCGTCTTCTGCTCGATAGAGATGGCCGGGGAGAGGCCTTCGATGTAGTCGACGTCCGGCTTCTCCATCTGTTCGAGGAACTGCCGCGCGTAGGCCGACAGCGACTCGACGTAGCGCCGCTGCCCCTCGGCGTAGATGGTGTCGAACGCCAGCGATGACTTGCCGGACCCCGACAGCCCGGTGATGACGACGAGCCGGTCGCGGGGAATCTCCACCGTGACGTTCTTGAGATTATGCTGGCGTGCGCCGGTGACGACGATGTACTGGGCCATGCGAACCGGCAGCGAAGGTGCCGCCGCGGTGGCGTGAAGTCAAGAACGCAGGCATCGTCCCGCGCGCTCTCCCAGCAATGCGAAAGGTACCCGAGGGTGGAGTCGATCTGTCGCGCGCATCGATGTGGCACAGTCGTTGATGCCGTTGGGGGGACATGAGAAGCTCACCTCGCTGTGGCTCGATCACCTCTTCGAGCAGCGCGAGGTGCAGGTGGTGTAAGGTGGATGGGTTGGTGGGTCGAAGTCCAACCTGGGTACACCAACTGAGGCTCGATTGCAGGAGACGCGAGTGATAAAAGCGGTACGCAGCAAGTTGTTGTGAGAGCGTTGCATGGCGGAACCATCGAATTGGCAGGCTGCCAGTGAGCAGGAACGTGCGCTGTTGGAGCAGTGCAAGGCCGCCGTGCATCGCCTGGCACCCGCTGCAGCGCTCATCCTCTACGGAAGCCGGAGCCGCCATGAGTCACAACCGACTTCCGACTATGACTTGCTCATTCTGGTGGACGAGATTCAGCCGGGCACGGAGGACCGCCTCGGTGACGCGCTCTACGAGATCGAATTGGAGCACGGCGTCGTGATATCCGCCCTCGTCTTTGACCGAAGGAGTTGGGCGCAACCGCAGTATCGGGCCATGCCCCTGTACCGCAACATCGATCGTGACGGCATCGTTCTGTGACGCCCGAGCAGGCAGAGCTCCTTCGGGTATCGCATGGAGCGAGCGCGGGAAGCTGTCGATGAGGCCCGGCTTCTGCTCGAAGCCAACCACGCCAACACCTCCGTGAACCGGCTCTACTACGCCTGCTTCTACGCCGTCTCGGCTCTCCTCCTCACCGAGGGGCACGCATCAGCGAAGCACAGTGGCGTGCGCGCCCTGTTTGACCAGCATTGGGTCAAGAGCGGACGGGTCCCAGTGAAGCTCGGCCGAATTTACCGTCGACTCTTCATGCGCCGTCAGCGCAGCGACTACGGCGATCTCGTGCAGTTCAGTGAAGAGGACGTGCGCGCCTGGCTGGGCGAAACCGAGGAGTTCGTGACCGCCATCACCCGAATGGTTCAGGAACGGCTGACCCCGCATACGCCGACAGCTAGTCCTCCGCGATTAGCAGGCGTCCCCGCCTGCTCTCCTCAATACGGTCGGGCACACGACGCCTGCGCTGCCTGGTGATCGAGCGCCGCGCTCATGGGGACAGCCACGATTTCCGTCGTGTCCAGGAGCTGCTCGGCAGGATGGGGGATCAATGGTAAGACTGTCGGGGACCCTCATGCATCTACTAGAATTTGCCATACGGAGGCGGCCGGTGGCGCTAGGGACACGGAGAAGGAGGTCACCGGCGCTAGACCATTCTGACGAGTATGGAATCTTTCCCATGGCGCGCGGCTGCGTCGTCGGCAAACGGGGGCGAGTGCTTGCCCTGGTACTGCGCAGCTTCCTACTGGCGCTTGTGGTCGATTCGGCCCACCCTGGAGCGTCTTGGGGTCTTGGCTTGGCTGCGTGTGTGTCCGCTGACGGTCACATCTATTTCATTCTGACCGCCACGGTCAGCTCTGTGGGAACGCAGGTCACGAGCGTCGCGTTTACGAGCGCGAACTCCGGCTGTGGCAATCAAGCCGCTCTGTGCACGGAGTCGCCGCCAGGAATGCCCGGACCAGTGCTGACCGCACTGTCGGTCGGCCCGCAAGGGGAAGGGGGCAGCTCCATTTTGCTTCCCAACCGAATGCGGACAACCGTTTTGAAGGGTTTCACCGACAATTCAGTTTCGTGCGGAGACTTCGTCGCGGGTAATGCCAACGGGAAGGGAGTCCTGACCCTACCTGACGGGAGGCGAGTGAGTGCGGATCCGGCCTTCAGCGACGTCACCCTTGTCGACGTGCATACCAGTGATGCGGCTGTCCCCGCCGCAGCGGATGTGGCTTCGCTGTCGCGGACGGTGCCCAGCGGATCCTGCAGCGGCGGAACAATGGTATTTCCATCCATCCAGCCCTCCCCCGCCTGCGACGGTCAACCTGTCTTTGCTCCGTCCACTGGGGCAAGCGGTGAGCAGGGTTGCCAGACCGTTACGCTGGACGATACCCTTGGCAGCACCGTCGGCAATATCGATGGAGGTACGACTCCACATTTCGTCGCCCCGGCGCAAGCCGCACGAGACGGGTTTCTCCTTGAGGGTAACTGCACCGATGTCAATACGTGCCAATTGATCGTCTTTGTGGCACAGCAAGGCGGCGCAGAAGACTTCGCGGTCGGAGCAACGGGCTTCAAGGTTAAGGCGACTGGTGAGATGTTCGCGACGGACCAAGCCGGAACGAACGATGCGTTCTGCGATACGCCGACACCGACCCCGGCCCAGGCGCCGACCAGGACCCCCACCAACACCCCGACTAAGACACCGACGGATACTCCAACCAGCACCCCGACCGACACGCCAACAGCGACCCCAACTCAAACCGCGGCGCAGACACCGACACGAACGCCGACGGCGACGCGGACACCGACGGGTACGCAAACGGCCACCAATACGCCGACGGCCACCGCAACACTCACCCCGACGCCGACACGAACCTTCACGCGGACACCAACCAACACCCGCACGCCGACACCGACGGTGACCCCCAGCCTCACACTGACGCAGACGCCGACTCGCACACCAACAGGGACGCGCACGAGCACGCCGACGCCGTCACCGACGGCCACCCCGACTCAAACCTCGACGCAGACACCGACACGAACGCCGACGGCAACGCGGACACCGACAGGTACGCAAACAGCCACCAATACGTCCACGGCCACCGCAACACTCACGCCGACGCCGACGCAAACGTTCACGCGGACACCAACCAACACCCGCACGCCGACACCGACGGTGACCCCCAGCCTCACACTGACGCAGACGCCGACTCGCACACCAACAGGGACGCGCACGAGCACGCCGACGCCGTCACCGACGGCCACCCCGACTCAAACCTCGACGCAGACACCGACACGAACGCCGACGGCAACGCGGACACCGACGTACACAGCGACCCCGACCGCGACATCCACCGACACAGCAACGCGGACGTTCACGCCCACCGCAACGAGCACGCGGATGCCGACGCCGAGCATCACCGCAACGCCGACACGGACGCCGACGAACACACCGACGGCGACGGCAACGCGAACCCCGACGGCGACACCGACCTGCACACCGCAACCAAAGGACTGCTGCCAGTGCGGCGATCAGGTGCAGCTCTGCGGCCCGCCGACGAGCGGGTCGTGCGGTGACTGTTCGCTGATCCTCGATGCGATCTGCGACGGGATGACCGGCCAATGCCTGATGCGTACGCCGACCGCTACGCCGACACCAACGAACACTCCGGGACCGGGGGATTGCTGCCAATGCCAGAACCCGGTCACGGTGTGCGGCCCGCCCACGAACGGAGACTGTGGCGGTTGCGTACCGGTGTTCCACGCAGCGTGTAGCGGGACCACGGGGCTGTGCGTGACCTTCACTGAAGCGCCGACGAGCACACCCACCGAGACCCCGACCTCCTCGCCGACGACACCCGCAACTCAGACGCCCACGGAAACCGCGACACCACCACCAGGCGACACGGCAACACCCACGGCGACAGAGTCTCCCACCCCGACACCGACGGAGCTGCCGACGGATACGCCGTCGCCAACCACGACGGCGACACCCACCGAGCTGCCGAGTGAAACTCCGACATCGAGCTCCACGGAAACGCCGGTGCCCGAGTCTACCGCAACGGCGACTGAGACAGCTACCGAGACCGCGACGCCGTTGGCGGCCGATACACCGACGTCCACGGGGACGGTCGCTCCGACCCTGACACCGACGCAGAGTCCGACCGAGCTCCCCACCGAGACACCATCGGTGACCCCGACTCGGTCTCCAACCAATGCGCCGATGGAGACGGCGACACCCACGGCCACCGACACCGCCAGCGCAACCGCAACGCCGACTGAGACCCCGACGCACACGCCGACCGAGACGCCGACGCCGGCGCCGAGCTTCACGCACACCGTGACGGCCACGCCGACTCAGACGCCGACACCGAGCTTCACCCAGACGTTCACCGCAACGCCGACACGCATGGCCACAGCGACGCCAACGCCCACCGACACGCCGACTGAGACGCCAACCGAAACGCCAACGGCCACAGCGACGGACACGCCGACTCACACTCCAACGCAGACGCCAACGGGAACGCCGACGGATACGCCGACGAGTGCGGCCACCACGACACGGCCCGCTACGCCGTCACCAACTGCTTCCCCACCACCACTCTGCGTCGGCGACTGCGGGGGGAACCGTGTCGTAACCGTCGATGAGATCCTGACCATGGTCAACATCGCGCTCGGCAGCGCGCCGGTTCAATCCTGCGATCCCGGCGACGCGAACGGCGACGGGCAGGTGACGGTCGATGAGATTCTCTCCGCCGTGAAGAACGCACTGAGCACCTGCCCGCAGCAGAGCCCGTGACGCTCGGAAGAAACTGGTGGCGGCGGGGCCGCTGCCGGCCGCTTCCTCAGCCCGGCTCTGTAGCGTGATAGGCCGGTCGGCCTAGCGCGCCGCGCGCTCGCACGCGACACTCGTCGAACCCGTTGCCGTGCAATCTGTTTCGCTCTGTTTGCCGCGAGAATCGTGGGGATGCTAGGCTGACCACGGTTGCGGGACGAAGAGATTTAGGCCGACCGGCCGAATAGATGTTGGGCGGCGTGGGCAGGGGATCACCTCCGAAAGTGACCGAAGCAGAGAGGAGCTATGCGCTTCAACCACATCACGCTGGACATCACCGCCCTCGAACGCTCGAAGACGTTCTACAAGACACTCGGGCTGATCCAGATCGTCGATTCGCCTCCGCGATATGCAAGGTTCATGTTCCCGGACGGCGATGCGACCCTCTCGGTCGAGGTGATGGGCGACAGACCGGATAGGCCAGCCGACCGCGCACAGTTGTTCTTCGAGTGTGAGTCGCTCGATGAGACGGTCGCCGCACTGAAGGCGAGGGGCGTTGTCTTCGAGCAGGATCCCACTGACATGTTCTATCTATGGCGCGAGGCACGGCTGCGCGACCCGGATGGGCACGATCTGCGGCTGTACTGCGCGGGAGAAAACCGGCTCAACCCGCCGTGGAAGTTGAAGGAGCCCGTCGCTGGCTGACATGTGCCGCACGCTCGTTTCCCGGACGTCGATAACCGCACGCGGTCTCCTTCTCAACGCACCGCTGCAGGACACATCCTCGGTGGGTACGAGACGCGTGCTCGATAGCGCGCCGCCCA